>NZ_JBLUQD010000007.1:0-435445 GCF_048068415.1 Pseudomonas sp. NY15463
TCGTAGCGGGAGGCGAATCATACAGCGTTACAACCTGCTGTCAACCACCTTTTTCACCGCTTCGATCAACTGACCGTAGCACTTCCAGAACCTTCCGAATCGCTTAACTCGTTGATTCTCAAGGAGTTTCGCGTTCCGTTGTCGCTGGAAGTGGGGCGCATTATAAGGGGATCTGAAACCCCGTCAACCCTTATTTTCAAAATAGGCGCATTAATACCGCTCCTTGCGAATCACGGGGCAAATTGCGCACTATATTGCTCAATCGCACGAACAACCACGGACCCCTTCTTTATAATGAACACGCAAACGCGCAGCCTGACCGCCACACTCTTCCCCATCGGGCTGCTGCTGATCGCCATGGCATCCATCCAGTCGGGGGCTTCGCTGGCCAAGAGCATGTTTCCGATAGTGGGCGCTCAAGGCACAACTACGTTGCGACTGATCTTTGCCAGCATCATCATGCTCTTGCTACTGCGCCCTTGGCGCGCCCGCCTGGATGCCAGCACATTGCGCAGCGTGATTATCTACGGCATGGCCTTGGGCGGCATGAACTTCCTCTTCTATATGTCACTGCGCAGCGTACCTCTGGGCATTGCCGTCGCCCTGGAATTTACCGGCCCATTGACCGTCGCGCTGTTGGCGTCTCGACGGGCGCTTGACTTCGTGTGGATCGCCTTGGCCGTGGCCGGGCTGCTGCTGTTGATTCCCGTGGGCCAAGCCGGAGGCGGCATCGATCCGGTAGGCGCACTCTATGCTCTGGGCGCGGGCGTTTGCTGGGCGCTTTACATTCTTTACGGGCAACGTGCCGGTGCCGAGAACGGTATCCAGACCGCAGCCCTGGGTGTGGTGATCGCGGCGTTGTTCGTGGCCCCGATCGGCATGCTGCATGCCGGCAGCGCCCTGCTGACTCCCGCATTGCTACCGGTGGCACTGGCAGTCGCGGTCCTCTCCACTGCACTGCCCTACAGCCTGGAAATGGTCGCCCTGACACGCATGCCCGCCCGCACCTTCGGTACATTAATGAGTATAGAACCGGCCTTCGGCGCCCTTTCTGGCCTGTTATTCCTCGGCGAGCAGCTAACCCTGTGGCAATGGCTAGCCATCCTCGCCATCATCACCGCGTCCGTGGGCGCAACACTGTCGATGAAGCGCGATGCAGTGCCGCCGATGGCGGCGGACTGACTTGAGAAATACTTTCATCTGCGCGCTTATGGTCTTGTACCCGCGCACAACGCTGCCTTAAGCTGTCACAAAATCATAATCAAGACGCTATCTACTTGGCTGCAAAGGGATGCAGGGGAAAATCAGGGAAGAGCCGAAGCGCTGACGACAGGTCCGATCAAGCAGTCGGGCCCATAAGGACAGGAATGAAACGTATTTTGCTCATCCTGGCCATCTTGGCCATAGCTGGATGTGCCGCGACAGCCAAGACCGAGGTCAAGCGCGGGAAAAAGGGCCTGCATATCAATTGCTCGGGGCTCTCTTCATCCTGGGACAAATGCTATGCCAAGGCTGACAGCGCCTGCAGCAAGGGCTATAAGGTCATTGCCCGCTCAGGCGACAGCGACGAAGAGCCAGGGGACTATATTTTCGGCATCAACCCGGCTGGCTACACCAGTCGTAGCATGATCGTGATCTGCAAGTAGAACGCACAAAGGGCAGCCAGCGGCTGCCATCATTCGTCCACCCGCCACTATCAGATCGCCGCAGTGCGCTGCTCCAGCCATTGCAGCGCGTCACCGGATAACAATGGCGAGAGCCGCTCACGCACGGTCCAGTGATACCGATTCAACCAAGCAGTATCCTCGCGCCCGAGCAGCTCAGGGAGCAAGCAACGGGTATCGATGGGGCACAGAGTCAGCGTCTCGAACTCAAGGAAATCCCCAAAGGCACTGCTACCTGCCTCCCGATTGACCACCAGGTTCTCGATCCGCACGCCCCACTCTCCAGGCCGATAGGTTCCCGGCTCGATGGAACTGATCATCCCCGGCTGCATTGCCGTCTGGGGCGTGGCTGCGGCCTGGAAAGCGATGACCTGCGGCCCCTCGTGCACGTTCATGAAGTACCCCACGCCGTGCCCGGTACCATGTCCGTAGTCAACTTGATCCGCCCAGATCGGCGCTCGGGCAATCGCATCGAGCAAGGGCGATAGGATACCCCGCGGAAAACGCGCCCGCGACAGCGCGATCATGCCTTTGAGCACTCGGGTGCAATCGGCCTTCTGGGCCTTCGAAGGTTCGCCGATCGGCACCATTCGCGTGATATCGGTGGTGCCACCCAGGTACTGACCGCCCGAATCGATCAACAAAAGGCCGTCGCCTTCGATGACCGCGTGGGACTGTTCGGTCGCACGATAATGCGGCATCGCGCCATTGGCATTAAAAGCAGCAATGGTCGAAAAACTCAGGGATACAAAGCCCGGCCGGCGCGCACGCGCAGCGCTCAGGCGCTCGTCGATCGTCAATTCGGTAATGCGCTCCTGCCCCTGATGCGCCTCGAACCAGGCAAAAAACTCGCAAAGCGCCGCGCCATCCTGCTCCATCACCTGACGGATGTGCAGCAAATCCTCCTCCCCCTTGCGCGACTTGCTCAACGTGGTGGGGTTGATGCCCTCCACCCATCGCACTCCTTCATCGACACCGTCCAACAACCCACACGTGACCCGCGCCGGATCCAGCAACAGGCTACGACCTGATTCGATGGCGGCCAGGGCCTTGCCAATCTCTTCGTAACGGCGCACCTCGATACCGTCAGCGGCCAACACTTGGCGCAGATGATCATCGACTTTATCGGCTCCGACGAACAACAACGCCGCATCCTGGCTGATCAAAGCAAAGGCGACAAACACCGGATTGTAGGAAACATCGCTACCGCGCAGGTTAAACAACCAGGCGATGTCATCGAGGGTCGCGATGAAGTGCCAGTCAGCGCCCTTCTCACGCAGGGTCTGGCGCAGTATGGCGAGCTTTTCCGCACGATTGACCGTGGCATGAGGGCTCAGATGCTGATACACCGGGTTGGCAGGCAACGAAGGACGATCCGTCCATACCTGACCGAGCAGATCGAGATGCGTCAGCAGCCGCACATCGCGCGCCTTCAAACGCTCGCCCAACTGGCGCGCGGCTGCCAAGGCCAGCACCGCACCATCCACCGCCACGACACCATGGGCTGGCGCCTGCTCGCCCAACCACTCCAACGCGCCCGGCTGACCTGGCCGCTGCTTCATCAGCTCGATGCCACTGCCCTGCAACTCCTGCTCGGCTTGTTCCCAGTAGCGGCTGTCGACCCAAAGCCCGGCGAACTGCGCAGTCACCACCAAGGTTCCAACCGAACCGTGGAAGCCAGACAACCACTGACGCCCCTGCCAGTAACCGGGCAAGTACTCGGAGAGATGCGGGTCGGCCGACGGCACCAGCAGGGCATCGACACCCTCCCGAGCCATCACCTCGCGCAAACGCGCCAGGCGCGCCGGCACACTTTCCAGAAGGGGGGACTGACTGTTCATGCGCACTCCTGCAGGCTCATCTCGACGGATCCAGGCCATCGATAATGAAACACCCGGCCAGCGCTCGCAATCACGCAGGCGACATACAAGCGGGGTTTGCTGCATCAACGTCACCTACTGCCAATCAATTCCAGTTAACGGGGGGCTGAACACTTCTTTGCCGTTATGACTGAGCCATGCGCCTGCAACTGGCCACAAGCCTGAAGCGGCAATGAGTGGAAGAAGTTGATCGATACACGGCTATGCCCGAGCGCCAGCGACCTCACAGTGCAAGCCACCATCGGCGCCCCGCACCCAATTGCGCAAGGCCTGGTACGCCGAAAAATTTACGCCCCGCGCCTGGTGCTGGCTCAGCAGCGCCAGGAACGGCTCATCGGCGAACAGCGCACAAGCGCTCGTCCACGCCCGGCGCGAACGCCACTGCAACGACTGGAGCACCCGGCAACCATCATCGCTGGCCTGAATGCTCACGCTCTCCAAGCCCTCGCAACGCCGCGCCAGTTGCTCGCTGCGCGCCGCCAGAGCGTTGGCCAACTCGGCCTGGCGGGCAGGTGGCACGTCGTACTCGATCATTTGGGTAAACCACAGGGAATGGGCATTCGCCGTCATGGTACGTCTCCTCGCTCGGGGCAGTTGCAGCCTAGTGCCGCGCAGGTTAAAACCTTGAGTTAACTCAAGGTCAAGGATTTTCTCACATGCAGCTCATACCCAGCGCCGAGCGCCTGCTCAGTGTCGGCCAACTGGCCGCACGCAGCGGCGTAGCGGTGACGGCACTGCACTTCTATGAAACCAAGGGGCTGATCCACAGTACCCGCAACAGCGGCAACCAACGCCGCTATCCACGCGCGGCACTGCGCCGCGTAGCGGTGATCAAGATGGCCCAACGCCTGGGCATTCCCTTGGCCGATATCGCCCAGGCACTGGCGGCCCTGCCCCGCGACCACACCCCCACTGCCGAGGACTGGCAGCGCCTGTCGCAGCACTGGCGTGAAGACCTGAACCAGCGTATCGAGGCACTGAGCATGCTGCGCGAACAACTCGATGGCTGCATCGGCTGCGGCTGCCTGTCGCTCAAGGAGTGCCCGCTGCGCAACCATCAGGATCACTTGGCCGAGGAAGGGCCTGGCCCCCACCCCGGCTGACACTCACACACCGCCAAGACGAAATGACTAGGCGTAGACCGGTAACCGTTCACCACGACCGCAATAGGAGACAAACATGAGCAAGCAGGCGCTAATCCTGATCGATATCCAGAATGACTACTTCCCAGGTGGCAAATGGGCCCTGCACGGTGCCGACGCCGCCGCTGACAATGCCGTGCGGCTGCTGGCCGCTGCCCGCGAGCGGGGCGATTTGGTGATCCACGTACGCCATGAGTTCGACAGCGCCGATGCGCCGTTCTTCGCCCCCGGTTCCCACGGCGCACAAATACATCCCAAGGTAACCCCCACCGACGGCGAAGCAGTGGTACTCAAGCATCAGGTCAACAGTTTTCGCGACACCAACCTCAAGCAACTGCTCGACCAACACGACGTCACCGCATTGACCCTTGCCGGCAGCATGAGCCACATGTGCATCGATGCCGCTGCCCGTGCTGCGGCTGATTTCGGCTACCAGGTAAGCGTGGCGCATGACGCCTGCGCCACCCTCGCACTGGATTTTGATAATAAACAGGTGGCGGCTGGCGACGTACACGCCTCGGCCATGGCCGCGCTGGCCTTTGCTTACGCCAGGGTGGCCAGCACCGACGAATTGCTCGACGACTGAAGGCTCAGATCACGACGTTGCGCACGAAGCGCACCGGCAGCACGCCATCGTTACGGTAGGCGTAGCGGCAATTGCTAGGGAACACATGGAATTGGCCGCTACATAGACGATGCTCGGTGTCCTCCACCAAGAGAGTCAACTGCCCTTCGGCGACGTAGATCTGTTCGCTCCAGCCGGCAGCATCCGCCTCACTGGCATAGTGCTCGCCAGGAGCCAGGGTCCATTCCCACAGCTCCACCTCGCGCCGTGCGATGCTGCTGCCCAGCAGTACCGCGCGGCTACCTGGGTGCTCGCCGGCCCAGGCCAGCTCGTCGATGCGACTCGGATCGCGCTGATCAGGCGCCTGGATCAGGGTGCTGAATGCAACGCCGAGGGCATCGGCAATCAGGTCGAGGGTGGTGAGGCTGACATTCTTTTCGCCCGCCTCGATCGCCACCAGCATCCTTCTGCTGACACCAGAGCGCTCAGCCAGGGCAGCCTGGCTCAGCCCGGCATCACCGCGCAGGCGACGGACATTCTGACTGACATGTTGCAGCACCGAGGCCCGGTGTAGGGAGTCTTTGTGCACTATATTGCTCACTTGCTAGGGTTGCGCAGTATACTGCACACTTTGCGACGAATTGTGCGCCGCCCCTGTCGAGTACGCAAGGCCATGAATTACACCGCCCCAGACAAGCCCGCCGTCACCTTCCGCCTGAGCAAGGCTGAACTGGTGCTGGTGTTCATCACCATGCTGTGGGGCGGCACGTTCCTCATCGTGCACAACGTCATGAGCGTCAGCGGCCCGATGTTCTTCGTCGGCCTGCGCTTCGCCGCCGCCGCACTGTTCGTCGGCCTGGTATCGGCGCGGGCGTTGCCGGGCTTGACCTTTACCGAACTCAAGGCAGGCCTGCTGATCGGCGTCACCATCATGCTCGGCTACGGCTTGCAGACGATGGGCCTGCAAACCATCAACAGCAGCCAGTCGGCGTTCATCACCGCACTCTACGTGCCGTTCGTACCGTTGCTACAGTGGCTAGTGCTGGGGCGTCGCCCGGGGTTGATGCCGAGCCTGGGTATCTGCCTGGCCTTCGTCGGCCTGATGCTGCTGGCAGGCCCCGAAGGTGGGACCTTGCACTTCAGCGAAGGTGAACTGGTGACCTTGGTCAGCGCCGTGGCCATCGCTGCCGAGATCATTCTGATCAGTCGCTACGCAGGCCACGTAGATGTCCGTCGGGTCACCGTGGTCCAACTGACCACCGCGTCGGCGCTGGCCTTCTTGATGATCGTGCCGACTCAGGAGCGCCTGCCCGAGTTTTCCTGGCTGCTTATGGGCAGCGCCATCGGCCTAGGTGCGATGAGCGCGGTGATCCAAGTGGCGATGAACTGGGCGCAGCAGTCCGTTTCGCCGACCCGCGCCACCTTGATCTACGCCGGCGAGCCGGTCTGGGCCGGAGTGGTCGGGCGCCTCGCCGGTGAGCGACTGCCCGGCGTGGCGCTGCTCGGCGGCGTACTGATCGTCATGGCGGTGGTGATCAGCGAACTGAAAGTGCGGCGCGCAAGCAAGGCCAGCACGCGTGTCGAGGGCGATGCCCCTGAGCGCGAAGCGGGTCGGTGAATCCCTCGGTTCCCGCTATGCTTTGTAAAAAGCTGTTATAAAAAAACACCTTGTCACAGCGCATTTGTAGGATTTCGCAACCGCTTGCGTGTTGGTGATCCCCCACCCGGCACGTATGATCCTTGACAAACTTTTCAGATCAGAACGCTATGTCATTGATTGTGCTATTGCTTCTTCCCTTCGTGGGCAGTTGCCTGGCGGCCGTCCTGCCGCACAACGCACGTAACGCCGAATCCATCCTGGCCGGGCTCGTCGCGCTGGTGGGTACCGTGCAGGTGGCGTTGCTGTACCCACAGGTCGCCCATGGTGGCGTCATCCGTGAAGAGTTCCTCTGGCTGCCGAGCCTGGGCATGAACCTGGTCCTGCGCATGGACGGCTTCGCCTGGCTGTTCAGCCTGCTGATCATGGGCATCGGCACATTGGTGTCGCTCTACGCGCGCTACTACATGTCGCCACAAGATCCAGTACCACGCTTCTTCGCCTTTTTCCTGGCATTCATGGGCGCCATGCTCGGGCTGGTGATCTCGGGCAACCTGATCCAACTGGTGTTCTTCTGGGAACTCACCAGCCTGTTCTCATTCTTGCTGATCGGTTACTGGCATCACCGTGCCGACGCGCGCCGCGGCGCCTACATGGCATTGATGGTCACCGGCGCGGGTGGACTGTGCCTGCTGGTCGGCGCACTGCTGCTCGGCCATGTAGTCGGAAGCTATGACCTGGACAAGGTGCTGGCCGCCGGCGACCTGATTCGCCAGCACGCCCTGTACCCGGTCTTGCTGCCTCTGATCCTGGTCGGTGCACTGAGCAAGAGCGCGCAGTTCCCGTTCCAGTTCTGGCTGCCCCACGCCATGGCCGCGCCGACCCCGGTTTCGGCTTACCTGCACTCGGCAACCATGGTCAAAGCCGGGGTGTTCCTGCTCGCACGCCTATGGCCGGTGCTGTCGGGGAGCGAGGAGTGGTTCTGGATCGTCGGTGGCGCCGGTGCCGCCACGTTGTTGCTGGGCGCCTTCGCGGCGATGTTCCAGAACGACCTCAAGGGCCTGCTGGCCTACTCGACCATCAGCCACCTGGGCCTGATTACCCTGCTGCTGGGCCTCAATAGCCCACTGGCCGCAGTCGCGGCGGTATTCCACATTCTCAACCACGCCACGTTCAAGGCCTCGCTGTTCATGGCCGCGGGCATCATCGACCACGAGAGCGGTACCCGTGACATCCGCCGTCTCAGCGGCCTGTTCCGACTGGTGCCGTTCACCGCCACCCTGGCCATGGTGGCCAGCGCCTCGATGGCCGGGGTGCCATTGATGAACGGTTTCCTCTCCAAGGAGATGTTCTTCGCCGAAACCGTGTTCATCAGCTCCACCGCCTGGGTCGAAGCCGCACTGCCAGTCATTGCCACCCTGGCCGGCACCTTCAGCGTCGCGTACGCGCTGCGCTTCACGGTCGATGTGTTCTTCGGGCCCACCGCTCAAGACTTGCCTCACATCCCCCACGAGCCGCCGCGCTGGATGCGTGCTCCGGTTGAACTGCTGGTTCTCACCTGCCTGGTGGTCGGTATCTTCCCCGCGCAATCGGTAGGCCCTCTACTAGCCGCCGCCGCATTACCAGTGGTCGGTGACACCCTACCTGAATACAGCCTGGCCATCTGGCATGGCTGGAACGCACCGCTGATCATGAGCTTGATCGCCATGAGCGGTGGCATTGCGCTCTACCTGGTGTTGCGCAAGCAGTTCCAGCGCGGTCGCTTCGCCTACCCGCCACTGATCGAGCGTTTCAACGGCAAGCGCCTGTTCGAACACGGCCTGGTACGCCTGATGCTGCTCGCGCGGCACATCGAGCAGGTGTTGACCACTCGCCGCCTGCAAAAGCAACTGTTCATGCTGGTGCTGGCGGCCTTCATCGCCGGCCTCACCCCGTTGCTGTACACCGGCCTGAGCTGGGGCGAGCGACCTAAGATCCCGGGTTCCGGGGTGTTCGTCGCGCTCTGGCTGATCGCCATTGCCTGTGCCATCGGCGCGGCCTACCAGGCCAAGTACCACCGTCTCGCGGCGCTGATCATGGTCAGCGTGTGCGGCCTGATGACCTGCATCACCTTCGTCTGGTTCTCGGCCCCTGACCTGGCCCTCACGCAACTGGCCGTGGAGGTGGTGACCACCGTCTTGCTGCTGCTCGGGCTACGCTGGCTGCCCCGGCGTATCGAAGGCGTCTCGCCACTGCCAGGCAGCCAGGACCGCGCCCGCCTGCGCCGCTTGCGTGACTTGGTGCTGGCGGTACTGGTCGGCGGCGGCATGGCGTTGCTGTCATATGCGATGCTGACCCGACAGACCCCCAACGACATCTCCTCGTTCTACCTCAGCCGCGCCCTGCCCCAAGGCGGTGGCACCAACGTGGTCAACGTCATGCTGGTGGACTTCCGTGGCTTCGACACCCTGGGCGAAGTCACGGTGCTGGTGGCCGTAGCGCTGACCGTGTTCGCCCTGCTACGCCGCTTCCGCCCACCGAAGGAGAGCATGCAGTTACCGGCCCAGCAACGCCAGTTGGCGCCAGACGTGGTCACCGACCTGGTCAACCCGCGTCATGCCACCGACACCGCGTTGGGCTTCATGATGGTTCCGGCCGCGCTGGTACGCCTGCTGCTGCCGATCGCCCTACTGGTTTCGATGTACCTGTTCATGCGTGGCCACAACCAACCCGGCGGCGGCTTCGTCGCAGGCCTGGTGATGTCGGTGGCGTTCATCCTCCAGTACATGGTTGCGGGCACCCAATGGGTCGAGGCACAGATGAGCCTGCGCCCGCTGCGCTGGATGGGTACCGGCTTGCTCTGCGCAACGCTCACCGGCGCCGGTGCGATGCTGCTCGGCTACCCGTTCCTGACCACCCACACCGCCCATTTGCAACTACCGCTGCTCGGTGACGTGCACGTCGCCAGCGCACTGTTCTTCGACATCGGCGTGTTCAGCGTGGTGGTCGGCTCGACCCTGCTCATCCTCACCGCACTGGCTCACCAGTCGGTACGTGCCTATCGGCCCGGTAACCCCGCCAAGTCCAGCCAAGCAGGAGCCGCCTGATGGAAGAAGTCATCGCAGTCGCCATCGGTGTACTCGCCGCCTCCGGGGTCTGGTTGATCCTGCGCCCACGCACCTACCAGGTGATCATGGGTCTGTGCCTGCTGTCGTACGGGGTCAACCTGTTCATCTTCAGCATGGGCAGCCTGTTCATCGGCAAGGAACCGATCATCAAGGAAGGCGTCACCCAGGATCTTCTGCATTACACCGACCCACTGCCCCAGGCCCTGGTGCTCACCGCCATTGTCATCAGTTTTGCGATGACCGCGTTGTTCCTGGTCGTGCTGCTGGCCTCGCGCGGCCTCACGGGCACCGACCATGTCGATGGCCGGGAGCGTGAGGAATGAGTGGCCTGAACCAACTGATCATCGCACCAATTCTGCTGCCGCTGCTCACCGCTGCCTTGATGCTGCTGATCGGCGAAAAGCACCGCTGGATGAAGGCCCGCCTGAATTTGCTGTCCACGTTCGCCGGCCTGGCGATTGCCGTATCGCTGCTGATCTGGGTGCGCAACCAGGGCCAGGCCGAGTCGATTGGGGTCTACCTGCCCGGCAACTGGGCTGCACCCTTTGGCATCGTGCTAGTGGTCGACCACCTCTCGGCGCTGCTGCTGGTGCTGACCGGCATTGTCGGCAGTTGTGCCCTGCTGTTCGCCCGCGCCCGCTGGGATGGCGCCGGCGCCAGTTTCCATGCACTGTTCCAGATCCAGTTGATGGGCCTGTACGGCGCCTTTCTCACCGCCGACTTGTTCAACCTGTTCGTGTTCTTCGAAGTGCTGCTGGCGGCCTCCTACGGTTTGCTACTGCACGGCTCGGGCCGCGCGCGGGTCAAGGCCGGTCTGCACTACATCGCTGTCAATCTGTTTGCCTCATCGTTATTCCTAGTGGGCGCGGCAATGCTCTATGGGGTGACCGGCACCCTCAACATGGCCGACCTCGCCTTGAAGATCCCGCTGGTGCCGGAAGCCGACCGTGGCCTGCTGCACGCCGGTGCAGCGATCCTGGCCATGGCATTCCTGGCCAAGGCCGGTATCTGGCCGCTGAACTTCTGGCTGGTACCGGCATACTCCTCGGCCAGTGCGCCGGTGGCGGCCCTATTCGCGATCATGACCAAGGTTGGGCTGTACGCCGTGCTGCGTCTGTGGAGCCTGCTGTTCTCCGGGCAAGCAGGTGCGTCGGCGCACTTTGGTGGCGACTGGCTGGTGTACGGCGGCTTGGCGACACTGGCCATCGCAGCGGTATCGATCCTCGCGGCCCAACGCCTGGAGCGTCTGGCCGCGCTGAGCATCCTGGTGTCGGCCGGCACCCTGCTGGCGGCGGTGGGCTTCGGCCAGCCGCTGCTAACAGGCGCGGCACTGTTCTACCTGGCAAGCTCGACCCTGGCGCTGTGCGCGCTATTCCTGCTGGCCGAGCTGGTGGAACGTTCGCGCTCAGCCAACGAAGCACCGCTGGAGGACGAAGAAGGCGCGATGCCGTCACCGCTCGAATCGCTGCACCCGCCCAAAGGCATCAACCTGGACGACGAGCAGAAAGCCGTGATCGGCCAGATCATTCCCTGGACCATGGCGTTTCTCGGCTTGAGCTTCATCGCCTGCGCACTGCTGATCATCGGCATGCCGCCGCTGTCGGGTTTCATCGGCAAGCTCAACCTGATCAGTGCACTGTTCAACCCGCAGGGCCTGGGCATGGCCCCGACGCAATCGCTCGGCGCCGCAGGCTGGGTCCTGGTGACCCTGCTGCTGTTGTCAGGCATGGCAGCGCTGATCGCTTTTGGCCGGGTCGGCATCCAGCGCTTCTGGAAGCCCGAAGAACGCCCCTCGCCCCTGCTGCGCCGCTATGAGTGCCTTCCCATCGTCATTCTGCTGAGCCTGTGCGTCTTCCTCAGCCTCAAAGCCGAACCACTGCTGCGCTATACCCAGGACACCGCAGCCGGCCTGCAGGCACCGGACGCCTATATCAACGCTGTCATGGCCACCCGCCCCCTGCCCGGCCCGACCACCGCCAATGCCGAGGTCCAGCCATGAATCGCCTGTTTCCGGCTCCGCTGCTGTCGCTTTCGCTGTTCGCGCTGTGGCTGCTGCTCAATCTCTCGGTGAGCCCCGGTAACCTGCTGCTGGGCACTGCCCTGGGCGTTCTGGCGCCGGTCCTGATGGCGCCGCTGCGTCCGCAGCATGCCCACGTACGCCGCCCATGGGTCATCGCCAAGCTAATTGGCCGGGTGGGCCTGGACGTGATCGTGTCGAACCTGCAGGTAGCGCGCGGCGTGCTGCGTGCCCACCGCCACCCACCACGCTCGGCCTTCGTCCACATCCCACTGCAACTGCGCGACGCCCACGGCTTGGCCGCACTGTCGATGATTACCACAGTGGTGCCGGGTACTGTCTGGTCGGAGCTGGCACTGGACCGCAGCGTCCTGCTCCTGCACGTGTTCGACCTGCAAGACGAAGCCGCTTTCATCGAGCACTTCAAGCACACCTACGAACGCCCGCTGATGGAGATATTCGAATGAGCGGCCTGTTGACCAACGCCGTCCTCGCCAGCCTGTTCATCTTCGCCCTGGCGATGGGGCTGGCCCTGATCCGGCTATTCCGCGGCCCGTCGGCCCAGGACCGGGTACTGGCACTGGACTATCTGTATATCCTGGGCATGTTGATGATGCTGGTGCTAGGGATCCGCTACGCCAGTGACACCTACTTCGAAGGGGCGTTGCTGATCGCCCTGTTCGGCTTCGTCGGCTCGTTCGCCCTGGCCAAGTTCCTGCTGCGTGGCGAGGTGATCGAATGAACGAATCCGTGCAACTGCCGTTCTGGCTGGAGCTGTCTGTAGCCGCCTTGCTGCTGTTCGGCAGCCTGTTCGCGCTGATCGGCGCCATCGGTCTGGTGCGGCTGAAGGACTACTTCCAGCGCATGCATCCACCGGCACTGGCCTCGACCATCGGTGCGTGGTGCGTCGCGCTGGCGTCGATCCTGTACTTCTCGGCCCTCAAGCAAAGCCCCGTGCTGCACGCCTGGCTGATCCCGATCCTGCTGTCGATCACCGTCCCGGTGACCACGCTGCTACTCGCACGGGCAGCGCTGTTTCGCAAGCGCACCAGTGGCGAAGACGTACCCGATGAGGTCAGCAGCGGTCGCGACCGCGGCAACTGATGCTCAGCCCTGGTTCAACTGCTCCAGTTCACGGCGCACCATCGCCGCGAACGGCGCAGGGCTGAGCGCATAGAGCTGCCCAGCCACCCAGGTCAACCACCCGCCCTGCAGCGCTTCACGGCGCGACAACAAGTACTGGGCCAACTCGCGGGCCGCGGCCTGATGCTCGCGGTGAAATGCGGCCCGCGAATGCGCCAGCGAAGGCGCACTCATTCGCTGGCCTTGAACGTAGTCAGCTCACCCTTGCGCCATTTCGCGACCTTGCCCGTGACGGCCTTGAGCAGTTTGCCCAGACCTTCCGGCACTTGCTGCTGCGCTGCGAACACCAGCATCACACCCTGCCCTTCGCGGAACACGATGCCGTCACCTTCCGCGACAGATACAAACGCGTAGTCGCCCTGGCCGTAGACATTGAACTTGATATCGCGAAAACGCAGCTCCAGTTTCCCACCTTCGCGGCTGGGCAACACGGCGGCGCGGAAGTGGTCGCCCACTTTCAGCTCCAGACGTTGCTTATCATCGACCACCATCGCCTCATCGGTGTCGATTTCGGCCATGTAAAGGCCGTCGGGATTCTGCTCGGTGACGTAGACGAAACGCCCCTGGAACAACTTGACCAACTTGGCGCGCAGGTCGCCCAAGGCGAACAGGGCATGTGTGTCGAGAGTACTGACTGCCAATGAAAAGCTCCTCACATCAATTGCAACCGGCCACCGTCCTGCGCCTGATCGCGCAAGGTGGTCGTCACTTCAATTCAAAGCCGGGTAGGCCCCGGGACCTGCCGACGGAGCATCCATGCGATACGACCCAGGGGACAACCCGGAAGTACTTCTCCCGTCCATCTCCCCAGTGCACGCGGTACGCTTCGACAGGATTCGGTAACAAGGATACGTAATGCCTGACGGCCAAACGCCAGGAAAAAAGCGGCAGACAACCTCAGCTCCGTCGACAGAACGGGGCCGCGATCTTCAGATACGCATTACAGGGAGATGAATATGCACGAAAACACCGAAACCCGTCGAGAGGCGCGGAGCATTTCCTGCGCTCGCGCGCCTCGTTTTACCGTTGTCCCCGCCGGAGTCGCCTTCTATCACATCACCGACCGCATCACCGGCCGGGTCAAAGGTTTTCGCAGACATCACGTCGATGCCTGCGCATTGGCCCGCCAATTGGAGCGCTGATCGCGCCCTTCAGTCCAATCCAGGCTCGGGGCGATAGCCCAGACGCAGGCCGCCCCAGTGCTGGCCCTGGACGAAGATCGGCACCGACAGATCGTGCATCAGTTCCCCAGTATCGCGAGTGTAGGTCTGCAACAACACCCGCTGCTGATGGCTACCACAGCGAATGCCGGTACGGTCGTCGAAACAGCGCTTGCTGCGATTGTAGGCCGTGTCGTGCTGCAGCTCCCCGGTCAGCGGTTGGTTGAACGCATTGTTGTGGGTCGGCACATAACCCTGCGGCGTGCAGGCAATGGCATACACCAGCCCCTCATGCTGCTGCAGCAACGGCTCCTGAATGTCCGGTAACACCCCATCGGTATAGCGATCGAAACGCGTCGTGAAGCGCGGCGGCTGCATCTGGGGAATGGGGCGGTACTGACGATCGAACAGATCCGCCAAACTCACGACGCCCTGCTCGATGTCAGCTTCGAAGCGTTCGCCGATCTGCCGGGCACCGGCCTGGGCCAGCTCGAACACACGCTGGTGATAGGCATCCAGGCCAACCTCGGCCAAGCGTTCGCTGAGGCGCTCCACCTGTCCTTCCATTTGCACGGCAGCCTTGGCCAGCCGCTGGGTCTGCTGTTCGCTCACCGCCAGGTCGCCGCGCACCTGAGCCACCGCCTGAAACAACGTATCGAGTTGGTCACGATTGGTTTCGGTGCCGCCGGCAATCTCGCTGACCTGACACTCGACCGAGGCGACCAGCTCGGCGATCTGCGTCAGCTGGCCGCCCGTATGCTCTACCTGCTCGACACCACTGCCCAGGTCGTCCGCCAGTTCACGGATCTGCGCCACGACCTGCGCGGTGCGCGTCTGAATATCCGCGACCATCTGCCCCACCTCTTCGGTAGCGCTGGCAGTGCGCCCAGCCAAGCCCCTCACCTCGTCAGCGACGACGGCAAAACCCCGGCCATGCTCGCCCGCACGCGCGGCCTCGATGGCCGCGTTAAGGGCCAGCAGGTTGGTCTGACTGGCGATCGCCTGGATCACCAAGGTGACCCGGGCGATATCCTCACTGCGCTGGTGCAGGGCCTCGATCAGCTCTCGGCTGGCCGTGGCACGCTGGCTAAGTTGGTGCATGCGCTGGATCGACTCGCCCAGCACTGCGCTTCCGGTCAGGCTGCTGCCGTGGGCCGAACGCGCTGCGACCAGCGCCTGCTGGCTGAGTTGAGCACTGGCTTTCTCGGTGGTGATCATGGCCTCGGCGCTGCCGACGATCTCCTGGGCCGCCCCCAACTGCGACTGCACCCGGGCGGCCAATTGCTGAGCAGCGTGCGCCACGGCGGCGGCCGACAGGGCATTGTGGCTGGTACCCCGAGCCAACTGGCGGATCAGGTCGTCGTGTCCGGCAACCTCGACCTGCGCCGCAGACGCAGGCGTCTTTCGCCACCGGGGCAACCACAGCACGATCAACGCCAGGGGGACAGCCAGGTACAGTGCCTGCTCGACGAGCGCCGTCAGGCAGAGCAGCGCGCACAGTGCCAGGCCCTGCAGCAGGGCAACGCCACGCGCCGGCTGGGCGAATTCGACAGGCGGCAGAGTTCCTTCTCGCATCATCGTGATCATCCATCTGTGTGTCGTTATTGTGACGCCATTAAACGCCACTATAAAGCCACTATCCATAGCTGACTGGATGGACGACGCCGTCGCTTGATGCAAGGCAATAAAGCACGAAGGCCCCAGGGATCGCTCCATGGGGCCTTCGCAAGGGGTGCCGAGTCAGACTTGCCGCTGGTGGCGGTCGAGTTGCTCGTGGCGCTCCTGGGCTTCGATGCAGTACTTGGTAGTCGGGCTGATCAGCAGGCGCTTCAGGCCAATCGGCTCACCGCTGTCGTCGCACCAGCCGAAGCTTTCGTCACCGATACGGTCCAGAGCCATCTCCAGTTGCGGCAGCAGGCGCTGATCGCGGTCGATGGCATTGACCAGCCAAGTGCGCTCTTCCTCGACCGAGGCGACGTCAGCCGGATCCGACGGGGTATCCAGGCCTTCGATGGCTGTGCGGTTGAGTTCGATGCGCTCATGCGTCTCGACTTTCATCGCTTGCAGCAGCGCGGTGAAGAACGCGAGCTGCTCGGCGTTCATGTAGTCATCGGCCGACATGGCCAGCAACTGTTCCTTGGTCATCGATTTCTCTATGAAAAAATGTGCATTGGGGCGATTCAGGTGCCGCCGTCGATTCACTCGCCAGCAGCGGAATACGTCAAGCGCCAACCGGCACTCTTTTACAGGGGGCCGAAGTCTAAGGTGCCAAGCCGCGACGGGCAACAGAAATGAAGGTCGATTTGACCGAAATAGCTAGGAATCTGCTCGCTGGTCGAGCGGGTGCAGCAGCCCAAGGAGGGTGCCGCAGGCGCACAGCGCCCTGCGGCCAGGGGTCTGCTGTGGGCCGTCGGCATAGCCGACGTGGCCCTTCAACGATCCTTGAATTGCGCTTCGCGCTTGGCAATGAAGGCCGCCATGCCTTCTTTCTGGTCTTCGGTGGCGAACGCGGCGTGGAACACTCGCCGCTCGAAGCGCACCCCCTCGCTCAGGGTGACTTCAAAGGCACGGTTGACGCTCTCCTTGACCATCATGCTGACCGGGATCGACTTGCTCGCGATGCTCGCGGCCACCTTCAGCGCCTCCTCCAGCAAATCGGCCTGCGGCACCACGCGGGCCACCAGGCCGGAGCGCTCGGCCTCCTCGGCGCCCATCAAACGGCCGCTTAGGCATAACTCCATGGCTTTGGCCTTGCCCACCGCACGGGTCAGCCGTTGGGTGCCGCCCATGCCCGGCAGTACGCCAAGGTTGATCTCCGGTTGGCCGAACTTGGCGTTGTCGGCGGCGAGAATGAAGTCGCACATCATCGCCAGCTCACAGCCACCGCCCAAGGCGAAACCTGCCACGGCGGCAATGATCGGCTTGCGCCGGTTGGCGATGCGGTCGGCGTCGCTGAACAGGTCGTCGACGTAGATCTGCGGGTATTGCAGCTCGGCCATTTCCTTGATGTCGGCACCGGCGGCGAACGCTTTGGCCGAGCCAGTCAGCACAACGCAACCGATGTTTGGATCACGTTCGAGCTGATCCAGGGCCAGGTTGATCTCGCGCACGATCTGCGCATTCAGGGCATTGAGCGCCTGGGGGCGGTTGAGCGTGATCAAACCGACCTTGCCGTGAATGTCCAACAGGATGCTTTCGAATGCCATGCAGGCTGCTCCTTCAAAGGTTGCGCGCAATAACCATGCGCTGAATATCGCTGGTGCCTTCGTAAATCTGGCAAACCCGCACGTCGCGATAGATGCGAGCCAACGGGAAGTCGCTCAGATAGCCATAACCCCCAAGGGTCTGCAAGGCATCCGAACAGACCTTTTCGGCCATTTCCGAGGCAAACAGCTTAGCCATCGAAGCCTCTACCAAGGCTGGACGCCCTGCGTCGCGCAGTGCCGCAGCATGCAGCACCATCTGCCGGGCCACGGCGATGCGAGTAGCCATATCGGCCAGACGGAAGGCCACCGCCTGGTGCTCGATCAACACCTTACCGAAACTCTGGCGCTCTTGGGCGTAGTCGCGAGCAACCTCGAATGCCGCACGGGCCATGCCCACTGCCTGCGATGCGATGCCGATACGCCCACCCTCAAGGTTGGCCAGGGCAATCTTGTAACCCTGCCCTTCCTCGCCCAGGCGGTTGGCCACCGGCACGCGCACATTGTCGAAGACGATTTGGCAGGTGTCGGAGGCATGCTGGCCGAGCTTGTCCTCGACCCGCGCGACCTGATAGCCGGGAGAGTCGGTCGGCACGATGAACGCGCTGATGCCACGCTTGCCGGCGTCAGGATCGGTGACGGCAAAGACGATCACCACCCCGGCGTTCTGACCGGAGGTGATGAACTGCTTGCTGCCATTGAGCACATAATGATCGCCGTCAAGGCGTGCGCGGGTCTTCAGGCTGCTGGCGTCGGAGCCGGCCTGGGGCTCGGTGAGGGCAAACGCGCCGAGCATCGCGCCGCTGGCCAGCGGCGCAAGAAACTGCTGCTTTTGCGCCTCGTTGCCGAACTTGAGGATCGGTACGCAACCTACCGAGTTGTGCACGCTCATGATGGTCGAGCAGGCGCCGTCACCGGCGGCGATCTCTTCGAGGGCCATCGCATAGGCCACGTAACCGGTATCACTGCCCCCGTAAGCCTCAGGCACCAGCATACCGAACAGCCCCAGCGCGGCCATTTCTGCGATGGCCTGCTTGGGAAAGCGGTGTTCCTTGTCCCACTGTTCGGCGAAGGGTTTCAGGCGCTCTTGGGCAAAATCGCGCACGGCATCGGCGATCTGTTGTTGCTCATCAGTTACCAGCATGGTTCCACCTCAATACACGCATTCGAGCGCCATGGCCGTGGCCTCGCCACCGCCAATGCAGATGGCGGCCACGCCACGGCGCAAGTTGTTCTGGCGCAGTGCCGACAGCAGGGTCACCAGAATGCGCGCACCCGAGGCGCCAATCGGGTGACCCAGGGCACAGGCGCCGCCGTGGATGTTGACCTTGTCATGGGGCAGGTCGAGCTGCTGCATGGTCGCCAGGGTGACCACCGCGAACGCTTCGTTGATCTCGAACAAGTCGACCTCGCCCAGGTTCCAACCCGTGCGCTGCATCAGCTTGTCGATCGCCCCGATTGGCGCGGTGGGGAACAATGCCGGAGTGTCGGCAAACGCGGCATGTCCGTGGATCACCGCCAAGGGCGTAAGCCCGCGCTTTTGCGCTTCGCTGCGGCGCATCAGCACCAGGGCGGCGGCGCCATCGGAGATCGAGCTGGCGTTGGCAGCAGTGACCGTACCGCCTTCACGAAACGCCGGCCTGAGTTGCGCGATCTTGTCCAGGCGTGCCTTGGGTGGCTGCTCGTCATCACTGACGAGGCGACTCTGCTTGCCCTCGGTGACCTCCACCGGAACGATCTCGGCAGCGAAACGACCGCTGGCGATCGCTTGCTGGGCACGGGTCAGGGAGGCAATGGCGAAAGCGTCCTGGGCCTCGCGGCTGAAGCCGCGCTGCTGCGCGCAGTCTTCGGCGAAGGTGCCCATCAGCCGGCCTTTGTCGTAAGCATCTTCCAGGCCATCCATGAACATATGGTCGATGATCTTGCCGTGGCCCATGCGATAGCCACCACGGGCCTTGTCCAGCAGGTACGGCGCGTTGCTCATGCTTTCCATGCCGCCGGCGACGATCACCTCGGCGCTGCCGACCAGCAACTGATCGTGAGCCATGATTGCCGCCTGCATCCCCGAGCCGCACATTTTGTTGAGGGTGGTGCAGGTGGTGTGCTTGCCAAGCCCGGCGCCGAGTGCTGCCTGGCGCGCCGGTGCCTGGCCCTGCCCTGCCGGCAGTACGCAGCCGAACAGCACCTGGTCGACGCTGGCGGCATCGATGCCGGCACGCTCGACCGCAGCGCGGATTGCTGCGCTGCCCAACTGCGGCGCGGTCAGGCTCTTGAGATCGCCCTGCAAGCCGCCCATGGGCGTGCGTACCGCGCTGACGATGACGATGGGGTCGTGGGTGAGAGTCATGTGGCGAACTCCTTACTTGGCAGCCATGCGCAGCGCGCCGTCGAGGCGAATGACTTCGCCGTTGAGCATGCTGTTCTCGATAATGTGACGGGCCAGTGCCGCATACTCCTGCGGGCGACCCAGCCGAGGTGGGAATGGCACGCCAGCGGACAGCGAGGCACGCACCTCGTCGGTCATGCCGGCCATCATCGGCGTCTCGAAGATACCGGGCGCGATGGTCATCACACGGATGCCGAAACGCGCCAGTTCCCTTGCGACCGGCAGGGTCAGGCTGGCGATAGCCCCCTTGGAAGCGGCGTAGGCGGCCTGGCCGATCTGACCGTCGTAGGCGGCGATCGAGGCCGTGTTGATGATTACCCCGCGCTCGCCGCCTGCATCAGGCTGTCCTTCTGCGATGGCGGCGGCGGCCAGGCGCAGCAGGTTGAAGCTGCCCACCAGGTTGACGTTGATCACCTTGGCGAAGCTGGCTAGCCCATGCGGGCCGTGCTTGCCCAGGACTTTTTCGGCACCGACAATGCCGGCGCAGTTGACCAACCCATGTAGGCTGCCGAAGGTACTGACGGCGGCATCAACCGCTGTCTGTGCGGCTTGCTCGTCACTGATGTCCGCCACCGCGAAGTGGGCATTGCCACCCAGTTCAGCAGCCTTGGCCTGGACCGCGTCGGCGTTCAGGTCTACCAGCATGACCTTGGCACCGGCTTCGATGAGCATCTGCGCAGTGGCCGCGCCCAGACCTGACGCGCCGCCACTGACGATGAAGTGTTTTTCGGTGATGTGCATGGGAGTCTTCCTTCAGGCGCCCGCAGCAGTCGGCTGCGCGGCTTGTTGTCGGGCAATTTCCTGGTTGCGCAGGATAAAGCGCTGCAGCTTGCCGCTGGGGGTCTTGGGCAGTTCGCTGACAAATTCGATTTCACGCGGGTAAGCGTGGGCGTACAGACGTTGGCGCACGTGCTGACGCAGCGCGTCGGCAAGTGTCGGATCGCCCTCCACACCCTGGGCCAGCACCACGAACGCCTTGATCAGCTCGGTGCGCTCCGGGTCGGGCTTGCCGATCACGGCGGCTTCGATCACCGCCGGGTGCTCGATCAATGCGCTTTCCACATCGAACGGCCCCACACGGTAGCCGGAGGTGGTGATCACATCGTCGCTACGTCCCACGAAACTGATGCTGCCGTCCGCGTTCAGCTCGACGGTGTCGCCGGACAAGTAGTATTTGCCCACGAACGCCTTGGTCGATACACCCTGATAGCCACCGAACCAACACAGTGGCGACTGCTCGCGGTCAACGGCCAGGATGCCCGGCTGCCCAGCCGGTAGCTCGCGACCCTGCTCGTCGACCACGACGATGCGATGACCAGGGATAGCGAAACCGGCTGAGCCTGGACGCACCGGATGCGCCAGCGCATGGTGATTGCACAGCACCATGCCCAGTTCGGTCTGGCCATAGTGGTCATGGATGGTCACGCCAAGCGCTTCGGCGAACCAGCGAATAACCTCGGGATTGAGCGGCTCGCCTGCGCTGCTCAGCACCCTCAAGCGGCCTTTTACCGGCGCCGCGAAGGCATCCCCGGCCGCGATCAGCAAGCGGTAGGCGGTGGGAGACCCGGCCAGGTTGTTGATCGCCAATTTATCGATGATCCGCGCGCAGCTCTCGACACTGAACGGCCCGTCGTAGAACGTCGTGGCATGCCCCATGGACAACGGTCCGATCACCGCGTAGTACAGGCCATAGGCCCAGCCGGGATCGGCCAGGTTCCAGAAACGGTCGTCGGGGCGTAAATCGATGGCATCGCGCATATAGCCCTGGAACGCGATGATTGCCCGAAGCGGCACCTCCAGCGGTTTGGCCGGGCCGGTGGTGCCAGAGGTGAACATCAGCAGGAATGGGTCATCACCCGTTCGCATTACCGGCTCGCAGGCACTTTCAGCGGCCTGCAGCAACGCATGAAAGTCCAGCTCACCGGACGCGGCGCCGACCGTAATGAGCGTCGGGCACTGGGGCAGCTGGGTGAGTTTTGCACGGTTGGTGCGGTCAGTAACCAGTACACGCGCACCGGACTGCTCCAGACGGTGTTCGATGGCCTTCGGCCCGAACGCGGTAAACAGTGGCTGGTAGACGGCGCCCAAGCGCCAGGTAGCCAGAAGGGTGACCAGCAACTCGGGGGTGCGAGGTAACAGGCCGGCAACCCGGTCGCCGACGCCGACACCCTGCGCCCTGAGCACGTTGGCAAAGCGCGCGGCCTGGGCTTGCAACTGATCGAAACTGTAGCGCCCACCGTTACCGTCGCGGTCTTCATGGATCAACGCCAGCTTGCCGCGACCGACATGCCGGTCGCAGCATTCGACACAGGCGTTGAGGGCCTGCAAGCTACCGTGCAGGGCCGCTGCGGCGGCCTCGGCGTAATTGAACGAACGGGCCGCCCCGGCGTAATCGCGCATCGTCAGACTCCTAGCTTCTTATTGTTGGAGTGCACCATCGGTCTGAAGATGTTCGCGCCGCCTGGCGAGCCCGGCAATGGCCAAAGCTGTCAATCTGGATGACTGGTTTTGCCCGGTCAGCCCTGCTCTTCGGCCAGCACCTCCAAGGTCAGTCGCACGCTCAATGCGTTCATCGCGGCCTGGCGCTCCACCCGAAGCGCATCCCAGCGCTGCACGTACTGCTCGCTGGTCAACGTCTCTTCTTGCTCGTCGAGTGCCGTGCCGCGCTGATCGAACGACAGCTCCACTTCACCGAACAGCGCCGCATGCCGCTCACGCAGATAGCGTTGCCAGAACAGCCGGGCGGCCAGGCTTTCGGCCAGTGCCTGCGGTGTCTGCGCCGCCAGTACGGCGCGCCTGGCGTCCTGCAACTGCGCCGGGGACACCCGCGCAACGTCACCGAAGCGCATGCTGCGTGGCTGAAAAGGCAGTTCGAGCTGATCGGCCAGGTGCACGCGGTAGAACAAGCTCACTTCGATTTCATCGACGCCGCGCTCTTGCAGCGCACGGGCGCGGATATCCTCACGCGCATACTGCTCCAAGCGCTCCAGGCGGAACAGCCCGCGCCCGAGTTCGAGCAATTGCGCACGGCGTTCATGCAGGCTGCCCTCACGCTCGGCCACAGCGACCCTGACCTGCACCTGCAGGGCCGCGAAGCGGTCGATGACACTGTCTTCACAGGTCAAAGGCTGGCTGGCAACGGTGAACACCTGATCACGCAGTTCGCTGTCGCTTTCCAAAGTGTGCAACAGCGTCCACACGTGATCGGTCATGTACGCCTGGCCCGAACGAAAGTCTGCCGTACGCGGCAGCTCTCGCAGGACGTCGAATACCGCACTGCTGTGCGGCAACGCCACGAGCGTGTCCCAGCGTTGGGCGAGCACATCCTGTTGAGTGTCCGGCATCCTGTCCAGCCATACCCGCCTGGCGTCGGCATAATCGCCCCCCAGACTCCCTTCACCCACACCCTCGTGCTGCATCGAGTGAACTTCAAGCATATGCAGGTTCACAAGGGCCTGTGCCGGTATCGGATTGCGTTGGACCAACAGTGCCTGCCGGTAATACAGCGGCATGCGCAGGATGTCTTGTGGGATATCGGTGAGCTGGTTGTCACGCAGATCACAGCTCTGCAGATTACCCAGCAGCTCGAGGCCGCCAGGCCACTCGCTCAGTCGGCAATGACGCAGGCTCAGGCTCGCCAACAACGGCAGGTGGTTGAAGCGCAGTTGCAACCTACCCAGCGGGTTGTAGCTCAGGTCGAGGTCGACGAGCCTCGGCAACCCCGTCAGCCTGGCGAAACCGGCATGGCTCATACGAATCTGGTTGTGACTCAGGCGCACTGTGCGCAGCTCGGTGAGGTACGCGATACCTTCGGGCACCTGGGTCAGGCGGTTGCTGACCAGGTTCAGCCGGCGCAGGCCAGAGAACGCCCGCAGGAAGTCAGCGGGCACCTGCTCCAAGCGCATGTTGGCCATCACCAACACGGTAACGTGTCCGAAGTCGGTGTCATGGGGCACGGCGGGTAAGTCCTGTACCGGTAAGCCGCTCAAGTCCAGGCGCATACCTTCGATGGCGCCCTGGGCATTCACCACACGCTCGCCCTGCAAGCGCCACGCTTGACGCAGACGCGCGGCGACCTGCGCACAGGCACTGCGGGTCGCGGGTTGGGTGTGCGCCTGCTCCCAGCGGTTGAGGCTGCGGTCTAGTCGTACATAGTTCTCCTCTTGCTCAAGCAAGATGTCGAACGCCTCACCCGGGCGTCTGAGAAGCAGGTTCAAGTAGTCCTCGACTTGGGTATCGGAAAAGCCGGGGTACAAGCTGCGAACGCGCGTGCGCAAGGTTTCACGGGCGTTGGCAGGCCCCTGCCCGCGGCCACTTAGGAGGTAACCTACGCGCCCGTCGGGCAGGCGCTGACCCGGATTGAACCACGGCTGCTGCGCACGCCAGCCCATGACTTGCAGAAGCCGCGTCCGCTGCGCCGGGACCTGTTCGAGCACCTTCAGGCGCAACTGAGCGGCGGCACCTTCGGTGCTGATGCCCATGCGCTGCAACTGCTGCGGCGACAACAGCGCGACGATGGCCTCGAACAATCCGGCAGGTTCCTCGACCAGAACCTCAAGCTCGACCCCCCGATTGTCGTACAGCCAGTAGCGCCCGTGCTTGAGGACCAGCGTCGTCAGCGTGCGAGGATCGCCCTGGGGATCGGTCCGAGTAATCAGTCGTCCGCTGTCCGAACCTTGACGCAACTCAATACTCACCGCACTGGGCCAATTCGGCACGCGCCCAAGGAGCGACAGCACCAGCTCGCCGGTTTCATCGCTGTTGGAGCTACTGAGATAGAGGCCTTCCAGTGCCCGGTTGAGCCTAGCCATCTGCAACAGCGTGCGGGCCTGCTGTGCGAGCGGCAGCGGCACACGCGCCTCGACCCGCGCCACCGCCAGCTGAACCGCATCGGCGCGTTCGACCACATTCAACACGTAATCATCCGGCAAGCCTTGAAAGTCGCGCTTGAGCAACACGAACAGCGGCTCGTCGGACGACGCCACCGCCGTCAGGTGTTCAAGCAGCTCGCCCCTGAGCATCGGTTCATCATCGATCAATGCCTGCTGTAGCGCGGGCCCTCGCAGGCCTTGAACAGCAGGCCGGGCCAGACACCAATCGAGGATCTGCCGGTCGCCGCTGGCCGTAGTCGTACGTTCGAGGTCATCGGTGATCAGCGCAGTGTCGTGCAGCCCGGCAAAAAACGCGTCGATGCGCTGGTCAGCCGCGAAACGCCGCACGGTGTAGCGCAGGTTGACCGGAACCGGTCGTTGCTCGACCAGCAGCCCGCGTAATTCGTCCTGGTCGATGCCAGCCACCTGCATGATCTGCTCCGCCCGCGCGGCCTGTAGTGCAGGCTGGTGAGGCCATAGGGTGTCGAGCAGTCGAGCGCTGTCATTCCACTCCAGCGGTCGCTCGCCGCGCAACCACCAGCCACGCTCGCCATTGCTGCACAACACCGGTCCGAACGCATCATCGCCGCGCGGATGCCGCAAGCGCCACGGCCCCAGCGGATCGGGACGATGAACTTCATGGAAATGCCCACCCACCTTGATCCAGCGTCGCGGCCCCTGTCCGTAAAGGCCGTCAGCTTGCAACGTGGCGTCCTCTGGCTCACTGGCGTATTGGCGCAGATCAGGCGCCCACAGTCGCTGCTGCGAAGCCGCCGTTTGCACAGGTTCCAGCGCATCGACGAAGGCACTGCGGGCGAACCCCTTGGCGACGATACTCGCGCCACCAGCTACCGCCGCAGCAACCGCCAGGCTTTCGGCCACGCCGAGCATGTGTTCGAGCGCCTCGTGCTGGTGCCCACGGTGCCAATCCACCGCACCTTCGTAGACCTGCGAGAGTGTCTGCACGACGAACTGGCCCAGTAGCAGCTCTCCGACCACAGGAATGAACAGCCCGGCCAGATTGGCCAGGCTCATGCCCACGCTTTTCCAAGCCTCCAGGCGTGCGCGTGCCGCAGCACGATCAGCATCGGCCGTGGGCACCAGCAACAACCGCGCATTCTCCTTGGCGTGGCTGACTTGCACGGCTACAAGCCGCGTAAAGATGTCCGAGGCAACTTCGTGGGCCTGCAATTGCAGGTCTGGCGAACTGTCCTTCAAGCGCAGCGCCAGTGTGCCCAACCAGGCAGGGCGTTCACCCAGACCGATCAACTGACTGAAGTAGCTACGATACTCAGGGCGCTTGAGGTCATCGAGCAGTTCGCTGGCCATCACCTCCCACGAGCTGAACTTGCGCAGCGCCCGCTGTGGATCGCTGGGCAGATAGAGTATGACGCCAGCGCCCTGCCCTTGATTGTCACGCAGTCGCAGCACCACTGCGTCAGCCACCGTTTGGCCGAGTATCGTCAACAGCGCCGGTGAGGCCTGCAAGTAAGTCGTCAACAGGTCGTCACTGCCATTTGCCACGGCCCTCAGGGCGAGTTGCTCGTGGGCATCGAGCAGCCCTTGCAAGGTCGCAACCTCCACCGCAAGCCGAAGGCCCGCACGCTTATTGTCGCTGAGCAGCGCTTCGGTCGCCGGGGTGAAGGTACGTGTCAGCAACCCCTGGTACAAAGCACCGATATCGCGCTCGCGGCAAGCCCTAACCAGGGTCGTGGTATCGCCCGAGACTACCCGGTTGGTGCCTGGCATCACTAAGCCCGAGCCCTCATAGAACGATGCCCCCTCATGAAAGTTCTGCATCAGCGTCAACAGGCCCGGCTTGCGGGTATAACGCGGCACGACGTATGGCCAGCCGCTGCCCAGGTATCGCCCGAACTCAGGGGTGATCTCCAGCCATTCGAGGTGCTTGACGTTTACCCCTGGCGCCAACCGCTCAGTCAGCAGCGCGTCGAACTGCTGCTCGGCGAAGTGCTGCACGGACAGCAAGTCAACGGTCGCCTCGCGCAATCGTTGCTCGCTGTCGCGGTGGGCCTTGAAGCGGTCACGCAAGGTATTGATCTGGCCCGGCGACGCTTGGACCAGCCATTGCGCAAGGCGAGCCCCGATGAACGCATCGGTAGCGCGTTCGATCTTGGCGGGCACGGAAGACGGAACAACTTCGGACGGCATGACAAGCACCTCGCTGGGCTCAAAACCGCGAGCTTCAGGCGCCGAGCGCTTGCGAGGCAGAGGGAAAACGTACAGGCGTCCGCGGCAATATGCGGTTCACCTGTGGCCGTGTCCTGGGCAAGGCGCTAAATCATCAGGTTGCGATAGTGCCCCGGATTGCAGCCGAACCATTTGCGAAACGCCTTGTAAAACGAACTGCTGTCGGCAAACCCCAGCCGCTGGGCGATGTCGGCCAGGCTCGGCTCGGCATCGGCCAACCAGGCAATCGCCAGCTCGCGACGCACGCTGTCCTTGATGCCCTGGTAGGTCTGGCCTTCCTCGGCCAGGCGCCGGCGCAAGGTCGACAGCGACAGGCACAATTGGCAAGCCACGGCTTGGGCATCGGGCCACAGCGCTGGTGCCTGGGCCAGCAAGTCGGTACGGATACGCCGGGCGAGACTGGCCGGATCACGGTACTTCACCAGAATGTTGCCCGGAGCCTCGGCAAGGAAACGCTGCAACTCCTCGTTGCTGCGCCGTAAGGGCACATCCAGGCAGTCAGCGGGGATGATCATGCGCGTGCGTGGCCGCTCGAACTGCAGGCTCTCGGAGAACATCACACGGTAGTCATCGCAGAACGGCGGCTCGGCGCAGCGCAGGTCGATGGTCAGGATCGGGATGCGTCGCCCGGCCAACCAACACGTCACACCATGCACGATCATCCAGAAGGTGAAATAGGTGAAGGCCCGTCGCGGCGCAGCGCGCGGCTCGTCAATGATGATTTCCGCCAGGCTCTGCTGACGCACCAGGCCCGGCCGCAGGTCCTGAAGCATCAACCCGAGAAAATCCAGCACCGCCTGTAGCCCATCGCCCAGGGTCGGCTGGGCCATCGCCGCGCGGCACAGGAACGCCAAGCTGCCGCTGCGCAAACCTCGCGGGTCCATGCCGAAAAACTCGTCATCGCAGCGCCGCGCCAGCAGCCGCCACAGGCGTGCGTAAGACTTGGCACTGACCCGCGCCGCCGCAAGATCGAGCTGCTGCGCATCAATCCCGGCGCTGGCCAGCAGGCTGGCGTCCGGCTCGCCGGCTGGGCAGGTCTGCAACAGCGCCTCGCGCACCAGTTGCATGGAGATGGTGTCTTTCTCGCTCATCGACGGTCCTTGGCGGGTTCAGGCGCAGGCGGCAAGGCCGCATGTTAGGCCCATCAGGCCAGCGCGGCCAAGCCAAGGAACGTCTTGATCAGGCAAAGTTTTCGCAGGCCGAGCGCACCGACAGGCGAGGCTGCGGGCACGCGTTAGCCTGCGCAGGCCCTCAGACCGAACGGTTGAGCTTCACCCACGAGGCGAACTTGTCGATGAAAGCCTGCAAGAACGGCCGGGTCTTTTCATTCAGCTGGCCTGACTCGTCGAACAAGGCCGCCGCTCCACCGATGTAGGCCTCAGGCATTTGCATGCAGGGCATGTCGAGAAACACCAGCGACTGGCGAACCGCGTGATTGGCGCCAAACCCGCCAATCGCCCCTGGAGACACGCTCACCACCGCCGTCGGCTTGCCGCTCCAGGCGCTCTGTCCATAGGGGCGCGATCCCACATCGATGGCGTTCTTCAGGCAGCCCGGCACCGAGCGGTTGTACTCCGGGGTGACGAACAACACCGCATCGCTGCGCCGAATTTCGTCGCGAAAACGCTGCCAGCTCTGCGGCAGCGCCTCAGCCTCGACATCTTCGTTGTACAACGGCAAGTCGCCAATTTCGACGACCTGCAGGGCGATGCTGGACGGCGCAAGCTCCGACAAGGCGCGTGCCACCTTGCGGTTCAAGGAGTCCTTGCGCAGGCTGCCGACGACGACAGCGACCGAATAGACCTGGCTCATGGCACTT
This sequence comes from Pseudomonas sp. NY15463, assembly GCF_048068415.1. Lineage (NCBI taxonomy): Bacteria > Pseudomonadati > Pseudomonadota > Gammaproteobacteria > Pseudomonadales > Pseudomonadaceae > Pseudomonas > Pseudomonas sp. NY15463. The sequence continues at coordinate 28,763 of NZ_JBLUQD010000007.1, forward strand.
TGCATCCTCTGCTGCGGTAGGGAAATGACCTGGATGGCGGATTCGCCAGCACAGGCCAGTAGTTATAGATGACCCCTGCTCAGCCCCAAGGTTTTTTTCCATCCAGCGGAAAACTTCCCGGTGCCAACGCAGGTCTATCACCTCAGACATTTCCCAAACGTTTCAGAGGGTTCCACCCAAAATGGCAGCAGTAATGGTCGGCCAGTTCCACGCCCGCGACGCCGAAGGCCGTATCTACCCGGTACACGAATTCCAGGAGTCCACGCTCCAGGCCGATGGCAGCATCCAAGGTGCGCCAATCACCACCTATCGCCTGGCCATCGGTGACCGGGTCAACCACCTGGGCGAAGATCGCTTCGAACTGGCGCAAACCGGCGTCGAAATCATCCGTATTCCTTGATGCAGTCACCGTGTAGGCCTGCCGTTCGCGCTGCAGGCCATGCACGTCGGCGACGAAGCCGGGAAACCTTCGTCGAAGGCCTGTGCGAAAACAGGTAATCGAGAATCGGTGGGGCTGCATCGCTAACTGCCGGATGGATAGACGGCTTTAGCCACGCCTGGAGGGGCTGGGTGACTCAGCCTGCTGCCGGCTCACTCAACGCCTGCCACATCGAAGGCCCGCCGGCAGACTTGGCCACCGCTGCCAGGCGCTCGGCATGCGCGTCGAGTTCTTCACCAGTCGCCATGATCACCCGCCCCGGCGCGCGTCCAACGATGCGACGGATCTCGCTACCAGTGCCGGCCTGCCCGTCTTCCCCAGCAGCGCCCTCGCCGGCCAGCGACAGGCTGGTCTGCCCACCGGTCATCGCCAGATAGACGTCGGCCAGCAGTTCCGAGTCGAGCAACGCGCCGTGCAGTTCACGACCGGAGTTGTCGATACCGTAGCGTTTGCACAGGGCATCGAGGCTGTTGCGCTGCCCAGGGTGGCGCGAACGCGCCATCATCAGGGTGTCGAGAATCGCGCAGTGCTGCGAGATATCGGCGCGCTCATGCTGCCCCAGCAGGGCGAACTCATTATTGATGAAGCCGACGTCGAACGCCGCGTTATGGATGACCAGGGTGGCGCCCTGGATGAACGCGAAGAATTCCTCGGCCACATCGCCAAAACGCGGCTTGTCGATCAGGAAGGCGTCGGTGATGCCGTGCACGTTGATCGCGCCTTCGTCGCTCTCGCGGTCGGGCTGCAAGTAGACGTGGAAGTGCCGCCCGGTCAGACGCCGGCCAACCACCTCGACGCAACCGATCTCGATGATGCGGTGACCTTCGGTCACCGGCATGCCGGTGGTTTCGGTGTCGAGGATGACGAAGCGTTTGTCTTGCTGCTGCTCCACGGCGGACTCCAACTTGCAGTGCCTGAATTCGGGGCGCGAGTATAACCCAACCACCGCTTGGGGTTAGGACCAGGTTGCGGCCCTTCGCGGCTTCAACGCGCCTTGCGCACCTCGTCCACGCCACGGTTGGCCAACTGGTCGGCGCGCTCGTTGCCAGGGTGGCCGATATGCCCGCGCACCCACTTCCAGGTCACCTTATGCCGATTGACCTGCTCATCGAGCGCCATCCATAGGTCGGCGTTCTTCACCGGCTCCTTGCTGGCAGTTTTCCAACCGCGTTTCTTCCAGTTGGTCATCCACTCGTTGATGCCCTTCATGACGTACTGGGAGTCGGTGGTCAGCACCACCTCGCACTCGCGCTTGAGTGCCTTGAGGCCCTCGATCGCGGCCATCAGTTCCATGCGGTTGTTGGTGGTTTCACGCTCGCCGCCCCACAGTTCCTTCTCGACGCCCTTGAAAACCATCAGTACACCCCAGCCGCCCGGACCAGGATTACCCTTACAGGCACCATCGGTGTAGATCTCGACGTTATCGCTCATGTACCACTCATGTTCAGTGCTTTTCGGTATCCGCGGTGGCGACATTGCGATTGACCTTGGCCAACGGCAGCGGCAACAGCTTGCCCATCGGCTCGCGACGCGCCGGGCGCAGCGGGCGCAGGCCGACCACCATCTTGCGCGCCACCAACAGGTAAACGCCGCCACCGGCGCTCTGCCAGCCCCCGGCGACCCGCTCCCAGCCCGCCAGACGCTGCTGCCAGGCGGGTGAAGCGAGCGGCGGACGATAGCACCCATACCGGCGTTTCTCCAGCGCGAAACCCAGCAGGTTGAGCCAGTCGCCAACCCGCGACGCCGAGATGCAGCGAGCCTTGCGCAACGCCCCGCGACTGAAGACATGGCGCATGCCCCAACTGCTCCAGGGGTTGATCCCGACGATCAGCAAATGCCCGCCAGGGCGTACTGCGCTGGCGGCTTCACGCAGCAGGCCATGGGGCGACAGGCTAAAGTCCAGGCCATGCTGCAACACCACCACGTCGGCGGCGTGCTCGGACAGCGGCCAGGCCTGTTCTTCGCAGACGATCTCGACGCCGGGCAACGGCGCACCCAAGCGTACGTTACGCTGCACCTGCGGGGCGTGGGGTGGCGGTTCGGCACCGGGGCCATAGTGCACCAGGTAACCCCCAAAAAAGCGCCCGAGCTCTTCGCCCAGCAGCCGCTCTTCCTCTTTAAGCATCAATTGGCCCAGCGGCCCATCGAACCAGTCGCGGGCCAGGCGGATCAGCTCGACCCACTCGGGGTCGGCCTGAGCGAAGGCTTGGTCGGTCATTGCATGCTCCCTCGAAGGTTCTACGGCCGGGCTATCGCGGCTAAGATGCTGCTAACCCCGAAACTTGGCGAATTACGGATCCGCACCATGATACAGATCGTTGCCCTACCCGCTTTCTCCGACAACTACATCTGGTTGTTACAGGATACTGCCAATCGACGCTGCGCGGTGGTCGACCCCGGCGACGCCGCGCCAGTGCTCACCTGGCTAGGCGAACACCCCGGCTGGGCTTTGCAGGATATTCTGGTGACCCACCACCACGCTGACCACGTTGGGGGCGTCGAGGCGCTCAAGGCCGCCACCGGCGCACGGGTCAGCGGCCCGGCCCACGAGCGCATCCCGGCACGCGACCTGGCGCTAGAGGACAACGACACCGTGCAGGTTCTGGGGCTGCGTTTCCAGGTACTGGCCATGCCCGGCCACACCTTGGGCCACATCGCCTACTACACCGCGCAAGCCACTACACCCCTGCTGTTCAGCGGCGATACGCTGTTCGCCGCCGGCTGCGGCCGCCTGTTCGAGGGCAGCCCCGAACAGATGCACCATTCGCTGCAACGCCTGGCCGCCCTGCCTGCCGAAACCGAGGTCTACTGCGCCCACGAATACACCTTGAGCAACCTGCGCTTTGCCTGCGCCGTGGAGCCGCAGAATCCCCATGTCATGCAGCGCTTCGAGGAGGTGACGCGGCTGCGCGCCGAGCATCGCATCAGCTTGCCCTCCAGCATCGGCCTGGAGCGCCTCACCAACCCATTTCTTCGCACAGCAGAAACATTCGTTAAACAAAAAGCAGACGAATGGAGGGGGCATTCCAACCCCACTCAAGCCACTGTTTTTGCTGCGCTGAGGTCTTGGAAGGACCAGTTCTGATAACCCCAAGATATATCGCGAGACTGGCTCAAAGGTTGACCGACCGGGGAGCGGTTCCTAGAATCGCCCAACTTTTTTGCCCGGATAACCCTTCCAGCCGATGTCTTCCCGTAGCCGCAGAACCGCTCATTCGGTCGCCCTGACGCGACTGGCACAGATCAGTGCACTGGCGCTGGCCGCCACACTGGTGGGCTGCCAGAGCACCCGTCAGCTCGACGAATCCGACAGCGTTCGCGCGCACAATTACCAGGCTCGGATCAAGCACAAGCCGGCGCCCTTGGTGGTGAAGGCACAGGAACAGCCGCCCCAGGACGTGTGGGTACGCATGCGCCAGGGCTTCGCCTTGCAGGACGGCATTGACGTCAACCCGCGCATCGAGCAACAACGCCTGTGGTTCGCCAGCAACCCCTCGTTCGTCGAGACCGCTGGCGAGCGCGGCAGTCTCTACCTGCACTACATCGTAGAGCGCCTCGAAGAACGCGACATGCCACTGGAACTGGCGCTGCTGCCAGCCATCGAGAGCGCCTACAACCCGATGGCCTACTCCCGTGCACACGCCGCTGGCATGTGGCAGTTCATCCCGTCCACCGGCCGCCACTTCAACCTGCGCCAGACCAACTTCTACGACGGTCGGCGTGACGTCACCGCCTCGACCAACGCCGCCCTGGACTACCTCAGCCGCCTGCACGACATGTTCAATGGCGACTGGCTGCTGGCGCTGGCCGCCTACAACGCCGGCGAAGGCACGGTCAGCCGCGCCATCGAGCGCAACGAGAAACTCGGGCTGCCCACCGACTACTGGAACCTGCCGCTGCCGCAGGAAACCCGCGACTACGTGCCCAAGCTGCTGGCCCTGTCGCAGGTGATCAACACCCCGCAAGCGTATGGCGTGAACCTCAACCCGATCGCCAACGAGCCGTATTTCGAAGCCGTCGCCATCAACGATCGCCTCGACCTGTCGCGTGTCGCCGCCTTCGCCGACATCGACGAGGACGAGCTGATCCAGCTCAACCCGGCGTTCAAGAAACGCATGACCGTGGACGGCCCACAGCAACTGTTGGTGCCAACAGCCAAGGCGCAATTGCTCTCGGACCGGATGTCCAACCTCAAGCCCGAAGAGCTGGTCAGCCTGCAACCGAACAAGGCCGTGTTCCAAGCGGCGCTTGCCGAAGCCAAGGCTCCTGCGGCACGCAGCTACCGGGTCAAGCGCGGCGACAATCTGGGCAGCATCGCCAAGGCCAACCGCGTCTCGGTCAAGCAATTGCAAAGCTGGAACGGCCTGCGTAACCACAACCTCAAGGTCGGCCAGGTGCTGGCCCTGCGTGGCGGCAGCAGTGCCTCGGCCAACCGCGTGGCCGAGGCGCAGCAACGCGCCACCCAGTACAAGGTGCGCAAGGGCGATTCCTACTACCTCGTTGCAAAACGTTTCAACGTCGAAATGAAACACCTCAAGCGTTGGAACCCGCGCAGCGGGCATGCCCTCAAGCCTGGGCAGACGCTGACCGTTTACCTGGCACGCTGATGCGGCCTGGATAAGCCTGGCGCGGGGTAAGTCGTATCGACGCTGCGTTGATACGACTTACCCCGCGATGCGTTCACCCCCGTACAAACCCCCGCGCCACACTCTTTTTCCAACCAAGACAAGCTGTTACTGTAGCCCGACCCAAGCCCAACGCCTCTGGATCGGATGCCGACTTGATACGTCCCCTCCTGCTGTCTCTCAGCCTGGCCTTGAGCTTCCCCGCCGTCGCGATGGTGAGCGAAAGCCACGGATACGCGCAGTTCGGCATGCTCAAGTACCCAGCCACCTTTACCCACTTCGACTGGGTCAACCCGCAAGCGCCCAAGGGCGGCACCTTGCGAGCCATGGCGTTCGGCACGTTCAACACGCTCAATCCCTACACCTTCAAGGGATCGAGTCCGGTCACCACGCCCAATTTCCTGCAGTACGGCGTCAGCGAGCTGAACGAAACGCTGATGGTCGGCACCGGCATGTACGACCCCTCAGGCGATGAGCCCACCTCCAGCTATGGTCTGATCGCGCGCTCGGTCGAGTACAGCGAAGACCGCAGCTGGGTGGTGTTCAATCTACGCCCTGAAGCGCGCTTCCACGACGGTACGCCGATCACCTCGGCCGATGTGGCCTTCAGCTACCGCACCCTGCTCAAGGATGGCCATCCGCTGTACCGCACCAACCTGCAGGAAGTGCAGCGCGTCGACGTACTCGGTCCGCTGCGCATCCGCTTTGTTTTCAAGCGCGCAGGCAACCCACTGCTGATCCTGCGCCTGGGCGAAATGCCGGTGCTGCCCAAGCATTACTGGCAAGGCCGCGACTTCAAGGCGACCACCTTCGAGCCGCCGCTGGGCAGTGGCCCGTATCGCATCAGCGAGGTGCAACCAGGGCGCAGCCTGGTGTTCGAGCGAGTCAAGAACTACTGGGGCAAGGACCTGGCCGTGAACCGCGGCAAGTACAATTTCGACCGCGTCGAATACGAGTTCTACCGTGACGCCACCGTGGCCTTCGAAGCCTTCAAGGCCGGCGAGTTCGACATCTATATCGAGCACCAGGCCAAGAACTGGGCTAACGGCTATACCTTCCCTGCGGTGCGCCGTGGCGAGGTGATCAAGGCACAGATCCCGCACCAGATCCCCACGCAAACCCAGGGCCTGTTCATGAACAGCCGCCGCGCGGCCTTCAGCGACCCACGCGTACGCCAGGCGCTGGGCCTGATGCTGGACTTCGAGTGGACCAACCGCGCGCTGTTCAATGGCGCCTACCGCCGCGCCACCAGTTACTACCCCAACAGCGAGTTCGCCGCCTCAGGCTTGCCCACCGGCAAGGAGTGGCTGCTGCTCAAGCCGTTGCGCGACCAGTTGCCGCCAGCGCTGTTCACCGAGCCTTACCAGGTCAGCCACACCGACGGCAACGGCGTTGGCCGGCAGAACCTGCGCCAGGCCCTGGGCTTGTTCGCGCAGGCAGGCTGGAAGCTCAATGGCCAACGCCTGTTGGACAGCAAAGGCCGCCAGTTCCGCCTGGAGTTGCTGCTGGTCAACCCCAACCTTGAACGCATCCTCCAGCCTTATGTCGAAAACCTCGCCAGCATGGGCATCGACGCGCACCTGCGCACCGTAGACCGCGCCCAGTACAAGCAACGCCTGGACCAGTTCGATTTCGACATGATTCTGATGACCCTCAACCAGACCCTGAGCCCGGGCCTTGAGCAGTGGCAGTATTTCCACTCAAGCCAGGCCGCGATCCACGGCAGCAAGAACTACGCGGGGGTCAAGGATGCGGTGGTCGATCACCTGCTAGACACCCTGCTGGCCGCCCGCAGCCGCGATGACCAGGTGGCCGCTGCCCGCGCCCTGGACCGGGTGCTGTCGTGGCAGTACTACATGATCCCCAACTGGTACCTGGACAACCATCGCCTGGCCTACCGCAACCGCCTCGCCTTCGTCACCACGCCGCCCTACACCCTCGGGCTGAATACCTGGTGGATCAAGCCTTCGGAGAAAGCCCAATGACCCCGACGCTGCGCACGCTTGCCGCCAGCCTTTTACTGGCCTTTACCAGCCTGCCGACGCTGGCCGCCCCGCAACATGCCCTGACCCTGTACGACGAGCCGCCCAAGTATCCGGCGACCTTCAAGCACTTCGACTTCGTCAACCCCAACGCACCAAAGGGTGGCACCTTCCGCCAGTCCAGCTTCGGCGGTTTCGACAGCCTCAACCCGTTCATCAACAAGGGCGTGCCGGCCGACAGCCTCGGCCTGATCTACGACACCCTGATGCGTCAGAGCCTGGATGAGCCGTTCACCGAGTACGGCCTGGTGGCCGGCAAGATCGAAAAGGCCCCCGACAACAGCTGGGTGCGTTTCTACCTGCGCCCTGAAGCGCGCTTCCACGACGGCCACCCGATGCGGGCCGACGATGTGGTGTTCACCTTCAACACCTTGATCAAGGACGGCGCCCCGCTGTACCGCCAGTACTACGCCGACGTCGCCGAAGTGGTCGCCGAAGACCCGCTCAAGGTACTGTTCACGTTCAAGCACAAGAACAACCGCGAGCTACCGCTGATCCTCGGCCAGTTGCCGGTGCTGCCCAAGCATTGGTACGCAGGCCGCGACTTCAACCGTGGCAACCTGGAGATTCCGCTGGGCAGCGGCCCGTACAAGGTCGCCGAGGTCAAGGCCGGCCGTTCGATCCGCTACGAGCGGGTCAAGGACTATTGGGGCAAGGACCTGCCGATCAACCGAGGTTTCTATAACTTCGACGCCATGACCTTCGATGTCTACCGCGACAACACGGTCGCCCTCGAAGCCCTCAAGGCTGGCGCGTTCGACTACGAACTGGAAGTCAGCGCCAAGAACTGGGCCACCGCCTACGACATCCCGGCAGTGCGCGAAGGTCGCCTGATCAAGGAAGAAATCCCCAACGGCAACCCGGTGGGCATGCAGGGCTTCATCTACAACCTGCGCAAACCCATGTTCCAGGACGTGCGGGTGCGCAAGGCGCTGAGCCTGCTGTTCGACTTCGAATGGACCAACAAGCAGCTGTTCAACGGTGCCTACATCCGTACCGACAGCTTTTTCGAGAACTCCGAGATGGCCGCCAGCGGCCTGCCCTCTCCACAAGAGCTGAAAATTCTCGAACCGCTGCGCGGCAAGATCCCCGAGCAGGTCTTCAGCCAGGCCTTCCATAACCCGGTCACCGACGGCAGCGGCATGATCCGTGAACAACAGCGTGAGGCCTACAAGCTGCTACAGGAAGCCGGCTGGAAAATCGTCGACGACAAGATGGTCGACAGCACCGGCAAACCCGTGAGCATCGAGTTCCTGCTCGCCCAGACCCAGTTCGAGCGGGTGCTGCTGCCGTTCAAGCGCAACCTCGCCGACCTTGGTATCAACCTCGACATTCGCCGGGTGGACGTGTCGCAGTACATCACCCGCCTGCGCTCGCGGGACTACGACATGATCGTCAGTGGCTTCCCGCAATCCAACTCACCGGGTAACGAGCAGCGCGAGTTCTGGTCCAGCACCTCGGCCGACAACCCCGGCAGCCGCAACTTCATAGGCCTGCGCGACCCGGCCATCGACCAGTTGGTCGAACAGTTGATCAACGCCGATTCGCGCCAGAGCCTGGTCGAGCATTGCCGCGCCCTGGACCGGGTACTGCTGGCGGGCTACTACGTGATTCCCAACTGGCACATCAAGACCAACCGCGTGGCCTACTGGAACCACATCGGCCACCCGGAGAAATCACCCAAGTACGACGTGGGCATCGATACCTGGTGGATCAAGCCCAACGTCACCCCGGCGGTGACCGAAACGGCTGGCGAGGGCCACTGACATGCTGGCTTACATTCTGCGTCGTCTGCTGCTGATCATCCCGACGCTGTTCGGCATCCTGATCATCAACTTCATCATCGTCCAAGCCGCCCCCGGCGGGCCCGTGGAGCAGATGATCGCCAAGCTCGAAGGCTTCGAGGGCGCCACCAGCCGCATCGCAGGCGGCGGCGCCGAAGTGTCGGTAGCCGGCGCCAACTACCGCGGCGCGCAAGGGCTGGATCCGGCGCTGATCGCCGAGATCGAGCGCATGTACGGTTTCGACAAGTCGGCGCCCGAACGGCTGTGGATCATGATCAAGAACTACGCCACCTTCGACTTTGGCGACAGTTTCTTTCGCGACGCCAAAGTGGTCGACCTGATCGCCGAGAAGATGCCCGTGTCCATTTCCCTGGGGTTGTGGAGTACGCTGATCATGTACCTGGTGTCGATCCCGCTGGGTATCGCCAAGGCCGTACGCCACGGCAGCCACTTCGATGTGTGGACCAGTTCGGCAATCATCGTCGGCTACGCCATCCCCGCATTCCTGTTCGCGATCCTGCTCATCGTGCTGTTTGCCGGGGGCAGCTATTTCGACTGGTTCCCATTGCGCGGGCTGACCTCCAACAACTTCGACGAGTTGTCCAGTACCGGCAAGGTACTCGACTACTTCTGGCACCTGGTACTGCCGATCACCGCACTGGTGATCGGCAACTTCGCCACCATGACCCTGCTGACCAAGAACAGCTTCCTCGACGAGATCAACAAGCAGTACGTGATCACCGCAAAGGCCAAGGGCCTGAGCCGCAGCCGTGTGCTCTACGGCCACGTGTTCCGCAACGCGATGCTCCTGGTGATCGCGGGCTTTCCGTCGGCGTTCATCGGCATCTTCTTCACAGGCTCGCTGTTGATCGAGGTGATCTTCTCCCTCGACGGGCTGGGGCTGATGAGTTTCGAAGCGGCGATCAACCGCGACTACCCGGTGGTGTTCGGCACCCTGTTCATCTTCACCCTGCTGGGGTTGGTGGTGAAACTGATCGGCGACCTCACCTACACCTTGGTCGATCCGCGCATCGACTTCGCCAGCCGGGAGCACTGATATGGCCCTCTCTCCCCTCAACCGCCGGCGCTTCGAGCGCTTCAAGGCCAACCGCCGTGGCTGGTGGTCGCTGTGGATCTTCCTGGTGCTATTCGGGCTGAGCCTGGGCGCCGAGTTCCTTGCCAACGACAAGCCGATTGCCGTGCGCTACGAAGGCCAATGGTACTTCCCCGCCTTCAAGCGCTACCCCGAAACCACCTTCGGTGGCGAGTTCCCGCTGGAGGCGAACTACAAGAGCCCTTACATCCGCGAGTTGCTACAGAACAAAGACGCCTTCGTGCTGTGGGCGCCGATCCCGTTCAGCTACCAGAGCATCAACTACGACCTCAAGGTTCCCGCCCCCGCACCGCCGTCGCTGGACAACCTGCTAGGCACCGATGACCAGGGCCGCGACGTGCTGGCCCGGGTGATCTACGGCTTCCGTATTTCGGTGTTGTTCGCCCTCACGCTGACCCTCGCAAGCTCGGTCATCGGGGTGATCGCCGGCGCCTTGCAGGGCTTCTACGGCGGCTGGGTGGACCTGGCCGGCCAGCGCTTCCTGGAAATCTGGTCGGGCCTGCCGGTGCTGTACCTGCTGATCATCCTCGCCAGCTTCGTGCAGCCCAACTTCTGGTGGCTGCTGGGCATCATGCTGCTGTTCTCGTGGATGAGCCTGGTGGATGTGGTACGCGCCGAGTTCCTGCGCGGGCGGAACCTTGAGTATGTGCGCGCAGCCCGCGCCCTGGGCATGCGCAACGGCCCGATCATGTTCCGCCACATCCTGCCCAACGCGATGATTTCGACCATGACGTTCATGCCGTTCATCCTCACCGGCGCCATCGGCACACTGACCGCATTGGACTTCCTGGGCTTCGGCCTGCCCGCCGGTTCACCATCGCTGGGCGAGTTGGTCGCCCAGGGCAAATCCAACCTGCAGGCCCCGTGGCTGGGCATCAGCGCCTTCGCCGTGCTGGCGGTGATGCTGAGCCTGCTGGTGTTCATCGGCGAGTCCGCCCGCGATGCCTTCGACCCGAGGAAATGACATGAGCCAAGACACCCTGATCGAAGTCCGCGACCTGGCGGTGGAGTTCGTCACTGGCGAGCAGGTCAACCGCGTGGTCGACGGCATCAGCTTCGACATCCGCAAGGGCGAGACACTGGCCTTGGTGGGCGAAAGCGGCTCGGGCAAGTCGGTGACCGCACACTCGATCCTGCGCCTGCTACCCTACCCGCTGGCCCGCCACCCATCCGGGAGCATTCACTACGAGGGCAAGGACCTGCTGCAACTGGGAGAAAAGCCCATGCAGCGGATTCGCGGCAACCGCATCGCGATGATCTTCCAGGAACCGATGACCTCGCTCAACCCGCTGCACAGCATCGAGAAGCAGATCAACGAAATCCTCCTGTTGCACAAGGGCCTGACCGGCAAGGCCGCCACTGCGCGGACCTTGGAGCTGCTGGAACTGGTCGGCATCCCCGAGCCGCACAAACGCTTGAAAGCCCTGCCCCACGAACTGTCCGGCGGCCAGCGCCAACGCGTGATGATCGCCATGGCCCTGGCCAACGAGCCCGAGCTGCTGATTGCCGACGAGCCCACCACCGCGCTCGATGTGACCGTGCAGTTGAAGATCCTCGACCTGCTCAAGTCGCTGCAAGCCCGCTTGGGCATGGCGTTGCTGCTTATCAGCCACGACCTCAACCTGGTCCGCCGCATCGCCCACCGGGTATGCGTGATGCAGTGCGGCAAGATCGTCGAGCAGGCCGACTGCGCCACGCTGTTCAGTGCGCCGCAGCACCCCTACACCCAGATGCTCATCAACGCCGAGCCAAGCGGCGCTCCGGCAGCCAACGCCGAGGGTGCGCCACTACTGGAGGTGCAGGACCTGAAAGTGTGGTTCCCGATCAAGAAAGGCTTGCTGCGCCGCACCGTGGACCATGTCAAGGCGGTGGACGGTGTGAACTTCAGCTTGCCCCAGGGGCAGACGCTGGGCATCGTCGGCGAGAGCGGCTCAGGCAAGTCCACCTTGGGCCTGGCGATCTTGCGCCTGATCGCAAGCCAGGGTGGTATTCGCTTCCATGGGCAGGCACTGGAAGGTCTGACCCAAAAGCAAGTGAGGCCTTTGCGGCGGCAGATGCAGGTGGTATTCCAGGACCCCTTCGGTAGCTTGAGCCCGCGCATGTGCGTAGCGGATATCGTGGGTGAAGGGCTACGGATTCATCACATTGGCACACCGGCCGAGCAGGAAGCGGCGATTATCGCGGCCTTGGAAGAAGTCGGCTTGGACCCACGTACCCGACATCGCTATCCACATGAGTTTTCTGGCGGACAGCGCCAGCGGATCGCGATTGCCCGAGCGTTGGTCCTCAAACCTGCGCTGATTCTGCTGGATGAACCGACCTCGGCACTGGATCGGACGGTGCAGCGCCAAGTGGTAGAGCTTTTGCGCAACTTGCAGGTGAAGTACAACCTGACCTACCTGTTCATCAGCCATGACCTGGCAGTGGTAAAAGCCTTGAGTCATCAGTTGATGGTGATCAAACATGGGCAGGTGGTCGAGCAGGGGGATGCGCAGGCGATCTTCCATGCGCCGCAGCATGGGTACACCCGACAGTTGCTGGAAGCGGCGTTCCTGGAAATCGAGCACTGAAGACCCCGCTCACACGCCCCCTGTAGGAGCGAGTTTACAGGTAGACCAACACCTCAACGGCCAGACCAATCAAGCACAACACTGCCACGCCATAACTGATGGTTCTCCATGGCTGAGCGCAGGCCAGATACAGCATCGTGTGCAACACGCGCGCCGCGGTGAACACTGCACACAGCCAGGCGGTGCTGACCGCCGAAGCTTCAAGCGCGATCGCCAACCCACCCAAGGCGACGAACATCGGTATGTTCTCCAGATCATTGCGCCAAGCGTGCATGGCCCGCACCACTTCAGGCCGCTCGGCTGGCTGTACCGGGCGCTTGAACACAGCGGCGTCCTCCGCATGGGTGAACGCCAGGTAGCGCAAGCGGAAATATCCCTGGTAGCAAGAGAGCGCCAGCATCTTGAAGAACAGCAGCACCACGCAAATCGCATACACCGACAACGCGCTACTCATGCTTGCGTCTCCCGACAATGCCCCGGAGCACGATGTACAGCAGCGGCCCCATCGAGATGAACACCACCGTCAACAGCAGGTAGGGCAGTACACCCGGCCAACGCCCTCCGCGCCCCTGGTGGTCGCTCACCATCCAGATGCAGGCAAGTCCCGCCATCAGATACAGGTCGATGACCACTTGCGCTGTATCTGGCCGTGACAGCAACTCCAGGCCGAACGCCAACAGCGACTGCTGCGCGCCATACATTGTCCAGCCGGTATACAACGCAAACGCCAGTAATACAGACAACGCCATCCACTGCGCCTTCATCGTCATCTCCCTGAGTGATCGGTCTGAGCACACTAGTGATAGAGTCACCCCCGCCTCAATGACCTCTCAGGTCATGGACGCTTCAACCAAGGACAGGCAGAGTCGAAGCATGAGCCCTCTTCCATTTCATCCCGCCCAGCCCCTTGCCCACCCCAGCGCCGGTGCACAGTTGCGCCGTCTGCGGCGTCAGGCAGGGCTCAGCCAGCTCGATCTGGCGCTGCTGGCCGGCGTCTCGCAACGCCATCTGAGCTGTGTGGAGACTGGCCGCGCCAAGGCCAGCCCGGCCACCCTGCATGCCTTGCTCAGCGCACTGGAGGTGCCGCTCGATCAGTGCAACGAGGTGTTCCTCGCCGCAGGCTTCGCACCGCGCTACACCGCCTCGCCACCGGACGCCCCGACCCTGGGCATGGTGCACGAGGCCCTGGCGCATCTGCTCCAGGCCAACAACCCCGCGCCTGCCATCGTCATCGATGGAAACTGGAACGTCACGGCGGCCAACACCAGTGTTGGAGTGCTGTTCGCCCTGGCAGGCGTGCAGGTGCGCGAAACCGCGGGCCTCAATCTGCTCGATACCTTGTTGCGCCCAGGCGGGCTGGGGGATCATCTGGTCAATGCCGACGAGATTCGCGCGATCACCTGGCAACGCGCAGCCAGGGAGGCGCTGGGCAATCCTGAGCTGGGGCGGCGCCTGCAACAGTTGCAAACGCCGCCCAGCGTGCCGACAGAGCACCGGCCCTCACCGGTGATCCTCACCCGTATTCGGACCCAGGACGGCGAACTGACGTTCCTGTCCACCTTCACCACCTTCGGCATGCCGCTGGACATTACCGTCGCGTCGTTGCGCATCGAGCATCTGATACCTGCCGATGCGCGAACCTGGCAGGTGATGACAGCCGCCCATGCAACGGTCGACGGTCTGCACGCAGGCGATTAAGCTGCGCGTTTTTCAGGGAAGGAATGACAGCGAGTGAGCAACCTCTACCAAGGCAGTTGCCTGTGCTCGTCCATCAGGTACGAGTTGCTGGCCACGCCCAAGGCCGTCAGCCATTGTCATTGCAGCCAATGCCGCAAGGCACACGGCGCGCTATTCGCCTCCTTTGGCAGCGTGCCGCGCCGGGCGCTGCGGATCGTCCAGGGTGAGGATGCGCTGACGGCATACCCCTCCTCCGAATCGGTACTGCGTTCGTTCTGCTCGCGCTGCGGCTCGTCGTTGTTCTGGTCAAGGTCCCAGGGCCAATTCAGGGATTGGATCTGCATTGCGCTGGCTACGCTGGACACCCCATTCACTCCGGAAAAACAGCAACATGTGCATGTCGCTGACGGAATGCACGGGTACACCTGACCCACCCGCCAACGCGCTCAGCTCAGTTGGGCAATCAGCACCGCGTTGGTGTAGATCAGGCTGCCGTCACTGGCGCGGTGGCCAACCAAGTGGAACTGCCCGCGCTCATCCTCGCTCAAGTAGACCCGCAAGCGGCAGTCGGATAGCGGCCCATAGCCCTCGGGCAGCACCAGGTTGAGGGTCTGCATGTCGACGTCCACCATCGCCTCGCGCTCATGGCTCTGTTGCAAGCGCTCTTCGGCCTGCTCCAGCAGCGTGTGGGTCGCACCTTGGATGTCGAAATGAATCTCGCCCACCGGGGTGGAACGCTGCTCACCGTTGCCTTTGCACCAACCTTCGATCGTCAGGGTACTCATGGCCAATCCTCTGGGAAGTAAGACGCTTCAAGCGTCCGTTGAGGTGTTGACCCGCGTTTTTTTCCGATCGTTCCAGTCGCTTTCGCACCTTTGGCCTATGCACCCGGCAAACACTTAGCCTAAGTCCTGGCTCACCCGCCCGACCGCCTCCACCACGCGCCGCGCACCGGCCTGGATCGCGCCGATGGTACTGCCGGCCTGGGTCGCCAAGTGCAAGCCCTGGTCAGCCTGCCCACGGCTGGTTTCGATCTCGATCACCGCCTGGCTGGCCAAGGTCTGGTTGCGTGCGACCACGGCTACGATCTCTTCGGTGGCGCTGCTGGTGCGCGCCGCCAGTTGCCGCACCTCATCGGCGACCACTGCGAAGCCACGCCCCTGCTCACCGGCACGGGCCGCCTCGATGGCGGCATTGAGCGCCAGCAGGTTGGTCTGTGCGGCAATCCCGCCAATCGTCTGCACGATCGAACTGATGACCAGCGACTGCTTGCCCAACGCATCGATGGTGGCCCCGGCCGAATGCAGCTGGGCACTGACCTCCTGCATGGTCTGCTCCACCTGCCTGACCACCGCCACCCCTTCGGTCGCGCCGCTGTCAGTCCCTTGCGAGACCTCCAGGGCCATCTGCGCGGCTTGCTTGACCGCCTCTTCACGCTGCACCTGATCGGTCACCACAGAGGCGAACTTCACCACCCGCAGCAGCCGGCCTTGTGTATCGATGACCGGGTTGTAGCTGGCCTCCAGCCAGACTTCGCGGCCCTGGCTGTCGAGGCGCAAAAAGCGTCCGGTCACGTACTGGCCGGCGTTGAGGGCGCGCCACAGCTCGGCGTAGTCAGGGCTGGCACAGAACTCGGCGGTGCAGAACAGCCGATGGTGCTGGCCCAGGACTTGATCCAGGCGATAGCCCATGGCCCTCAGGAACGTGTCGTTGGCCTCCAGCACCTTGCCGCTCAGGTCGAACTGGATCACCGCCGTGGAACGCATTAGTGCAGCGAGCACGAACTGGTTCTGCTGGGCAGTGTCCAGCGCCTTGGTCACCTCGCGGCCCTGGCCGATCACCTGGTACAGACGTCCCTGGGCATCGAGCTGCGGATACCAGCTCATGCACGCCCACACTTCACGGCCGTTGGCATGCCGCAGCGGGTACTCACCCTGCTGCACCTCGCCCCTGCCCAGGGCCTTGGCCAATGCTTCCAGGCGCGGCTGCGCCAGCCATTGTCCCAAGGCCTTGCCGGCCAGTGCCTGACCAGGTGTACCCAACAGCTCGGCAGCCGACGCATTGCCTTCAAGCAATCGCAGTGCCTCATCGAGCCGCAGAAAAATACCGGCCTGCTCCTGCTGGGCCAAACGCTGACGCAATACCACCAGCTCCGCTTCGCGAGCCGCGAGCGTGGCTTTCAATTGCCGATTGAACATGACTCACCTGTGGGAAAGGGAAAGATCAGGAAACGCCGGTCAAGCCACCCAGCCTGCAAGCTGCGTGACGCCGAACCACTGCTGGAAGGCTTCTAGCGGCATGGGCCGACCCAAGTAGTAGCCCTGAACCTCGGCGCAGCCCCAGGCGCTGGCCTGCTCCAGCTGCGCTGCGGTCTCAATGCCTTCGGCGCCTACTCGGTAGCCCAACTGCGTAGCCAGTGCCACCAACGAACGCACCAACTGACCATCCCTGGCATCCATACAGCCTCTGTGCACCAGCGAACGGTCGAGCTTGACCAGGCTGGCGGGGATTCGGCTGAGGTAATCCCAATTGCTGTAGCCAGTACCAAAGTCATCGATAGCGATTTCGATACCGGCCAGGCGAGCCCGCTGCAACTGCTGCTGCACTTCTTCCAGTTGCTCGATCAACGCGCTTTCGGTGAACTCCAGTTGTAACTTTGACGGCTCGATGCCCAGGCTACGCATCTCGATGAGCAACGTATCCATGAACAACGGGCTTTCCAGGTCGCGCGCGGTAACGTTCATGCTGATTTGCAGACCCAACGCGCGGGTCTGTTGCAGCAGGCGCAGCACCGCACGCTGCACCCAAAGACTGAGCGTCCCCATCAGTGCGGTCTTCTCCGCCAGGGGGATGAACTCGGCCGGGGAAATCTCGCCAAGTTGCGGGTGTCGCCAGCGCAGCAGCGCCTCGGCCGAACGGCACTCGCCCTGCGGCAGGTGCAAGCGCGGCTGCAGGTGCAGACTGAGTTGGTCATCGCGCTGCAACGCCTCGGCCAGCGCGGCGAGCAAAGTGAACGCGCGGCGCTGGGCGGCATCGACGTCGGCTTGGAACAACGCGCAGCGCCCCACACTGCGCCGCGCGGCATCGGCGGCACTGACCAACCGGCGCAGCCACTCCAAGCCCTCGCGCTCGTCGCTGGCGGCGCTCAAGGGGGCGACACCGATACCCGCATCCAGCAACACCGGAATCTGATGGCACTGCACCGGCGCCTGCAACGCCTCGACGATGCCGATGCACAACGGGCGCACCTGCTCGGGCTCGTCGACAATGGTGGCGAAGCGGGTCGGGCTGATCTTGTACAGCGGCACACCGGGGTGCAGTTGAGCGGCGATGCGCGCCTTGACCTGCAAGGTCAGGTCGTGAGCAAAGTTGTAACCCAACGCCTGGGTGATGTCGTTCAGCACGGCGGCCGGCAGAATATCGATCGCCAGCAAGGTCATGTCCTGGCCACGGTCAAAGTGAGCCTGCACGTCGCACTCGAGCTTGAGGCGGTTGAACAACCCCGTGGGCTGGTCGAAAAAATTGCTGCGTCGGATGCTGGCCAGAATGCTCATGGCCATGTTGGCGAACGCCACCAGCATCGCCCGCTGCTCAGCCGCCATGGGTGGGCGCGGCACGGTGTCGATGATGCACAGGCTACCGATGGCGATGCCTTGCTCGACCATCAGGGGTGCACCGCAGTAGTAGCGGATCGCAGGTGCTCCAGTGACCAGCGGATTGTCGGCGAAACGCGGATCAAGGAGGGCGTCGGGCACCTCCAACGGTTCAGCCTGCAGAATGGTATGGGCGCAGAACGAAACGTCGCGCGGGGTGCTGGCGCTGTCCAGGCCCGTCCTGGCCATGAACCACTGCTGGCACTCGCTGACGATCGAGACCAGGCAGATAGGCACTGCAAAGTAGCTCGCGACCAACTGCACCAACGCGCGCAATTCGCCGTTCTGGTCCTGCTGCGCAACGCACCATTCGACGACCTTGGCCAGGCGTTCCTTTTCCTTGAGTGGCATGGGAGCGGTTTGCATATGATGTTCCCTGCCCAGAAAGA
Organism: Pseudomonas sp. NY15463; assembly: GCF_048068415.1. Taxonomy (NCBI): domain Bacteria; kingdom Pseudomonadati; phylum Pseudomonadota; class Gammaproteobacteria; order Pseudomonadales; family Pseudomonadaceae; genus Pseudomonas; species Pseudomonas sp. NY15463. Next base: position 47,056 of record NZ_JBLUQD010000007.1, read on the forward strand.
GGTGTTAAGCACGAAGATATAGCACTTTGATATCTATGAGACTGGCGCGCAGATGAACGGTTCACACACGGCAGCGATTTAAGTGCACGGTAGCGCGAATACTTGTACAACTCCACATTTTTGTACAGGTATTGTGAAAATTCACCTCAATCCACATGGAACCAAGCTCAGGGTGTGCGCTGTACGATGCTGGCCCGCAGAGAAAATTCCATCAAAAGTCAAAAAATAAACGGCATACGCGCCAAAATCAGGCGGAATAAAACACTTCCTCGCCTGCCGCCGCTTCATAAACTTGTACAAAAGTTGCCGCAGTCAAACCCCATTGCCTGCCAACTGAGCCGCCATCGCTCGCGCTTGTTCACGCAGCGCATCGCACAATGGCCCGACCACCGCCGACGCGGGTCGGTGCTCTGGCAGGATCAGCATCACCCGATACGGCACCGACACGCTCAGCCTGCGCATGATCAAACCGCCCTGCCCCGCCTCCAGCCCGCTCAACGGGTTGATGATCGCGACACCCAGCCCCTGGCGAACCATCGCGCATACCGAGGCGGCGCTGGTGGTCTCGATCACCGTACGGCGGTTCACCCCTGCGGCGCGAAAGTGCTGGTCGAGCTGCTGCCGGTAGGTGTCCAGGCTGGCCAAGTTGATGAAGTCGATATCGTGGAAGTCCTCCAGTGCCAACACCGGCTTGGCCTGTAACGGGTGGCCGGGCGGCAGCACGCAGACCATGTCGGCACTGAACAGCAGCTCGCCCACCGCGCCACGCGGCACCTGCTCCACCTCAGTCAGGCCCAGGTCATGCTGCTGGGCGACCAATGACTCCTCCAGCAGCGGCGACTCCTGCGCGGTGATGCTCACGCTCACCCCTGGATGGGCGCGATGCAAGCGCTTGCAGGCTCCAGGCAGCAGGGTTTGGGAAAACAGCGGCAGGCAGGTGATGGCCAGGCGACCCTGTTCGAAATTGCGGATGGCCTGGGCAAAGCGCTCGATACGCTCAAGGCCGACGAATGCACGCTCGACTTCATCAATCAGCAGCAAGGCTTGGGCTGTGGGCACCAGACGTCCGGCCTCGCGCTCAAACAGGTTCAGGCCGCTGACCTGCTCCATGCGCGCCAGCTCGCGGCTGACGGTGGGCTGCGAGGTGAATAGCAGGCGGGCAGCGCCCGTGACACTGCCGGCGACCATTATGGCGCGGAATACTTCGATGTGGCGGATGGTGAGATTCATGGGTGGTCACGCTAAATGAGGGAGCGGCGGTTCGACTCAACCCATATCAGATATGAATCAATCAGAGAAAAATAGCTATTTTTCTGAATCGAACAACTCAGTCACCATGCGTACATCCACTCCAAGGAACGCCCCATGACCTTCCCCCTGCTGGCCAGCGCCATCCGCCAACACGGCTCGCCCCTTTGGGCCTACGACAGCCACACCATCCACCAGCGCATCGAACAGTTGCTGCAGCACTTCGACACCGTGCGTTTCGCCCAGAAGGCCAACCCCAACCTGCACGTGCTGCGTCTGATCCGCGAACGCGGTCTGGTACTCGATGCCGTGTCACTGGGCGAAATGGAGCGTGCCTTCGCCGCCGGTGCGCAAGTCGGCGGCGAGCCGGCCGGCGTGGTGCTGACCTGCGACGTGCTCGACCAGCCCACACTGGAGCGTGTGGTGCAAACCGGTATCGAAGTGAACGCCGGCTCCATCGACATGCTGCGCCAACTGGGCGAACGCTCGCCCGGGCATCGAGTATGGTTGCGCATCAATCCAGGCTTCGGCCATGGCCATAGCCGCAAGACAAACACAGGTGGCGAAAACAGCAAGCACGGCATCTGGCACGCGCAACTGCCCGAGGCCCTGGCGTGCGTGAAACAGCATGGCCTGCACCTGGTCGGTGTGCACATGCACATTGGCTCTGGGGTGGATTACCAGCACCTGGAGCAAGTCGCAGGCTCGATGGTCGAGCTGATCGGCCGCCTGGGCATGGACATCGAGGCATTCTCCATCGGCGGCGGGCTGTCCACGCCCTACCGCGAGGGCGACCAGCCAGTAGACCTGCAACGCTACGCCAGGACCTGGGCCGTGGCTCGCGCCGAAGTCGAAGCCATGCTCGGCCACCCGGTACGCATGGAAATCGAACCAGGCCGTTACCTGGTGGCGGAGTCGGGCTACTTGGTGGCCGAAGTGCGTGCGGTCAAGCAGATGGGCGCCAAGCACTACATCCTGGTAGACGCCGGTTTCAACGACCTGATGCGCCCGGCCATGTACGGCGCCTACCACCGCATGAGCCTGTACAGCGCCGATGGCCAGCCGCTGGACGGCGCGCTGCAAGCGACCGTGGTGGCAGGACCGCTGTGCGAATCCGGCGATGTATTCACCCAGAACGACGAAGAGCTGACCCCGCAGTTGCTGCCACCTGCCAAGGTAGGCGACCTGTTGGTGATCCACGATGCCGGCGCGTATGGCGCGTCGATGTCGTCGAACTACAACAGCCGCCCGCTGCTGCCGGAGTTACTGATCGAAAACGACAGCCTGCGCCTGATTCGCCGACGCCAGACCGTGCAGGAATTGCTAGCGTTGGAGCTGGATATCTAACGGCGGAGATCACCCAGCCCTTTGGACTGCGCTGTCGCGCAGAGAACTGATTTCGCAAGCACGCCGCATACCCTGTGGGAGCGGGCTTGCCCGCGAACACCGGCGAAGCCGGTGCCATACACCGAGTCGCCTACTTCGCGGGCAAGCCCGCTCCCTACAGATCCCTGCTAAGTCAACACGTTGTGTGCAGATCAGATCTATTAAGAGCGGCCTTGTGCCGCGAACAGGGCGCGCAGCGACCCCAGGATCTGAGCCCAAGGCAAGATCGCGGGGGAGACGCCGCACATAAGCGGCTTCACACCGGCGCCACCAACCGGTAACCCACCCCCGCCTCGGTAATGATGAACCTCGGCGCAGTCGGGTCATCCCCCAGCTTCTGCCGCAGATGCCCCACCACAATGCGCAGGTAGTGGGTGTCGTCCACATGGGTCGGCCCCCAGATATCCTTGAGCAACTGCTGCTGGGTGATCACCCGCCCTGGGTGCCCGGCCAGTTGCGCCAACAGCGCGTACTCCTTGCGCGTCAGCGCCACTTCGACGCCGTCGAGAGTCACCCGGCGAAAGGCGAAATCCACCTGCAAAGGACCAAAATTCGCCGTCGCCACACCCGCGCCCAGCTGTGGCGCCTGGCGCAACAAGGCACGTACGCGGGCGAGAAATTCCTGAATACCGAATGGCTTGGTCACATAGTCGTTGGCCCCGCCATCGAGCGCATCGACTTTCTGCACCTCGCTGGCACGCACCGACAGCACCATCACCGGCACCGTGCTCCATTCACGCAACTCGCGCAGCACCTGTTGGCCGTCCATGTCCGGCAGGCCCAGGTCGAGCACCACCAAGTCCGGCTTGCCCAATGCCGCCTGGGCCAGCCCCTCGGCGCCGCTGCCGGCTTCGAGCACTTTGTAGCCCTGAGACGCCAGGCTAATGCGCAGGAACTTGCGAATCTGCGGCTCGTCGTCAATCACCAACAGGGTGGCGGCTTGGCTCATGGGGCTTCACTTTCAGGCTCGGGTTGGTTGGGCAGCGGCAAGCATAGTGTGATGCACGTGCCCTGGCCATCGATGCCGTCGCCCACCAGGATATGCCCGCCGTGGGCGCCGATCATGCCTTGGCAGATGGCCAGCCCCAGACCCGTACCCTGCCCGCCCCGGTCACCGCGCGCAGCGGTATAGAACATGTCGAAAATCTTCTCGCGCTCCTCTGCTGCAATACCGGGGCCCTGGTCGCTGACGGCCAGGCACAGTTGCGCGCCCTGCACCGTCACCTGCAACAGCAAGCGGCCCTGCGGCGGCGAGAAACGCGCAGCGTTCTCCAGCACGTTAACCAGCGCCTGCTCGATCAGCGCCGCATGCACGAACAGCAAGGGTAATTCAGCCGGCACCTCGGTATGCACCCGCAGCGGTGCCAGCACCACCCGCAAGCGGTTGAGGGCGCTGCCGACGATATCGGCCGGGGCCACCCAGTCACGTGCCAGCTTCAAAGCGCCGTGGCCCAGCCGGGTCATGTCCAGCAGGTTCTGAATGTAACGATCCAGGCGCTCGGCTTCATCGCGAGTGCCTTCGAGCAGCTCGCGCCGATCTTGGATCGGGATCGCCTCGCCCAGCGCCAGCAGGCTGTCGATGCTGCCGCGCATGGCGGTCAACGGACTACGCAGGTCGTGCGACACCGAGGCGAGCAAGGCACTGCGCAGTTGCTCAGTCTCCCCGTGCAGGCGCGCCGCCTCCAGTTGCTCGCCCAGGCGCGCGCGCGCCAGTGCCTGAGCCAGGGGCTGAGCCAGCGCCATCAGCAAGCGCCGCCGCTGCGCAGCGAGCGGCTCAGCGTTGCGCGGGCGCACGCCGAGCAGCGCCAGGGGCTGCTCTTCCACCGCCAGCGGCCACCACCACCAGCGGCCGTGCGGCAAGGTATCGCTGCCAAAGCCGGCCGCCTGGCCCTGTTGCCAGGCCCACTCGGCCGCCGCGCGTTCGATGTCGGTGAACGCCGCAGCAGTACCGCCGACCACGTGCAAAAGCCCTTCTGCGTCACGTTCGAGCAAGCACACCTGCACATCATGCCAGCCATCCAGATGCTGGCCAGCGGCATTGAACACCGCCTGACGATCGGTGGCCACGGTGAGTCGGCGCGACAGGTCGAGCAGTTGACTGGTCTGCGCCTGGGTTTCGCGCAGCGCCTGTAACTGGCGGCGCTGGCGGGCGGCCAGGTTGCCGGTCAGCGCCGCCATCAGCAGGAAGAACACCAGGGTGAGTACGTCTTCTTCGCGCTGGATGCTGAACGAGAAATTCGGCGGAATGAACAAAAAGTCATAGGCCAGGAACGACAACACCGCACAGGCCAGCGCCGGGCCGAGGCTGCTGCGTACCGCTACCAGCAACACTGCGGCGAGAAACACCAGGGAAATGTTAGGCAGCGCCAGGACGCGCGACACGCCCCACGCCAGCCCAGCGGCCAGCGCCGTGGCCAACAGCGCCAGCAGGTAGTGACGCCACACCCACACCTGCCGTACCGCCGCGCGTGCCGGGGGCGGCTGGGCGTCGCGGTCGAGCACGTTGATTTCCAGGCCATGGCTTTCGCGCAGCAGGCGCGCCGCCACGCCTGCGCCGAACAGCCGCCGGCGCAGGCGGTCACGGGACTGACCCACCAGTACCAGGCTGGCGCGGCGCTCGGCGGCATGCTGGATCAGCGTGCGCGCCACCTCGCCTGCGCGCAGCAGCACCACCTCGCCGCCCAATCGCTCGGCCAACTGCTGGGCAGCCTGCAAGCGATGGCGGGCCGATTCGTCGCGCAGCCGGCCGTTGTCCACGTACACCACGCTCCAGGGCAGATGCCGGCGCTGGGCGACGCGGCTGGCATGGCGCACTAGGCGCTCGGCCTGCTCGTCGCCATCGATGCCAACCAGCAAACGCCCGCGCAAGGCCGGGGCCTCTTGGCCACGCTGGCGGTAGCCGCTGGCCAGGTCGGCGTCGACCTGAGCGGCGGCGGTCTGCATGGCCAGCTCGCGCAGGGCGGTCAGGTTGGTCTGCGAGAAAAACGCATCGATGGCGGCGCGAGCCTGCTCGGGGACATACACCTTGCCCTCGCGCAGGCGTTCGAGCAGCTCACGCGGCGGCAGGTCGATCAGCACCAGTTCGAAGGCCTCGTGCAGCACCCAGTCGGGCAGGGTTTCGCGCACCTGCACCCCGGTGATGTCGCGGACCTTGTCGTTGAGGCTTTCCAGGTGCTGGACGTTGACCGTGGTGTACACGTCGATGCCAGCGGCCAACAGTTCCTGCACATCTTGCCAGCGCTTGGCGTGGCGGCTGCCGGGGGCATTGCTGTGCGCCAGCTCATCCACCAGCACCAGGGGCGGTGCGGCCTTGAGCAGGCCGTCGAGGTCCATTTCCTCGAGGGTGACGCCACGGTACTCGCTGCGCAGCAACGGTTGCTGGGGGAGCCCGGCGAGCAGCGCCTCGGTTTCACTGCGGCCATGGGTTTCGACCACTCCCGCCACCAGCGCCACACCCTGGCGCAACTGAGCGTGGGCGGCCTGAAGCATGGCGAAGGTCTTGCCGACCCCCGGGGCGGCGCCAAGAAATACCTTTAGCCTGCCGCGCCCTTCGCGGGGCAGGCCGGCGAGCAAGGCATCGGCGCGGGTGGGGTTGCTCATGTCAGGTCCTGTAATGATGCAATGGCTTGGTGTAGGAGCGGCCTTGTGTCGCGATGGGGCGCGCAGCGGCCCCGGCGATTTTGCGTGATGCCGAGATCCTGGGGCCGCTGCGCGCCCCATCGCGACACAAGGCCGCTCCTACATGGGTGTGGCGTTAACGTTCGGTGAGCGGCGCCAGGCGCTCCAGTGCTTGGTTCAGCGCCAGCACATTCACCACCGGCGGCCCGATCAATGGGCGCAGCGTGGCGTCATCGACCAGCACTTGCAAGCGCTCTGGCGCCACCTGCCGCGCCGCCGCCACGCGCGGCAGTTGGTAGGCGATGGCCTCGGGCGGCAAGTGCGGATCCAGGCCGCTGGCCGAGGTGGTCAGCAGGGCCTGGGGCACCGGCCCCTGCGCAGCCTGATACTGCGTGCTGGCCGCGCTTTGCACCCGCTCGGCCAGCACCGGATTGCTCGGCGCCAGGTTGCTCGCACCGCTAGCCACGGTGGCGTAGGCGCCAGCAGAGGGGCGCGGCTGGAACCACGCGTCGCCTTCGAATGCCTGGGCAATCAACGCCGAGCCGCGCACCACGCCTCGCGCATCACGCACCAGACTGCCGTTGGCCTGCTCGGGGAAGGCCACCTGGGCGATGCCGGTGACGGCCAGGGGATACAGCACGCCGGTGACCAAGGTCATCAGCAGCACCAGGCTCAGGGCCGGGCGTACATAAGCGGTCATGTCAGTCTCTCCTTCAAACCAGGTGCAGGGCATTGAGCACAACGTCGATCAGCTTGATCCCGGCAAACGGCACGATGAGACCGCCAACCCCGTAGATCAGCAGGTTGCGCCGCAGTAGTTGCGCGGCGCTGGCGGCCTGCACGCGCACCCCACGCAAGGCCAGCGGGATCAGCACGATGATGATCAGCGCGTTGAACACGATGGCCGACAAGATCGCACTCTGCGGGCTGGCCAGCCCCATCAGGTTGAGCACGCCCAGTTGCGGGTAGATGGCCGCGAACAGCGCCGGCAGGATGGCGAAGTACTTGGCCACGTCGTTGGCGATGGAAAAGGTGGTCAGGGCGCCACGCGTCACCAGCAGCTCCTTGCCCACCTGCACCACATCCAGCAGCTTGGTCGGGTCACTGTCCAGATCGACCATGTTGGCGGCCTCGCGGGCGGCCTGGGTGCCGTCGTTCATGGCCATGCCCACATCGGCCTGGGCCAGGGCCGGGGCGTCGTTGGCGCCGTCACCGCACATGGCCACCAGGCGGCCGTCGTTTTGCTCCTGGCGGATGCGCGCCAGTTTCTTCTCAGGCGTGGCTTCGGCCAGCACGTCGTCGACCCCAGCCTCGGCTGCGATGGCAGCAGCGGTCAACGGGTTGTCGCCAGTGACCATCACGGTGCGGATGCCCAGCTTGCGCAGTTCGGCAAAGCGCTCGCGGATGCCGGGCTTGACCACGTCCTTGAGGTGGATCACCCCAAGCAGGCGCTTGTCGACACACACCAGCAGCGGCGTGCCGCCGCTCTGGGCGATGCGCTCCACTTCGCGCGCCAAGGGCGCTGGCATTTCCAGGCGCTGCATGCCGACGAAGGCCAGCACCGCATCGACCGCGCCCTTGCGGTAGCGGCGCTGCTGGAAGTCGATACCCGACAGCCGCGTCTCGGCACTGAAGGCAATCGCCTCGTACTGGCTGGCCGAAGGCTCGGCGAAATCATGCAGTTGGCGCAGGTACTCGACGATCGACTTGCCCTCGGCGGTGTCATCGGCCAGCGAGGCGAGCAAGGCGCCCTCCCCCAACTCCTTGGCGGTCACGCCGGAGGCGGCGTGCAAGGCACTGCAACGGCGGTTGCCAAAAGTGATGGTGCCGGTCTTGTCGAGCATCAGCGTGTGCACATCGCCTGCGGCCTCCACCGCGCGGCCCGAACGGGCGATCACGTTGAGTCGCACCAGGCGGTCCATGCCGGCAATGCCGATGGCCGAGAGCAGCCCACCGATGGTGGTGGGGATCAACGTCACCAGTAGCGCGGCGAGGAAGATCAGCGGCAGGCTGCCTCCGGCGAAGTGGGCGAATGGCTGTAGCGTGACCACCACGATCAGAAAGATCAGGGTCAGCCCGATCAGCAGGATATCCAGGGCGATCTCGTTGGGCGTCTTCTGGCGCTTGGCGCCTTCCACCAGGGCGATCATGCGGTCCAGGGTGGATTCGCCGGGGTTGCTGGTGATGCGGATCAGCAGCCAGTCAGACACCAGCCGGGTATTGCCGGTGACCGCTGAACGATCACCGCCAGACTCGCGGATCACTGGCGCGGATTCGCCGGTAATGGCAGCTTCGTTGACCGCAGCGATACCTTCGAGCACCTCGCCATCGCCAGGGATCATCTCACCGGCCACGACCCGCACTACGTCGCCCTTGCGCAGTTGGGCGGCGGCGACCGCCTCGAAGCTGCCATCACCCTTACGGCGCTGGGCCATCAAGCCCTGGCTGCCCGCCTTGAGGCTGTCGGCACGGGCCTTGCCGCGCCCTTCGGCCAAGGCTTCGGCAAAGTTGGCGAACAGGACGGTGAACCACAGCCACACGGCGATTTGCATGGCAACGCCGGTGCTTACACCGTTACCGGGGGCAAAACACAGCGCAGTGGTGAGCATGGCAGTCAGGGCCACCACCAGCATTACCGGCGAGCGCTTGAGCTGGCGCGGGTCGAGCTTGACCACCGCCTGCCATAGCGCCGGGCGCCACAGCGCGCTGAAACGGGTTTGGTCCTTGGCACCGTGGGGCGCTTTCACATCGGGAATCGGCATGTTCATGGTGTATTCCTCAGAAACCCAGGCTCAGGTGTTCGGCAATCGGCCCAAGGGCCAGGCTCGGCAGGAAGGTCAGGCCGCCCACCAGCACGATGGTCACCAGCAGCAAGGTGGTGAACAGCGGGCCGTGGGTGGGGAAGCTGTTCGAGCCCTGCGGCGCGCTGTTCTTCGCCGCGAGACTGCCGGCCAGGGCCAGCACCGGCAGGATGTAGCCGAAGCGGCCGATGAGCATGGCCAAGGCGATCATCAGGTTATGGAACACCGTGTTGGCGCCAAAGCCTGCGAAGGCCGAGCCGTTGTTGGCAGCGCCCGAGGTATAGGCGTACAGCAACTGGCTGAAGCCATGCGCCCCCGGATTGCTGACCGCTCCCGCCGGGCCCGGCAGGCTGGCGGCAATCGCGCCGAGCACCAGCACGCCCACCGGCATCACCAGCAGCGTCGCCACCAGCAACTGCACCTCGCGGGCCTGGAGTTTCTTGCCCAGGTATTCGGGGGTGCGGCCAATCATCAGCCCGGCCAGGAACACCGCGATCAGCACGAACAGCAACATGCCGTAGAGCCCGGCACCGACGCCGCCAAAAATCACCTCGCCAACCATCATGTTGACCATCGCCACCATGCCGGTCAGGGGGTTGAGGCTGTCATGCATGGCATTGACCGAGCCGTTGGAGGCCGCCGTGGTGGTCACCGTCCAGAGCACCGAAGCGGTGGTGCCGAAGCGGCTTTCCTTGCCTTCGAGAGGTGCTTCATGCTGCACCTGGGCGCCGTCAAGCATCGGGTTGGGCTGGTATTCCGACCACAGCGCGACGCTACCGCCGATCACGAACAGCGCCAGCATGCAGGCGATGATCGCGCGGCTCTGGCGCAAATCCTTGACGTAGTGGCCGAAGGTGAACACCAGAGCCACCGGGATCAGGATGATCGAGACCACTTCGAACAGGTTGCTCCAGGCCGTTGGGTTTTCGAACGGGTGCGCCGAGTTGACGCCGAAGAAACCACCGCCATTGGTGCCGAGCTGCTTGATGGCGATCTGGCTGGCGGCTGGGCCCAGGGGGATGGTCTGCTCGGTGCCTTGCAGGGTGACCGCGTGGGCGTAGTCGCTGAAGGTCTGCGGCACGCCCTGCCACACCAGCAGCAGTGCCAGCAGCAGGCACAGCGGCAGCAGGCCATAAAGGGTGGCGCGCGTCAGGTCGACCCAGAAGTTGCCAAGGTTGCTGGTCGAGCGCCGGGTGATGCCCCGGCACAGCGCCACCAGCACCGCCAAGCCAGTGGCCGCGCTGACGAAGTTCTGCACGGTCAGCCCGAGCATCTGGCTCAGGTAGCTCAGCGAGGCTTCGCCGCTGTAGGCCTGCCAGTTGGTGTTGGTCACGAAGCTGACAGCGGTGTTGAGCGCCAGCGACCATTCCTGGCCCGGCAGGTGTTGCGGGTTGAGCGGCAGGCTGCCTTGCAGCAACAGCACGGCGAACAGCAGCCCGAAACCGGCCAAGTTGAAGGCCAGCAGCGCCAGGGCGTATTGCTTCCAGTTGTGTTGCCGGTCAGCGCGCACACCCGCCACGCGGTAGCAGGTGCGCTCTACCGGGCCAAGGACCGGCGACAGCCAGGTGCGCTGGCCCTCCATCACCTTGTAGTAGAAACGCCCAAGCCACGGCGCTGGCAACAGCACGAGTGCGAAGAACGCCAGCAGCAACAGGTAGTCGTAACTGTGCATGGCGGCCCCTTAGCTGCGATCGGCGCGCAGCAGCGCGACCAGCAGGTAAATCGCCAATGCCACGGCCAACAGCAGTGACAGTTCGTCGAGCATGTACATGAGGAAGTCTCCCGTAATGCGGCTTGCTGGCCGCTTTGGGAGGATTGTCCGAGGGGTGGGCGTAAAGGGGCGAGATCAGGGCGGTGGGTGGGGGATAAAGAAAGCGTAAAGATTCAGGCGGGGGTGTTTGGGTAGTGAGGTGCGGCAACAATCAGATTTAAGCCCTTTCTTGTAGTCCGTTTCCCAAATATCCTCCTACCGCCGTTTTTCCGTTGCAGCCGCCTGGGTCGGTATCTAGTCTCGGCGTGTCGTTGCATATCAACGACACAGCTTTGACAGGCTGCGACGAAAAAATCGTATACGGCTCACCTCTATGGCGGCTGTACGTGCGGGCACGCTTGCGTGCGCCGGAATTTTACGATTTTCGCCGGTCTGTCAACCCACGTACAGCTGCCACCCTTCTGTTTGACAGCAGGCAGGTGGCGGCGCTAAGGAGGAAAATCGTGATGTTGAAGATCGTCCCCGACCCACCGCATGACTGCCACTCTCTGGAAGATACCCTCATCCAGGCCACAGAGTACGCCATGTGCGCACAAGCCGTGGTACATCAGGCTGTCCAGATCGCCCCCAAGTCTCCCGCTACGGCGCTGATGCTGACCTCGGCCGATGAGCTAGGTGCGCTGCGCTCATTGCTTGAGTCGGCGCTGATTCAGTTGCAGTTCTTCAAGGCACCGCAGACGCAGCATTGAGGCATCGAACCGTTCAGGGAGATTGGACAATGACCACTGATGACACCACACCGAACACCACGGTCGGCAAGACAAAGTTTTACCAGGGCGAAGGCCATAGCGAGCCACTGTTCTGCATCGAGCCGGGGATTCCTTGCAAGCATGCGCGCGAGCAAGCCTCCGAGTTGATGGGGTGCGTACGCGAGATGACGTTGGCCGGGGTGCTGGATAAGAACGAGCAACTGGTTTGGGCTGCGCATTATTTGACGGCGATGGCTAAGGCGTTGATGGATGATGCGGAGCTGGGGATGCGGCGTTGAGGGGTTGGCTGGCGGTGTTTGACGCTTTGCAGGCTTGATCAGCAGCCAACTGATTTACAACGGACCGTGGGAGCGGGCTTGCCCGTTCCCACGCACCATGATCTATCTGACAGGGACGTAACTTGAATAGGGGGACCCGAGCCGGTCTGAGGCCAAGAAGGTTTCCAATTCATTCATGATGGATTGGGGTGTGCCAACAATCAGACTTAAGCCCTTCCTTGTAGTCCATTTCCCAAATATCCTCCTACCGCCGTTTTTCCGTTGCAGCCGCCTGGGTCGGTATCTAGTCTCGGCGTGTCGTTGCATATCAACGACACAGCTTTGACAGGCTGCGACGGTAATCACGGGTACGGTTCGCCTTCATGGTGGCTGTACGTGTGGGCACGCTTGCGTGCGCCGGAACTTGTGTGATTCCGCCGGTCTGTCAACCCACGTACAGCCGCCACCCTTCTGTTTGACAGCAGGCGGGGGGCAGCATCATTCAGGAATCATACGATGCTCAAGATCGTCCCCGACCCGCCCCATGACTGCCACTCCCTGGAAGACACCCTCATCCAGGCCACCGAGTACGCCATGTGTGCGCAAGCCGTGGTGCATCAGGCTGTCCAGATCGGCCCCAAGTCTCCCGCCACGGCACTGATGCTGACCTCGAGCCATGAACTAGGTGCGCTGCGTTCATTGCTTGAGTCAGCGCTGATTCAGTTGCAGTTCTTCAAGGCGCCGCAGACGCGACATTGAGGCTTCGAGCCGTTCAGGGAGATTGGACAATGACCACCGATGACACCACACCGAACACCACCGTCGGCAAGACCAAGTTTTACCAGGGCGAAGGTCATAGCGAACCACTGTTCTGCATTGAGCCGGGTATTCCTTGCCAACATGCGCGCGAGCAAGCTTCTGAGTTGATGGGGTGCGTACGCGAGATGACGTTGGCCGGGGTGCTGGATAAGAACGAGCAGCTGGTTTGGGCTGCGCATTATCTGACGGCGATGGCTAAGGCGTTGATGGATGATGCGGAGCTGGGGATGCGGCGTTGAGGGCTTACTCGACGGCATTTTCGGCATTGCAGGTTTGGTCAGCGCCATAGCCCAAGCCTGATTCGCAAGGGACTGGGGAGCGGGCTTGCACGCGATAGATGGCACCGGCTGCGCCGGTATCGCGGGCAAGCCCGCTCCCACGCACCATGCCACTGACAATCCACGTACCAATTTTGTACCGAACAACCTCTAACGCATGCGTGCCTGCGAACCGCGAGCCCTTCATGAAATGGCGGCTAAGTGATATCGTCGACCAATCTCATTTTGGGAGCACAGAAGTGGCCGGCGAAGTGAAGGTACTTAAAAAGCTTTTCGAGGTTGGTTACCTTGATGACGAGGATGCCAAAGTGCGTGGGATTGCCAAGCGGGCGATCGCGCACGGCTACAACACCCTGACCGAACCGCAGAAGCATGTCCTAAGCTCGTGGCTCACCAGGCAGTGCGATGGACATACGGACCCAGCGGGCGAGCTTCATGAATGCCACGTGATTCTCGAGGGCGAGGCGCTCGCAAACGCGCTTGAAAACGAAGGCTATTATGGTCGTGGTATGTGCCAAAGCTGCATTGACGAAGTTGAAGAATACGATCGTCAGTGGGACAAGATGAATGATGAATAACGCGACTAGGGCTGCCTTAGTGCAACCGATGTCGACACTCCACCTTGGCCCAGATTCACCTTAACGGAAGGCAGTACAAGCTCAAGCTTCGACTGATGCACTTTCATACGCGTCTTGAGCTCCCCTCCGAGTCGCCCATCTAATGTGAATATACAAGGACCGACATGGCAGCGCATTTAGACGAAGCTGAAAAACAGATTCTTGGAGCCCTTCTCGTTGACTTCTCTGAGCGTGGATTTGACTCATCAGTGTTTCGCAGGAGCTACGAAGGCCCTAAAATCTCAGATCTGATTAACGCAATCTGCACTAGCGACGATATTTCTACAGTAGACTTTGACCTCGCACTGAAAGATCTTGAAAAAAAGAGACTAATAAGAACTGGCCCTTACAAGGCATATGAGAATAGGCCGGGCAGCGGAGTCATGGTTGTCGGCGGCTACAGCCTCAGGGAGTATGCTGGGCTTACTGAGCAAGGCTACAGGGCAGCCAAACAGTCGCCGAATCGCCCGAACAAGTCTCAGCGAATCGTTAACAACGTTCATATCTCGGGCGGAAACTTCAACAACATGCAACTTGCTGCCGGAGAAGTAATATCCCAGAAATTAGAAACCAACTCGCTAACTGAATCTGGCACCCTACACGAACTCATAAAAATCCTTGAAACACATGGCACAGTTGTGACACGAGAGCAACAAGCAGATCTTGAATCCGTGATAATTCATGCCAATGACGGGGATGGTAAAACTGCAAAATCATTACTTGAAAAAGTATGCGGCCCAGCATGGCAGGGGCTGCAACCAGTAATGTGGCCTATTGTGGGCGATCTCATTAAAAAAAGCCTGGGCATTTAGCAAAAACCACTAAGAAAATCAAGCCAAAACTTCTTAGCGACTGGTCTAAATACACCCTAACTAAGCGCAGGCAGAGCCCAACAACCTCCGTGGCACACCCCGATTGTGCTGGAATATCAACGACAAAAGGCCCTCAAACCCCTGATATAAGGGCTTGAGGGCCTTTTAGCATCACGATAGCACTTGATCAAAATGGCATTGGTTGGCATGGAATGGCATACGGTTTGCCCCATTTTTGCCCCACCCTAGCACCTGCCCATTACCGCGAACTGACCTTCCACAGCTGATCAATCCGCGTCGTATACGACTGGCTCATCATGTCGCGCCGCATCCCCCAATCGGGGGTGCGGGGGGACGCTGCCCGCCCTCACCGTTCCCCTGCCATACCTGTCATTGATCTGATCCAGCATCGACATCAACCGGTCCGACGCCGCTTGCTGCGAAGCGGCGAACAGGTCGTCAGTGAACTCACCAGGCTGGCGAAGATCAAGCAACAACACCTCGGCCTTGCTGTAACGGTAGCCAGCCTCGAAAACCCGCTCGACCGCCTCAGTCGCTGCCCGAGTGAGTAACAGCGTGTCGTTGGTTGGATACGGCAACTCCAATAGCGCCCCCTGGGCGTGATGCAACTCGTTGGGGTTGAACATGCCCGTGCGGATACTCACCCGTATACGCTTGCAGACCGCCCCTTGGGCACGCAGCTTTTCCGCCGCTCGCCCCGCGTACGTGGCCACCGCCTGCTTGATCGGCGTCAGTTCCGTCAGGCGCCTGCCAAACATGCGGCTACAGCAGATCTCCTGCTTGGGCGGATCAGGCTCGTCCAGTTCAAGACACGGCGTGCCGGCGAGCTCTCGAGCGGTCTTCTCGATCACCACACTGAACTTGTCGCGCAGCATGCGCGGATCAGCCTTCGCCAGGTCCATGGCCGTTTTGATGCCCATACTCTCTAGGTGGGCGGTCATCTTCCGGCCAATCCCCCAGACCTCTTTGACCTCGGTGTTGCGCAACACCCAGTCGCGCTCGAACGGCCGGGTAATATCCACGACCCCACCAGTGACCTGTTGCAAGCGCTTGGCCGTGTGGTTGGCCAGCTTCGCCAAGGTTTTGGTGCGTGCGATACCTACACCCACCGGGATGCCTGTGCAGCGCAGCACCCTGGCGCGAAGGTCGCGGCCGAATTGGGTCAAATTCTCCCTCACGCCTGTGAGCTCAGCGAAACATTCGTCAATCGAATAGACCTCGCTGGCGGGCACCATCGACTCGATCAGCGACATGACCCGCTGGCTCATGTCGCCGTACAGCGCGTAATTGGACGAGAACGCGACGACGCCATGCCGCTGCAGCTTCTCCCGGGCCTGAAAGTAGGGTTCACCCATCTTCACGTAGGGCTTGGCATCGTAAGAGCGGGCGATCACACAGCCGCCGTTCTTGCTCAACACCACGATGGGGGTCTTGGCCAGGTCGGGGCGAAACACGCGCTCGCAGCTGGCGTAGAACGCATTGCAGTCGATCAACGCGAACACCGGCTCATTGGGCATGATCGCGCACGCTGTAGCGGACCACACCCCAGATGACCAAGTCGTCGCCTTCCATAATATGACGCGGCGGATACGCAGGATTCTCCGATTGCAGGATCACCATCCCGTTACGCCGGTACAGCCGTTTGCAGACCGGTTCGGCGTTGATTGCCGCGATCACGATATCGCCATGCTCCGCCTCGTTGCTGCGGTCAACGATGAGCAGATCGCCGGAAAAAATACCGGCACCTTGCATACTGTCGCCGTCCACCTGCACCAGATACACATGCGGCGCACGCAGCTCAAACAGCTCGTCAAGCGAGATGTGGCGCTCCAAATGATCCGCAGCAGGCGAAGGGAACCCAGCAGGCACGCGGAACGAATAGACGGGCATTAGCGCGGGACCGCCGATCGGCTTACCTAAAACGGTGATGGTCATATCAGATAAATCCGAACGAAACTGTATATAAATACAGTAAGCCGTCAGACGATTCCTACATCAACGGGCGGCCACCCGATACCCGACAAACGAGCGACATGAATGATGTGTGGACGGTATTCGATCTACGAGAGCATGGACCACTACCTGAGGCAACTGGCCTTGGATTTGGTGGTGATCAATGGGTATGACCATGAGCGGATCAACCGCTACAACGTCGCCCCCTCTACCCGCGTGGAAGTGATACGCCCCGTGCCGGGAGGATTGAGCGTTGATCGAGTGAAGTGGGGATGGGCGCCAGCGTGGGCCAAAGGCAAGCGACCCGACCCAATCAATGCGCGGGCCGAGACACTGATGACAGGCAAGTTCTTCAAAGCGCTTTGGCCGAATGGCCGGGTCTTGGCGCCGGCGAATGGCTGGTTTGAGTGGATCCCCGATCCTGAAGATCCAAAGCGCAAACAGCCCTACTACATTCACGCCACGGATCACGCCCCGTTGTTTTTCGCAGCGCTGACCGAGGTCCACCTGGGTCTGGAGCCAAACACGCGCGATGGTTTCGTGATCATTACCGCAGCAGCTGACCAAGGACTGATCGATATTCACGATCGCAAGCCTTTGGTACTCAGCCCCGCACGGGCACGGGAATGGATCAACCCGCAAACCTCGGTCGCGCGAGCCGCAGAAATCGTTGAAACCGGTTGTCGGCCGGCTAGCGACTTCAAGTGGCACGCGGTGAGCAAAAAGGTAGGGGATGTGCGTAACCAAGGCGAAGACTTGGTGCGTCCGCGGGATGAGTAATGGGCTATCGCACTTTGCAGTAGAAGCACCGGCTGCGCCCGTATCGCTGGCGAGCCCGCTCCCACGCACCATTTGCTGCTCGAAAGGAGCGCAACCCGAATCGGGGTATGTGAGCAGGCCTAAGACTCAGAAGGTTCGTGGTGTACCCATGATGAGTTGGACCAATCTTCACAGACACCCTTATTTTCAAGGCCTTCAGCATGATAAGCGCGGCTTTATATCAGTACTGCCAACGGAAAGTCACTCTGCTCATTTGAAATTTGCCTCGATGCTGGCTTATTGCTATGGTCTGCGCCTTCCTGGGCTAGCAAGACGATCTAGCCCGTGCCTGACATGGAAATCAGTATGCTCAACCTAACTTCAGTCATTGTATATCTGTGGATCCACTTCTTCAAAATTCGCCCAAAGACCACAGTGCTTGCCACCATCGCCCTTTTTGCAGTAATTACAGTCATCATCATTACTGCATTACGCATTGACGAAGAGAAGAGAAATCAAAAACTAATGGGGAGCGACAACTATCAAACCCAGATCAACCAGTTGAATGCCACCGAAAAGAACATTCAAGATCTTCTAGCCTTTGTTAAGTCACAGAAAAATTCGCTTCGCGAAACGGAAGAGACGTTATTGACACTAAAGTCCGAGCAAGAGAAACTCAGACCTCTAGTCGAAACAGATCGAGCAACAGTGGAAGCGGTGCTAAGAGCTCAAGAAGAGCGAGCCGGCACTAATATCTGGAAGGAGCGGCTGATTGGTTTTTTGTTAGGAGTATTTGGCTCTATTGTTGCATCCATCATCTGGATGATCGCACTAATACTCCTCAAGAAGCACACGAAACTTTTTAAATCAGATTGATTTGAGAGGCGCTCCTCTTTCCCCACCGGGGCAACCTAGGTGCGCATGAAGTGAAACACGGCGCCTCCAGCGACGACTTAAATCTAGCGCTCATGAGATGGAAATTGGGCCAAAGCGCTCGGCTAAGTGACGCTTGCCCCATCTTCGGAAATATCAGAGCGCTCATAACTCGCAAGCCTTTACCGCATGAGAAACCAAGTGCTAGGCATCCACTCGGCCTGCCTCTTCAACGCACTAGATGATAAAAAACAGAAAGGAATGATTTAGCACATGAGAGCCAGAAAATTTAAACAGGACACGTTAAAATTTCTGACAACGCTCCCAACAGAATTACTTCTAGGTATATTCATGGGCACAATTCCAATTTTGTGGTTTAGCAATAGCCCGGAAACGTTGCGCGAGATGGTCTCCGGGCTATTGGCTATCGAGCAACTAGTTCACTACTACTCTTGCGCCGCCATAATCTACTTAATGGCAACGGTGATCAAGTACTACACCCGCTTCAGATCCGACGAAAACACCCGAAGAATAAATTACACATACGTAATCGTTTCTGACGTTGGGCTCGGCATTCAGTCAATACTGCGGGCTGGCGGAGGCGTGGCGCTTGGCATAATCGCATCACCCCAAGATATAACCTTCACCACCACCCTAACCAACCTAACGCTCTTACAGATCGCCGCGTCTGCCTTGCTAGTGAGCGGTGCGATCTCCATGTCTAGAAATGAAGTAGCCAAACGTTCTGAGCGAGGAACTTACGACAATCCTTTAAAAATGGATATCAGATACCCTAAAATCACTAGCCTGTAGCAGCTAAACGCTTGAGCCAGGCGGTGACTGAGTACATTTTACAGGAGCCGCGATCCACGCACCAATATAGAACCATGACAAGTGAATTGCGCCAAGACAAGCCGTCAGGCTCAGTCTGGCGCAAGAATCGTAGCAATAAACGCGCATGAAAAAACTTACTGTTTGGAGAGCAATTCTGACGGACAACTCCAGCTTCTAACGTTTCTCTCTTCGCCCAACGAGATTACCTCCAGACAGCCACTGAAGGGTGGTTCTTTATCCTTAGGGGTTTCCAGATAAGTGACTGGCGCCGGAGCATTGTCGATTTGCTCCTGGCATTTTTGTGCATCGGCAAGATACGCATTAAAAGCCTCTTCTGGTTTTTGCGTGCGGATATTACCTGCCACGACAGACCAGTATTGCCCGGCGCTGTAGCCTACATTACGGCAATGAGACAGCGGAGAGACCACGCTACCAAATACATCACCTTCCGCTCTAAGCTCCGACATCTTTTTAAACTGCGCGACCAGACCTGAACCTACCGGCAGAGATTTTAGGCTCTTGATTTCGCCAACATAACCGGTGGTTTTCAAAAGGAAGGCTATAGCATCCCCTCGCTGCGCCTGATACTGGCTGATTTCCTTGGCGTTGTCACCGGCTACCTTGTAAGCGTGGCCGTCACAAGCAGCCAAGAGCTAAGCCACCAGCAATGCAGATGCAGCCGAACAAACAACGTGTTTAAACTCTCTCATATTCCATTCCATTTTTTGTAATCCCTAACTACAACTTCAACACATTTGACGCGCGCATCGTACAGTACTCAAACGGCAAACCAAATAGCACCGGCTGCGCCCATATTGCGGGCAAGCCCACTCTCACAGATAAAATTTTAACTAATTGGCTCATAAGGAGATTCGTGGAAGCGGGCTTGCCCGCGAACACCGGCAAAGCCGGTGCCACCCACCGCGCCGCCTGATTCGCGGGAAAGCCCGCTCCCACAGGGTGTGCGCGCACCTGCAGGATCAGTTCTCTGCGCGACAGGGAGCGCGGTTCGAACTGGCACACGTGAGCCGGCAGGTGCCTTTCCTGATAAACTACTGCCCTTTTCATGGCCTGGCTCAACCGACCTCATGTGCGGGAGCCGGGCCATCGTATTCATGGCTGTGCTACACGACCACCCGCGCTGCTGATTTGTAGCAACACCCTCGACACATACGCAAAATCAGCAGCCAGCAGCACCCAACGAGAGACTCGAAATGCAACCGATCCAGGCAGAAAACCCCAAGAACTTCGGCGATAACGTAGTCAGGAGGTTTTCCGTTGCACCTATGATGGACTGGACCGATCGTCATTGTCGCTTCTTCCTGCGCCTGCTCTCAAAAAACGCCCTGCTCTACACCGAAATGGTCACCACCGGTGCCCTGCTGCACAACGACGCCAACCGTTTCCTGCGTCACGACATATCCGAGCACCCGCTGGCCCTGCAACTGGGCGGCAGTGTGCCGGCGGACCTGGCGGCCTGCGCCAAGCTGGCCGAGCAGGCGGGCTATGACGAGGTCAACCTCAATGTCGGCTGCCCCAGTGACCGGGTGCAGAACAACATGATCGGCGCTTGCCTGATGGGCCATCCGGCGCTGGTGGCCGATTGCGTCAAGGCCATGCAGGATGCGGTGAGCATTCCGGTGACGGTCAAGCACCGCATCGGCATCAATGGCCGCGACAGCTATGCCGAGCTGTGCGATTTCGTCGGTCAGGTGCGCGACGCGGGGTGCCGCAGCTTCACCGTGCATGCGCGCATCGCCATCCTCGAAGGGTTGTCGCCCAAGGAAAACCGCGAGATTCCGCCGCTGCGCTACGACATAGCCGCGCAGCTCAAGGCCGATTTCCCGGCGCTGGAACTGGTGCTCAACGGCGGGATCAAGACCCTCGAAGAATGCCACACCCACCTGCAAACCTTCGACGGGGTGATGCTGGGGCGCGAGGCGTACCACAACCCGTACCTGCTGGCGCAGGTGGACCAGCAGCTGTTCGGCAGCCAGGCGCCGGTGGTGAGCCGCAGCGAAGCGATGGAAAAACTGCGTCCGTATATCGTTGCGCACATGCAGAGCGGGGGCGCGATCCATCACATCACCCGGCATATCCTGGGCCTTGGCCAAGGCTTCCCGGGCGCGCGCAAATTCCGCCAGTTGCTCTCGGCCGACATTCACAAGACCGACGCGCCGCTGGCGGTGCTGGACCAGGCCGCCGAGCTGCTGCAAGGGCGCTGAGGGAACCTGCGCCAGGGTTGCGACTCGAAGGCTTGTCGTGCAGTGGCCCCGGCGTCCGGGGCGGCTGCGCAACCCGGCACCAGGCCGGCCCTTGAGTGGCCGCCGGGGCTCGGGTAATGTCGAGCCATTGCACAGGACAGAGCACGCCCATGACCTCCAAGCTGGAACAACTCAAACAGTTCACCACCGTGGTCGCCGACACCGGGGACCTGGACGCCATCACCCGGCTCAAGCCGGTGGACGCCACCACCAACCCGTCGCTGCTGCTCAAGGCTGCCGCCATCCCCGGTTACGCCGATTTGCTCAAGCAGGTCAAAAGCGATGCCAAGGGCAATATCGACCTGGCCTGCGACAAGTTCGCGGTGGCCGTGGGGGCGGGCATT
Source organism: Pseudomonas sp. NY15463 (assembly GCF_048068415.1). Taxonomy (NCBI): domain Bacteria; kingdom Pseudomonadati; phylum Pseudomonadota; class Gammaproteobacteria; order Pseudomonadales; family Pseudomonadaceae; genus Pseudomonas; species Pseudomonas sp. NY15463. The sequence goes on from NZ_JBLUQD010000007.1 coordinate 68,421, forward strand.
CTCAAGGTGATTCCAGGGCGTATCTCCACCGAAGTGGATGCCCGGTTGTCGTTCGATGAGCCGGCGCTGCTGAAAAAGGCCCAACAGCTGATTGCGCTGTACGAAGCGGCGGGCATACAGCGCGATCGCGTACTGATCAAGCTGGCCTCCACCTGGGAAGGCATCCGCGCCGCCGAGAAACTCGAAAAGCAAGGCATCCAGACCAACCTGACCCTGCTGTTCTCCTTCGCCCAGGCCCAGGCCTGCGCCGATGCCGGGGTGTTCCTGATCTCGCCGTTCGTAGGGCGCATCTACGACTGGTACAAGAAAAGCACCGGCAAAGAGTATGTCGGCGCCGAGGATCCGGGCGTGCAGTCGGTGACCCGCATCTACGACTACTACAAGACCAACGGTTACGACACCGTGGTCATGGGCGCGAGTTTCCGCAACATCGGCCAGATCGAGCAACTGGCCGGCTGCGACCGCCTGACCATCAGCCCTGAGCTGCTGCAACAACTGTCCGACGATCAGGGCGAGCTGCCGCGTATCCTCAAGCCAGGCAATACTGGCGAAGCCAAGCAGCACCTGAGCGAGAGCCAGTTCCGCTGGGCGATGAACGAGGATGCCATGGGCACCGAGAAACTGGCCGAAGGTATCCGCCAATTCGCGCGCGACCAGGAAAAACTGGAGAATCTGATGGCTGACAAGGCCTGAAACATATTCCGGTTGATCGACGGGTGGGGAATGCCGAGCATTCTTCGCCCGTTTTTCGTTGGGGTGGCGAGTAACGCGGATCGCGGGGCACACCCGCCCCTACGGCTCAACCGCTGTGAATGCGGGCCTGCCCCGCGATAACGCTTTCGACCTTCCCCCAAGCCGAGCCTTAGATGTCCCCTGCCGCCCCACTCCCCCTCGTCCTCGCAGGCCCGGTCCTGCGCCGCCTCGAACCCCAGCGCCTAGCAATCTGGCTGGTTGGCTCGCAGCCCTTGCAGCCCGCGTTTTGGCTCGACTGCCCCGGCATCACGCCGCGCCTTTCTTGCGACACCATCGCCGTGGGCGAGCAAGCCTTCGTGCACTTGCTGGACATCCGCTTCGACCACCCACTGCCCTGCGATGTGGCGCTGAGCTACGACGTGCTCCTGGGCAATGGCCAGAGTATCGCCGACTGGGCGCCGCACCTGCTTTACCCAGGCGCCAGCCGGCCCAACCTGGTGCTGCGCACACAGATGGACCAGTTGCTCCACGGCTCCTGCCGCAAGCCACACCACCCGGTAGCGGACGGGCTGCTCTGCGCCGACCGCCTGCTGGCGGCCAACCCATTGCCAGCAGAGCGGCCTGCGGTGTTGCTGATGACCGGCGATCAGGTCTACGCCGACGATGTCGCCGGCCCCATGCTGCGGGCCATCCACACCCTGATCGCGCGCCTGGGCTTGTTCGACGAGGCGTTGGACGGCGCCCTGGTGGACAGTGCCAAGGCGCTGTACCGCCACCCGGCCTGCTATTACCGCCGCCCCGACCTGCTGCCGGCACAAGAGGCCAACGCGTCGCTGCGCGAGCGCTTCTTCGGTGGCAAGCGCAAGCCGATCTTCTCGTCCAGCAACGCCGACAATCATTTGGTGACGTTCGCCGAGGTCATGGCCATGTACCTGCTGGCATGGTCGCCGCTGCCGTGGACATTGGTGGACATGGACATGCCTGCTGGGCTCGCAGCCGAGCACCAAGCCCGCTACCTACGCGAGCTGCCGCTGATCGAGGCGTTTCGCGACGGCCTCGGCCAGGTGGCCCGAGCGATGGCCCACCTGCCCTGCCTGATGATTTTCGACGACCACGACATCACCGACGACTGGAACCTGTCGGCACAGTGGGAGCAGACCGCCTACGGCCATCCGTTCTCACGGCGGATCATCGGCAATGCGCTGTTGGGGTATCTGCTGTGCCAAGGGTGGGGCAACGATCCTGACGCCTGCGCCCCACTGATCGGGCAGTGCCACGACCTGCAACAGGGCAACGCCCAGGATGCCCTGATCGGCGAACTGCTGCGCTTTCAGGGCTGGCAGTACCAACTGCCAAGCAATCCGCCGCTATTGGTGCTGGACACCCGCACTCGCCGCTGGCGTAGCGAGCGCAGCCTGGACAAGCCCTCCGGGCTGCTGGATTGGGAGGCGCTGTGCGAGCTGCAACAGGCTCTGCTCGACCACCCTTCGGCGATCATCGTGTCACCGGCGCCGATTTTCGGGGTCAAGTTGATTGAGGCGGTGCAGCGGGTGTTCAGTGCGCTGGGCTACCCGCTGCTGGTGGACGCCGAGAACTGGATGGCCCACCGCGGCGCCGCCCAGGTGGTGCTGAACATATTCCGCCACTCGCGTACACCGGGGCACTATGTTGTGCTGTCGGGCGATGTGCACTATTCGTTCGTCTACGAAGTGCTGATCCGCCACCGCCAGCACAGCCCGCACCTGTGGCAGGTGACCAGCAGCGGCATCAAGAACGAATTTCCACGGCGCCTGCTGGATGTGCTGGACCGCCTCAACCGCTGGCTCTACTCGCCGCGCTCGCCGCTCAACTGGTTCACCCAGCGCCGGCAAATGGAGGTGGTCCCGCGCGTCCCCAGCCACAGCAAGGCGGGCGAGCGGTTATGGAACAGCGCAGGGTTGGGGCAAGTGTTCTTCGATGCGCAGGGACGACCGGAGCGGGTGTTGCAGCTCAATGCCGATGGAGAACCGGCGACGGAATTCGTCAGACGGGCGTGAGTAGACGCTTGATAGCGTGCTGGCTGCTTCGCGGGTAAATCGGGGCGCCGAACCGCCGCTCCCACAGGCTATGCGGTGCCTGGGAGCAGGCAACCAGCACAGGGATTAAATCAGGAGCGTTCTAGCGCGCTGACCAGGTCATGGAAGGCTTCGCGGTTGGAGTCGTTCAAGCCCATGAGGATCTTGTGCGCCTCCAGCACCTTGGAGCGCACCACGCTCTCGTCCTGGTCCTGCGACGGCAAGTCGGTCAGGCACTCGGGGCAAGGCACAGGGCGATCGACGATGTTGAACACCTGATCGAAGCCCATCGATTGCAGCAGGCGCGAGATGTCCGGGTTGGTGGTCACCACGGTTGGCAACAAGCCGACTTTCTGCCGCGACAGGATCGACAGCTTCGCCAGCAGGCCCAAGGTAGTGCTGTCGATGCTTTCGGTCTCGGTCAGATCGATGACGATGGCCGAGAAGTTCAGCGCTGTGAAGATTTTCTCGATCGTCGCATCCAGCGCCGAGCACAGGGTCAGGCGCACTTCACCGACAAATTTCAGAACGAAGGTGCCGCTCTGTTCGGCGAACTGGATTCTACCGGTAGTCATTCAAGGTTCCTGCTCAACACCAATAGGGCGATATCATCCGGCATCTCCCCAAGCGTAGCCAATTCGAATCGTTGGCGCAGCCCCTCCAGGCTACCCCCCGCCGCCTTGACGATCTCCGGCAAGGCAGCTTCCTTATCTTTGAGTGTGGGCCCCGGCAAAAGGTCCAAGATGCCATCAGACATCAGGGTAAGGCTGAACTGCGGCGGCAGCTCCAGCACCTGATCCTGATAACTGGCCTCATCGAACAACCCCACCGGCAGGCCACGACCTTCAAGGTAGCGCATGCCGTTCGGGGTATACAGCACCGGCAATGGCAAGTGGCCACCAACACTATAGGTGAGCAGGCCGGTGTCTTCGTCGATGACGCCGCCGACCATGGTCACATGCTTGCCCAGCTTGCAGTTGATCAGCCCACGGTTGATGTGCCCGAGCACTTCCGAGGGCTTGAAGTCGCGCATCTTGCCGCTGCGCTTGAATTCGAACAACAGCCGCGTGGTCATGAACTTGAGCAGCACGGTGACGAATGCCGACGACGCGCCATGCCCGGATACGTCCGCCAGGTAAAAGGCGATGCGCCGCTCATCGACCCGGAAGTAATCGGCAAAATCACCCGACAGATACAGCGACGGGATGATCTGGTGCTCGAAGGCGAACTCCCCGGCCACCCACGGGCTCTCCGGGAGCATGTTCATTTGCACCTGGCGCCCGGCGTTCTGGTCTTCCTGTAGCAGGTGCAGGCTGGCTTCGAGTTCGCGGTTGGCCGCCTCGAGCTTGTCGCGGTAGCGCTGGTTTTCCAGGACCAGGTGCGAGCGATCCAAGGCACGCCGTACCGAATGCTCGAGCACCGCCAGGTCTTCCAGGGGTTTGATCAGGTAATCGGCAGCGCCCAGGCGCAAGGCCTCGACCGCGTCGCTCATGACCCCGGCACCCGACACCACGATCACCGGCAACTGCGGCGCGCGCTCGCTGATGCGACGGATCAATTCGAGGCCACCCATCTGCGGCATGCGCAGATCGCAGATCACGAGGTCGGGCTGGTGTTCTTCGAAGACCTGGAGCCCCTGCTGGCCATTGCCGGCCTGGAGGACGCTGAAGCCGCTGTCTTCCAGATAGGCGGCGAGGCTGGCACGTACCACGTCGTCGTCATCGATAATCAGCAGCGTTGCACTGGTTTTCTGCATGTGGGCGAACGGCGCCAGATTTGGTTGGCGTAGCGACTGCGGGCGGGCCGACAGACGGCTACTGGAAATGCTCTCTAGCCACTCTCTATTTGAGTTGTAGGACATGAAGACGGGTCCGGCAAATAGGGAGGTGCCCTGTAAGGCGCTGACGGTACTCCCATCCGCCTGGCGTTTCAAGCACGAGAAGGTAGACTTCCCTGCACTTTACAGGGCAAATCACACAGCGTTATAACAAAGCCGACCAGCGCGACCTGAGGAAAGGATACCGGCATGTCCCAACGTGACTACAGCGAAAAGCGCGATTTCATCCGCATGCGCATCGATACCGAGATCAACCTGGTGCATGCCGGCCAGGTGATCAGCGCCACCTGCATCGACCTCTCAAGCAGCGGCATGCAGGTCAGTGCACCACAGCGCTTTCAGGTGGGTGATCAGCTCGATGTGCACATCAGCTCCGACATCCAGGCCTTGAGCGGCCTGCACGCCAGCACCGAGGTGGTGTGGATCGCCGATCAGCCGGACGGTGCGCAGAAGTTCGGCCTGCGCATCCTGGCGATGCACTGAGCGCCACGCAGACGAAAGGGTTAGTGCCAGCCTGTTAAGCCAATGGGGCCGCTGCGCGACCCCAACTACAGCAACAAAGACTTAACCGACAGGCCCCTGTGCATGAGCGCAACGCTTAGAAGTCGTCTTCGACCTCGCCATCCTTGACCTTGAACTCGCGGTTCTGCAAGTAGGCGTTGCGGATGAAGATGTACTTGTCACCCTGCATCAGCTTCTCGGCCGAGAGCAGGCTGGCACGCGTGTCGATCACGTCCAGGGCGAAGATCGAGTTGCGCGTAGGCACGTGATCGATGTAGCGGTAGGGTTCGGTGTAGCTGTCTGGGTACTTGGCCAGGCCGTCACGCACGGTGCTTGGCCCGAGCAGCGGAATGACCACGTAAGGGCCACTGGGCACGCCCCAGTAACCGAGGGTCTGGCCGAAGTCCTCGTCATTGCGCTGCAGGCCCATCTTGGTGCCCACATCGAAGAAACCGCCCAGGCCGAACGTGGTGTTGACGATCAGCCGCGCGGTGTCGATACCTGCCGCGCGTGGCTTGAGTTGCAACACGTCGTTGGCGAGGTTGGTGACATCGCCGAGGTTGCGGAAGATGTTGTGGATGCCATCTTCGAGAAACTGCGGTGTGACAGCCTGGTAGCCTTGGGCCAACGGCTTGAGGGCATAGGTGTCCACGGTATCGTTGAACCTGAAGATCGGACGGTTCACCGCCTCCCAAGGGTCGTCTTCAGTGGCCGCCTGGGTCGCGGTCATCGGGGCCAGCAGCAGGCTGGCGCAGACACAGGCCTGGGTGATTCGATCGATCACGCCGGCGCCGATCCTACGCATAGATGTCTCTCCATCGGGATTCACGTGTGCAGCGGCCTTTCGCTACTGCAGGTCAAGCCGCCAGTATAATGGCTTGCTCGCCGTTTGATAGCTTCCCACAGCGTTGCTCAACATTTTGTGAACGACCGTTGCGTCATCGCCCAGTCACAATCCCTGGCTAGCCTGGGATGTATTTCAGGGAAGTGACCATGCACGACGCACCCGCCTTCACCGCTGTGTTATTCAGCCTGCGCGGCTGCTTGGTCCACGCCACGCATGGCAACCCGCTGCCCGGCCCCTTGGCATCGCTGGCCAGCCTGCGCGCGCGCCAGGTGCCCTGCATATGGCTCGACGACCTCAGCCCGGCCCAAGGCAAACGCCTGGCCCGAGTACTGCCCGACTGGTTGCCCGGCCAAAGCGCCCCTGCCGGGCCCGCCCCGAATGCCTGCTGGCACGCGCTGATGACCCTGGGCAGCCCACGCGTGGCAGGCAGTGTACTGGTCAGTGGCGATCCTTTGCTGTTGCAATCAGCCCTGAATGCCGGGCTGTGGACGGTGGGCCTGGCGGCCTGCACCCCAGCGCAAGCCATGACGGCACAGGCACAGGAGCTTGCGCGCGGCAAAGCCACCCTGGCGCTGTACAGCCTCGGTGTGCATTCGGTTATCGACCATCTGGAGGCACTCGACAGTTGCCTGGCGGACATCGCCCTACGTTGGCACAAAGGCGAAAAACCCTGATACAGGGGGCATTGATACCGGTCATGCAAAGCCGCGGCAGGTGGATTACGCTACAAGACAGGCAAGAACCTTTACCGCTTCGCTGAGGTCCATGCCTTGCCAAGCCATTGATGGAGTAAGAACAAATGCCTGCCCGCGAACTGCAAGAACGCCTCAACAGCCTGCGCGAGCAACTGGACCGCAACGTGCCGCTGACGGACGCGGAGCTGGCCAGCCTGCACGAAGAAGCCCGGCAGATAGAGGCCCAGCTCAAGCTCGAAGAAGCCACGCCAGATAACAACCTGGTGGATGGCGTCAACCTGGCCATCGAACGCTTCGAGGCCGATCACCCCGACCTCACCGCCACCTTGCGCAGCATCGCCAACTCGCTGCACAGCATGGGGATCTGACCTACCGACCTCACAGGGGGCCGCACGCGCCCCCACCCTTCTATTTACTGACGCACCAGACGCAGGTTCTGCGGACTGATCGGCGCGGTGCTGCGGTACGGGTTGATGTCCAAGCCACCGCGGCGCACATACCGCGCATACACCGTCAGGTGCTCCGGTTGCAGCAGGTTCTTCAAGTCCAGGTAGATGCGCTCGACGCACTGCTCGTGAAAATCGGCATGCTGGCGGAAGCTGATCAGGTAGGTCAGCAAGCTAGCATGCTCAAGTGCCCGTCCCTTGTACTCGACCACCACGCTGCCCCAGTCCGGTTGGCCGGTGACCGGGCAGTTGGACTTGAGCAGGTGGCTGTGAACGGTTTCCTCCACCAGCCGATCGGGAGCACAGCGCAGTAGCTCCGGTTGCGGGTGGGTATAGTTGCTGATGCTCACATCCAACGCATCGATGCACAGGCCGGGCAAGGCCGTTACACCCTGGGCCTGGACCTCGGCCAGGCTGCTGAGCTTGACCGCCACCGCCTTGCCCGCCGCCTTGGACAGATCTTCGACAAGGCATGCCTGGAGCGCGTCGACGGTGGCGAACACCGTCTGGTTCAGCGAATTGAGGTAGAGCTTGAACGACTTCGACTCGATGATATTCGGCGAATCGCAGGGAATGGCGAACTCACCGATGGCCACCACGGGCTTACCCGAGGGCAACAGCCAAGACAGCTCGAAGCAGTTCCAGAAATCCACACCCTGCCACGGCAGCGCATCACCGCTGACACCCAATTCCGCCCACTTGGCCAGGCGCGGGATGGGGAACAGCAGTTCGGGGGAGTAGGTAGCGATGTATTCGCTGGACTTGCCCAGCGGGGAATGTTCGGCGGCGGGATGCATGGAAACTGACCTGAAGGTTCGAAATAACCCCTAGTCTACCGGTTTTGCGCCCCGCCTTGGAGCGCTGCTCACTCGATGCTCAGTGGCCCGACCATGCCGGCTTGGTAATGTCCGGGCACATTGCAGGCGAACTCGATGGGCGCGGACTTGCGGAAGGTCCAGGTCAGCTCTGCACGCTGGCCGGGCTGCACCAGCACGGTATTGCCAGCACCATGAGCATGCCCATCGCCCGCTTTCATCTGGCCATGGTCCATAGTGCCGTGGTCCATGCCCTCATGGTTCATACCAGCACTGAACACTTTGCCCTGCATGGCCAGCATCTCTTTCTGATGTTCGGCATGCATGGCCTTGTCACCCAGGTTGAACTCATGCGGCAACTGGCCTTGGTTGATCAGCACGAAGCGTACGGTTTCACCCGCCTTCACCGTCAGCGCCTTGGGCTCGAAGGCGATATCCTTGAGCACCACCTCGACGGTGCGGGTAGCCTTGGCCGCAGGCGCAGGCTCGCCGAAGGCGAAGGTGTCGGCCAGGCTCGGCAGGCTGACCAGCGCGAGGGCGGTAGTGAAGAACAGGTGTTTCATCGCAGGCTCCGAATCATGCAGGGAATACCGCCATTTTCACGGGGGCTGGCTGGCAACTGGCTGACAGGTAGATTACAACGTTGTCAGCTTGGCTGAGCAGGCAGATCGTCGCGTATCATCCCTGGCACGATGCGCTCGCGCAGGCTGGCACCGTTGGAGCCCTGATGAAACTACTGATCGTCGAAGACCAGGCCAAGACCGGCCAGTACCTTGCCCAAGGCCTGAGCGAAGCAGGTTTTGCCATCGAACTTGCCGCCGACGGCGACACCGGCCAGCACCTGGCGCTGACCGGCGACCATGACTTGCTGATACTCGATGTGATGCTGCCAGGGCGCGACGGCTGGCAGATCCTGCAAGCCGTGCGCCAGGCCGGACGAGGCACCCCGGTGCTATTTCTCACTGCCCGCGACGCCATCGAAGACCGCGTCCACGGCCTGGAGCTGGGCGCCGACGACTACTTGGTCAAACCCTTTGCCTTCGCCGAGTTGCTGGCCCGGGTACGCACCTTGCTACGGCGCGGCGCCAGCAACACCCAGGACAGTTGCCTGAGCCTGGCAGACCTGCGCCTGGACCTGATCCGCCGCCGTGCCGAACGCAACGGCACGCGCATCGACCTGACCGCCAAGGAATTCGCCTTGCTCGAACTGCTGCTGCGCCGTCAGGGCGAGGTGCTGCCCAAGTCGCTGATTGCCTCGCAGGTGTGGGACATGAACTTCGACAGCGACACCAATGTGATCGAAGTGGCTATCCGCCGCCTACGCCTCAAGATCGACGATCCGCACCCGCTCAAGCTCATCCACACCGTACGCGGCATGGGCTATGTCCTCGAAGAGCGCCAGGACTGATGCCGCGCCTGTCGCTCGCCAGCCGCCTGGCCCTGTTGTTCGCAGCCTGCACCGCCACGGTGTCGCTGGGTGCCGGCTTGCTGTTCAGCCATGCCAGCGCCCAACACTTCATCGAACTCGATCAACAGTTGCTCAGTGCACGCCTGTCAGTGATGCGCAGCCTGCTCGACGGTGTCCACACCCCATCGCAGTTGTCCGCCCGCCTGCCAGCAGTGCTGGGCGAGCTGAGCCATCAGTCCGACCTGGCGCTGCAAGTGCGCGGCAGCGATGGCACGCTATGGTTCGCCAGCCGCCCCGGCCTGCCCGACGCGCCCAACCCCACGGGCCTTGCCACGCTGCATGCGCTCGACACCGACTACCGCAGCCTGAGCCAACCCGGCATACCGCAGTTGACCTTGTTGCTCGACATCACCCATCACCAGCATTTCTTACAGGGCATGCAGCGCCTGATCTGGCTGACAGTCGGGCTGTCTGCCCTGGCCACCGCCTTGCTCGGGGCCTGGGCCGCACGTCGCGGACTCAAGCCGCTGCGCCAGATGGGCAAGGTAGCGGCCAGCGTCAACGCCCGCTCGCTGACCACACGCCTGCCGCAGGCACAAATGCCCGAAGAACTCGCGGCATTGGCAGGCACGGTGAATGCCATGCTGCAACGCCTGGACGACGCCTTCCAGCGCCTATCGGCGTTCAGCGCCGATATCGCCCATGAGCTGCGTACACCGTTGTCCAACCTGCTCACCCACACCCAGGTCACCCTCACTCGCCCGCGCAGCCTGGAAGATTACCGCGAAGCCCTGCACAGTAACCTCGAAGAGCTGCAATGGATGGCGCAACTGGTCAACGACATGCTCTACCTGGCCAAGGCCGACCACGGACTGCTCACCCCTACCCGCCAGCCGCTGGACCTGGCGAGCGAGGCCGATGCGCTGTTGGAGTTCTACGCGCCGCTGGCAGAGGAGGCCGCGGTGCGGCTGCGCCGCGAAGGTACGGCGCACGTGCAAGGCGACCGTCATATGCTGCGCCGCGCGCTGTCCAACCTGCTGGACAATGCCCTGCGTTTCACCCCCGAGGGTGGCGAGATCCGCGTGACACTGGACGATGGGGTGCGCATCTGCGTAGCCAACATCGGGCCGGCCATCGAGCCTGCGCTGCTGGAGCGCCTGTTCGACCGTTTCTACCGGGTAGACCCGTCGCGCCAGGTGAGCAACAGCGAGCATGCAGGATTGGGGCTGGCGATCACCCGCTCGATCGTGCAGGCGCACGGAGGGAGCATTCGCGCGACGTGTGCACACGGGTGGACGCGGTTCGTGATCGAACTACCTGGAGCCGTATGACCAGGGCTGCTTTGCAGCCCTTCGCCGTGCTCCAATATTCCGGCAAGCCCGCGCCTACAGGGACGTGAGCGGGTTACTCGTAACGCAACGCCATCGCCGGCTCGATCTGCGAAGCACGGTAGGCGGGGTAAATCGTCGCCAGGAAGCTCATGATCAGACCGGCCGTGCAAATCAGCAGTACATCGCCCACTTGCAGGTCCGACGGCAAGCTGCTGATGAAGTAGAGGTCGGAGGTAAAGATGTGCCGGCCACTGACCCGCTCCAGCCAGCCGACCACCTCGCTCACATTGATTGCCAACAGCACCCCCAGCACTCCACCGATCAACGTACCGACAATGCCGATCAGACTGCCTTGTACCATGAACGTGCCCATGATCTGCGCCGGCGTGGCACCGAGGGTACGCAGGATCGCAATGTCCGCGCCCTTGTCGTTCACTACCATCACCAAGGTGGCGATGATGTTGAACGCGGCGACCGCGATGATCATCAGCAGCAACAGGCCGATCATGGTTTTTTCCATTTTCATCGCGCTGAACAGGCTGCCTTGGGTATGCGACCAGTCATCGGCGCGGTAGCCCTCGCCCAACCCAGCGGCAATCGCCTTGGACACCTGTGGCGCGGCGTACAGGTCCTGTAGCTTCAGGCGCACACCTTGCACCTGGCCCGCTGCCCAGCGCTGCATCGCCGCGGCATCGGCGATATGGATGTAGGCTTGCGAGCCATCGAGTTCCGCACCGACCTTGAAGATGCCCGCCACCGTAAGGCGCTGCATGCGCGGGGTGATGCCGCCCGGCTCGCTGCTGAGTTCGGGTACGATCAGGGTCAGCTTGTCGCCGGTATTCAAGCGAAAGCGCCGTGCAGTCAACTCGCCGATCACCACCCCGTACTCGCCTGCCACCAGGTTCTGCAGGCTGCCCTGGACGATGTGCTGAGCGACGATGGACACCTTGGGCTCTTCGCTGGGATCGATGCCAGCCACCTGGATCGGCTGCATCGCCCCCCTGTAGGAAAGCATGCCTTCCATTTCGGTGATGGGCGCGGTGGCGATCACCGCCGGATTGGCCTCGGCGGCGGCAGCCACCTTGCGCCAGTCATCCAGCGGCTGCACGCCGAGGATCGCAGCGTGCGGCACCAACCCCAGCACCCGTGAACTCATCTCGCGCTGGAAGCCGTTCATCACCGACAGCACCGTGATCATCGCCACGACGCCGAGCGACAGGCCGATCATCGAGGTCAAGGAGATGAACGAGATGAAGTGGTTGCGGCGCCTGGCACGGGTGTAGCGAGCACCGATGAACAAGGGCAAGGGTCTGAACATGAACAGGAACACCCAATGAAATAGTGAAACGGGGCGCGCTCAGCGCACCCCGCGCAAGCGGCTCAGATCGCGATCAGGCGACCGTCTTCCAGGCGCAGCACGCGGTCCATCTGGCGCGCCAGGTTGAGGTCGTGGGTCACCACCAGGAAAGCGGTCTGCGAACGATTCGACAGTTCCTGCATCAGTTCCTGGATGCCCTGGGCGGTGTGATGGTCAAGGTTGCCGGTGGGTTCGTCGAGCATCACCAGGCCCGGACGATTGACCAGGGCACGGGCGATGGCCACGCGCTGGCGCTCACCGCCCGACAGCTCGGCTGGTTTATGGTGCAAGCGGTGCCCGAGCCCCACACGCTTGAGCAGTCCCTCGGCACGTTCGCGCGCCTCGCTGATCGACGTCTTGCCGATCAGCAGCGGCATGCAGGCGTTCTCCAGGGCGGTGAACTCAGGCAACAAGTGGTGGAACTGGTAGACGAAGCCCAACGCTCGGTTGCGCAGCAGGCCACGGGCACGTTCGCCCAGCGCCGACAGCTCTTCACCGGCCAGCCAGACACTGCCGGTACTCGGGGTGTCCAGCCCGCCCAGCAGGTTGAGCAAGGTGCTTTTGCCCGACCCCGAACTGCCGACGATAGCGACCCGCTCACCGGGATGCAGCTCAAGGTTCAGGCCAGACAGCACCTGCACCGACTCCGGGCCTTCGTCGTAGCTCTTGCCCAGGTTGCGGCAGCTCAACACGGCTTTATCACTCATGCGCGACTCACTCATAACGTAGCGCCTCCGCAGGCTGGGTGCGCGAAGCGCGCCAGGCCGGGTAGAGGGTTGCGAAGAAACTCAGGGCAAATGCCGCCCCACAGATCATGTACACGTCCTGGGCCTGAAGCTGCGACGGCAGGTAATCGATGAAGTACACATCGGCATTGAGGAACTTGTGCCCGATCAGGGTCTCGATACCGGCAATCGCGGCGCTGACGTTCAGTGCGCCGAGAATGCCCAGCACCGCGCCGATGGCCGTGCCGACCACGCCGATCACCGTGCCCTGAACCATGAAGATGGCCATGATCTGCCGCGGAGTCGCACCCAGGGTGCGCAGGATGGCGATGTCGCCACGCTTGTCGTTGACCACCATGACCAGGGTGGAAATGATGTTGAACGCGGCAACGGCCACGATCATCAGCAGCAACAGGGCGATCATGGATTTTTCCATGCGAATGGCCTGGTACAAGTTGCCTTGGGTGCGGGTCCAGTCACGTGGGTAGAACTGCTGCTCGCCCAACTGCTGGGCGATCGCATAGGCCACACGCGGGGCTTCGAACAGGTCCTCGAACTTCAGGCGCAGGCCCTGCACCTGGTCGGGCTTCCAGCGGTGCAGGCGGGACAGGTCGGAGATATTGGTCAAGCCCAGGAAGCCATCGATTTCACCGGCCCCGACATGGAACAGACCGACCACGGTAAAGCGCTTCATGCGCGGGAAGATCCCGGCCGGAGTGACGCTCACCTCGGGGGCGATGAAGGTCAGTTTGTCGCCCACGGTCACGCCCAGCTTCTGCGCCGCCTTGTCGCCAATCATGATGCCCCACTCGCCCGGCGCCAGCGCCTCGAGCCCGCCCTTGAGCACGAAGTTGTCGATGATCGACACATCGCGCTCACGTACAGGATCGACACCATTGAGCAGCACCTTCTGCACCTTGCCATCGTGCGTGAGCAGGCCCTGCATCTGGGTGAACGGCGCCACCGCCAGCACCTGCTGATTCTGCTTTACTTGAGAGGCAAGGGATTGCCAGTCGTCGATCGGCTGGCCGGTCTCCAACGTGGCGTGAGGGACCATGCCCAGCACGCGGGTACGCAGTTCGTGGTCGAAGCCGTTCATCACCGACAGCACCACGATCATCACCACCACGCCCAAGGCGAGGCCGATCATCGAGGTGAGCGAAATGAACGATACGAAATGGTTGCGACGCTTGGCACGGGTGTAACGCGTACCAATGAATACGAAAAGAGGTCTGAACATGTCGGGGCTTGTTCGGATGAAAGGGAACGTCCTTGTGGCGAGGCGCTTACGGCGGCTTTACACTCGGACCACCGCCGTAACCTAGGGTTCGCCATGACGACATTAGACGAAGAAGATCGCCGCGAATACTACCGCATCGAAGATCGGATCGCACTTCAAATCAGCCCTCTGAGCGCGGCCGAAGCCCTTGAAACAGAACTGTTGCAGGATGATTCCCCGCTGTTCAACCTGCTCAGCGAGCTGCACCTGTCGGACTTCGAATCGCAGCACCTGTTGCGCCAGCTGAGCGAAAAAGACCGCACCCTGGCCGCCTTCCTGCGCGCTCAGAACAAACGCCTCGACCTGCTCAGCTCGGTAGTGGCCCACACGCTGATCGGCGAGATCGGCGCACCGGTGCCGGTGATCATCTCCGAAGGTGGCATCGAATTCGCCCAGACGCGCTCGATCGCCCCCGGCACCCGAGTCAAAGTAAAGATGGTACTGATGCCTCGGGCACACGGCCTGTTGCTGCGCGGCAAGGTCACGCACTGCGACGCGCGCGCCGACGGACGTTTCGAGGTGGGCACCGAATTCATCGACATGACCGACGCCCAGCGCCAGTTGCTGGCCCGCTACATCCTCCAGCGCCAGCAGCAACAGCGACGCCAGGCCCTGGAACAGAACGACCCGGCCCCCTGAGCCTCATTACCTGAACTTGAAGGAACGAACGTGACCCTGATCTACGGCCACCGCGGCGCCAAGGGCGAAGCCCCCGAGAACACCCTGACCAGCTTCCGCCAGTGCCTCGCCCATGGCGTGACCCGCTGCGAACTGGACCTGCACCTGTCAGCCGACAACGAGCTGATGGTGATCCACGACCCGACCCTCAAGCGCACCACCGGACGACGCGGCAAGGTGGTCGAGCACACCGCCGCCGACCTGGCCAGCTATGACGCGCGCAAAGGCGGGCCGGGGCATGTCCAACCCTGCCCGATTCCACGGCTGGAAGAACTGTTCGAAAAATGCCCCTTCGAGCACTGGCAACTGGAAGTCAAGAGCGCCTCACGCACACGCGCGGCCAGCACAGTGCTGGCGATTCGTGAACTGGCCCAGCAGCATGGCCTGCTCGACAAGATCACCATCACCTCCAGCTCCCGCGAGGTGCTGGGTGCCGCGCTCGAACTGGTGCCGGATGTGAAACGTGGACTGGTGGCTGAATACGCCTGGCTCGACCCACTGAAGGTCGCGCAGAACTATCAGTGCGAAATGCTGGCACTGAACTGGACGCTGTGTACCCCCGAACGCCTGATCAAGGCACAGAAACAGGGGTTGCACGTGTCGGTGTGGACGGTCAACGAACCGGCACTGATGCGCCGGCTCGCTGATTTTGGCGTGGACAGCCTGATTACAGACTTTCCCGGTTTGGCCAAGACCACCCTCGGGTAGGGCTGAAATCGGTCTCCCCGACCGGCTCAGGCCACCGGCCGGAGCCGCTCAAAAAAGCCGGTTCAGACCGTCATAGGCAGCTACCCGATAGGCTTCGGCCATGGTCGGGTAGTTGAAGGTGGTGTTGACGAAGTACTTCAGGTTATTCAGCTCGCCCGGCTGATTCATGATCGCCTGACCAATGTGCACGATCTCCGATGCCTGGTAGCCGAAGCAGTGCACGCCGAGGATCTGCAAGGTCTCGCGGTGGAACAGAATCTTCAGCATGCCTTGCGGCTCGCCGGCGATCTGCGCCCGGGCCATGCTCTTGAAGAACGCCTTGCCGACTTCGTACGGCACTTTGGCCTGGGTCAGCTCCTGCTCGTTCTTGCCGATCGAGCTGATTTCCGGGATGGTGTAGATCCCCGTCGGCACGTCATCGACGAAGCGCCAGCTGCCGTTGTCGACGATGCTGCCGGCCGCCGAACGGCCCTGGTCGTGGGCAGCACTGGCCAGGCTCGGCCAGCCGATCACATCGCCGGCACCGTAGATGTTCGGCACGCTGGTACGGTAGGCCTCGTCCACTTCGATCTGGCCACGGCTGTTGACCTTGATGCCGATGTTCTCCAGACCCAGCTTGTCGGTATTTCCGGTACGGCCGTTGCACCACAGCAAGGCGTCGGCCTTGATCTTCTTGCCCGATTTCAGGTGCAAGATCACGCCATTGTCCAGGCCTTCGACCCGCTCGTAATCTTCGTTGTGGCGAACGGTGATGTTGTTGTTGCTGAAGTGATAGCTCAGGGCCTGGGAAATTTCCGAGTCCAGGAAGCTCAGCAACTGGCCACGGTTGTCCACCAGTTCCACCAACACGCCCAGGCCACTGAAGATCGAGGCGTATTCGCAACCGATCACTCCAGCGCCGTAGACAATCAGCTTGCGCGGGGTGTGGCTCAGGCTGAGGATGGTGTCGCTGTCATAGACACGCGGGTGGTTGAAGTCGATGTCGGCCGGGCGGTAAGGGCGCGAACCGGTCGCGATGATGATGTGCTTGGCATTGAGCTTTTCCACCACCCCGTTGGAGCAGACCACTTCGACGGTCTGCTCGTCGGCGAAGCTGCCAGTGCCAACGAACACATCGACGCGGTTGCGGGCGTAGTAACCGGTCCGCGAGGCAACCTGCTTGCTGATCACCTTCTCGGCGCTCTTGAGCACGTCCGGGAAGGAGAACCAGCGCGGCTCGCCGATGGCTCGGAACATCGGATTGGTGTTGAACTGCATGATCTGCCGCACGGAGTGACGCAGCGCCTTGGACGGAATGGTGCCAAGGTGGGTGCAGTTGCCGCCGACCTGGCGACGGCTGTCGACCATCGCCACCTTGCGCCCTGCTTTGGCGGCGTTCATTGCCGCGCCTTCTCCGGCCGGGCCGGAACCCAGCACCACTACGTCGTAGTTATAGACAGCCATGCGTACTCCTTCAGAACTGGCCCGCGAGTCACGGTGGCTCGCGGTGCGCGATCATGCCGCCGGGGCGCCATGAAAAAATTCGGGTGCAGTCTAATCAAGCGTGAACGCCGCGCACATTAACCCTTGGTCGCGTCGTAGGCCAATGTTGCCTGCACTACATATGGTTCCACCGATTCCCTGGCGGCGATCATCCGTGGGTTGCCTTTCACTCGCCTTTCACCGCCCGTTCGAATGCAGGCGTGCTACGGGAGACGAAGCCACCCCCGCTGCGGGTCACCCCTGCCACAACAATCCGTCAGGCTCCGACGGCGCAAGAAAAGCGCCGGCCATTGTCCTTGAAATACTGCCGATAGTCATCCGAGGTCGACACCCGCCAGCGGCTGCAATCAATAACAGCAGGCACCGACGTCACAGCGGTGCGCGCAAAAAAAAACGGGAACCCGAAGGTTCCCGTTTGCTCAACGCATCAGCAGCGGATCAGCGTGGAAACGCTGGTGGGTTCACACCCGCCATGTCTTCCATCACGCGCACGACCTGGCAGCTGTAGCCGAACTCGTTGTCGTACCAGACATAGAGCACAACACGGTTGTCGTTGCAGATGGTCGCCTCGGCGTCCACCACACCGGCGTGGCGCGAGCCGACGAAGTCGGTGGAGACGACTTCCTGGGAGCTTACGTAGTCGATCTGCTTGTGCAGGTCCGAGTGCATGGCGGTCTGGCGCAGGTACTCGTTCAGCTCTTCGCGGTTGGTGGCCTTTTCCAGGTTCAGGTTCAGGATGGCCATCGACACGTTCGGCGTTGGAACACGGATCGCGTTACCGGTCAGCTTGCCCTTGAGCACTGGCAGCGCCTTGGCAGCGGCGGTGGCAGCACCGGTCTCGGTGATGACCATGTTCAGCGGCGCGGCGCGGCCACGACGGCTGCCCTTGTGGAAGTTGTCGATCAGGTTCTGGTCGTTGGTGAACGAGTGAACGGTTTCGACGTGGCCGTTGATGATGCCGTACTGGTCGTTGATCGCCTTGAGCACCGGCACGATGGCGTTGGTGGTGCAGGACGCCGCCGAGATGATCTTGTCATCGGCAGTGATGTCGCCGTGGTTGATGCCGTGCACGATGTTCTTCAGCGCGCCCTTGCCAGGTGCGGTGAGGATCACGCGGGCAGCGCCCGGGCAGGCCAGGTGCTGGCCCAGGCCGTCGGCGTCACGCCATACACCGGTGTTGTCGACGATCAGGGCATCGTTGATACCGTACTGGGTGTAGTCGACTTCGCTCGGGCTCTTGGCGTAGATGACCTGGATCAGGTTGCCGTTGGCGGTGATGGTGTTGTTGGCTTCGTCGATGACGATGGTGCCATCGAACGGACCGTGTACCGAGTCGCGGCGCAGCAGGCTGGCGCGCTTGGTCAGGTCGTTCTCGGCGCCCTTGCGCACGACGATGGCGCGCAGGCGCAGGCCGTCGCCACCACCGGTTTTTTCGATCAGGATGCGCGCCAGCAGGCGGCCGATGCGGCCGAAGCCGTACAGCACGACGTCGGTGCCCTTGCGTGCGGAAACGTTTTGCTGACCCACGACATCGACCAGCTCGTCACGCACGAACTGCTCGGCGCTGCGGCCATTGCCTTCGGCCTTGAACTTGTTGGCCAACTTGCCCAGGTCGACCGAAGCGGCGCCCAGTTTCAGCTCGCTCATGGCCTTGAGCAGCGGGAATGTCTCGTGGACGGACAGTTCGGTTTCGTCAGCCTGACGGTGACGGGCAAAGCGGTGCGCTTTGAGGATCGAGATAACCGAACGGTTGATCAGGCTGCGGCCATAGATCGAGCTCACCACGTTATTGTTGCGGTAGAGCTGACCGATAAGCGGGATCATCGCTTCAGCCAGGGCTTCACGATCGATCCACTCACCAAGACACTGGTCGGGCTTCTGAGTCACGGTAACCTTCCACATGTAGGGGAACAAAAAAGGGGCTACATTATGACGCCCCGCGGCGTATCGGGCAATGAGCGCCTGTCGTCGGCCACAACCCCCGCCATCAGGCCCTTTCTAGCCTGACAGCGCGCGCCGTCACCGGTACAATCGGTCTCTTTGCCGCAACGCTTGGAGTCCAATCTCCCGTGTCAGTTCTGCGCCTACCGCAAATGTCGGCCACGGCCGGCAAACAAACCTGGGGCAACCTGCCTGGGGCCGCCTTGAGCCTGGCCATCGCCGAGGCCGCCAACAGCGCCGGGCGTTTCACCCTGCTGCTGACGGCCGACAGTCAGTCCGCCGATCGCCTGGAACAGGAGCTGCGCTTCTTCGCACCCGAGCTTCCGGTGCTGCCCTTCCCCGACTGGGAAACCCTGCCCTACGACTTGTTCTCGCCGCACCAGGACATCATCTCGCAGCGCATCGCCAGCCTTTACCGGCTGCCGGAACTGGACCACGGCATTCTCGTGGTGCCGGTGACCACCGCCCTGCACCGCCTGGCCCCGACGCGCTTCCTGCTGGGCAGTAGCCTGGTACTGGACGTTGGCCAGAAAATCGACGTCGAACAGATGCGCACGCGCCTGGAAGCCAGCGGCTATCGCTGCGTCGATACGGTCTACGAGCATGGCGAGTTCGCCGTGCGCGGGGCGCTGATCGACCTGTTCCCGATGGGCAGCAAGGCCCCCTACCGCATCGATCTGTTCGACGACGAGATCGAGACCCTGCGCACCTTCGACCCGGAAACTCAACGTTCGATCGACAAAGTCGACTCGGTACGCCTGCTGCCGGCGCGCGAGTTCCCGATGCACAAGGACGAAGTGACGCGCTTCAAGGCGCGTTTTCGCGAACGCTTCGACGTCGACTTCCGCCGCAGCGCGATCTTCCAGGACCTGACCAGCGGCATCATCCCTGCCGGCATCGAGTACTACCTGCCGCTGTTCTTCGAAGAAACCGCCACCTTGTTCGACTACCTGCCCGCCGACACCCAGGTGTTTTCGCTGCCAGGCGTCGAGCAAGCCGCCGAGCACTTCTGGAACGACGTGCGCGGGCGCTACGAGGAGCGCCGTGGCGACCTCAGCCGCCCCCTGCTGCCACCGGCAGAGTTGTTCATGCCGGTCGAGGACTGTTTTGCCCGCCTCAAGCAGTGGCCGCGTGTGGTGGTCAGTGCCGAAGACCTCGAGCCTGGCGCGGGGCGCGAGCGTTTTCCGGCGCGCGCCTTGCCGAACCTGGCGATCGAGGCCAAGGCCAACCAACCGCTGGCAGAGCTGTCGAGTTTCCTCGATCAGTTCGGCGGCCGAGTGCTGTTCACCGCAGAATCCGCTGGCCGTCGCGAGGTGCTGCTGGAGTTGCTCGAACGCCTCAAGCTGCGCCCGAAAAGCGTCGACAGCTGGGCCGACTTCATCACCGGCAAGGAGCGCCTGGCGATCACCATCGCGCCATTGGACGACGGCCTGCTGCTGGACGATCCGGCCCTCGCACTGATCGCCGAAAGCCCGCTGTTCGGCCAACGCGTGATGCAGCGCCGACGCCGCGAGAAGCGCGGCGAGGCGGCCAACGATGCGGTCATCAAGAACCTCACCGAACTGCGCGAAGGCGCGCCGGTGGTGCACATCGACCACGGCGTGGGCCGCTACCTGGGCCTGGCCACACTGGAAATCGACAGCCAGGTCGCCGAGTTCCTCACCCTGGAATACGCCGAGGGCGCCAAGCTCTACGTGCCGGTGGCCAACCTGCACCTGATCGCGCGCTACACCGGCAGCGACGATGCCCTGGCACCGCTGCACCGACTGGGCTCTGAAACCTGGCAGAAGGCTAAACGCAAAGCCGCCGAACAGGTGCGCGACGTCGCTGCCGAACTGCTCGACATCTATGCCCGCCGCGCCGCACGCAAAGGCTATGCGTTCGCCGATCCGGCCGCCGACTACGCCACCTTCAGCGCCGGCTTCCCGTTCGAAGAAACCCCCGACCAGCAGGCCGCCATCGAGGCGGTCCGGCTCGACATGCTGGCGGCCAAGCCAATGGATCGCCTGGTGTGCGGCGATGTCGGCTTCGGCAAGACCGAAGTGGCCATGCGCGCAGCCTTCATTGCCGTACACAGCGGCCGCCAGGTGGCGGTACTGGTGCCCACCACGCTGCTCGCGCAGCAGCACTACAACAGCTTCCGCGACCGCTTCGCCGAGTGGCCGGTCAAGGTCGAGGTGATGAGCCGCTTCAAGTCCGCCAAGGAGGTCGCCAATGCCGCCGCCGAGCTGGCCGAAGGCAAGATCGATATCCTTATCGGCACCCACAAGCTGCTGCAGGACGATGTGCGCTTCAAGGACCTGGGCCTGGCGATCATCGACGAAGAGCACCGTTTTGGTGTGCGTCAGAAAGAGCAGCTCAAGGCCCTGCGCAGCGAGGTGGACATCCTCACCCTGACCGCAACGCCGATCCCGCGCACACTGAATATGGCCGTCGCAGGCATGCGCGACCTGTCGATCATCGCCACCCCGCCGGCCCGCCGCCTGTCGGTGCGCACCTTCGTCATGGAGCAGAACAAGAGCACCATCAAGGAAGCGCTGCTGCGCGAACTGCTGCGCGGCGGCCAGGTGTACTACCTGCACAACGACGTCAAGACCATCGAGAAATGCGCCGCCGACCTGGCCGAACTGGTCCCCGAAGCGCGCATCGGCATCGGCCACGGGCAGATGCGCGAGCGTGAACTCGAACAGGTCATGAGCGACTTCTACCACAAGCGCTTCAACGTGCTGATCGCCTCGACCATCATCGAGACCGGCATCGATGTTCCCAGCGCCAATACCATCGTCATCGAGCGCGCCGACAAGTTCGGCCTGGCCCAACTGCACCAGCTGCGTGGCCGTGTCGGGCGCAGCCACCACCAGGCCTACGCCTACCTGCTGACGCCACCGCGCCAACAGATCAGCAGCGACGCCGAGAAACGCCTGGAGGCCATCGCCAACACCCAGGACCTCGGCGCAGGCTTCGTGCTGGCGACCAACGACCTGGAGATCCGGGGCGCCGGCGAGTTGCTCGGCGAAGGCCAGAGCGGGCAGATCCAGGCCGTGGGCTTCACACTGTACATGGAAATGCTCGAACGCGCGGTCAAGGCAATCCGCAAGGGCACCCAGCCCAACCTGGAGCAGCCGCTGGGTGGCGGCCCGGAGATCAACCTGCGCCTGCCGGCGTTGATCCCCGAAGACTACCTGCCCGATGTGCATGCGCGACTGATCCTGTACAAGCGCATCGCCTCAGCCAACGACGAAGAAGGCCTCAAGGACCTGCAAGTGGAGATGATCGACCGCTTCGGCCTGCTGCCTGAGCCGTCCAAGAACCTGATGCGCCTGACGCAGCTCAAGCTGCAAGCAGAAAAGCTCGGCATCAAGAAGGTCGATGCCGGCCCCAACGGCGGCAAGCTGGAGTTCGAAGCCGAGACCCCGGTCGATCCACTGACCCTGATCAAGCTGATCCAGGGCCAACCCAAACGCTACAAGTTCGAAGGCGCGACCCAGTTCCGTTTCCTGGTGCCGATGGAACGCCCCGAAGAACGCTTCAATACTCTGGAGGCGCTGTTCGAGCGCCTGACCCCCCAAACGAACTAAGGAAGCTGCATGCGTGCCATCCGTAATCTGACCCTGTTGCTGGCGCTTTTCGCGCCAGCCGCCTTCGCCGAGGGCCCGTATCAGGTGGAAATGATCCTGGTCCGGCAGAACGCCGTGCAGGCCGTCACCAGCCCGTTCGCACCGGAAAACTGGAGCGCAGGCGCGCCGCGCCTGGAAAAGGCCGCCGAGCGCCCGCCGATGCTGGACGATGAAATCACCCGCCTGCAGGCCACGCCCAGCTACACCGTACTGCTGCACAAGGCCTGGCAGCAGCAGGTCGGCAGCGAGCCAAGCCGCATCGCCCTAGGCAGCGGCGAGGAACAGTTCGGCCACTTCCCGATCGAAGGTAACCTGAGCATTACCGAAGGCCGCTTCATCAGCGTCGAAGCCAATTTCTGGGTCAACCAGCTCGACGGCAACGGCAGCGTGCTGCAAAGCGAGCAGTTCAGGCAGAGCAACAGCAACATGAAGGCCGGGCAACTGACCTTCCTCGACGGTGGCCACTTGGCCGTGTTGCTCAAGGTAACCCCTGCCGGCATGCGCAAGGTGCCGGTAATGGACCCGGAGATGATGGAGCAGTGAAGTGAGTCAGGCCGAGGTGCATAAGCTGCTGGGCGAGCATCCTGGCTGGACCCGTTCGTTCGCCGGGCCCGCCCTGGAACGCGGCGAGCGTTACGCGCAGCAGGACCGCGTCGAACTGAACGCCTGCGGTGTCACCCATATCGAAGCGCACTGCCGTGGCAGCGAAGGCCAGCACTACCAGCAGCACATCGAGTTACGCATTCAGGGGCGCCACTGCCAGGTCAACGGGCGTTGCAGTTGTCCGGTTGGCTACAACTGCAAGCATTGTGCGGCGGTGCTCTATTGCCTGAGCGCAGGCGCGACGCCCGAGGCCAGCCAAGGCGACGCCCTTCCGGCTGACCTGCAGCGCTGGCTCAACGGCCTCGAACAACCGGCAGCGCCGCCGAGCGGGCGCGAAGAAAAACGCGGACGTATGGTCTGCTACCAGCTGTGCTTCACCGACGACGGCTACGCCCTGCGTGTGCGCAAGGGCACCCAGCAAGAAGACCGCATACGCTACAGTCGCGTGCAGTCGCTCTACGAACTGCTCTACGAACCGCCACGTTTCGTACAGGAAGAAGACACCCGCATCTTGCGCCTGCTATCGGCGCTCAACCTGCCCAGCGGCGCCGAGCGCGGCTACCCGCTCAAGGGCCAGGAAGGCGGTGAGCTGCTGCAACGCGCACTGGATACCGGACGCCTGTTCTTCGACGAAGACCTGCCACTGATACGCCAGGGTGCGCTACGCGCGGCCGACTTTCGCTGGGTGCGTCTGGATAACGGCAGCTACCGGGGCCTCTGGTACAGCGCAAAAGAGCCGTTGCCCTGCGTACTGGCGTTGCTGCCGCTGTACTACTTCGACGTGCTCACCAACGAAGTGGGCAAGGTCGGCCACGACCTCGACCCGCACATCGCCCAGCAACTGACCTTGGCGCCGGTTGTTCCCGAACACCTGATCGTGCCCCTCAGCCACAAGCTCAATGCTTTGAATCACCACCTCCCGACCCCGACCACCCTGGACGAGCAGTTCATCGACGACGTCCAGCCTGTTGCCCACCTCACCCTGGGTAGCCTCGAATTCAGCGCCTACATGCCCAAGACCGGGCGCATGCAACGGCAGATGCAGCATCGAGCCGCGCTGGCGTTCGATTACGACGGCCTGCGCGCCAGCAGCAACGACGACAAGCCCTTGACCCGTTTGGCAGGCAGTACCAGCCAGCGCATCCGCCGCCAGCCCCAGGCCGAACAGGCGCTGCGCAAGGTACTGCGCGAACACGGCTTCAAGCCTGCCACTCGCCAGAGCAAGGCATTGCCCGACAGCGCCGGCGAGATGCACCAGTTGCCCGATGACGAGGCCTGGCTGCGCTTTGCCCGTGAAGGTCTGCCTGCCCTGCGCGAGGCCGGCTGGGTGGTGGAGGTGCACCGCGACTTCGCGTTCAACCTGCACGAGGTAGACGACTGGTACGCCAACGTCACCGAGGCTCCCAGCCACGAATGGTTCGACCTGGAACTGGGCATCGTGGTTGAAGGCCAGCGCCACAGCCTGTTGCCCATCGTGCTGCAACTGCTGCGTACCAGCCCCGAGCTGCTGCGACCCAGCGAGCTGGCCCGGCGCAGTGACGACGAACACCTGCTGCTGGATCTGAACCGCACCCGCCACGAGGCCCCGGCGCTACGCGTCGCCCTGCCCTATGGCCGCATCAAGGCGGTGATGGGCACCCTTGGCGAGCTGTACCTGCACGAAGACGCCGTGGGCCCGAGCCTGCGCCTGGAACGCGCCGACGCGGCACGCCTGAACGAAATCGACGGCCTGCCGCTGCTCTGGGAAGGCGGCGCCCACGTGCGCGACCTGGGCCGACGCCTGCGCGATGCCCGCGATATACAGGTGACGCCGCCCAAAGGCCTGAATGCCACCCTGCGCCCCTACCAGCAGCAGGGCCTGAACTGGTTGCAGGCCCTGCGCGAAATGGGCACTGGCGGCATCCTCGGCGACGACATGGGCCTGGGCAAGACACTGCAAACCCTCGCCCACCTGCTGCTGGAAAAAGAAGCCGGCCGTCTCACCCATCCGGCACTGGCGGTGATGCCCACGAGCCTGGTGCCCAACTGGCTCGACGAGGCCCAGCGCTTCGCCCCTGACCTGCGCGTGCTGGCCCTGCACGGCCCAGGCCGCAGCAAGCATTTCGCAAGGCTAGCCGAATACGATCTGGTGCTGACCACCTACGCACTGGCCCCACGCGATCTGGATCACCTCAAGGCCCAGCCCTGGCACCTGCTGGTGCTGGACGAGGCGCAGAACATCAAGAGCGCTACCAGCAAGGCGGCCACGGCCCTGCGCGCGCTTGAAGCGCACCAACGGCTGTGTCTGACCGGCACCCCCATGGAGAACAACCTGGGCGAGCTGTGGTCGATCTTCCACTTCCTCATGCCCGGCTGGCTGGGCGACAGCAAGCGGTTCAGCCAGGACTACCGCACCCCGATCGAACGCCACGGCGACAGCGAGCGTCTTCAGCACCTGGCCAGCCGCATCCGCCCCTTCCTGCTGCGCCGCACCAAAGAGCAAGTCGCCACCGAGCTACCGGCCAAGACCGAGATGATTCACTGGGTCGAACTCAGTGATGCCCAGCGTGACACCTACGAAGCGGTAAGGGTGGCGATGGACAAGAAAGTCCGCGACGAGATCGCTCGCAATGGCGCCTCGCGCAGCCAGATCGTGATCCTCGACGCACTGCTCAAGCTGCGCCAGGTGTGCTGCGATCTACGTCTGGTCAAAGGCGAAGAGACCAAGGGCAATTTCGCTGACAAGGGCAAACTTGCCAGCCTGTTGGAGATGCTCGACGAACTGCTCAGCGAACGACGCAAGGTGCTGTTGTTCTCGCAGTTCACGTCGATGCTGGCGTTGATCGAGGCAGAGCTGATCAAGCGCGGCATTCGCTACAGCCTGCTGACCGGCGACACCCGCGACCGCCGCGCGCCCGTGCAGCAGTTCCAGCACGGTGACAGCCAGGTATTTCTGATCAGCCTCAAGGCCGGCGGCACCGGCCTGAACCTCACCGCCGCCGACACCGTGATCCACTATGATCCGTGGTGGAACCCGGCCAGCGAAAACCAGGCGACCGACCGCGCCTACCGCATCGGCCAGGACAAGCCGGTATTCGTCTTCAAACTGATTACCCGGGGCACGGTAGAAGAGAAGATCCAGCAGCTGCAACAGGAAAAGGCAGCCCTGGCGGCCGGCCTGCTCGATGGCGGACAGGCCGGGCAATGGCGCTTGGGGGATGAGGAAATCGAGGCATTGTTCGCCCCGCTGCCGGGCAAGCGGGCGCGCTGAGGTCGACGTACGCCCAAGCGCGCCATGCCGACTTCAGGTACGGAACACGCTCAGCCTGCCTTTCAACGCGCGGGCCGTGGTCCCCAGTGCCGTGGCCGAGGTGTGGATCTGCGCAATGCCTTGGTGGGTGTGCTCGAAGGTTTCGTGCATACCCCCGAGGCGCCCGGAAATATCCGTCACCGCATGCTGGATCTCTTCACTGCTGGCCAGCGCACGGTCCATGGTCGCGCTGAGCTGCCCCATCTGCACGACCAAGGTATTGATCACGCCCAAAGTGCCATCGGAGTCTTGCGCAAGTTTGCGTGACTGTTCAGCGCTGCCCCCCATGCGCTGGGCAATCTGACCGATGCCTTCGGTCACGCCATGCAGCACCTGATTGGCCTCGGCCAACACCCCCTGGGTTTGCGCCGCTAGCTGGCGCACTTCATCAGCCACTACCGCAAAGCCGCGCCCTGCCTCACCAGCGCGCGCCGCCTCGATGGCCGCGTTGAGTGCCAGCAGGTTGGTCTGGTCGGAAATCCCCGCGACCATCTTCATGACCTGGCCAATCTGCTCTGCCTCGCCACTCAATCGCCCCAGATCACGTGCCAACTCGATACTCACCGAAGTGCTGGCATGCACATCGCTGATCAGGCTGCGCAACTGATCGTGGGTCCGGCTGAGCGCGCCAACGGCGCACTGCAAGTCACCACGTACCTCGCCCGCCAACCCGGAGGCTTGTTCCGCAGACAAGCGGATGGTCTGGCCATGTTGATTGATATCCGCCAACTGCCCGCCTGCCCGCTCAATGCGCTGGGTAGTGTCGTCGGCCAGTTGCAGGAACGTGTCGGCCAACTGCTGGTTGCTGTCGGCCATGCCGGAGGCGTTGCCAAGGGTCTGGCGCAGGTCCTGAAGCAGGCTGGCAAGGTGTCGCCCCATTTGCCCCATCTCATCCTCGGTGACCACAGTCACGGTGGTGGACAGGTCGCGCTGCTCGGAAATACGGCTCAGTTGCCCGGTGAGGTGATGAATGCCGAACACCAACATGCGGGCAGCCAGCCACGACAACAGCAAGCCCACGGCGAATGTAGCCGCCCCGATCAGCAGCAAGCTTTTCAGGCTGGCGCTGATGGCCTGCTCCAGTGATTCGAGGGTGACATCCACACCCACGACGTAACGCTGACCATCGGCACCGCGCAGCGGCACGAAGATCGAGCGAAAGGTGCCATAACTGTCGGTGTATTCGTCGAACTGCACCTGCGCGCTGCGGGCGGCTTCGAGCACGGCAGGGCTTGCGTCGGCATAATGCTCCAGGTGCTTGGAGTAGTTGCCTGAGGCGATGTCCTGGGCACTGGCACCATCAGCCAGGTAGCTGACCTGCCCATTACCATCGACCTGCATGACATACGCGTACTTGAGCTGAACGTCCCGCGCGTATTCGCCCAAGTTACGCAACTGCGCCTGGTACTCGCCGTCCTTCAGGCCGTCGGCGCGGGGCGCGCGCGCCAGGTAATCCTCCCCGAGCAAACGCGGTATCGCATAAGCGGCAGTGCTCAGGCGATTGTCGATCTGCTGGCGGATATCCTGTGCCTTGGCGTACTGAGCGTACGCGATGAACGACCCGATGCTGATCAGGTTGACCACGGTCAGGGCGAGCAGCAACTTGCTTTGCAAACGAAAACTGGAGAAGAACATGGGGCAGCAGTCCATTAGTGCCTGGCGGTCCAAGCTGAGGGGTTCCTAAGTTATCGAACGCGTCAGCAAAAACGTTAATGGCCTTTTAGTAGCAACTGCAATTACCCCACTGCTCACACGCCGGCAACTGCGCGACCGGCTGGCCGCCTCAGATTGCCGCAAGCCCTCAATCGACCAACTGCGCGTCCTTTAGCGCACCCAGCGCGGCCAGCCAACGCGGCTGCTGGCGGTAGTCTGTGCGCGCGAAGCCTTGCCCGCGCATCCGTGCGATGCGCGGCGAAGGCTTGACCCGCATGCGCTGCGCTGCGCTCAGGGCCAGTTCCGCCGCAGCCCGGTCGTTGCACACCAGGCCCATGTCACAACCGGCGCTAAGCGCCGCTTCGATGCGGCTGGCGGCATCGCCGACCACGTGCGCCCCGGCCATCGACAGGTCGTCACTGAAGATCACGCCATCAAAGCCCAGCTCGCCACGCAGGATCTCCTGCAACCAGCGACGCGAGAAGCCGGCAGGCTGGTTGTCGATCTGCGGATAGATGACATGCGCCGGCATTACTGCCGCCAGTTGACCGCTCAGGCGGGTGAACGGCACAAGGTCCGCCGCGCGCAGTTGCTCCAGGCTGCGCTCGTCCACCGGTATGGCGACATGCGAGTCGGCTTCGGCCCAGCCGTGCCCTGGGAAGTGCTTGCCGCAAGCCGCCATGCCGGCCGCATTCATGCCGCGGATGAACGCACCGGCCAGTTGCGTGGCGCGCTCAGGATGGCCTTCGAAGGCGCGGCTGCCGACCACGGCACTGCGCTGATGATCCAGGTCGAGTACGGGCGCGAAACTCAAGTCCAGGCCAACCGCGAGCACTTCGGTAGCCATCAGCCAACCGCACTGCTCGGCCAGGTATTCGGCATTCGGATTGTCGGCAATCGCGCGCATGGCCGGCAGGCGCACAAAACCCTGGCGCAAGCGCTGGACGCGCCCCCCTTCCTGGTCCACGGCCAGGATCAGGTCCGGGCGAATGGCACGGATCGCGGTGCACAGCTCGCGTACCTGGCGCGGGCTGTCGATGTTACGGGCGAAGATGATCAGGCCAGCCACTTCGGGCTGGCGCAGCAGATGGCGGTCCTCGGCAGTCAGCCATTGGCCGGCGATATCCACCATCAGGGAGCCTTGCAGGCTGGCGGTCATAGTGAATCCTTCATTGAATGTGCGAGAAAGCCCAGCGCGGGCAGGCAGCGTAGTCACCCCGTACCGGGCAATGCGCAGGTACGCGACCAAGCAGCCACCGCAGGTCGTCGTTGCGTACGGCGGACGCCGGCACGCACCTCATCCCTGGGTTAAGCCCAGAGAGGCATGGAGCGACGAAGGGGACGTGCAGGCAATCGAGGTCGGGCATGAGCGCTACTTTAGCGGATGCGCCCCACCCCGGACAGTGCTCAGGCCTTGGCGGTCGCGCTGCTCTTGCTGCGCGGACGCAACTGCGCGGCAGCCATGGCGACGTCGGTGACGCCACTGTCGGCGCGCATGCCAGCGGCCAGGAACGGCACCATAAGACGCATCACCTGCTCGATGGACGTGTTGATGCCAAAGTCGGTTTCAGCGATGGCGCGCAGGGCCTTGATGCCCGACATGCTAAAGGCGGCGGCACCCAGCATGAAGTGCACGCGCCAGAACAGCTCCAGCGGCGGAATGCGTGGAGCGGCCTCGTTGACCAGCATCATGTAGCGGCGGAACACCTTGCCGTACATATCTTCGAGGTAGCGGCGCAGGTGGCCCTGGCTCTGGCTGAAGGCCAGGCCCAACAGGCGCATGAAGATCGACAGGTCGTTGTTGCTGCGCGGCTGCACCGCCAGCGCCTGTTCGACCAGCATTTCCAGCAGTTCTTCAAGTGAAGCTTTCTGCTCGGGGCGCCCCTGGCGGCGCTCCAACTCGCGTTCGAGGCTGGCGCAGAATGGGCCCAGGAAGCGTGAGAACACCGCCTGGATCAGGGCCTTTTTCGAACCGAAGTGATAGTTCACCGCCGCCAGGTTGACCCCGGCCTTGCTGGTGATCAGCCGCAACGAGGTTTCCGCGAATCCGCGTTCCGCGAACAGCTGCTCCGCCGCATCGAGGATGCGTTCAACGGTTTCCGATTGGGCCATGACTACTCCGCCTGACAAACAGTTGTTTGAAACATACGTTTCAGCCCTGCGTCTGTCAAGGCTCCATGACCGGGCGGTCGACATTTAAAAGCCGCACGCGACAAGCTGCAAGCGGCAAGATGTGCGTCACTGCGAACCTCCACCGCGCTGCGTTTGCCCTCCCGATTTCGGGGGGCCGGACGCTTTTCTTGACGCATGTCGCTTGCAGCTTGTCAGCCACTGTATATAATCCCAGTCACTGTATAAAAAGACAGAGCCCTCGCCCATGCTGAAACTGACGCCACGCCAAGCCGAGATTCTGGCTTTCATCAAACGCTGCCTCGAAGAGAACGGTTTCCCGCCGACCCGCGCCGAAATCGCACAGGAACTGGGCTTCAAGTCGCCCAACGCAGCTGAAGAACATCTCAAGGCCCTGGCTCGCAAGGGCGCTATCGAGATGACCCCCGGCGCCTCGCGCGGCATCCGTATCCCGGGCCTTGAAGCCAAGGCCGACGACAGCGGCCTGCCGATCATCGGCCGGGTCGCAGCCGGTGCACCAATCCTCGCCGAACAGCACATTGAGGAATCCTGCAACATCAACCCCGCCTTCTTCCATCCGCGCGCCGACTACTTGCTGCGCGTGGACGGCATGAGCATGAAGGACATCGGCATCTTCGACGGCGACCTGCTCGCCGTGCACACCACCCGCGAAGCCCGCAATGGCCAAGTGGTGGTGGCCCGCATCGGCGATGAAGTGACCGTCAAGCGCTTCAAGCGCGAAGGCAACAAGGTCTGGCTGATCGCCGAAAACCCAGAATTCGCCCCCATCGAAGTCGACCTGAAGGAACAGGAACTGGTGATCGAGGGCTTGAGCGTCGGCGTTCTTCGCCGCTGAATCAGGAGGCGCCATGCAGCCGTTCATCCATGCTCCCCAGCAAACCCAGCTTCCGCTGTTCGAGGCCTTCCTCGCCCAGCCGGTGCTGCCTGGCCTCAAGGCCAAGGAAGCTACCCGCAAGAACACCCAGCCCGAACTGTTCAGCGAGCTTTCCCTACGGGGTGCCCCAGGGCATTGCCAGAGCTTGCTGGCGCCGATTCTGCGCGAACTGAGCGAGGAAGACGACAACCGTTGGCTGACGCTCATTGCCCCACCGGGCAGCCTTACGCAAGCCTGGCTGCGTGAGGCCGGCCTGAACCGTGAGCGTATCCTGCTGCTGCACCCTGGAGTCAACCAGAGTGCACTGCAACTGGCCTGTGAGGCACTTCGTCTGGGCCGCAGCCATACCGTGGTCAGTTGGCTGGGCAGCGTCAATCAAAGTACACGCCAGCAACTACAACGTGCGGCTGCCACCGGAAACGCACAAAGCCTGAACATCCGCCTCGGCTGATGTTCAGGCTTTGCCTGTCAAACCGCCTGATGCCCCTGGGCCGGCGCTTAGTGAAGGACTCGCGGCCCTTCTTCACGCTCGAAATCACCCTCGACTAGCTTACCTGCCATCTGCACGCCCACGCTGAGCATTGCCTTGGCCACTTCAACGTGCTGCCCTTGCAGGAACGCCTTGGCGTCCTCGGAGAAATCCAGGGTCACCAGTGACCCTTCATCCTCGGCACGGCGCAGCTCTATTCGGCCATCCGGCAACTCGACAATTTCTAGAAAGGACGTTGACATATAGGGCCTGCTTTTCACGAAAGGCCACTAGTGTACCAGCCATGAATGCTGTCAGCACTCACTCAACGCGTCACGGAATCGTCTCACCAAACCTTTCAGATTGTTCCGCCATTGCTCGAGCGATTCGCGTGACAGCTCTAGCGGCTCGACTTCATCAAGATTGACCGCCTGAATCAGTGGCTGGGTGACATCGGTCTTGGCCACTTTGCGGGCGACCGGTGGCAGGAATAAATCGTTATAAGCCTTGAGCAACTGCGCAAGCCAGGTTTCCGGCTGACGCGCAAGCTCGAGCATCTCGGCCATTTCCGGGATGGCAACGCTTTTGAGCACCTCATCGTTGAGCAGCAGTTCCGCGCGTGGCGCCGAGGCTTGCGGCAGGCGATAGAAGCCCCCGATCTCGTGGCACAGCCCCAGCAGTGCACCGTACAAGTGGAACAACGCCGACTCGCGCTCAGCCTGGATCAGGCCCTGTGCATTCATGGCGCCACTGGTGGTTGCCTTGGCCATGGACTCCAACGCAAGGCCTGCGAAGAACAGTTTCTGGTTGGTGCGGGTATACAGTTCCTGGGCCATGTCGAATGCCCTCCATTAGGCTACGAAGCGGATGGCTGCATCATAAATGATTGGGGCCGCTTTGCACCCGTTCGCGAACACGTCAGCGAACGGGCGCGCAGCGGCCCCGCACGATAGCGCCAATCAATCAGCGCTTGTCTTCAACCTTCCACTTACCACCGTCGTAGAACGCCTTCCAGCCCGTCGGCTTACCATCGACCTCAGACTGCACGTACTGCTCCTTGGTTTTGCGGCTATAGCGGATCACCGCTGGACGGCCCTCCGGGTCCTTCGGCGGCGCATCGCACAGGAAGTGGTACTTCGGATCGATCTCGTGCTTGTGCGGCAGAATTTCCAGCACCAGCGGTGCACGGGTCTCACGGTTTTTCGGGAACTGGCTGGCAGCCAGGAACAGCCCCGAGGCACCGTCACGCAGCACGTAGGTGTCATCGACCTTTTCGCACTTAAGCTCGGGCATGTCCACCTTGTCCATTTTCGGAGGGGCAGCTTCACCACTCTTGAGCAGCTTGCGGGTGTTCTTGCACGCAGGGTTGGTGCACCCGAAGAACTTACCGAAACGCCCTGTCTTGAGCTGCATCTCGCTACCGCACTTGTCGCACTCAAGGCTCGGCCCTTCGTAGCCTTTGATGCGGTAGCTGCCCTCTTCGATCTCGTAGCCGGCGCAATCTGGGTTGTTACCACAGATGTGCAGCTTGTGCTTCTCGTCCAGCAGGTAAGCGTCCATCGCAGTTGCGCAGATCGGGCAACGGTGTTTGCCGCGCAGCACCAGCGACTCGGATTCACCCTCGTCGTCCGCGGCAATCTCATCGCCCGGCACCAGATTCACGGTCGCTTTGCAGCGCTCTTTCGGTGGCAGGCTGTAACCCGAGCAACCCAGGAACACACCGGTGGAGGCGGTGCGGATCATCATCGGACGACCACACTCCTTGCACGCGATATTGGTCAGGGTCGGCTGGTTGGCGCGCATGCCGTTTTCGGCAGATTCGGCCGTCAGCAGTTTTTTGCTGAAGTCGCCGTAGAACTCGTCGAGCACGTTCTTCCAGTCACGCTCGCCCTGGGCGACGTCGTCGAGGTTCTCCTCCATGCCGGCGGTGAAGCCATAGTCCATGAGGTTGGCGAAGCTCTCCGACAGGCGCTCGGTGACGATGTCGCCCATTTTCTCGGAGTAGAATCTGCGGTTGTGCAGGGTGACGTAGCCGCGATCCTGGATAGTGGAAATAATCGCCGCATAGGTGGACGGACGGCCAATGCCACGCTTTTCCATCTCCTTGACCAGGCTCGCCTCGGTGAAACGTGCCGGCGGCTTGGTGAAGTGCTGGCTCGGATCGAGCTGGATCAGCTTGAGCACCTCGCCCTGGGCCATGTCCGGGAGCACGTCGTCCTCGCCCGGCTTGCTCTGCTGCGCCAGGACGCGGGTGTAACCGTCGAACTTGAGGATGCGGCCCTTGGCGCGCAGCTCGTAGTTACCGGCCACCACGGTAACGCTGGTGGACAGGTACTGTGCTGGCGGCATCTGGCAGGCCAGGAACTGGCGCCAGATCAGCTCGTACAGGCGCTCGGCATCACGTTCCATGCCGCTGAGCTTGGTCGGGTGCGTGTTGACGTCGGAGGGACGAATCGCCTCGTGCGCCTCCTGGGCCCCCTCTTTGCTGCCGTACACGATGGGCGCCGCAGGCAAGTACTGCTTGCCGAACTCCTTCTCGATGTAGCTGCGCGCCATTTCCACGGCATCTTGCGACAGGTTGGTCGAGTCAGTACGCATGTAGGTGATGTAGCCCGCTTCGTACAAGCGCTGAGCCATCATCATGGTCTTCTTCACACCGAAGCCCAGGCGGTTGCTCGCAGCCTGCTGCAGCGTCGAGGTGATGAACGGCGCCGACGGCTTGCTGCTGGTCGGCCGGTCCTCACGCTTGCTCACGCTGTAGCTGGACGACTTGAGCTGCTCCAGGGCCGCCATGGCCTGGGCCTGATTGAGCGGCTTGAATGCCTCGCCATTCTCGCGCGCCACTTCGAAACGCACCTTGGCGTTCTTGGCGGTGCCCAGGTCGGCGTGGACTTCCCAGTATTCTTCGGGGTTGAACGCACGGATCTCGCGCTCACGCTCGACCACCAGCTTCACCGCCACCGATTGCACACGGCCCGCCGACAGGCCACGGGCGATCTTGGCCCACAGCAGCGGCGAAACCATGTAGCCAACCACCCGGTCGAGGAAGCGACGCGCCTGCTGGGCGTTGACTCGGTCGATATCCAGCTCACCAGGCTGGGAAAACGCTTCCTGGATGGCTTTTTTGGTGATTTCGTTGAACACAACACGTTTGTAGCGGCTGTCGTCACCGCCGATGGCTTCGCGCAGGTGCCAGGCAATGGCTTCCCCTTCGCGGTCCAAGTCGGTTGCGAGATAGATGGTGTCGGCATCCTTGGCCAGGCGGCGCAGCTCATCGATCACCTTCTCCTTGCCGGGAAGGATCTCGTACTTGGCTTTCCAGCCTGCCTCAGGGTCGACACCCATGCGCGCCACCAGGGTGCGACGGGCCTTTTCCTTGGGCGTCAGGGCCGGAGCCTCGGCCGCGGTCTTGCCGCGCTTGGCCGCCGGTTCCTTGCCCGCGCTGGCCGAACCGCTGGTGGGAAGGTCTCGGATATGGCCGATACTCGACTTCACCACGTACTGGCTGCCCAAGTACTTGTTGATGGTCTTGGCCTTGGCCGGGGATTCCACAATGACCAGCGATTTGCCCATGGATCGGAGTATTCCTGAATCTGAAGATGAAAAACGCGTCAGGTGCCGGACGCGGCACCGCTATATATAGTGGCAACAGGGTGAGGTCAAGCGCGGTCGCTCAGTCGTGCGCCTTGTCATGCCGCTCAGACAAGCCTTCCTCGGCCTTGACCAAAGCAAAGCGTGGCACCTGCTCGCCGTCAACCTCGACAGACTCCTGGAACATCGACAACGGCCTAACCCAAAAGCTGTAATCACCATACAGGCATTGGTAGAAGACCATCCACTCTTCGCTCTCGGAATGCCGCGCGGCACTGAAGACACGGTACTCAGGCCCTTTGTAGTGCCGGTATACGCCTGGCTGTATCTGCATGTCGCTGACCCTCTTGAAACAAAACCTGTAAAAAACAAAAACCGGGGCACTGGGCCCCGGCTACTGCCTAGCAACGCGATCAGACGCGTTCGAAGACCGTGGTGATGCCTTGGCCCAGGCCGACGCACATGGTCGCCACGCCCAGCGTGCCGCCATTTTGCTTCATGACGTTGAGCAGAGTGCCGGAAATCCGTGCACCGGAGCAACCGAACGGGTGGCCCAAAGCGATAGCACCGCCGTGCAGGTTAACCTTCTCATCCATCTTGTCGAGCACTTTCAGATCTTTGAGCACCGGCAGGGCCTGCGCAGCGAAGGCTTCGTTAAGCTCGAAGAAGTCGATATCGGCAATGCTCAGACCCGCGCGCTTGAGGGCTTTCTGGGTCGATGGCACCGGGCCGTAGCCCATGATCGCCGGATCCACCCCCGCCACGGCCATGGAACGGATCACCGCCAAGGGCTGGATGCCCAGGTCCATGGCGCGCTGGCCGGACATGACAATCATGCACGAGGCGCCGTCGGTGATCTGCGACGAAGTACCGGCAGTCACGGTGCCACCTTTGGGGTTGAACGCAGGCTTGAGCGAGGCCAGGCCTTCCAGGGTGGTTTCCGGGCGAATGGTTTCGTCGTAGTCGAAGACCTTGAGGAAGCCGTTCTCGTCATAACCCTGCATCGGGATGATCTCGTCCTTGAACTTGCCTTCGACCGTCGCCTTGTGGGCGAGCTGGTGCGAACGCAGGCCGAACAGATCCTGCTGCTCACGGGTGATGCCGTGCATCTTGCCAAGCATTTCGGCAGTCAGGCCCATCATGCCCGAGGCCTTGGCCGCATGTAGCGACAGGTGTGGGTTGGGGTCGACGCCGTGCATCATGCTGACGTGCCCCATGTGCTCGACACCACCGACCACGAACACATCACCGTTACCAGTCATGATCGCCTGGGCAGCAGTGTGCAGCGCGCTCATCGACGAACCGCACAGGCGGCTGACGGTCTGGGCGGCCGAAGTGTGCGGGATCTGGGTCATCAGCGACGCCATACGGGCGATGTTCCAGCCCTGCTCCAGGGTCTGGTTGACGCAGCCCCAGATCACGTCTTCGACTTCTTTCGGGTCGACCTTGTCGTTGCGCTCCAGCAGTTTGCTGATCAGGTGCGCCGACATGTCTTCAGCGCGGGTGTTGCGGTGCATGCCACCCTTGGAGCGGCCCATCGGCGTGCGACCGAAGTCGACAATCACCACGTCTCTTGGATTCAGGCTCATATCAATATTCTCGCTCTAGCTCGTTGGGCGCTCAGTTGAAGAAGCGCTGGCCGTTCTTGGCCATCTCGCGCAGCTTCGCAGTGGGGTGGTACAGCGGCCCCAGGTCGGCGTACTGGTCGGCCAGTGCGACGAATTCAGCGACCCCGATCGAATCGATGTAGCGCAGCGCGCCACCGCGGAAGGGAGGGAAACCAATGCCATAGACCAGGCCCATGTCCGCTTCGGCGGCGGTTTCGACGATGCCGTCCTCCAGGCAGCGCACGGTCTCCAGGCACAGTGGGACCATCATCCAGTTGATGATGTCTTCATCGCTCACTTCACGCTGCTCGAACACAATCGGCTTGAGCACGTCGAGCACGCTGGCGTCGGCGACTTTCTTCGGCTTGCCGCGCTTGTCGGTTTCATAGGCGTAGAAGCCCTTGCCGTTCTTCTGGCCCAGGCGGTTGGCCTCGTAGAGGGCGTCGACGGCGGAGCGGCGTTCGTCTTTCATACGGTCCGGGAAGCCCTCGGCCATGACGTCGCGCCCATGGTGACCGGTGTCGATGCCGACCACGTCCATCAGGTACGCCGGGCCCATCGGCCAGCCGAATTTCTCCATGACCTTGTCGATACGCACGAAGTCCACACCGGCGCTAACCAGCTTGGCGAAGCCGCCGAAGTACGGGAACAGCACGCGGTTGACCAGGAAGCCCGGGCAGTCGTTGACCACGATCGGGTTCTTGCCCATCTTCTTGGCGTAGGCCACGGTGGTGGCGACGGCCACATCGCTGGACTTCTCGCCACGGATCACTTCCACCAGCGGCATCATGTGCACGGGGTTGAAGAAGTGCATGCCGACGAAGTTCTCGGGGCGCTTTAGGGCCTTGGCCAACAGGTTGATGGAGATGGTCGAAGTGTTGGAAGCGAGGATCGCATCTTCCTTGACCTGGCCTTCCACCTCCGCCAGCACCGCTTGCTTGACCTTCGGGTTTTCGACCACGGCCTCGACGACGATGTCGACGTTGGCGAAATCGCCATAGGACAGGGTCGGGCGAATCGCGTTGAGCGCCTCGGCCATTTTCGCCGGGGTCAGGCGGCCTTTCTCGACACGATTGCCCAGCAGCTTGGAGGCCTCGTTCAGGCCCAGCTGGATGGCTTCCTCGCGGATGTCCTTCATCAGGATCGGAGTGCCCTTGACGGCCGACTGGTAGGCGATGCCACCGCCCATGATGCCGGCGCCGAGCACGGCGGCCTGCTTGACGTCGTGGGCGATCTCGTCGTGGGCCTTGGCTTTGCGCTTGAGCTCCTGATCGTTCAGGAACAGCCCCACCAGGCTTTCGGCCACGGAGGTACGTGCAAGTTTGGCGAAGCCTGCGGCCTCGACTTCCAGGGCTTTGTCACGACCGAAGTTGGCCGCTTTCTGGATGGTCTTGATGGCTTCGACCGGCGCTGGGTAGTTCGGCCCGGCCTGGCCTGCGACGAAGCCCTTGGCAGTCTCGAAGGCCATCATCTGCTCGATGGCGTTGAGCTTGAGTTTTTCAAGCTTGGGCTGGCGCTTGGCCTTGAAGTCCAGCTCGCCGCTGATGGCGCGCTTGATCAGGTCCAGGGCACCGGCCTGGAGCAACTCAGGGGCCACCACGGCATCGACAGCGCCGACTTTCAGCGCGTCTTCGGCACGGTTTTCCTTGCCCGAGGCAATCCACTCGATGGCGTTGTCCGAGCCGATCAGGCGTGGCAGGCGCACGGTCCCGCCGAAACCTGGGTAGATACCCAGCTTGACCTCAGGCAGGCCAATCTTGGCGTTGCTGGACATGATGCGGTAGTCAGCGGCCAGGCACATCTCCAGGCCACCGCCCAGGGCAATTCCGTTGATGGCCGCGACAGTCGGCACTTCAAGGTCTTCGAAGGCGCTGAAGATACGGTTGGCTTCCAGGTTGCCGGCAACCAGTTCGGCTTCGGGCAGCTTGAAGTTGTCGACGAACTCGGTGATGTCGGCGCCGACGATGAACACGTCCTTGCCGCTGCTGACGATCACGCCCTTGACCGAAGCGTCGGCCTGGATGGCAGCGACGGCTTCACGCAGTTCGTTGAGCGTGAGGCGGTTGAACTTGTTGACGGACTCACCCTTGAGGTCGAACTTCAGTTCGACGATGCCGCTTTCAAGAGCCTTAACCGTGATGGCTTTACCTTCGTAAATCATCAACTGATCTCCACGATATGGAAGCTGAACTGTACACGCCGATCGCTGGCGCAAGCACCGGACTGCCGGTCGCTTGCCGCAGGCACACCCGTCGGCGGGCTAGTCGGGATTCTGTAAGAGCGGTCTGACATACAAACGCTCAATTCATACGCCCGTTTGATTTGGGTGTGCACACATTCTCCGAAAAGAACGGCGTTGTCAAATGCTCGCGAATACCCTGAAAACGCGACTTTCCAGTCATGTTGTACGCCTTGAGTATGAAAACCGATGACAGTGATTGCCGATCATTCATGTGAGCGATTGGCCACGCCCTTTGCACAGGGCGCTGCATGTGTTCAAACACGACCGCCAGCACCGACTACACTGACATTCATTGAATGCGATTTCCGGCCTGCCTGGCCTTTTCTGCGCCGCAGAACGACACAGCGGCGCGCAGGAGCTTTAGGGCTCTTGCGCGCCGCTGTGTCGTTGTGGGGTTGGTGTTGCGCGTCAGTTGCGCAAGGCTCGGCGTGAGCGCCGCACCCGCGGGGAGTTACCCGCGAAGGACGACGCCGGACTCAACACTCAGGCGAGGGCCTCCAAGGCGTAGGCAATATCCTGCAACACGGCCACTTCACCCCGTTCGCTCCAGTACAGGGCGATCATACGGGTGTCGGCCTCGACCTTGTGGACACTCTCGGGCAGGCGCGCGAATACCTCGCTCAAGCGTTGCTCGGTGCACGGCTCACGCCATTGGTTGCACCACACACCCGGACTTACCTGCCAATAGCACCAGCTATCCTCATGCCCCTTGCGGCGGGCGCGATGGTACTGCGGGCAAGGGCTGGGCGGCTCTTTTTCCAGCCAGTGCGGCCACTGCTGGGGCGCCAGCTGCATGGCCAGGCCCCTGCGCCGCCCTTCCAGGCGTAGGTTCATCTGCTGGCTCTGCTTGCGCGAGGGGCGCAACCAGGCCAACGGGCTGAGAATCAGCGCAAGGATTGACACCACCAGCCATACCGTCATATCTGTAGACCTTATAAAGCGTTGCACATGAGCGGGTTACTCGGTTTCACGCCAAGCCCGAGCGAAAGCGACCATACTGCTACCATCGCGATTGTCAGGAGTACTGCACATGTCTTATGAACATCTTCTGGTCGCCGTCGACCTGACCGAAGAATGCGACCCGGTGATCAAGCGGGCCAAGGCAATCGCCTTGGGCACCGGCGCCAAAGTCTCCCTGGTGCATATCGTCGAGCCCATGGCCATGGCCTTTGGCGGCGACGTGCCGATGGACCTGTCGCAACTGCAACAGCAACAGTTCGACCAAGCCAGAGAACGCATGCAGCG
Organism: Pseudomonas sp. NY15463; assembly: GCF_048068415.1. Taxonomy (NCBI): domain Bacteria; kingdom Pseudomonadati; phylum Pseudomonadota; class Gammaproteobacteria; order Pseudomonadales; family Pseudomonadaceae; genus Pseudomonas; species Pseudomonas sp. NY15463. Next base: position 108,559 of record NZ_JBLUQD010000007.1, read on the forward strand.
GTTGTTCGACAAATACCCGGACATCAACAAAGGCGACTCACACCTGGTCTACGGCCAGCCGCGCCAGGAAATCCACCAACTGGCCAAGGATCAGCAGTGCGACCTGATCGTGGTCGGCAGCCACGGTCGTCACGGCCTTGCACTGCTGCTGGGTTCCACTGCCAATGACGTGCTGCACGGCGCACCGTGCGATGTACTGGCAGTGCGACTGCAAAAGAAAGAATGATTTAACCTGCCAGGCCCGGTTCGCGGGCAAGCCCACTCCCACAGGACTCCCACCGTTCTTGAGACCAGTGAGTTACCTGTGGGAGCGGGCTTGCCCGCGAAGAGGCCGGCGAGACCTTATCAGCCTTCGAGCTCAGCCCAGCGCTCCACCAGCGCATCCAGCTCGCCTTGCAGCTTCTCGATCTTGGCCAAGACGGCCGAGGTCTCGGCAATCGGCCGCTGGTAGAAGCCCGCAGCATTGACTTCTTCCTGCGCCTCGGCCATACGCTGCTCCAGCGCGTCGATCTGCCCAGGAAGCATCTCCAGCTCGCGTTGTAGCTTGTAGCTGAGTTTCTTCTTGCTCGCGTCAGCCTGCGGTGCAGCAGCGGCAACCGGTGCGGCCTCTTCGACCACTTTTTCTACCACGGCGCTGTTGAGCTCGGACTTGCCCCCCTTGCTCTCGGTAACGCCGAGCAGCTTCGGCGAGCCGCCCTGGCGAATCCAGTCCTCATAGCCACCGACGTACTCGCGCACGCGCCCCTCGCCCTCGAACACCAGGGTGCTGGTCACCACGTTGTCGAGGAAGGCCCGGTCGTGGCTGACCATCAGCACCGTGCCCTTGTAGTTCGACAGCACTTCTTCGAGCAGTTCGAGGGTTTCGACGTCTAGGTCGTTGGTCGGTTCGTCCAGCACCAGCAGGTTGGCCGGCTTGCTGAACAGCTTGGCCAGCAGCAGGCGCGCACGCTCGCCCCCGGACAACGCCTTGACCGGCGTACGCGCACGCTGCGGGCTGAACAGGAAATCACCCAGGTAGCTGAGTACGTGTCGGTTCTGCCCGTCGATCTCGATGAAGTCGCGGCCTTCGGCGAGGTTATCGATCACCGTTTTTTCGAGGTCGAGCTGGTGGCGCATCTGGTCGAAGTATGCGACTTCCAGCTTGGTGCCGCGCTCGACCTTGCCACTGGTTGGCTCCAGGTCGCCGAGCATCAGCTTGAGCAGCGTGGTCTTGCCGGTGCCGTTGGCCCCCAGCAGGCCAATGCGATCCTGACGCTGCAGCACCATCGAGAAGTCCTTGACCAGCTTGGGGCCACCGGCATGCGCAAAGCTTACGTCTTCGAGCACCATCACTTGCTTGCCGGACTTGTCAGCCACTTCGATCTGGATGTTGGCCTTGCCTTGGCGCTCGCGACGCTCACCGCGCTCAACCCGCAGCGCCTTGAGTGCACGCACGCGCCCTTCGTTGCGGGTACGCCGGGCCTTGATGCCCTGACGAATCCATACCTCCTCTTGCGCCAGACGTTTGTCGAACAGCGCGTTGGCGGTGGCCTCGGCAGCCAGTTCGGCTTCCTTGTGCACCAGGAAACTGGCGTAGTCGCCGTTCCAGTCGATCAGCCCGCCGCGGTCCAGTTCAAGGATGCGGGTCGCCAGGTTCTGCAAGAAGGAGCGGTCGTGGGTGATGAACAGCACTGCGCCACCAAAGCCCTTGAGCGCCTCTTCCAGCCAGGCGATGGCACCGATGTCCAGGTGGTTGGTCGGCTCATCCAGCAGCAGCAGATCAGGCTCGGACACCAATGCCTGGGCCAGCAGCACGCGACGGCGCCAGCCACCGGACAGCTCGGCCAGGGTCTTGTCGGCCGGCAGTTGCAGGCGACTCAGGGTGCTCTCGACCACCTGCTGCAGGCGCCAGCCGTCGCGGGCTTCCAGCTCGTGCTGCACGTGCATGAGCTTTTCCAGGTCTTCGTCACCCTGGATGTTCTGGCTCAGATGGTGGAACTGCGCCAGCAGTTCACCGACGCCATCCAGACCAGCGGCCACCACGTCGAACACGCTGCGCTCGTCAGCGACCGGCAACTCCTGCGGCAGTTCACCGATCTTGAGGCCCGGGGCGCGCCAGATATCGCCGTCGTCGGCCTTTTGCTCGCCCTTGACCAGACGTAGCATGCTCGACTTACCGGTGCCATTGCGGCCGATGATGCACACCCGCTCGCCACGGGCGATCTGCCAGGAAACCTTGTCCAGCAGCGGCATGGCGCCGAATGCGAGGGACACATCGCTGAATTTGAGCAGGGTCATGATCGTCTCCAAAAACTGGGCGCGCATTCTACCTGACTTGTACGCCCACGGCATCCGCAGAGCGCCCGGGCGCAGGCGACGACTCACACCTCGATACAAGCACAGTGCTTTCAACGGTCCCCGGCAAACGGCTAAGCTAGGCAGTAACACCCAACAGTGCTGGCTTCGCCGTCACTCTCAATGGTTCAACTGCCCGGACGTATCATGCGCAGCCGCCTGTTACAACTTGCTTCCTGCCTGCTACTCACCGCCACTGCCGCGAGTGCGGCACAGGCCGTCGACATCAACCAGCAACGCCAATATTACGATGAGGCCAAGCGCGCCCTGGCCAAGGGCGACAAGGGCCCATACCTGCGCTATGCCCAGGCGCTGCGCGACTATCCGCTGACGCCCTACCTCACCTACGACGAGCTGACCGCGCGACTGAAAAGCGCCAGCAACGAAGAAATCGAAGGTTTTCTCGCCGCCCACGGCGACCTGCCCCAGGCCAACTGGATGAAACTGCGCTGGCTGCGCTGGCTGGCCGAGCGCGGCGAATGGAACACCTTCGTCAAGTACTACGACCCCAAGCTCAACTTTACCGAACTGGACTGCCTCAACGGTCAATACCAACTGACCCACGGCCTGCGCGCCGAAGGCTTCGCCACCGCGCAGAAGCTGTGGAATGTCGGTAAATCGCAACCAACGGCATGCGATACGCTGTTCGCCCTGTGGGCCGCTGAGGGCCAGCTCACCGAGGCCAAGCGCTGGGAGCGTGCCAAGCTGGCGGCCCAGGCACGCAACTACGGCCTGGCCGGCAATCTGGTTAACACCCTCACTACGCTTGCCCCGCAGGGCAAGCTGCTGCTGGATGTGGCGCAAAAGCCCGAACTGCTCAACCAGCCGTCGCGCTTCACCCCGGCCAGCGAGGCGATGTCCGATGTGGTCAGCCTCGGCTTGCGCCGCCTGGCGCGTCAGGACCCGGACCAAGCCATGGCGCTGCTCGACGACTACGCCCAGCGCATGCACTTCTCGCGGGACGAGAAGGTCGCCATCGCCCGTGAAATTGGCCTGACCCTGGCACGCCGCTACGATCCTCGCGCCCTCGACCTGATGACCCGCTACGACCCTGAGCTGCGCGACAACACCGTCAGCGAGTGGCGCATGCGCCTGCTACTGCGCCTGGGCCGCTGGCAAGAGGCCTACGACCTGAGCAAGCGCTTGCCTCAGGACCTGGCCGGTAGCAGCCGCTGGAAGTACTGGCAGGCCCGCTCCCTGGAGCTGGCCCAGCCGAGCAACCCGCAAATTCCGCTGCTGTACAAGAATGTCGCCCGCGAGCGCGACTTCTATGGCTTCCTCGCCGCCGACCGGGCGCAGACGCCTTACCAGCTCAACAACAAGCCGCTGCCGTTGAGCCAGGCACTGATCAACAAGGTGCGCAACACCCCAGGCGTACGCCGGGCCCTGGAATTCCATGCCCGCGGCCAGATCGTCGAGGGCCGCCGCGAGTGGTACCACGTCAGCCGCCATTTCACCCGCGACGAGATGGTCGCCCAGGCACGCCTGGCCTACGAAATGCGCTGGTACTTCCCTGCCATCCGCACCATCAGCCAGGCCCAGTACTGGGACGATCTGGATATCCGTTTCCCCATGGCCCACCGCGACACCCTGGTGCGCGAAGCCAAGGTTCGCGGCCTGCACTCAAGCTGGGTGTTCGCCATCACCCGCCAGGAAAGCGCCTTCATGGAAGACGCCCGCTCCAGCGTCGGTGCCAGCGGCCTGATGCAGCTGATGCCGGCCACCGCCAAGGAGACCGCGCGCAAGTTCAGCATCCCACTGGCCTCGCCCGCGCAGGTGCTCAACCCGGACAAGAACATCCAGCTCGGCGCCGCCTACCTGAGCCAGGTGCACAGTCAGTTCAACGGCAACCGGGTCCTGGCCTCAGCGGCGTATAACGCCGGCCCCGGCCGCGTGCGCCAATGGCTCAAGGGCGCCAAGCACCTGAGCTTCGATGTCTGGGTCGAGTCGATCCCGTTCGATGAAACGCGCCAGTATGTGCAGAACGTGCTGTCGTACTCGGTGATCTACGGGCAAAAACTCAATGCGCCGCAGCCGCTGGTGGACTGGCACGAACGCTATTTCGACGACATGTAAGCTACACCAGCACGGGGCAGGCCAGGAGGCCTGAACCCGCCCCGCGCTGGCGCTTCATTCAAGCACTTGTACATCCATTCCCACGCGCAACTCCCCTTCACCGTCCACCGCCAGGTTCTGACCGAACAGCACGTCTCCCTCGCGCTCACGGAAGGTCTTGAGGGTCGTCAGCGGCTCACGGTCCAGGCTGCGCTCACCCGTGACAGGATCCAAGGTAGTGAGAATGCAGCGCACGCTAGGTTTGAGTACACGCAACGTGGTATCGCCGATGCGGATACGTCTCCAGCTATCCTCGGCGAACGCAGGGGCGCCTTCGACCACCAAGTTGGGGCGAAAGCGCAACATCTCCATCGAGCGCCCAACGCGGCGGCTCAGCTCATCCAGCGACGCCTGTCCGATCAGCAGCAACGGGAAACCGTCCGAGAACGCTGCGCGGTCGCTGGCGAGCCCATAGCCACTGGGCAAAAAACGCGCCCGGGGTTCCGGGCAGTACACCAGCCGCACCGGCTTGCCCAGCAACGCACTGAGCCAGTCGGCTGCGCGCTCGCCGGCATCGGGTGCACGCAAGCTGTCACGCCAGATCGTCACGCCACGCAGGGCGTCATCGTCACCTGGAACAGCCACTGGCAAAGCCTCGAACCCGGCCGCTTCCAGTATCAGCGAACCGTCCGGCTGGTGGTGCGCGTGGATCAACCCCAGTTGGGGCCAGGCACGCTGGGTGAGAAAGCGGCCAGTATCTTGCTCCACCACCATCCAGCGCCGATCACCCGCCAACCCAAGATTGCCTACCGCCGAAGCCTCCAGGCTTTGCGCCTGGCCGGACTTCACCGGGTAACGATACAACGCACTCAGGATCATCTCTGCCACCCTACCCCGTTAAAGCCCAAGCTTATACCGGGATCAGGCTGTCAGGAATCAGGCTGACGCGAGATCAAGACTCAGGCGCTGGCGCACCACATCCACCAGCCGGTCAGGCTGGAACTTGGAGAGGAAGTTGTCGCAACCGACCTTCTTGACCATCGATTCGTTGAAACTGCCCGAAAGCGATGTGTGCAACACCACGTACAGCCCACGCAGGCGCGGGTCATTGCGAATCTCGGTGGTCAGCCGGTAACCGTCCATCTCAGGCATTTCGGCATCAGTGAACACCATCAACAGCTTCTCGCAGACATCTTCACCGGCATCGGCCCAGCCCTTGAGCATGCGCAGCGCCTTGAGGCCATCGCTGGCCACGTGCAGCTTCACGCCCAATTGCGAGAGGGTGTCACGCAGCTGAGCCAGCGCCACGGTGGAGTCGTCCACCAGCAGCACCTCGCGTCCGCGAGCGCGCGCCAGCACCGGATCTTCGAGCTTGTCGCGAGAAACCTTGGCGTTGTAAGGCACGATTTCGGCCAGCACCTTCTCGACGTCGATGATCTCGACCAACTTCTCGTCGACCTTGGTAATCGCCGTGAGGTAATGCTGGCGACCCGCGCTGGTCGGCGGCGGCATGATGGCTTCCCAATTCATGTTGACGATACGGTCCACGCCGCCGACCAGGAAGGCCTGCACGGATCGGTTGTACTCGGTGACGATGATCGTGCTGTCCGGTCCCGGTTGCAGCGCACGCATGCCGATCGCCTGGGACAGGTCAATCACGGGCAAGGTCTGACCGCGCAGGTTGACCACACCGCATACGTAGGAGTGACGCTGCGGCATCAAGGTCAGCTTGGGCAGTTGCAGCACCTCTTGGACCTTGAACACGTTGATCGCGAACAGCTGTCGACCTGCCAGGCGGAACATGAGGATTTCCAGGCGGTTCTCACCCACCAGTTGCGTGCGTTGGTCTACCGTATCGAGAATACCGGCCATTAGGTCAACCCCCAGGCTTTAGTCGGAAAATGGATTGCATCCCCCTTGTATCGGCGGATACTTGTGCAGCTTGACCCCTGATGGAAAAAGCTTTCCGCAGCGATTGATATCACTTTACCATCATGCTTTACTGCTGCCACATCCCCCGCTCGCCCTGCTCCAGGAACCAACGCGACCCCGAATGCCATCAGGGAAACCCCTAGAGGCAATCAGGCGCAACCTGATGTTCGCAATATCCATTAGCCATTAATGTGACGCCATTCTCAATGCATGAATGGAGTCAGGCTTTTGTCAGTGATCGCCTCGGTGCGCCGCACCCCTGCTCCGGCTCTGCACGTTGGAGCGACATGATGGACAGCACGCCCGTGCCCAACGGCCACCTTCAGGATTTCCTGCTGGATGCACAGGTCCTGCTCAGCGGGGCCCACGAATGCTTGCAGCACTTGGAGCTGATCGGTAACGATCCCGATGCGTACCTGTGCCTTGACGAAACCCTCGACACGCTGGCCCAGCGTTCCAACACACTTGGCCTGAACGAGGTTGCGCACTTCAGCCGCACCTTGCAGCAGTTGTTAGCACCGGCGTGCAACCGCCAGCATCTGGACGGCGTCGCGCTGCCGGCACTGGGGGCCTGCCTGACCTTGCTGGCCTGGCAACTGGAATTGCTCGACCCATATACCGGGCGTCTGGGCATGGACACCGACGAACAACAGCAGTTACTGGATGAGCTTGCCAGCCTGTTGGATCAACCGAGTGCGCAAACGTGTGCGCAAGGCGTGCAACTCGACACCGATGGCCATCAGGCGATAAGGGCCGACGCGCAAAGGCCTGCACCATCGCCCGGCAACGGGAACTAACGCTCAAGGCTGGGTTACTTCAAACTAAGTCTTGTTAGAACTTGTAAAGTTGGACAACTTTTTACATACCTGTTTCTCAAGTTGCAACGACCTGAAATTAGTCACCCAAGCTAATGGCACAGTGCTATTTATCACCGTCACCCGCTGGCTCCGCGAAACCTAGGAAAATCCGATGTTTCAAGCAGTTATACTGCCGCGACCAAACCAGTGCGAAGTGTTAAGATGCGCCCCATTCGAACTTACGCACCGTAAATGATGCAGGTGATTGGCTATCCGTCCGTTGGAGTTCATACGGCGCGAAAAGGCCCCTCTAATCGTGTGCCTTGCCTTCAATAGCAACCCTTCAGTGGCTCCACTATCTATGCTCGCACGCTTGAAGATTCTCCAGCGTTGCCTCTCCAGAGCAGCGCTGCTCCGTTGGGCAGCCTTGCTGTTGAGCATGGCTTCAATGGCAGCCAACCTGATGCTCTACCTGAACACCCAGCCGCTGTCGACCAGCCTGTTGCTCTTGCAACTGGCAGCCCTGCTCTGCGTGGTCTGGCACCTGCGCCACCGGGCGCGTTCGATCAACCTGCACCCAGCCGAACTGGCCCATCGCATGCTCAAGGTGCAAGAGAGCGAGCGCCAGCATCTGAGCCGTGAGCTGCACGACGACATCGGGCAGCTCTTGACCGCCGCCAAACTCCAACTCGACTGGCTGCAACGCCGCGTCCCCCCAGAGCTACAGGCCCAGTGCAGCAACCTGCGCAGTACCTTGGAGCATACGCTGGGCAGCGTACGTGACGTGTCGGCCCTGCTTAACCCACGACAGCTGGCCAGTTTGGGGCTCGAGGCGAGCTTGCGCGCGCACCTGCTGCGCACGTTCGAGAACAGCGATATTCTGTGGAGCCTGGAATGCAAGCAACGCCTGGGGGGCATCAGCGAAGAAGTCGCCATGGCAGCCTTTCGTATCACTCAGGAAGCCGTCACCAACGTGCTGCGCCATGCTCAAGCCAGCAACGTACTGGTCCGCCTGCAACGCACCTCGGCTGGCCTTGCACTGACGATCCACGACGACGGTCGTGGCTTCACCCCCGCCCACTCCCCGGCCGAGGCCGGCCAGAGAGGCATGGCAGGCATGCACGAACGCGCCACTGCACTGCAAGGCTGGCTGACCGTGGTCAGCCAGCCTGGGCAAGGCACCCAGATCGACGCCCTATTCCCATGGCCGCCTCGCAGCCAGGAACGCGCCAGGACCCTCTCACCCTATGACATGTAGATTGTTGCTGGTTGACGACCACTCCCTGATACGCGCAGGCGTCAAGGCATTGGTATCGGACATCCCCGGATACACCGTGGTTGGCGAAGCAGAAGACGGCGCCCAACTGCTTGAGCAGGTCACACGCCTGGCCCCGGACATTGTCCTGCTGGATATCTCCATGCGCTCGACCAGCGGCCTGGACGCACTGACGCAACTACGGGCGAACGGCTTTACCTGCAAAGTTCTGATGCTGTCCATGCACTCCGACCCAGAGCTGATCATGCGCGCCCTGGAAGGCGGCGCTCATGGTTACCTGCTCAAGGACACCACCGCCACCGAGCTGGAACAGGCCCTGAGCGCCCTGCGCAATGACGAGCGCTACCTGAGCCCGGCAATCGCCCATACCGTGATCAATCAGGCCTTGCAGCGCGCACAGCGCACCAAGGCGCAACCCGACGAACGACATAACCTGACCGCTCGCCAGCTGGAAATCTTGCGCTTGATCGTGCGCGGCAAGTCCACCCGCGAAATCGCCAATGGGCTGGGCCTGTCGGTCAAGACCATCGAAACCCATCGTTCGCAGATCATGAAACGCCTGCAAATCTACGATGTGGCCGGCTTGGTGCTGTTCGCAGTCCGCGAAAAAATCATCAGTCTGGACGACTGAGCAACGCCGAGTCGACAGGCAGATGTACACGCAGTGCCTGAGGCACGGCCTCGAAGCGCAAGCTTTCGGCTCGCAGCGGCTCGCCATCGAGGTTGATGTCGAGCCCTTGCGAACCCTTGATCTCCACCCACGGCAGACGCGCCCGCACGAACAGCTCGTCACCGGCCAATAGGTCGCGCAGCGCCCCCACCACCTCCTGCGGCGCGGGCAGGATGCCGATGTCCAACAGGCCGTCGTCTGCCTTGGCATCGGGACACAGGACATGCCCCCCTCCGGCCTGCCGGCCATTGCCGATGCCCAGTGCCAGCAAGTCGCCCTGCCAGTGAAAATCTGGCCCCTGTAGCGTCACCGAAGCGCTTTGCAGTTCGCTGAAGCGCGATAGCCCGGTAAACAGATAGGCCGCCGCGCCCAAGACCTTCTTGAGGTCTTCGGAGGTATTGGCGGTGACTTGGCTGCCAAAGCCGCCCGTGGCCATGTTGAGGAACAACTGATCCCCCACCCGCCCCAGGTCGATCAGCCGCGCGGGCTGTTCCAGCAGCGCCAGGGCCGCCGCGGGCTCCAGTGGTACGCCGGCAGCACGGGCGAAGTCGTTGGCAGTACCCAACGGCAGCAAGGCCAGACCGGTGTCGGTACGTGCCAGCCCCATCGCCTCAGCCACATCGCGCAAGGTGCCATCCCCACCCCCAGCCACGATATGACGATAACCGGCTGCCAGCGCCTCGCCCACCATCCGTTTCGCGTCACCGCCCTCCCAGGTCACGCGCACATCCAGTTGCCAGCCACGCTCGCGCAGTTCGCCCACGGCGGCGCGCACCTCATCGTTAGCGGCCTGCTTGCCATGCAGGATCAGCAGCGCAGTGCGTTCAGCCATCGTCGTTCTCCCTGAATGAACCTATTGCAATCTCGACCATCTCGATGAAAGAAATGCTCCCGCCCTCGCAATAAATCGCTAGCGGCGCCCCAGACACCAGACGCCCGAGCAGTGACAACTATTTGGCCAACGTGCGCTCCCCTGAAGGTAGAAGTCATTTTGTTGACCACCTGTCGCGCAAACCGCCTCTGTGCCCAACCCGCAATCAAGACCACCTACGCTGTATTGATACCTAACCTGCTACCCAGCCGACGACGAGGCTTCGGATTCATGCGCATCCTCTGGACCCTGCCTTATCTGCCTTGGCCCACCACCAGTGGCTGCAAGACCCGGCAATACCACCTGCTACGCGCACTGGCCGCACGTGGCCATCGCATCACACTGCTGGTGCAGTCCAAGGTGCCGCTGTCGGAGACTGCGCAGCAAGCACTGCAACCGCTACTCGAACGCTTGATCGTGCTGCCTCGCAGGGCCGTCCACAGTCCTCTGAACCTGCTGGCCTCTCCGATCATCGACTATCCCATGCGCGCGATCATCAATGGCTTGGCGCCGTGCCTGCGGCATCGCTTCGAGCAATTGCTGGATGAGCCATGGGATGTGATCCAGATCGAACACAGCTACAGCTTTCAGCCCTTCGAGAAAGCCCTGCAGGCGCGTGGCCTACCGTACATGCTCAGCGAACATACCCTCGAATCGGTGATGGGCAGCGCTGTACACGACCGCCTGCCACTGTGGCTGCGCCCACTCAACGCCTTCGACCGCTGGCGCTATCGGCGCTGGGAACAACGCGTGCTGCGCCAACCCAGCGAAGTGGTGGCCGTGAGCGGCCACGACGCCGATCTGATCGGGCAGATCAGCGGGCGCTTGGTGAGTGTGGTGGTCAATGGCGTCGACTCCCAGCACTACCAGGACGTGCGCCCCGCCCTGCACAGCCAGCGGCTGCTGTTCGTTGGCAACTTCGAGTACGGTGCCAACCTGGAGGCCATCGAGTGGGCGCTCGAAGAGATCCTGCCTCAGGTGTGGATGAGCAATCCGGCGGTGCGCCTGGCGATTGCCGGACACGCCCTGCCCGCCAGCTGGAAGCTGCACTGGAATGATCCGCGTATCGAGTGGGTGGGCTATCGACCCGACCTGCGCGAGCTGCAACGGCGCTCGGCGCTGTTCTTCGCACCGCTGCGCTACGCCGGAGGCTCCAAAGTGAAAATCCTCGAAGCCATGGCTGCCGGCCTGCCGGTTATTACCACCGGCAAGGGCGTTTCCGGCCTTGCGGGCAATCCGGGTGAACACTATATGAGCTGCGACGACAGCGACCAGTTGGCCCTGATGATCACCCAACTGCTCAATCAACCGCTGCGCATGGCGCAACTGGGCGAGGCCGGACGCCAGTTCGCCCGTCAACGTCACGACTGGAGCGTGGCCGCCCAGCAGTTGGAAAACGTGCACATGCGCTTGTCGCAACTGGCACCGGCCAGCGCCGTACCGCTGCGTAGCGTGCTAGCCAAGTAGCTCGCTGAACGGAATGAACGGCACCAGCTCACCCTGGCCTGGCATGCTGCCCTCGCGCACTTCCACCAAGCCCTCGGCCCAGGCTGCACTGCGCAGTACGCCCGAGCTTTGGTTCTTGTAGATGCGCACCCGACCGTCTTCGATCCGCGCGCGCAGGTATTCACGTCGATTGCCCGCCTTGGGCCAGTCGAACCCGGCAGGCACCTGGAAACGCAGCGGTGTGACGTCGGTCACGCCCTGGCGACGCAGCAGGTAAGGCCGGGCAAGCAGTCCGAAGGTGACCAGGGTCGAGGCTGGATTACCCGGCAAGCCAATGACCGGCACCCCTTGGTAGTGCCCGAATGTCAGTGGCTTGCCCGGTTTGATCGCCAGCTTCCACAGGGCCAGCTCGCCCGCCTCGCGCAAGGCCAGTCCCAGGTAGTCGGCCTCACCGACCGAAACGCCGCCAGTGGACAGAATCAGGTCGACATCGCCCAGCCCTGCCAGGCATTGGCGGGTCAGCGCAAGATCATCGGCCAGGATACCGGCATCGATCACCTCGCAACCCAAGCGCTGCAACCAACTGACCAACAGACGTCGGTTGCTGTTGTAGATCTGCCCAGGCCCAAGCGCCCGCCCAGGCTCGACCAGCTCGTCGCCGGTCGACAGCACCGCTACGCGTGGCCGACGCACCACCTCCAGCTCGGCGACGCCCAGCGTGGCTGCCAGCCCCAACTCGATAGGCCCTAACCGCGTGCCGGCGTGCATCACCACCTCGCCAGTACGGGTTTCCTGGCCCTTGGGGCGCACGTTGGCGCCCAAAGCCAACGGTTCGAGCAAGCGCACCCGGCCATCTTCGAGCACCTCGGTGTTTTCCTGCATCTCGACGCAGTCGGCGCCTTCGGGCAACGGAGCACCGGTGAAGATCCGGGCGCAGGTGCCAGCTTGCAGAGGCTGCGGCGCATGCCCTGCGAAGATGCGCTGGCTGACCGGCAACGGCTCGCCGTGACAATCAGCCAGGCGCAAGGCATAGCCGTCCATGGCACTGTTGGGCCAAGGCGGCAGATCGAGTGCGGCCACCAGCTCACGGGCCAGCACCCGACCTTCGGCATCGGCCAGCGCGATGCTTTCGGCGCCTCTGATCGGCGTCGCCTCGGCCAGCGCCAGCAGGCGTTCCAGAGCTTCTTCCACCGGCATCAACGACCGGCCCGGCACGGCCTCAGCCACGGCTTTCACAGGCCGCTGCCTGCTTCAGGTGCGGCACGAAATTGCACGGACGATGACGGCTGTCCAACTGCTCGGCAAGGATCCCGTCCCAACCCGTACGTACCGCATTGGTCGACCCCGGCAGGCAGCACACCAACGTTCCGTTGGCCAAGCCAGCCAAGGCCCGGGATTGCACGGTGGAGGTGCCGATGTCGGCCACCGAGATCTGTCGGAACAGCTCGCCGAAACCCTCGACTTGCTTGTCCAGCAGGCAGGTCACCGCTTCTGGGGTGCTGTCACGGCCAGTAAAGCCGGTACCACCGGTGATCAACACAACTTGTACCTGCTCGTCGGCGATCCAGTTGGCAACCTGTGCGCGGATCTTGTACAGGTCGTCCTTGAGCAGCACCCGAGCTGCAAGCTGATGGCCGGCAGCGGTGAGGCGGTCGACGAACAACTGGCCAGAGGTGTCGGTATCGAAAGTACGGGTGTCGCTGACCGTAAGCACGGCGATGTTCAGCGCTACGAAGGGAGTGTCTGCCTTGGCTTTCATGGGGTCCGTCGCAGGATGTCTTGAAGTGACGGCTTTTATATCACAGGCCACCTGCCCCGACCCGGCCGTTGTTGCGGGTCAATGTCGCAACTGAAGGTCTATGCTGCACTGGGCAAGGAACTTGCGTGGACGCACTGCGTCTTACCAGTCATACAGCACCCCCGTAATGGAGAATCACGATGATCCCACGTCCCCTTTGCGCCTTCCTGCTCGCCCTGGGCCTTGGCACGCTCGCCGGCTGCGCCTCGCCTGCCGTCATCACCCTGAACGATGGCCGCGAGATCCAGGCGGTGGATACCCCAAGCTACGACGAAGACTCCGGCTTCTACGAATTCGAACAGCTCGACGGCAAGCGTACGCGCATCAACAAGGACCAGATTCGTACCGTCAAAGAGCTGTAATCCAGACCCTGCATTTGAGCGCAACTCCTTTTTGCAACAAGGGGTTGCGTTGAAAAAAACGATGCAGTAGCATTTTGCACATCGGAGTGTAGCGCAGCCAGGTAGCGCGTCTCGTTCGGGACGAGAAGGCCGCAGGTTCGAATCCTGTCTCTCCGACCAAACATTCAAAAAAGCCCGCCTTGCGCGGGCTTTTTTGTGTCTGAACGAAAACCTCTTGCGCCAGTTAAGTCGACATACCGACAGCGCCAGTACCCAGATTACCCTTTCTCAAACTGCACATGCTTGGCCACTGCCTCGGGCCAAGCTCGGCAGAGGCGCTCAGGAAGCATGCCTACGTGCTGAGATGATTCTTGCCAGTGCCTCCAGCAAATCAGGTCACGACAGGACCCTGCGGGTCAGCGCTGCGCCGCGTCCTGCCCGGAATGCCGGCTCCAGTCCAGCAGCAGGCTGTAGCCCACCGCCAGCAGCGTCGGCCCGATGAACAACCCGATGAAGCCGAAGGCGAGCAGACCGCCGAACACTCCCAGCAATACGATCACCAGCGGCAGGTTGCCGCCACGGCTGATCAGGTAGGGTTTGAGCACGTTGTCTACCCCGCTGATGATGAACGTGCCCCAGATCCCCAGGAAAACCGCCATGCCGTAGTCGCCCTTCCACACCAGCCAGCCGGTGGCAGGTATCCAGGCCAGCGGCGGGCCCATCGGAATCAGGCTGAGCATGAAAGTCACCAGGCCCAGCACTATGGCGCCAGGCACTCCAGCGATCAGAAAGCCGATCAGCGCCAACAGTCCCTGGGCAGCGGCGGTGCCGATCACACCGTTGACCACACGCTGTACGGTGCCGGCCACCAATTCCACGTAGTACTCCGCGCGCTCGCCCACCAGCCGTTGCAGCAGGCGTTGCACGAACGCGGCCAGACGCGGGCCGTCGCGGTAGAAGAAGAACACGAACACCAGACTCAGGGTCAGCTCCAGCACGCCGCTGCCGATCTGTGCGCTACGCGCCAGTAACCAGTTGCCAACCTGCCCAAAATAAGGCTTGGCCGACGCCAGTATCGCCGCGCCCTGCTGGTCAAGGGACTGCCACCAGCCCACCACGCGGTCACCGACAAAGGGAATGCCGGCGACCCAGGCCGGTGCATCTGGCAGGCCGTCGACTTGTATGTCACGCACGAAAACGGTGGCATCGCGAATATGGTCAGCCAGGTTGAACCCCAGCCACACCAGCGGCAGAGCCACGATCAGGATCCAGGCCATGGTCAGCAGGCTGGCCGCGAGGGTCTCGCGCCCTCCCAGCCAACGCGTGAGCAAACGCATCAGCGGCCAACTGGCAAACGCCAGGATAGCCCCCCACAGCAAGGCCGAAATGAACGGTGCCATCACCCACAGGGCAGCCCCCAACAGCGTCAACAGCAGAATCTGAACCAGCAGACGATCGTTGTTGAGCATAGGGCCCTCGTTCAACGGATCAACTCAACGTGCAGCCCATCGGTAGGCGCGGTACCCACCTCGAGCCGGGCGTTACGTACCCCGGCCTTGACCAGTTGCTCGCGCCAGGCCTCGGCACGCTCGCCGCTGAGGCTAGCGCGCAAGGTACTGTCGAGGTTCAGGCTGCGAGCCAGCAACGCCGCCCAGCTGTCCTGCGGCTCGGCAAGGTCCGGGTAATCCAGCTTGCCGGTGTCGCGCAATTCGCGCAGCACAGTTGCCGCGGTGGGCAGTATGTCGCCCAGTGGGCGTTCGGCAACGAACTCTTCCACATGCAGGTAGGCGCGGCGGTTGCCGCGCGTCACGCTGTATAACGCCACGAGGGTGTCAGCCTCGTCGGCGGAGCGGCGCAGCAGGATGAACGCCTGCTGCTCATCGCCGCCATTGAGGCGGGCATTGGCAAATACATCGTTGGCCCACAGGCTGGCTTCGCCGCAGTCGCGGCCCTGGCACCAGAACAGCGGGTAGCCGCCGTCCTTCTGCAACGCTTCACGGGCGCTGGTAAAGGCTTCGCGGGCGCTGCGCTCTACTGGTAACTCATAGGTGATCGAACTGACTTGGCCTCGGCTCTCGACCTTATCCTCGACACGCAGGCGGCCACTGATCTTGCGCAGTGGGCCAAGGGGGTAGACCCGCTCCTGCGCCACGGCCGGACGTTGATCGACAACCTTGGCATCTTGCGGAACGGGTAACGCTGAGGCCGACAGCAGTGGGCTGGCCAAGGCCAGGCAGACGGCGGCGCTACGGATGAAAAACAATGTGCTCATCGGCAGCCCTCATGGCTGCGGGACGGGGTGTGGTGGCGGTCTGGCATGTACATGGCTGTCTCCTTTCAAGCCGCCAAGCCTCGACACTTGCCCGGAGCAAGTCAAGGAAAGCCAAAGAAGCGATTGAAACAGTCTGCAACAAGGGACGCCCCCTGAAGGTCGTTCAGGTGCAGGTGATGGCCCCCTGGAAGCAGCACCTGCTCGAAGGGTAGCTGCTCCAGCAACTGCGCGTGGCGCGCCAGCATGCCATCGGCCGCCACCACCAGGCAGCTCGGGCAGCTCACGCGGCGCACGAAGGCCATGGCCTGGGCCTGACTCAGACGCTGCGGCGATGGCAAGGTCAGGCGGCTGTCGCTGCGCCAGCTGTAGCCTCCGGGCACCGGCATGAGACCGCGCTGAGCCAACAACTCGGCCGCCTCGCGACTGACCGCCACCATGCCCTTCATGCGCGCCTGCACGCCATCCTGCAACGAGGCGTATACCGTCTTGCGCTTACCCTCCAGGCGCATCTGCGCCTGCAAGGCCATGCCCAGGCGTTCGGCGGCGTCCTGCTCGGTGCCGGTGGGCGGCACCACGCCGTCGATCAATGCCAGGTGGCTTACCCGATCAGGCAAGGCACCGGCCAACTGCACCGAGATGATCGCACCCAGCGAGTGACCAAGCAGGCCGAAGCGCGCCCAGCCCATCTGCTCGGCTACCCGCAGGACATCGTGAGCATAATCGGCCAGGGCGTAGCCCGCGCCCGCAGGACGATGCTCGGAGTAGCCATGCCCGGCCAGGTCCAGGGCAACAATGCGTAGGCCTTTGAGCTGCGGCGCTAGGCGCGCGAAGCTGTTGGCATTGTCCAACCAGCCGTGCAGGGCGATCACTGGCAAGCCATCGGCAGGCCCGAACAGGTGCGCGGCCAGCTCGATGTGGCCCAATGACAGGCGGACCTCCTCCACGTTCGGGATCATGCCTGCCCCCAGCGGTCGAACAGGCCCTTGATAAGGCTCGCGGTATCGACGGGGCGCTCCAGCGGAAACATGTGCCCGCCCGGCAGACTGTGGTATTCGCCACGGTCAATGCCGCGCACGCTCAGGGCATGGTGACGACGGATCACCCGACTCTGAGCGCCACGTACCACGGCAAGAGGCACCTGCAACTGACGCGGCGGCACGGGACTGACATGCGGGATGCTGCGGTAGATACTGATTTCGATGGCCGGATCGAAACGCAGGCGCAATCCACCGTCGGCCTCCTCCAGTCCGTGTTGCAGGTAGGCCTCCAGGCATTCTGGGTCGAAGTGACGAAACAGCGTCTTGCCGGCGAAATAACGCCGCGCGCTGTCACGATCGGGAAATGCCTCGCGCCGACCCAAGGTGCGTCCGGCCGGTGTGATACGGTCGATGAAGCCCCAGCGCTTGGCCGCCTGGATCAGCCATTGGTCGACACGGGTCAGCACAGGCGAGTCGAGCATGACTACACCTCGGTAGTACTGCGGGCAGCGCAATGCCGCATGCAGATGCAGCACACCCCCCAGCGAGTGACCGACACCCCATACCGGCGCGTCCTGCTGGGCCAGGTGATGCAGCAGTTCATCCACCAGGTTCTGCCAATTGTCGTTCACCGGAAAGCGTGGGTCATGGGCGTGCTGCCCCAGGTGCCGCACCGCGTAGTCCGGCGCCAGGGCATCGAACAGTTTGCCGTAGGTCGCCGAGGGGAAACCGTTGGCATGGGCGAAGAAGATCTGCTGCGACATGGCCGCCTGCTATGTACGAAAATGATGACCCATTTTCGGCAATGGCAAGGGAGGCGACAACGTCCGGAAAGGTCATCGCCAAGGGCGTTCAGGTCATGAGAAGCTGTTCATGGAGCGGTGCAGGCAAGCCTGGATATACGCCAGTTGGTGCTCCAGCGCCTCACGTGCCAGGCGCTGGTCGTTGTACTCCAGGTTAAGCCGGCGCAGCGCCAGGCAACTGCTCTGCAACAGATGCGCCATGCGCACGCTGGCTTCCTGCAGGTGACGCAGCTCCTGCTCGCCATCGAACTGCGCACCTTGGGCGGTGCCATCACGCCGACGCACCGTTCCCATCAATTGGTACAGCTTGGCCTCGGCGGATTCACGCAACAGGCTGTACTCGGCAAAGTCGAGCATCTGCGCGCCTTGCACCTTTACAAGGGTCGGCTGCAAGTCAACCGAACACATCAGATCCACCCATCGGCCACTCATGCCGGTCTCCGTCAGCTCGCTACGCACACCTGTACTGGTGAAACGCTATCAAGCTGACGGACGGCGCTACAACTGACAAAAATACCAGTTGCCAGGCTCATTCTGGATGATGAAGCGCACGCAAGGTCATCAAACCCGCCAGCGGCCAATCGCCTTCGAGTTCAGCAAGGCTGGCGGTACTCAACGGCGCCGGATGCTGGGAATGGCCGTGCGCCAGCAGGCAAACCAGGGAACCGACCAAGGGTTGGTGGCTGACCAGCAGTACGTGCGAAAGCCCCAGGTGCCCGAGTTCAGTGCACACCTGCTGTGGATCGCTCTCGGGCGTGAGCCACGGCACCGTGTATACCGGCTCGGCAAGCCCGAGCGTGGCGTGTACCAACGCGGCAGTCTGTTGAGCGCGTATGTATGGGCTGGCGACGATGGCCTGCAACGGTTGACCCAGCAGACGCGCTGCACTGTGCAGAACTTGTTCGCGGCCGTGGGCGGTCAGCTTGCGCTCGGCGTCAGTGTTGGCGCGCGGCTGCGCCTCACCGTGGCGCAACACCCACAGTTTCACAGTTTTGGCTCCTCGTCGCGCACCGGATGTGGCGCTGGGGCGACGACATGGGGGGCCTCGCCTTCTGCGGCGCGGGGCGTCGGCCAGTCAGCGAACGGCCAGGGCTTCTGGTCGCTGTGGAAGCTGCCGAAACGACCGATCTGTGACAGGTACTGGCTGAGGCTGTCACCGAAATTCATCAGGCTGGCGCTGGGCGCCCCATAAACCAGACGGTAAATCAACTGCACCAGCACCAGCCCCCCCAGCAGCAATTCAGCGAGCTGCCAGACCACCAGGAACACCAGCATCCACAGCACCCGCAGGATGATCGACTCGCGCTGGGCGCGTTGCGGCGTATCGTTCATGTGTCACTCCTTAGGTTCAATTGAAACCGCTGGTAGAAATGAAATCGACGTCGGTCTTGGGCTCGGCACGCATGAGGTGTTCGATCACCTGGCCCAAGGTGCGACCCTCGAAGAGAATCGCATGCAGTCCGGCCACCAGCGGCATGTAGACGTTCACTTCCTGGGCCTTGGCCTTGAGTACCTTGAGGGTGTTGACTCCTTCGGCCACCTCGCCCAGGCGGTTGACGGCCTCCTCCAGCGACAGGCCCTGCCCCAGGGCATGCCCGACTTGATAGTTGCGGCTTTTGGGCGAGGAGCAGGTCACGATCAGGTCGCCCACCCCGGCCAGGCCCAGGAACGTCATGGGGTTGGCCCCTTGGCTCACGGCGAAACGGGTCATTTCGGCCAGGGCACGGGTTATCAGCATGCTCTTGGTGTTTTCCCCCATGTCCAGCGCCACCGCCATGCCCGAAATGATCGCGTAGACGTTCTTCAACGCGCCGCCCAGCTCGACACCAAAGCGGTCGGCACTGGCGTAGACGCGGAAGGTGCGCCCATGAAGCACGGCTTGCACCTGTTGGCACAGGGATTCGTCTTCGCTGGCGACCACGGTGGCGGTCAGGGCGTGCTCGGCGATCTCGCGGGCCAGGTTGGGGCCGGACAGCACGCCGATACGCGCCTTGGGGGCGATTTCTTCGAGGATTTGGCTCATCAGTTTGAAGCTGTGCGCCTCGATGCCTTTGGTGAGGCTCACCAGCCCCTTGCCCTCCAGCAGCTCGGCATGCGGCGCCAACACGCTACGCAGGGCGCTCGACGGCAGGGCGACGAACACCAGCTCGCTGCCTTGCAGGGTGCCCAGCAAGTCGTTGACCGGCTCGACCCGATCATGCAGGCGAATACCCTTGAGGTAGCGCGGATTCTCGCGGTGGTTACGCATCGCCTCGGCCTGAGCCGGGTCGCGCATCCACTGGCGCACGGCGTGGCCGTTTTCCGCCAGCAGGTTCGCCACGGCGGTGCCGAAGCTTCCGCCTCCAAGAACTGCAACAGGTTGCTGTTCGGTCATATCCAATCCGTTAACCAATAAGTAAGTGGCGACCGGCGCATTATAAAGGCAAGCCGCGAGCGTCAAGCTACAAGCGACAAGAAATCCGTACTTGAGCGCAGCTTTTGCTTGCAGCTTGACGCTTGTAGCTTGCAGCTTGAAGAAGGTCAGTTAACATGCCTGATTCATTTCTGAAACAAGGCCGTACCGTGTTCGCTGGCACGCCCCCTTTTCCGCGCCTGATGCTGCTCACCGCCCTGATCGGCGGCCCAGCCCTTGCCGACGACCTGTTCATCGACAATCAGGACTTGCCCCAGGTACTGACCGCCACGCGCCTCAAACAATCCCCAGCGGCCGTGCCAGGCAGCATGACCGTGCTCGACAGCGAGCTGATCCGTGCCAGCGGCGCGCGCGACATCCCCGAACTGCTGCGCCTGGTGCCAGGCATGATGATCGGCTACAGCGCCGGCAACCAGGCCACGGTCAACTACCACGGCAGCAACGTCAGTGACGCCCGACGCATGCAGGTCCTGATCGACGGCCGCTCGGTGTACCGCGCAGGCCTGGCCACGGTGGATTGGAGCGACATCCCGGTGGCACTGGAGGATATCGAGCGCATTGAGGTATTCCGCGGCCCCAACACCGTCAGTTATGGCGCCAACGCACTGATGGCTGTGGTCAACATCCTCACGCGCAACCCCGCCGACAGCCACGGAACGCGACTGAAGCTCACCCGTGGCCAGGATGGCATCAATGACTACTACATCAGCCAGGGGCTGGGCTGGGACAGCGGCGACCTGCGCCTGTCGGTCTCGGGCCAGCAGGACGACGGTTTCGACCACGACCAGGTCGGCGCCGACTATCGCGACAGCCGCCGACTCAACCGCATCAACCTCAGTGCCACCCATGCACTGACACCAGACCAGACCCTGGAGTGGCAACTGGCGGCCAAGGAAGGCAGCAACCAGCGCCCCTATACCTACCAGCCGGTGTTCGGCAAGTACCCGGGCGGCAGCGATGCCGACGTCAATGCCAAGGATTACGCAGGCTCGGTGCGCTGGAACATCGATTTCAACCCTGATCACAGCCTGTACGTACAGGGTTCGGCGCAGCACTTCGACCGCCAGGTGGTGTGGGGTGCATGCGATGCCGCGCTGGCCTTCAGCCCCGAACTCACCCGGCTCTGGCAGTTGAACCCCAACCTCGCCGAGCAAGTGGCGCGCAACGCAGGCGGCATCCATGTGGGCGGCAACCCTACCGAGCAGGCGCTGATCGATGCGATTGCCAGCCAGTGGAACCAGCCCGGCCCCGCCAACGGCAAGCAGATGGTCTGTGGCGATGTGGACCAGAGCACCCGCGAAACCCGCTACGACCTGGAAGTCCAGGACACCCTGAGCCTGACCGACAGCCTGCGCCTGGTCAGCGGCATGAACTATCGCTACGATCAAGCGGATTCGCAAACTTACTTCAACGGCCGATTGGACGACCAGACCTGGCGCCTGTTCGGCCAGCTCGAATGGCGCGCCGACGAACACTGGATCATTCAGGGCGGGGCCATGTACGAGCGCTCGCAGCTCTCTGGCAATTCACTCACCCCACGCGTGGCCGTGAACTACCTGATCACCCCGCGTCATGGCCTGCGCGCGGTGTATTCCGAAGCGATCCGCTCCCCGGACATGTTCGAGAACAACGTCAACTGGAGCTACACGGTCAAGAACCTGACGCCCAACCTGTACGGCCTGCAAAACGGCGAATACTTCGTCAAGACCCGTGGCCCCGGCAACCTTGACCAGGAGCGCATGCGCTCGCGCGAGCTGGGCTACAACGGCTATTTCAGCGACCTCGACCTGAGCGTGGACGTAAAACTGTTCTACGACGAGATCACCGGCATGATCAGCGAGCCGTTGAAGAACAACCAGTACATCGCCAGCAACACCAACAGGTCGCGCTTCAGCGGCAGCGAGACACAACTCGACTGGCGCGTTACCCGTCGTGATCGGCTGCGCTTTACCTATGCCTATGTCGATGCCTGGGCCAGCAACCCGGCCGACCGACGCCTGACCGCTCGTAACAGTGGCTCGGCAGGCTGGCTGCACGAGTGGGGTGACGGTTGGTCGAGCGCGCTTTTCTATTACGGCGACGATGCCCTCAATACCTATCGCTATGAGCGCATGGACCTGCGCCTGGCCAAGCGCTTCAAGCTGCATGGCAGCAATCTGGAACTGGCAGCCCTGTGGCAACAGCGGCTGGATGACGAGCCCATCACGCTCGTGCAGAACCGCTACGACAGCCGTCACCGCCTGAGCGTGAGTGCGGAGCTGGAGTTCTGATGGGCGCGCTGCTGCGCTTGCTGCTGCTCTGCCTGCTGCCATTGGGATCGCTGTCTGCCGGCGAAATCCTGCTGGTGGGCGCCGAGGAGCAACCCGGCATCCGCAGCTTCGTCAACGCGCTCGAACAACGCCGACCGCACGACAAGGTGCGTTTCGAGAACGTCACCCAACTGCCCCGGCCTGGACAGTTGAAAGCCGACACCCGCCTGATCCTGCTCGACACACCAGCGCTGGACTGGCGCCTTGGCGAAACACCCGGCCCGCCGGCGCTGGCCCTGCGGGTTAGCCGGGTACAAGCCCAACAGCGTCTTGGGAAGGAACGCCCGGCATTTCTCAGCCTGCTGTGGAGCGACCCGCCACTGGCCCGGCAACTGCGCCTGACCCGCTATCTACTGCCACAAGCGCGGCGAATCGGCGTGCTATACGCTGAACACAGCCGCTTTCTGCTCGACGAACTGCGCCAGGCTGCCAAGCCACTGGGGCTGGAAATCATTGCCCAGGACTGGCCGGACCTGCGCGACAGTCGCCCGTTGCAGCACCTGCTGGCCAATAGCGACGTGCTGCTGGGGCTCGATGACCCCGACCTGTACAACTCCAAGTCCGCCAAGAACGTGCTGCTGAGCAGCTATGGCCGGCAGATGGCACTGATCGGACCGAATGCCGGCTTCGTTCGCGCCGGCGCCCTGGCCAGCACCTACAGCGACCAGGAAGACTGGCTGGCGGTACTCGACCAGCTGCTCGACCAACCACCCGCACATTGGCCACGCAGTCTTTACCCCGCGCGCTTCAGCGTCAGCGGCAACCAGCAGGTTGCGCGCGCCCTGGGACTTGAAGCCATCGAGCCACAAGCCGCAGCCGCGGCCCTGGCCGCAGAGGAACCCACCCCATGAGCAAACGCCTGAGCTGGGACATCCATACCCGCACGCAGATCATCAGCCTGGGCCCTGCCCTGCTGCTCACGTTGTTGCTGATCAGCTTCTTCACCTTCGTGCGCATCCAGGACTTGCGTCAGGAACTCAATCACACCGGACAACTGATCGCCAACCAGTTGGCACCAGCCTCCGAATACGGCGTGATCTCAGGCAACAACGAAGTGCTCGACAGCCTGATGCGTGCCACCTTGAGCATCCCACACGTGCGCTTTCTCGAGGTTCAGGACAGCCGTAACCACATTCTGGTGTACGTCGAACAACCCGATGAGAGCCAAAGCCGCGCGCAGCGGGTCGAGGTGTTCCAGGCACCGATCCGCCTGCAACGGATCCGCCTGGATACCGATTTCCTGCAAGGCAAGCCGCAATTGCCAAGCATCGGTGACGATTACCTGGGACGGGTGATCGTGGGCATGTCCGACGATGCCTTCAGTCAGCGGCAGCAGGAGATCGTGATCAAGGCCGCGATCCTGGCCCTGTTCGCCTTGCTGTTCACCTTCCTGCTGGCCCGACGCCTGGCCATGAGCCTGTCCAAGCCGATCAGCGACATGGGCCATGCGGTCGAGGCGATCCAGCAGGGCGAATTCCATGCGCCGCTGCCGGTGGTCGATGACAGCGAGCTGGGCCACCTGGCACGCCATATCAACAACCTGGCCAGCGCGCTGGAACATGCTGCCCATGAACAGCAACAGGCCATGGGGCAGTTGATCCAGGCCCGTGAGGAAGCCGAGCAGGCCAACCGCGCCAAGTCGGACTTCCTGGCGATGATGAGCCACGAGCTGCGCACCCCCATGAACGGCGTGCTGGGCATGCTGCAACTGCTCGAAACCACCCGCCTGACCCGCGAGCAGGCCGAATACACCGCCGTGGCCAGCGAGTCCACCGGCCACCTGCTCAAGGTGATCAACGATATCCTCGACTTCTCGCGCATCGAGCGCACCACGCTTGAACTGGAGCACATCGACTTCAACCTCGGCGAGTTGATCAGCAGTAGCGTGCAGTCATTCCAGCACAGCGCCCAACAGCGCGGCCTGCAACTGACCCTGCAATTACCCGCCGACCTCGCGCCACCGCAGGTGATGGGCGACCCGACACGTATCCGCCAGATTCTGCTCAACCTGGTGGGCAACGCCCTGAAGTTCACCGAGCGCGGCGAGGTGGCCGTGGAAGCACGCTGGCAGGTGGTCGACCGCCAGGTGCTGTGGTTCACCTGCGCCGTGCGCGACACCGGCATCGGCATCGACAGCAATCGCCTGGAAATGATGTTCATGGCCTTCCAGCAGGCCGACAGCTCGATCTCGCGGCGTTACGGCGGTACCGGCCTTGGCCTGTCGATTGCACGCACCCTGGCCGAGCGCATGGGCGGCCAACTGCGTGGCGAAAGCCGCGAGGGCCTGGGCTCGACGTTCACCCTGGAAATGCCCCTGGCGCTGTCCAGCCAGCCGGCCCAGCGCCCGGGCGCAACGCCGAGCACGGGACTGGCCAGCAACGGTGAGCGAGTCCTGCTAGTAGAAGACAATCCCGTCAACCAAAGCGTCATCGAGGCCATGCTACGCAGCCTGGGCTTCGAAGTCGGCTTGGCCATGGATGGTGCCAAAGCGGTGGAACTGGTCAGCCAACAGTCATTCGCCGCGGTACTGATGGACTGCCGCCTGCCGCTGCTAGACGGCTACGAAGCTACCCGGCGCATCCGCCTGCTGCCGCAGTGCGCAGCGTTGCCGATCATCGCCCTGACCGCCAACGCGCTGGAGGGCGACCGCGAACGTTGCCTGGCCGCTGGCATGGACGATTACCTGAGCAAACCGTTCAAACGCATCGACCTGCAGCGCACATTGGGCCGCTGGTTACCCGGTCGGACAGTTGCGACTGGCGATAAATGCTAAAGTGCGGCAGTCTTAAAGACTGGACAGGACCTTCGTCGGCCCTGAAAATAACATTTCAGTGCACACCTGTACTTCATTTGCCAGGTGCGCTGTGACTTTCACCACAACGCAATAGTCTACCTGTAGGCTGCCGCCCCGTACGCAAAGCGAATCGGGCCGGCCGGGAAGATTCGTCCCCTGCCGCAGGGGGTTATTGAGGAGCTCGCATGACCAAACAAAACGCCTTTACCCGGGAAGACCTGCTGCGCTGCAGTCGCGGTGAGCTGTTCGGCCCCGGTAATGCGCAACTACCCGCCCCGAACATGCTAATGGTGGATCGCATCACGCATATCAGCGAAGAAGGCGGCAAGTTCGGCAAGGGTGAATTGGTCGCTGAGCTGGATATCACTCCAGACCTGTGGTTCTTCGCCTGCCACTTCGAAGGCGACCCCGTCATGCCAGGCTGCCTGGGCCTGGATGCGATGTGGCAGCTGGTTGGCTTCTTCCTCGGCTGGCAGGGCCTGCCAGGCCGTGGCCGCGCCCTGGGTTCGGGCGAAGTGAAATTCTTCGGCCAGGTCCTGCCGACCGCCAAGAAAGTCACCTACAACATTCACATCAAGCGCGTCCTGAAGGGCAAGCTGAACATGGCCATCGCCGATGGCTCGGTCAGCGTCGACGGCCGCGAGATCTACACCGCCGAAGGCCTGCGGGTCGGCGTGTTCACCTCCACTGACAATTTCTAAGGGTTATTCGCATGCGCCGCGTCGTGATCACTGGTCTGGGCATCGTTTCGTGCCTGGGCAATGACAAAGCTACTGTCACCGAAAACCTGCGCAACAGCCGTCCGGGCATTCGTTACAACCCGGAATACAAGGAAATGGGGCTGCGTAGCCAGGTTTCCGGCTCCATCGACCTGAACCTCGAAGAGCTGATCGACCGCAAGGTCTATCGCTTCGTGGGTCACGCCGCCGCCTACGCTTACCTGGCGATGCAGGATGCGATCAAGGACTCGGGCCTGACCGAAGAGCAAGTTTCCAACCCGCGCACCGGCCTGGTGGCAGGTTCCGGCGGCGCCTCGACGCTGAACCAGATGGAAGCCCTGGATACCCTGCGCGAAAAAGGCGTCAAGCGGGTTGGCCCGTACCGCGTCACCCGCACCATGGGCAGCACCGTGTCGGCGTGCCTGGCGACCCCATTCAAGATCAAGGGCATCAACTACTCGATCTCCTCGGCCTGTGCCACCTCCGCGCACTGCATTGGTACTGCCCTGGAGCAGATCCAGTGGGGCAAGCAGGACATCGTCTTCGCCGGTGGCGGTGAAGAAGAGCACTGGAGCCAATCGTTCCTGTTCGACGCCATGGGCGCGCTG
Organism: Pseudomonas sp. NY15463; assembly: GCF_048068415.1. NCBI lineage: Bacteria > Pseudomonadati > Pseudomonadota > Gammaproteobacteria > Pseudomonadales > Pseudomonadaceae > Pseudomonas > Pseudomonas sp. NY15463. The sequence continues at coordinate 134,974 of NZ_JBLUQD010000007.1, forward strand.
TCGACCAAGCGCAACGAAACCCCTGAGCTGGCCTCGCGCGCCTACGACGCCGACCGTGACGGCTTCGTCATCGCCGGTGGTGGCGGCATGGTCGTGGTCGAGGAGCTGGAACACGCCCTGGCCCGTGGCGCCAAGATCTACGCCGAAATCGTCGGCTACGGCGCGACCTCCGACGGCTACGACATGGTCGCCCCAAGCGGCGAAGGCGCAATCCGCTGCATGCAGCAGGCGCTGTCCACCGTCGAAGGCCCGATCGATTACCTCAACACCCACGGTACCTCCACCCCAGTCGGCGACGTTGCCGAGATGAAGGGCGTGCGTGAAGTGTTCGGCGCCAACGCCCCGAAAATCAGCTCGACCAAGAGCCTGTCGGGTCACTCGCTGGGCGCCGCAGGTGTGCACGAGGCGATCTACTGCCTGCTGATGATGGAAAACAACTTCATCGCCGGCTCCGCCAACATCGACGAGCTGGACCCGGAAGTGGCCGACCTGCCGATCGTGCGCAAAACCGAAGAGAACGCCAAGCTCGACACCATCATGAGCAACAGCTTCGGCTTCGGCGGCACCAACGCCACCCTGGTGCTCAAGCGCTGGACTGGCAAGTGATCGCTTGACCTGCTGAACCAGAACGCCCCGGCCTAGGCCGGGGCGTTTTTCTTTGCCCCCTTGCGCGACACAAGGCCGTGCATCAGGCTAGACCGAGAACCGCTGCACCAAACCGTTGAGGTCCACTGCCAGTTGCGACAGCGCCTGGCTGGCCGCCGAAGTTTGCTCGGCGCCCGCCGACGATTGCTGCGCCAAATCGCGGATCGTGGTGAGGTTACGATCGACCTCCCGCGCCACCTGCGCCTGCTGCTCCGACGCGCTGGCGATCACCAGGTTACGCTCATTGATCTGACCGATGGCCGTGGCTATCGCCTCCAGCGCAGCCCCTGCGGCGTGAGCACCGTCAAGGGTCGCGCGGGCTCGCGAGTCGCTCAGTTGCATACCTTGCACCGCCCGCTCGGCGCCGCCCTGGATCGCGACGATCATCTGCTCGATCTCACGGGTGGAGGTCTGGGTGCGATGGGCCAATGCCCGCACTTCGTCCGCAACCACCGCGAAACCACGTCCGGCCTCACCGGCACGCGCCGCCTCGATCGCGGCATTGAGCGCCAGCAAGTTGGTCTGCTCGGCGATCGCACCGATCACATCCAGGACCTTGCTGATATCGCGCACCTGCTGCGCCAACTGCCCCACTTCCTCGGCGTTGCCGGCCACACCACTGGCCAGAGCCTGGATCGCTGTCACCGTGTCATGCACCTGTTCACGCCCCTGGCGAGCGATGCGATCAGACTCGCTCGAGGCCTCGGAGGTGGCCGCAGCGTTGCGCGCCACCTCCTCCACCGCTGCGGTCATCTGGTTGACCGCCGTGGCCGCCTGTTCGATCTCCAGGCTCTGCTGCTGCAAGCCACGGGTAGCGTCCTCGGTCACGGCACTGAGCTGCTCGGAGGCCGATGCCAACTGACCGGCCGAGTCGGAGATACGCCCGATGGTCTGGCGCAAGCTTTGCTGCATGCGCTTGAGCGCCGCCAGCAAGCGCGCCGGTTCGTCGCTGCCCTGTACGGTGATCTGCGGCGTGAGATCGCCGGTCGCGACCGTCTCGGCCACCTGCAACGATTGCCCCAACGGCCCCACGATGCTGCGCGTCAGAGCCAGGGCCAGCACCACGGTGAGCGCCAGCGCCACCACCAACAGCCCTATTACCCACACCCGCGCATTGCTGAAGACGCCCTCGGCCAGCAGCGTGGCCAGCCCGGCCTGGTGGTTGTTCAGTTCAATCAGCTGGTTGAGCGTAGCGGTCATCTGGTCGGCGATCTGGTTCATCTCGCCATTGACCACAGCAGCGGCCGCTGGAATCTGCCCTTGGGTGGCCAATTGCGTCACCTGCCCCTGTAGACCCATATACTGGCGCTCAAGCCCCTGATACTGATCGAACAGACGACGCTCTTCGGGCAGCACGATCAACCCTTCGTACTGCTCGCGCGCCTTGTCCAGGCCGGTTTTGACCTGCTCAATGCGGGCACTGTTCTGCTGCTGCGCGGCGGCATCGGTGTTGACGAGCAAGCGCAGCGTCAGCGCGCGGATGCGCAGCATGTCCTGAGCCATGCTGCCCACCGAGATGACGCTGGGCAACCAGTTGTTATCGACCTGCTCGGCTTGCTGACGCATGCTGGTCATCTGTACCAGTGCCATGCTACCCAGCACCACCACCAGCAAGCCCATCAGGCCGAAGCCCAAGCTTGCCCGAGGGGCGATATTCAAGCGTCTGAGGCTCATTCGGGTTCCCTCCCAAAAGTGATACGTCCATCGCATAAAAAAGGTATCGGGACATTCGAAATTTGCGTAAGACGAAAACGCGATATCAAAAAGCTACTTCACCGCATTTGCGGCCTTGGGCAGCACCGCAAGGAAATTGTCCCGCGCGACCTGCTGCGCAACCTGCGCCGGCAGTGCATCGAGAAACGGCACGAAACCCTGCAACTGCTCAGCGACACTGTCGAAACGGCCGACCACATCCGAACCCAGCATGAACCGCGTTGGAAAGCGCTCGACCAGCACCAGCCAGTCCTTGCGCGGACGGCCTTGTGCGTCCAACAGATAGGGGTGCAGCACGCTCCACGACAGGTCGACGTACAGGTTGGGGTAGTCCTCCAACAACCGCGTGAGCACCGGTAGCAGAAACTCCATGTGCGTCTGGTGCCGGTGGATTTCCGCGCTGCTGCCCGCATGCGCCCAGATGAAACGGGTGTGCGGATGGTTGCGCAGGGGCTCCTCGATCTCCGCCAGATACAACGGATTGCGTTCGCGCTTGGACGTGATGTTGGTGTGCAACAGCACCGGCAGGTCATGCTCGGCGGCCAGGTGATAAACGCGCGCCATCGCCTCATTGTTGGCCCGCGGCGTGTCACCACTGGTCAAGGCCGTCAGGTCGTCATGCCGGGTGAATACCTCGCCAATGCCTTGCCACAGCCCAGGGTAAAGCGCCAGCATCCGTTCGATGTGGCTCACGGCATTCTTGTCCACCGGATTGAAGCCGCTCAGAAAAGGATGAAAGCGCCGGCGCTGCTCAAGTGGCAATGACATCAACGCAGCCGCCACGTAGACGTCAGTGGCGCTGTACCAGTAGGCATCGGCATCGTCGCCAGCATAGTAGCGCGGGCGCTTGGGCTCATCTTCGTGCCATTTCTTGGCCACCGGAATACCCGAGATCATCGACTGCTCTACCCCAGCCGCATCCATGGCCTTGAGCAACGCCGGCATGCCTTCGGTTTCCTGGAAAAAGTCCACGTAATGCAGATGGGCGTCACTGTATTGATACTCGCGGGCCTGCGCCGCCGGATATAAGCAACTCCACAGCAGCAGGCCGGTCAGCGTCCGGGCGATCATCGCCAGCTCCTCGATCAGGTAGAGCAAGCATAGACCCGCCTCGCTTGGCCACGGTTCAGCCTCGTCGCGCGAAGCGTTATGCTGGGGCACTCAACGCCCGCCTGGAGCCCATCCATGAACACCCCGCTGGTCATCCGCCCGCGCGCCGAATCGGTGGAGGGTCAGCCGATCCTGCGCCCGCTGCCATCGGCCCAATGCCGAAGCGTCGGTCCATTCGTGTTCTTCGACCACCTGCTGGAAACCGACTATTTGGCCGGCCAAGGCATGGATATCCGCCAGCACCCGCATATCGGCCTGTCGACCCTTACCTACCTGTTCGAAGGCCAGATTCAGCACAAGGACAGCCTTGGCTCAGACCAGCGTGTAGGGCCCGGCGAAGTCAGCTGGATGACCGCAGGGGCGGGGGTCGCGCATATCGAGCGCACCCCGCTTGAAGCCCTCGACCAGGGCTCGCGGCTGCATGGATTGCAAGTCTGGCTGGCCTGCCCCAAAAGCGCCGAACAAGGCCCTGCCAGCTACAGTCACCATCCGGCGTCCAGCTTGCCGGTCAGTGACAGCCTGGGGGTGCGCATCTGCCTGATCGCCGGCAGCGGATTCTGCCTGACCTCACCCGTGCCGGTGCTCTCCCCTACCCTCTATGCCCATGTGCAGATGCAGGCCGCAACCACACTGGCGGTGCCCACCGAGCATGCCCAACGGGCACTGTACCTGCTCGATGGCGAGTTGCTGCTCAATGGCGAGCCGGTCGAGCCGTGCAGCCTGGTGGTGCTGCCAGAGGCCGAAGGGGTGGTGTTGTTTGCCGAGCATGCCTGCCAGCTGGTACTGATTGGCGGTGCCCCGCTGGATGGGCCGAGGCGGATGAATTGGAATTTCGTTGCCAGTGATCCGGCGCTGATAGAACGGGCGCGGGAACGATGGGCCGCAGGCGACTGGCCGCAGGTCCCCGGGGAACACTCCAGGATTGAACTGCCACGCTGAGGCCGATGCAGGGGCAGCCCACGCGATAGGGGCTGCCCTGGCGGGGCTCGCTGAGCCCGCGCCTCATGCCTGCACGGTCAGCCTCGGAACGCGTCCTTAAGGAGGTTGTGCATCGCGCGGAAGGCACGCTCGGAAGTACGCCGGTCGTACTGCATCTTGCCCGGTACGTTGGCGTTCGGATCGGTGAACGAATGCACGGCGCCGCCGTAGCTGAGCAACTGCCAATCCACCTTGGCGGCGTTCATCTCGTTTTCGAAAGCTGGCAGTTGCTCCTTGGGCACCAACGGATCCGAAGCACCATGCAGCACCAGCACCGAACCCTTGATCCGCTTGGCGTCTTCGGGGTTTGGCGTATCCAAGGTGCCATGGAACGACACCGTCGCCCGCAGGTCAGCCCCGCTGCGGGCCAGCTCCAGCGCACAGCAGCCACCGAAACAGAAACCGAAGGCGGCCACCTTGCCAGGCTCCAGCAATGCTTTGGACTGGCCCAGCAGTTGCGACAGCGCTTCCTGCATGCGCTTGCGTAGCTCGGTACGATCGTTTTTCAACGGCATCATCGCCGCCCCCGCCTCGTCAGCATTGGATGGGCGCAGCGACTGGCCATACAGGTCAGCGATCAACACCACATAACCCTGCTCGGCCACTTCCTTGGCGATGCGCTCGGCGCCTTCACTGATACCCATCCAGTTCGGAGCCATCACCAGGCCAGGTCGACCCAACGCCCCAGGCTCGTACACCAGCCGGCTTTCGTAGGTCTTGCCGGACAGGTGGTAGACCAGCGATTCGACGATTACCTTGCTCATCAAGCACTCCTTAGGCTCACCATGAAAAAAGCCCGCCGAAGCGGGCTTTGCATTGCATCAACTCAAGCAGACAGTTCGACCAGCAGCTTGTTCAGGCGACGAACGTAGGCCGCCGGATCTTTCAAGCTGTCACCCGCCGCCAGAGCAGCCTGGTCGAACAGGATGTGCGACAGTTCACCGAAGCGGTCCTCACTCTGTTCGTTGTCCAGCTTCTCGATCAGCGGGTGGGTCGGGTTGAATTCGAAGATCGGCTTGGAGTCCGGCACTTTCTGCCCACTGGCCTCGAGGATCTGGCGCATCTGCAAGCCCAGGTCCTGCTCACCGATAGCCAGGATTGCCGGAGAGTCAGTCAGGCGATGCGAAACGCGCACTTCGGCAACGCTATCACCCAGCGCGGCCTTCAGGCGCTCGACCAGACCCTCCTTGTCCTTGGCCACTTCTTCCTGGGCTTTCTTGTCTTCCTCGGAATCCAGCTTGCCCAGGTCCAGGTCGCCACGGGCGACGTCGACGAAAGCCTTGCCATCGAACTCGTTGAGGTAGCTCATCAGCCACTCGTCGATACGGTCGGTCAGCAGCAACACTTCGATACCCTTCTTGCGGAAGACTTCGAGGTGCGGGCTGTTCTTGACCTGGGCGTAGGATTCGCCAGTGAGGTAATAGATCTTGTCCTGGCCTTCCTTGGCGCGCGCCAGGTAGTCAGCCAGCGCAACGCTCTGCTCGCCGCTGTCGTCCTGGGTCGAGGCGAAGCGCAGCAGACCGGCGATCTTCTCTTTGTTGGCGAAGTCCTCGGCCGGACCTTCCTTGAGGACCTGGCCAAAGTTCTTCCAGAAGCTCTTGTACTGCTCAGGTTCGTTCTTGGCCAGTTTCTCCAGCATGTCCAGCACGCGCTTGGTCAGCGCAGTCTTCATCGAATCGATGATCGGATCTTTCTGCAGGATCTCGCGCGAGACGTTCAGCGACAGATCGTTGGAGTCCACCACACCTTTGATGAAGCGCAGGTACAGCGGCAGGAACGACTCGGCCTGGTCCATGATGAACACGCGCTGCACGTACAGTTTCAGGCCGCGCGGTGCTTCACGCTGGTACAGGTCGAACGGTGCACGAGCCGGCACGTACAGCAACGAGTTGTACTCGAGCTTGCCTTCGACCTTGTTATGGCTCCAGGCCAGCGGGTTCTCAAAATCGTGGCCGATGTGCTTGTAGAACTCCTGGTACTCCTCGTCCTTGACCTCGGTACGCGAGCGGGTCCACAGGGCGCTGGCGCGGTTGACAGTTTCCCATTCCTGCGCAGGCTGCTCCTCGCCTTCGGCGGCGGCCTGCTCCTTGGGCAATTCGATTGGCAGGGCGATATGGTCGGAGTACTTCTTGACGATGTTACGCAGGCGCCAGCCATCGGCGAATTCGTCTTCACCCGCCTTCAGGTGCAGGACGATACGGGTACCGCGCTGTGGCTTGTCGACGGTGGCGACTTCGAATTCGCCTTCGCCCTTGGATGACCAGTGCACACCTTCGGCGGCCGGCAAACCGGCACGACGGCTGTATACGTCGACCTTGTCGGCGACGATGAACGCCGAGTAGAAGCCCACCCCGAACTGACCGATAAGGTGCGAGTCCTTCTTCTGGTCGCCGGTGAGGTTCTTCATGAAGTCGGCGGTGCCGGACTTGGCGATGGTGCCCAGATGCGCAATGACGTCTTCCCGGCTCATGCCGATACCGTTGTCTTCCAACGTTACGGTATTGGCGGCCTTATCGAAGCTGACACGGATCTTCAGGTCGGCATCGCCTTCGAGCAACTCGGGCTTGGCCAGGGCCTCGAAACGCAGCTTATCGGCAGCGTCGGAGGCGTTGGAGATCAGCTCACGCAGGAAGATCTCCTTGTTGGAATACAGGGAATGAATCATGAGGTGCAGCAGTTGCTTGACCTCGGTCTGGAAGCCCAGGGTTTCTTTTTGAGTCTCCACACTCATCGTCTTCAAACTCCGATCTGTTGGTTGGCGGCGCCTGGCGACCCAATGGGCCGACTTATTGCGGCGGATGACCAGCAGATGGGGGCATGCCAGGCTATTTCAAGGGCATTTGCGGTTCTATCTTGAAATGCGCCCGTGCGGTGGCGATGGGCACGTCCCGATCACCCTGCCAGGCAGTGATGGCCACGTTGGTCACCCGACGGCCCTGGCGCCACAGTTGACACTGGGCGTAAGTGTCGCGGTCATGAGCGGCGCGCAGGTAGTCGATGGAGAAGTCGATGATCTTGGGAATGCTCACGCTGTCGCTGTAGATCAGCAGATAGAGCGCGGCAGATAGCTCCATGAAGCCGGCGATGACCCCGCCATGAATGGCCGGCAGCAAGGGGTTACCGATGTTCTGCGGGTTAGCCGGCAGGCAGAACAACAGATCATCGCCGTGGCGCTGGCACTCGATGCCGATCAGTTGCGCATAGGGGATCAGCGTCAAGAGCGGCGCATAGTCACCGCGGGCATGGGCTTCGTTCAACTGCTGGCGCACGTCGAGGGGGATCATGGGCGTGGCGCCTTGAGGCTGTTGCCGAAGTTCAGGCCACCCTTGATCTGCTGCCCCAGGCGCATGAACGTGCCCACGACTTGGCAAATCGGTTGCCCCGGATCGTCCTGGTAAGCCGAGCCGCGCGTGAAGATCACGTCGCGGGTGACCCTGTAGCACTGGGCATGCCCGTAGATGGGCAGATCAGCCCGCGTCGGGTGCATGTAGTCGATGCGCAGATCCAGGGTCGGGCACACCTCGAAACGCGGCAAGGCGCACAGCGTCGCCATGCCACAGGTGGTATCCAGCAAGGTGGTCAACGCACCGCCGTGCACTGCGCCAGTCTGCGGGTTACCGACGATGGCTGGCGACCAGGGCAACACCAGGGTCATGCCATCGGCATCGGCATGCACCACGCGCATCTGCAGTAGCTGGCAATGTTTCAGGGCAGAGAGAAAACGCTCGGCCATGGCCATCAATGACGTCTCGGACATTATCCCTCGCTGCATAAAATCGCAAAAAAGTCTATATAGGGCAGAGTCTTATATATCTGAAAAGTTTGTGGAACTTATCCCGCACCGGCGAACTCGAAGGTTACAAGTCAAGTTATTCCACCCAGGAGATACACCCCCATGCGTAAACCTTTTGCTTTTGCTCTGATGCTGGCCGCTACCATGGGCCTGGCCGCTTGCGACAAAGCGAGCGAAGACAAGGCCCAAGACGCACAGCAACACGCTGAGCAAGCCCAGGAAAAAATGGGCGAAGCTCAGGATAAGATGAACGAAGCCGCCAAGGAAAACGCCGAAGCCGCCAAAGATCAGGCCGAAGCGCAGCAGAAAGCCGCTGAAGAAGCCGCCCCTGCTACTCCGGCGCCCGAAACCGCTCCGGCTACGCCGAGCGAACCTGCCAAACAGTAATTTTCAGGCACAAAAAAACCCGACATTGTCGGGTTTTTTTGTGCCTGCAATTCAATACTGAAACGCTTCAGTTAGCAGCGACCGAAGTTTCCTTGCCGACCTCGCCCGTGGCCTGTGGCGTGGGTGTGAATACCATCACTTCCAATACATGGGAATGGAACTCACGGCGATACAGGATAAAGACCACCGCTACACTGGTGACCATGAACAACCAGGGGCTGATAAACCAAGTCAACATGGCCATGCCAAAGTAATACGAACGCAATCCCAGGTTGAACTGGTTAGCCGCCAGCGACAGCACCCGTGCGGCACGCGAAGCGAAGCCATTGCGTTCCTGCTCGTTGACCTGACGCTCGCCGATCATCGGCGCAGAGCCCACCAGCACAGCCGCGAAGTTGTACTGGCGCATGCACCAACTGAAGGTAAAGAAGGCATAGACAAAGACCATCGCCAGGCACAGCAGCTTGATCTCCGACATGCCCTGGGAAGCTTGCTGTACCAGCGGCAAATCAGCCAGCAACGACAGCGCACGGTCAGAAGCACCGAGCACGGTCAGAATGCCGGCCAGGATAATCAAGGTACTGGAAGCGAAGAACGAGGCGTTGCGCTCTAGATTACCGATCACGCTGGCATCGGCGATACGGTTGTCGCGCAGCAGCATGCGGCGCATCCAGTCTTCACGGTACAGGTGCAGCACACTGGCCAGGCAGGCGGTGTCACGCCCCTTCCAGATGGCATAGCGGGTATAGCCGCCCCAGCAGATGGCAAACCAGCACGCGGCGAGGATGTTGGCGAAGTTGTTTTGGATGAAGCTCATTCAAGTAACTCGCAAAAGAGAGACAGACCGGCTTTCGACGCCTGGACTCCATAAAAGACACGTAGGCTGATGCATTTGCTTTCCTGCACCGGCCTCCTCGCGGGCACAGCTATAAAAAAACCCCGCTCCTTCACGTAGAAGCGGGGTTCCGGTTTTCACCGTCGGCAGGGGCCATTTGGCTTGTGGCCAGCGCCTGCCCTCAGGCTTCAACGTCTCAGGCCAGCGCCTCGCGCGGCTTGCCGAGCATGCGATCGCAAGCCACGGCAACGGCCAGGGCGATTACCGAAGGCACCAACCAGGCCAGCCCCTGCTCGCTCAGCGGCAGGTGTGCAGCAGCGTCCGGCAGCAGATGGGCAAAGCTGGTGCCCTTGATCGCATCGACCAGACCGAACAGCAGTGACACCAGCATCACCGGGGCCAGGATACGCGTCGGGGAGTGCCACAGCTCTTTGACGAAGCTCAGTGCCACCACCACGATACACGGCGGGTAAATCGCCGTGAGCACCGGGATCGAGAAGGCGATCAACTTGGTCAGGCCCAGGTTCGACACCAGCAGCGAGAAGCCCGCCAGCAGCACCACCAGCACGCGGTACGACAGCGGCAGGATCTGGCTGAAGTATTCGGCGCAAGCGCAGGTCAGGCCAACCGCAGTGACCAGGCATGCCAGGGCGATCAGCACGGCGAGGAAGCCACTGCCGAGCGAGCCGAAGGTGTGCTGCACATAGGCATGCAGAACAGCGGCACCGTTAGTGGCGTCGGCGGCAATATCATGACTGCCCGCCCCCAGGCGGAACAGGCTGACATACACCAAGGCCAGCCCGACCCCGGCGATGAGGCCGGCAATGATGGCGTAGCGGGTGATCAGCTTCGGCGACTCCACACCGCGAGAACGGATGGCATTGACGATGACGATACCGAATACCAGCGCACCCAGAGTGTCCATGGTCAGGTAGCCGTTGATGAAGCCCTGCGAGAACGGCGCGGCCACGTACTGCGGCTGCGCCTGGCCAATGGTTCCGGCCGGCAGCGCGAACGCCGCGATACCGAGTACCGCCAGGGCAATGATCTTGAGCGGCGCGAGGAAGCGGCCGACGGTGTCGAGCAGCTTGCCCGGATACATCGAGACAGCCAGCACCACGGCGAAGTACACCAGGCTGTAGATGAACAACGCGGTCGGGCTCTCACCGGTCAACGGCGCCACGCCCACCTCGAACGAGACGGTCGCGGTACGCGGAGTGGCGAACAACGGGCCGACCGACAGGTAGCACACAGCCGCCAACAGGCCGCCGAAGAACTTGCCGATAGGGCTGCTCAACGCGTCCATGCCGCCACCGACCTTGGCCAGCGCCACAACGGTGATGACCGGAAGGCCAACCGCGGTAACCAGAAAGCCCAGGGCTGCCATCCACACGTGCGGACCGGATTGCAAGCCGACGATCGGTGGGAAGATGATGTTGCCGGCGCCGACAAAAAGCGCAAACGTCATGAAGCCAAGCGCCAGGATGTCCTGGCCTTTCAACACTTTCATTTAGGGTAGTACCACACTGCTGAAATCGGGATTCGAGAAGAGATTTCCCCATGAATGAGGGAAATGTTGCCCGGCTTGATGAGCCAGACCCGTTTAGCGTGTCGTTCCCTTTTGGGGTACGGGCACAAATGTGAGGGCGTAGATTAACCGTTTTACCGAACAAACGCACTGCAAGGGTGCAGTTTGTCCGATGTACGTATGTATTTGTCGTCTCGATGACGCTGTCGGGCGACCATTTATTGCGCAAATTCTGATTTGCCTGGTTGAAATCCCTGGTCATTCGGATCGACATTTCCGAACGCCGACAAATCGTCGCAGCCACAACGACAAAGGCCACCCGAAGGTGGCCTCTGTGCGCGTGGGGGTACTGCGTGTTACTTACTTCTTGGCTTCCCAGCCAGTCAGCTCGGCCAGGGCCTTGCCGATGTCTGCCAGGGAACGCACGGTTTTCACACCTGCGTCTTGCAGCGCAGCGAACTTCTCGTCCGCAGTGCCCTTGCCGCCGGAGATGATGGCGCCAGCGTGGCCCATACGCTTGCCCGCAGGAGCGGTCACACCAGCGATGTAGGAAACCACTGGCTTGGTCACGTTGGCCTTGATGTAGGCCGCAGCTTCTTCTTCAGCCGAACCGCCGATCTCACCGATCATGACGATCGCTTCGGTCTTCGGATCTTCCTGGAACAGCTTCAGGATATCGATGAAGTTGGAGCCTGGGATCGGGTCACCGCCGATGCCGACGCAGGTCGACTGGCCGAAGCCGGCGTCGGTGGTCTGCTTGACAGCTTCGTAGGTCAGGGTGCCGGAACGCGAAACGATGCCGACCTTGCCTGGCAGGTGAATGTGACCTGGCATGATGCCGATCTTGCACTCGCCCGGAGTGATCACGCCTGGGCAGTTAGGGCCGATCAGGGTCACGCCCAGCTCGTCGCACTTGACCTTGGCGTCCAGCATGTCGAGGGTAGGAATACCTTCGGTGATGCAGACGATCAGCTTGATGCCACCGAAGGCAGCTTCCAGGATGGAGTCCTTGCAGAAAGGCGCCGGAACGTAGATCACCGAAGCGTCAGCGCCGGTAGCTTCTACAGCTTCTTTCACGGTGTTGAACACCGGCAGGCCCAGGTGGGTGGTGCCACCCTTGCCTGGCGTCACGCCGCCGACCATCTTGGTGCCGTAGGCGATGGCTTGTTCGGAGTGGAAAGTACCCTGCGAGCCGGTGAAGCCTTGGCAGATGACTTTGGTGTCTTTATTGATCAGGACGCTCATTACTTGCCCTCCGCAGCTTTGACAACTTGTTGAGCAGCGTCGGTCAGGCTGGTTGCCGCAATGATGTTCAAACCGCTTTCTGCCAGTACTTTAGCGCCCAGTTCGGCGTTGTTGCCTTCGAGGCGAACGACGACCGGAACCTTGACGCCGACTTCTTTCACTGCACCGATGATGCCTTCGGCAATCATGTCGCAGCGAACGATGCCGCCGAAGATGTTGACCAGAACGGCCGCGACATTGCTGTCGGACAGAATGATCTTGAACGCTTCGGTAACGCGCTCTTTGGTAGCACCGCCGCCAACGTCGAGGAAGTTGGCCGGCTTGCCGCCGTGCAGGTTGACGATGTCCATGGTACCCATGGCCAGACCGGCACCGTTGACCATGCAGCCGATGTTGCCTTCGAGGGCAACGTAGTTCAGTTCGAACTTGGCAGCGTGGGCTTCACGAGCGTCGTCTTGCGACGGGTCGTGGAAGGTCTTCAGCTTAGGCTGACGGTACATGGCGTTGGCGTCGATGTTGATCTTGGCATCGAGGCAGTGCAGGTCGCCGTCGGCCTTGATCACCAGCGGGTTCACTTCCAGCAGGGCCAGATCGTGATCCTTGAACAGCTTGGCCAGACCCACGAAGATCTTGGCGAACTGTTGAACCTGCTTGCCTTCCAGACCCAGCTGGAACGCCAGCTCGCGGCCCTGGAACGGCTGAGCACCGACCAGCGGATCGATGGTGGCCTTGAGGATCTTCTCAGGAGTTTCGTGAGCGACTTTCTCGATGTCCACGCCACCTTCGGTGGAAGCCATGAACACGATGCGACGGCTCGAACGATCGACTACAGCGCCCAGATACAGCTCTTTGGCGATGTCAGTGCAGGACTCGACCAGGATCTTGGAGACTGGCTGACCATTGGCATCGGTCTGGTAGGTGACCAGGTTCTTGCCCAGCCACTGAGCAGCGAACGCCTTGGCGTCTTCCTTGCTGCGAACCAGCTTGACGCCGCCCGCTTTACCGCGACCACCAGCGTGGACCTGGGCCTTAACAACCCACTCGGAACCGCCGATCTTGTCGCAGGCTTCTGCAGCTTGCTCAGGGGTATCGACTGCGAAACCCTTGGAAACTGGCAGGCCGTACTCAGCGAACAGCTGCTTACCCTGATACTCGTGAAGATTCATGCTTTTTACCGTCTTCGTTAGGTACTGCGCTTCGGCGCTGCGCCATCACTGGCGCCGCACCACCTGTGACCGTTGACCCCGGGTTATCCCATGTGATCCGGTCCGGCGGACGTTCCGCGGTGAGTCTTGCACGCAAGACCCACGACGGGCAGCCCGCCGTGGTTTCTTATAATTAACGCTTCTTACGGTTGGCGACGTGAATGGCACCGCCATTCACTGCCAGCGCTGCTTCATGCAGCGCTTCGGACAGGGTCGGATGGCTGAAGACCATCATGCCCAGGTCCTCGGCACTGGTGCCGAATTCCATTGCGATTGCGCCCTGCTGTACCAGTTCGGCAGCCGACGGGCCGATAACGTGTACGCCCAGTACGCGGTCGGTCTTCGCGTCGGCGATGACCTTGACGAAGCCGCCGGTGTCGTTGGCAGCCATCGCACGGCCGCTGGCCGCGAACGGGAAGGTGCCCACGTTAACCTCAACGCCTTCGGCTTTCAACGCCTGTTCGGTCTTGCCGACCCATGCGATTTCCGGGTGGGTGTAGATGACCGATGGGATCAGGTCGTAGTTCATCTGGGCTTTGTGACCCTTGATGCGCTCGACGACCATGATGCCCTCTTCCGAGGCCTTGTGCGCCAGCATCATGCCACGTACCACGTCACCGATGGCGAACACGCCCGGAACGCTGGTAGCGCAGTGATCGTCGACGAAGATGTAGCCGCGCTCATCGATGGTCACACCGCTGTCGGCAGCCAGCAGGTCGGTGGTCACCGGACGACGGCCGACCGCGACGATCAGCTTGTCGAAGGTGATCTTCTGCTCGCCTTCGGCGTTGGTGTAGGTGACTTCGACTTCGTTGCCATTGACTTTCGAGCCGGTGACGCGAGCGCCCAGCTTGATGTCCAGGCCTTGCTTGGTCAGGGTCTTCTGGGCTTCTTTCGAGACGGCGGTGTCGGCAGCCATCAGGAAGGTGTCCAGGGCTTCGAGCACGGTGACTTCAGCACCCAGGCGAGCCCATACCGAGCCCAGCTCCAGGCCGATCACGCCGGCACCGATCACGCCCAGGCGCTTCGGTACGGTCTGGAATTCCAGGGCGCCGGTGGAGTCGACGATGACATTCTGGTCGACCGGGGCCGGCGGAATGTCGATCGGACGCGAGCCGGAAGCCAGGATCACGTTTTCAGCTTCGATGACTTCGGTAGTGCCGTCAGCCTTGGTGACTTCGACTTTCTTGCCAGCCAGCAGCTTGCCGTGGCCCTGGATCGAAGTGACGCCGTTGGCCTTGAACAGGGTGGCAACGCCACCGGTCAGGTTCTTGACGATGCCAGCCTTGCGGCCAACCATCGCGGCCACGTCCATCTTCACCTCACCGGTGGAGATGCCGTGTACGTTGAAGCTCTCTTTGGCTTCCTTGTACTTCCAGGAGCTGTCCAGCAGCGCCTTGGAGGGAATGCAGCCTACGTTCAGGCAGGTGCCGCCCAGGGCCAGTTTACCCTCAGCGTCGGTGTACTTCTCGATACAGGCAGTCTTCAGACCGAGTTGGGCGGCCTTGATGGCAGCCACATAGCCGCCAGGACCTGCACCAATCACCACTACGTCGAATTTCTGGGTCATAAAAGATTCCTTGTTAACGTCAAGCGGCAAGCTGCAAGCCGCAAGTCAGAGCGCTTCTACTAGAAGCTCGCCGCTCGCAGCTTACAGCTGCTCGATTAGATGTCCAGCAGCAGGCGAGACGGATCTTCCAGCAGGTTCTTGATGGTCACCAGGAAGGTTACCGCTTCCTTGCCGTCGATCAGGCGGTGATCGTACGACAGCGCCAGATACATCATCGGGCGAATCACCACTTGGCCATTCACGGCCATCGGGCGCTGGATGATGTTGTGCATGCCGAGAATAGCGGCCTGCGGCGGGTTGACGATCGGGGTCGACATCATCGAACCGAAGGTGCCACCGTTGGTGATGGTGAAAGTACCACCGGTCATTTCTTCGATCGACAGCTTACCGTCACGCGCCTTCTTGCCGAAGGTGGCGATGCCGTTCTCGATCTCGGCCAGCGACATCGATTCGGCGTTACGCAGCACTGGAACCACCAGGCCACGGTCGCTGGAAACAGCGACGCCGACGTCAGCATAGCCGTGGTAGACGATGTCGTTGCCGTCGATCGAGGCGTTGACAGCCGGGAAGCGCTTCAGGGCTTCGGTGGCGGCCTTGACGAAGAACGACATGAAGCCCAGACGTACGCCGTTGTGGGTCTTCTCGAACAGGTCCTTGTACTTCGAACGCAGGGCCATGACTTCAGTCATGTCGACTTCGTTGAAGGTGGTCAGCATGGCCATGCTCGACTGGGCTTCGACCAGACGCTCGGCGATCTTGGCACGCAGACGGGTCATCGGCACACGCTTCTCGGTGCGATCGCCAGCAGCGACGACCACCGCAGCAGCAGCGGCAGCAGGCTTGGCAGCCGGAGCCGCGGCAGGCGCCGACTTCTTATTGGCGACAGCAGCGACGACGTCTTCCTTGGTGATACGACCGCCTTTGCCAGTACCGGCAACGGTGGCCAGGTCGAGGCCGTTCTCTTCAGCCAGCTTGCGCGCAGCTGGAGCGGCGACCGGGTCGTCTTCGCCAGCGTCGGCAGCAGCGGCGGCGGCTGGTGCAGCGGCGGGTGCGGCAGCAGCCGGGGCGGCAGCAGCGCCGCCTTCAACGATCGAGCCCAGGACTTCGTCGGACAGGACGGTGTCGCCCTCGCCCTTGACGATGGCACCCAGCACGCCATCAGCGGTTGCCAGGACTTCCAGGACGACTTTGTCGGTTTCGATGTCGACAATCAGTTCGTCACGCTTGACGGCGTCACCTGGCTGCTTGTGCCAGGTGGCAACGGTGCCGTCGGCGACCGATTCCGGGAAGGTTGGGGCTTTGATCTCGATAGCCATTATTAGTGTTTCCTTAAATTCGGTTTCAGGTGCGCGAAGGCATTAGACAGTGAACGCGTCTTGCAGCAGTTTTTCCTGCTGCTCGGCGTGCTTCGATGCGTAACCACAGGCTGGCGCGGCAGAAGCGTCGCGACCGGCGTATTCCAGGACCAGCGCTTTGTTGTGGCGGCCCAGGATACGGCGCATGTGGTGCTGGCTGCTGTACCAGGCACCCTGGTTCATCGGCTCTTCCTGACACCACACTGCATGCTTGAGGTTGGTGTAAGGCGCCAGGATGTCGACCAGGTCGTCCTCTGGGAACGGATACAGCTGCTCGATACGCACGATGGCGATGTCTTCGCGGCCTTCGGCACGGCGTTTTTCCAGCAGGTCGTAGTACACCTTGCCACCGCACAGCACCAGGCGCTCGACCTTGGCCGGATCCAGGCTGTCGATTTCCGGGATGACGGTCTGGAACGAGCCTTCTGCCAGGTCTTCCAGGGTCGAGATGGCCAGCTTGTGGCGCAGCAGCGACTTGGGCGTCAGCACGATCAGCGGCTTGCGCAGCGGACGGATGACCTGACGACGCAGCAGGTGGTAGATCTGGGCTGGCGTGGTCGGTACGCAGACCTGGATGTTGTGCTCGGCGCACAGCTGCAGGTAACGCTCCAGACGCGCGGAGGAGTGCTCCGGGCCCTGCCCTTCATAGCCGTGCGGCAGCAGCATGGTCAGACCGCACAGACGGCCCCACTTGTGCTCGCCACTGGTGATGAACTGGTCGATCACCACTTGCGCACCGTTGGCGAAGTCGCCGAACTGGGCTTCCCAGATCACCAGCGCGTTCGGCGTGGTGGTCGAGTAACCGTATTCGAACGCCAGGACGGCTTCTTCGGACAGGAACGAGTCATACAGCTCGAAACGTGGCTGGCCTGGGAACAGGTTCTTCAGCGGTACGTAGGTGCTGGCGTCCTTCTGGTTGTGCAGCACCGCGTGGCGGTGCGAGAAGGTGCCACGGCCAATGTCCTGGCCGGTCATGCGGATCGGGTGACCTTCGAACTGCAGGGTGGCGTACGCCATGGTCTCTGCATAACCCCAGTTGATCGGCAAGCCACCGGCCTGCATCTTCTGACGGTCTTCGTAGATCTTCGCGACCTGACGCTGGACGACGAAACCTTCTGGCAGTTCCAGCAGCTTGGCCGACAGTTCCTGCAGGGTCTTGAGGTCGAAGCGGGTGTCGTGACGCGCAGTCCAGGCATGGCCCAGGTACGGACGCCAGTCGACGAACAGTTCGCGGTTCGGCTCCTTGACCAGGCTCTTGACCACGTGCAGACCGTTATCCAGCGCGTTGCGGTATTCGTCGATCTTGGCCTGAGCACGCTCAGCATCGATGCGACCGGCCTGGATCAGGGCCTCGGCGTACAGCTCACGGGTGGTGCGCTGCTTGCTGATCTGCTGGTACATCAGCGGCTGGGTGCCGTTCGGCTCGTCGGCCTCGTTGTGGCCGCGGCGACGGTAGCAGACCAGGTCGATGACCACGTCACGCTTGAACTGCATGCGATAGTCGATGGCCAGCTGAGTGACGAACAGCACGGCTTCCGGGTCATCGCCGTTCACGTGCAGGATCGGTGCCTGGATCATCTTGGCAACGTCGGTAGCGTACTCGGTGGAGCGCGCATCCAATGGGTTGCTGATGGTGAAGCCGACCTGGTTGTTGATCACGATATGCACAGTGCCGCCGGTCTTGAAACCGCGGGTCTGCGACATCTGGAAGGTTTCCATGACCACGCCCTGGCCGGCGAACGCTGCGTCGCCGTGGATCGAGATCGGCAGAACCTTGTCGCCAACGGTGTCGTTGCGGCGATCCTGACGGGCGCGAACCGAGCCTTCCACGACTGGCGAGACGATTTCCAGGTGGGAGGGGTTGAATGCCATGGCCAGGTGCACTTCGCCACCGGGCGTCATCACGTTGGACGAGAAGCCCTGGTGATATTTCACGTCACCGGAACCCAGCTCGTTCATCTTCTTGCCTTCGAACTCGTCGAACAACTCGCGCGGGTTCTTGCCGAAGGTGTTGACGAGCACGTTCAGGCGGCCACGGTGGGCCATGCCGATGACGACTTCCTTGGTGCCGTAGGAGCCGGAACGCTGAATCATTTCGTCCAGCATCGGAATCAGGCTTTCGCCGCCTTCCAGACCGAAGCGCTTGGTACCTGGGTACTTGGTGCCCAAGTACTTCTCCAGGCCCTCACCGGCGGTGACACGCTCAAGCAGGTGCGACTGCACGTCGGCGGAGAACTCAGGGCGGCCACGTACGCTTTCCAGGCGCTGCTGGAACCAGCTGCGCTGCTCGGAATCGACGATGTGGGTGAACTCGGCGCCAATGGTGCGACAATATGTCTTCTCGAGCGCCTCGAAAATTTCGCGTAGGCTCGCCTCCTCTTTGCCGATGAACAGGTCGCCGGCACGGAAGGTCGTATCAAGATCGGCATTGGTCAAGCCGTAGTGATTGATCGACAGGTCTACAGGCGCAGGGCGCTGCCACAACCCCAACGGGTCAAGCTTGGCAGCCTGATGGCCGCGCATACGATAGGCCTGGATCAGTCGCAGAACTTCAACCTGCTTCTTCTCGTGTTCTGTGCTCACGCTCCCGGCGGAAACCGGTTGGGCGCGGCGCTGGTTCTTTGCCAGCAGTACGAAATGATCGCGGATCGTCGAGTGCGATACGTCGGTAGCGGTGCTGCCGTCGGCGGGCAACTTCTGGAAGTAAGTGCGCCACTCTTCTGGCACAGCGTTAGGGTCGTGCAGGTAGAGCTCGTAGAGCTCTTCCACATATGCAGCGTTACCACCTGAAAGGTGGGCGCTTTCCCACATGCGCTGCATCACGCTTTCTTGCATGCTTGGTCACCCTCGGTTAGGGGACTGATCGGCGAGAGCCAAAGAAAACCTGGGAAAGTCCGAATACAGCGACTGAACCACGCCACCTGGATCCTGCTGATTTTCCGGGTACCAGCCCGGAAAGCCCCTGCTGGTCTCATATCTTCATAGGTATGGGCGCGGGCTTTGTGGGCCCTGCCCGAGTTTTACCTCAGTGCGGGCTCACCACCCGCACCTCGGCTTGCTGCAGTTACAACGCTTTGAATCAGGTGCCGCTTTGCAGCAGCATGTTACGTACGTGGCCAATCGCCTTGGTCGGGTTCAGACCCTTCGGACAAACGTTCACGCAGTTCATGATCCCGCGGCAGCGGAATACGCTGAACGGATCATCCAGGGACGCCAGGCGCTCCTGGGTCTTGGTGTCACGGCTGTCAGCCAGGAAGCGGTAGGCTTGCAACAGCGCGGCTGGGCCCAGGAACTTGTCCGGGTTCCACCAGAACGATGGGCAGGAGGTCGAGCAGCAGGCGCACAGGATGCACTCGTACAGACCGTCCAGCTTGTCGCGATCTTCCGGCGATTGCAGGCGCTCGATAGCAGGCGCCGGGGTGTCGTTCTGCAGGAACGGCTTCACCTTCTCGTACTGCTTGTAGAAGATGCTCATGTCGACGACCAAGTCACGAATGACCGGCAGACCTGGCAGCGGACGCAGAACCAGCTTGCCGTTCTTCACCACACCCGACAGCGGGGTGATGCAGGCCAGGCCGTTCTTGCCGTTCATGTTCATGCCATCGGAACCGCAGACACCTTCACGGCAGGAGCGACGGTACGAGAAACCCTCGTCCTTTTCCTTGATCAGTGCCAGGACGTCCAGCACCATCAGGTCCTTGCCACCGGTATCGATGTCGAACGACTCCATCTTGGGCGCCGAATCGGTATCCGGGTTGTAACGATAAACTTCGACTTTCAACATAGCAGCCACCCTTAGTAAGTCCGGACTTTTGGTTCGAAGGCAGGAACTGTCTTCGGCGCAAAGTTGACGCCACGCTTGGCAACGCGCTTCTCACCCGGGTAGTACAGGGTGTGGCACAGCCAGTTCTCGTCGTCACGGTCTTCGAAGTCTTCACGGGCGTGAGCGCCGCGCGACTCTTTACGGGCTTCGGCCGCGATGGCGGTCGCTTCGGCAACTTCCAGCAGGTTCTGCAGCTCCAGCGCTTCGATACGCGCGGTGTTGAAGGCCTGGGACTTGTCGTTGATCTTCACGTTGGCAATGCGGTCACGCAGGCCAGCGAGCTGCTCGATACCCTTCTGCATGTATTCGCCAGTACGGAATACACCGAAGTAGTTCTGCATGCAGCTTTGCAGTTCGCGCTTGAGGGTAGCAACGTCTTCGCCGGTGGTGCGCTCGTTGAGCTTGTTCAGGCGGTTCAGCGCGACGTCGACATCGGTGTCGCTGGCATCGCGGTACTCGACGCCTTCGCTCAGCGCTTTTTCCAGGTGCAGACCAGCCGCACGACCGAAGACCACCAGATCGAGCAGCGAGTTGCCGCCCAAGCGGTTGGCGCCGTGGACCGATACGCAAGCCACTTCGCCCACGGCGAACAGGCCCGGGATGATGTGGTCGTTGCCTTCGGCGTCCATGGTGATGGCCTGGCCATGAATGTTGGTGGCAACGCCACCCATCATGTAGTGGCAGGTCGGGATGACCGGCACCGGCGCGACCACAGGGTCGACGTGGGCGAAGGTCTTGGACAGCTCGCAGATGCCTGGCAGGCGGCTGTGCAGCACTTCCTCACCCAGGTGGTCCAGCTTCAGCAGTACGTGGTCCTTGTTCGGGCCCACGCCATTGCCGGCGATGATCTCTTTGACCATGGAACGGGCAACCACGTCGCGGCCAGCCAGGTCCTTGGCATTCGGCGCATAACGCTCCATGAAGCGCTCGCCGTGGGCGTTGATCAGGTAGCCACCCTCACCGCGGCAACCCTCGGTGACCAGTACACCGGCGCCAGCGATGCCGGTCGGGTGGAACTGCCACATTTCGATGTCCTGCACCGGCACGCCGGCACGCAGGGCCATGCCGACACCGTCACCGGTGTTGATCAGGGCGTTGGTGGTGGAGGCGTAGATACGACCGGCACCACCGGTAGCCAGAACAGTGGCCTTGGACTTGATGTACAGGGTTTCGCCAGTTTCGATGCAGATCGCGATCACACCGACGAACGCGCCGTCCTGGTTCTTCACCAGGTCAACGGCGTAGTACTCGTTGAGGAAGGTGGTGCCAGCCTTCAGGTTACCCTGGTAAAGGGTGTGCAGCAGCGCGTGACCGGTACGGTCGGACGCAGCGCAGGTACGGGCAGCCTGGCCACCTTTACCGAAGTCTTTGGACTGACCGCCGAACGGACGCTGGTAGATACGACCGGTTTCGGTACGCGAGAACGGCAGGCCCATGTGATCCAGCTCGAAGACCGCAGCCGGGCCTTCCTGACACATGTATTCGATAGCGTCCTGGTCACCGATGTAGTCGGAACCCTTGACGGTATCGTACATGTGCCAGCGCCAGTCGTCGTTCGGGTCAGCCGAAGCGATGGCGCAGGTGATGCCACCCTGGGCCGATACGGTGTGCGAACGGGTCGGGAAGACCTTGGTGACTACGGCAGTCTTGTGGCCGCCTTGAGCCAGTTGCAGGGCAGCACGCATGCCGGCGCCGCCGCCACCGATGATGATGGCGTCGAAGGAAATGGTTGGAATGCTAGCCATGGATCAGATACCCCAGAGAATCTGTACACCCCAGACGAAGTACGCAAACATCGCGACACCGCATACCGCCTGGAACAGGAAACGAATCGCCGTCGCCGACTTGCCGATCGCCATAGGCGTCAGGTAGTCAGTGGTGACGGTCCACATGCCGACCCAGGCGTGAGCACCCAGGGCAACGAAGGCAAGCAGACTGAAGACACGCATCGCATTGTTGGAGAACAGGGCATGCCACTGGGCGTAATCGATGCCAGGGTGCAGCGCAAGGTAGCCGATCAGGAAGATAAAATAAGCCGCGAGCACGACAGCCGAAACGCGCTGCGCCATCCAGTCATAAAGACCCGAACGGGAAAAGTTTGTGACGTTAGTTACCATATCCAGACTCCTGCCAAGACGAACGCCACCAGGGAAAGGGCGACGATGATTTTCGAGCCCAGTCGGCCGCCTTCAAGCGTTTCACCGACACCCATATCCATGATCAGGTGACGGACACCGGCGATCATGTGGTACAGCAAGGCAGACAGGAGGCCCCATGCTACGAACTTGGCCAGCGGGCTGGTCAGGTAATCCTTCACGTCGGCGAAGCCTTCCTCGGAGCCCAGCGACTTGCTCAGCGCAAACAGCATGATGCCCAGGCCAAGGAAGACGATGATGCCGGAGACGCGGTGAAGAAATGACGTAACAGCGGTAATTGGGACTTTGATGGTCCTTAGGTCTAGGTTTACAGGTCGTTGGCTTTTCACGGCTTTTTTCACACTGAAGAGCCCTAGCGAACAGGGCAAGGTTGTTGGTTAGTGTACTGGTCAGGTACCCACCACCCAGGAGAGCGACGACACCCAGCGGATCAGGCAAGAAAGCCTCTGGGAGTCGGCTGCCGAGTATAGACAGTTAGGCTGCTTATGACAACGCGACGGACTCGCCCGAATAGCGCATTGCCTTTAGTGCACAAAAGGCGTAAACGGGCGAGAATTTCTTGGAAAATCAGGCCTGAGTGGGCGTTTCAACCAGCCTTTAGGCAAATTGACATTCGAATTTATCCCTCTATAGTGGTGCGGGCCCTGCGTGGGGGGTCTGTCTGATGATTTCAAGCATTAATAGGAGGCCACATGGCTGACAAAAAAGCGCAGTTGGTCATCGAGGGCAATGCCCCCGTCGAGCTGCCCATTTTAACCGGCACCGTTGGTCCCGATGTTATCGACGTCCGCGGGTTGGGGGCATCCGGTCACTTCACCTTCGACCCCGGCTTCATGGCGACCGCCTCGTGCGAGTCGAAGATCACCTACATCGACGGCGACAAGGGCGTGCTGCTGCACCGCGGCTACCCAATCGAACAACTCGCCGAGCAATCGGACTACCTCGAAACCTGCTACCTGCTGCTCAACGGCGAACTGCCGAACGCCGAGCAGAAGGCCCAGTTCGTCAGCACCGTGAAGAACCACACCATGGTTCACGAACAGCTGAAGTCCTTCTTCAACGGTTTCCGCCGCGACGCTCACCCGATGGCGGTGATGTGCGGTGTGGTCGGTGCCCTGTCGGCGTTCTACCACGACTCGCTGGACATCAATAACCCGCAGCACCGCGAAATCTCCGCGGTCCGCCTGGTCGCGAAAATGCCGACCCTGGCAGCGATGGTCTACAAGTACTCCATGGGCCAACCCATGATGTACCCGCGCAACGACCTGTCGTACGCGGAGAACTTCCTGCACATGATGTTCAACACCCCGTGCGAGATCAAACCGATCAGCCCTACTCTGGCCAAGGCCATGGACCGGATTTTCATCCTCCATGCCGACCACGAGCAGAACGCCTCGACCTCCACCGTGCGCCTGGCGGGCTCCTCGGGCGCCAACCCGTTCGCCTGTATCGCAGCGGGTATCGCCGCACTCTGGGGCCCGGCTCACGGCGGCGCGAACGAAGCCGTGCTGACCATGCTCGATGAAATTGGCGACGTGTCGAACATCGACAAGTACATCGCCAAGGCCAAGGACAAGAACGATCCGTTCAAGCTCATGGGCTTCGGTCACCGCGTGTACAAGAACCGCGACCCGCGCGCCACCGTGATGAAGCAGACCTGCGACGAAGTCCTGGGCGAGCTGGGCATCAAGAACGATCCGCAGCTGGAACTGGCCATGCGCCTGGAAGAGATCGCCCTGACCGACCCGTACTTCATCGAGCGCTCGCTTTACCCGAACGTCGACTTCTACTCGGGCATCATCCTGAAGGCGATCGGCATTCCAACCAGCATGTTCACCGTGATCTTCGCCCTGGCACGTACCGTGGGCTGGATCTCGCACTGGAAAGAAATGCTCTCCGGCCCGTACAAGATCGGCCGTCCGCGCCAGCTGTACACCGGCGAACCGCAGCGCGACATCGTCGAGCTGAAAGAGCGCAAGTAACCCGCGCCGATAGAGCCAGCAAGCGCACCGCACGCGGCGCGCTTGCTACCAGGCAAAAAACAGGCTGCCCTAGGGCAGCCTGTTTTGCTCATGGCAATGCTTGCTCAGGCATGCTCCAGCGCCAAGCGCTTCTTGTCGATCTTGCCGACTGCGGTCAGAGGCAGTTGTTCCAGCAGTACCACCGCATCCGGGTATTTGAAGTCAGCCAGCCCCAGCTCTTTCAGGTACTCACAGACCTCCCGTCGCGATGGCCCAGGCCCGATCGGCCGAATGAAATAAACCACACGCTCACCCAGCTGGCGATCCTCTACCCCAACCACCGCGCACTCGCCAATCCGCGCCCAGTCGACCATCAGTTTTTCGATATCCGAGGGAGAGTACTTTTCTCCGGCGCGATTGATCTGCTCCTTGACACGCCCGACAACCGTGACATTCCCTGCTTCATCAACGCGCACCAGATCACCGGAATGATAGAAACCCTCAGCGTCGAACGCCGCCTCATTGATCTCGGGGCGCGCATGGTAGCCGCGAATGGTATAGGGGCCACGTACATGCAGCTCACCCACATCGCCCCGTGCCACCTGCTGGCCATCCTCCCCCACCACTCGGATCTCATCGAACGATGACAGCGGCCGGCCTTGGGTATCCACTTTCGCCTGTTCGGGATCTTCCGCTCGATTGAAGCACAGCAGGCCTTCGGCCATTCCATAGATGTGCTGGAGTTCACAGCCAAGCAATTGCTTCAGGCGTCTTGCCGACTCCTTGGAAAAACGCGCAGCTCCCACCTGAACAAGCTCCAACGCGCTGAATGACATACCGCTGAACTCCAGATACTCGATCAGCAGTTCGGCAATCGAAGGCACCAGCGATGTGACGGTGATGCGCTGCTCGTTCATTAACTCGCACAACCGCATGATGTCCGGCTGAGGCAACAGATGCACCAGCCCACCTGCCGACAACACTCCAAGCACACCCGGGCAGCCGAGCGCAAAGTTGTGGGCCGCCGGCACCACGCACAGGTACCGACTGTGTGCATGCAAGCCACAGGCCTCAGCCATGGCGGTAATGTTGTAGGTATAGTCGGCATGGGTACGGGGAATGAGCTTGGGCACTTGCGTCGTGCCACCCGACAGCAGCAGGAACGCGACATCGTCTGGTGCGGCTGGCCGCGCCGGTAGCTGGGGGCAAGCGTCCCAGGCATCATCGCCCAGTACGTCCAGGTAGACCACCCCATTGCGCGGCATGCCCTGGTCGACCAGCGCCTGTGCCAGCACCTCGTAACGAAAATCTGCTAGCTGGCTGCAAGTGATATACATCGTGGCCTGGGCGGCCTCCTGCAGCCCCAGCAGTTCGTATTGCCGATGCCCTGGCAGCGCTAGAATGGCTACGGCCTGCAGCTTCATCACAGCGAACAGGGCAATGAAGAAACCGCAGCCATTGGGTAGCTGCAGGATCACCTTGTCCTCGGCGCCAAGCCCTCGGGACTGCAGAAAACCGGCCAGCGCCGTCGAGCGCAGATCCAGTTGCCGATAGCTCAGCTCACCCTGGTCGTCTTGAAGTGCAAGCCGGTCGCCATACTCCCTGGCCCACTGAGCCAAGCAATC
This sequence comes from Pseudomonas sp. NY15463, assembly GCF_048068415.1. Classification (NCBI taxonomy): domain Bacteria; kingdom Pseudomonadati; phylum Pseudomonadota; class Gammaproteobacteria; order Pseudomonadales; family Pseudomonadaceae; genus Pseudomonas; species Pseudomonas sp. NY15463. The sequence continues at coordinate 160,903 of NZ_JBLUQD010000007.1, forward strand.
GAGCAGCGTGGTTGCCGGTAGCGCGCCGCATTTGAGGTACTGTTCGAAGGCGGCTGGGTCGATATGCGGTTTCATCCATGAAGCTCCTTGAAGAATGCCACCTGAAAGCGTTGCAGGTGATGCAGCTCGAGGTTGACCTTGATGGTCATGACGCCTGCGCCAGACAGGCAAGGGAAAAACTGTACGAAGCGCATCGGGTCATGCAGCGGTGCATCGACATGACAAGGCGCGCCCCTGCCCAGATCGAAGCGTTCGCAGGGCATGCCACACAAGTTGTTGAACAGCACGCCATGGCCGAAGAAGCTGTCATAAAGCGGCGCCAGCAAGTAACGCCCTGGCCGGGCAGCATCGACCATCGCGCAAATGGCCTGCAACTCAGCGTGCAGCGACTCGCAGTCCAGCACCCGCTCACCCGCAGCCTGGCGCACCAGTGCACCGATAGCCTGCAGGTTCATGTCACCGAGCGCAGCGGCCGTTGCCCTTACCGTGGGGTAACAGAGCAGGTTGCCCACTCTGGCAGCATTTACATCCATCAGCAGCCGCGCGTCATAAACCGGGTAGAGCGTCATCGCCTCATCAGCTTGCGCGGTGTCGGTCAGGGCGATTAGGCGCCAGATGCAGCCGATCAGCAGGTCGTCACGCATGAAGCGGTGGTAGTCGCAACTGGCCAACAACCGCTCGACATGGGCCTGCGTCAGGGTGAAGGCGGCCTCGGCGAAATGGGCCAACACCTGTTCATGCTCGGGGCGTTCCCAGCGATCGACCAACGCCCCGTCAGGCACTGTTCCCGGCGCTGCCTGCAGCGGTGTGAAATCCGCCGAATCGACCTGCTCACCCGTGCCGGTGGCAAAGCGGGAAATCTGTGCCAGAAACTCGAAAAAGGTCGTGCCGTCACTCAGCCCGTGCCAAACGCTGAAGCCTACTACCGTGGCATCGTCGAACAGGTTTAAACGAATCTGCAGCAACGGCTGGCGCAAGCTGGTGCGCGAAAGCCGATGCTGTTCGCGCCAGGCCCTGTCACAGAACGGATCAATCGAACCGTAGTCCCCGGTGAACACGGCCTCAGGCAGCCGTCCTGGGTGCCGGCAAACCTCCAGCCGCACGCCTTGATTATCACCGCTGACCACCAGCCCCTGGGCCGTTGTCTGCTTGCGCCCGGCAAAGTAGGGATTGACGTCCAGCGCGCGCGCCAGGTGCCCGGCAAACGCCTGCGGATCCACCGGGTAGTCATACACCAACACATAGTCAGCCCATGACTCGACCATTTTGTCGATTCCGCTCAGCGGCCAAGGTGGCAAGCGCCGTCGGCCGCTGACATCGATGACCTCAAGACTCATCGGCCACTCCCTTGCTCAGGTGCGGAGAACAGCAGGGCCACGTTTTGCCCACCAAAGCCGAATGAATTGGACAAGACATGGCGCAGCGCCACACCTTCCTGACACTGACCTGCAATACGTACGCCCTTGTCATCCAGGTTGCCATCGTACTGCAAGGTCGGCGTCACCACCTGGTGTGTCAGGCTGAGCACTGACACCACCGCCTCCACCGCCCCTGCCGCGTGCACCGTATGGCCCAGCATCGATTTGACCGATGTCACCCAAGGGTTGTGCGGGAACAGCTCACTGATTACCTGCGCCTCCATCCGGTCATTCTCCGGCGTGCTGGTGCCGTGCGCATTCACGCAGTCCACCTGGCACGGCTGCAGGCCGGCTGCCTCCACCGCGAGCCGCATGCAATCACGCATACCGGCTCCGTTAGGGTCACCCTTGGTACGGTGGTGGTTGTCCGTGGTGCTGGCGCAGCCACTGAAGTGCGCTAGCACGTCCCCCCCCCTCGCCTGGGCACTGGCAACACTCTCGAGCACCAGGCACGCTCCGGCTTCACCGATAACAAAGCCATCCCGGTCAGCACTGAAGGGGCGGCAGGCCGTTTGCGGTGAGTCGTTGCGGGTCGACAAGGCCGAGAGATTATTGAACTTGCTGACCGTTTCGTCGTAGATGGAGCTGTCCGCCGCAGCCACGATCACCCGCTCTGCCAAGCCATTGGCGATGGCCTCGTAGCCCAGCTGCAGCGCAGACGCCGAAGAGGCGCAAGCCGTCGCGACCACAGTCGGAAACTCGCGCAATCGGTAGGTACTGGCCAGCTCACTTGCCAACGACTCCTCTGATGACAACGCAAAAAAAGCATTGTCGGAGCGCGGTTGCGTAGCGTCACGCAAACGTTCGGCCCAGTAATACATGCCGCTGGGCAGGCTGTAGTACAGACGGTCGTAGGATTGGGCCGGGCAGCACGCAGTCGCTTCGGCAATCACCTCGCGCAGGTAGGTTTCAATGACTACACGCGGATTACGCTGCCCCTCGAAACGCTCATCGACTGCAGCGAAGCGGGTACGAATAGCGCCTGGCGCGAGCCGCGCCGACAGTTTGAAGTTCGAGCGCCCCGCGCACAGGGCGTGCCAATTGTGCTCAACGCCCTGCCCCAGGGACGTGCTCAAGCCCAACCCGGTTACAACCACTTGCTTCTTTTGCATCTGTGCCTCGGCGTTAAAGATAGTTGGCGATCCGTGCGATGGTCGGCTGCTGCAGGAACTCACTCATGTCCAACTGGACGCCCAACTCGCGCTCCACCAACTGGACGAAGCGTGTCGCCAGCAGCGAATTGCCACCGCTCTCGAAAAAGTTCATCTGCGGGCCAGTGACGCTGACCTTGAGCAAGCGAGCGAAGAGCGCGGCGACCTTTGACTGCGCCGGCGACAACTCGCCCTCCACAGCGCCCGACGCCTCGACGATTGCGGCCAGCGCACGCTGGTCGACCTTGCCATTGATGGTCAGCGGCAGCCGCTCGATGACATAGGCACGCTGCGGCCGCATGTACGCCGGCAAGGATTCGACCCACGGTGCCAGGCGCCCAAGCGCGTCCTCGGCACCGGCCACAGTGTCCGCGCCACCTTCGCGATAAAGCATGAACGCCACCAGCATTCGCCCATCCACACCCTCTGTCAGGGCATGCGCCAAGACGACGGCTTCACGCACATTCGGGTCCTTTTTCAGGCAGGCTTCGATTTCTGCCAATTCGACGCGATGGCCATTGACCTTGACCTGGGTATCCAGGCGTCCGTGGTATGTCAGCTCGCCCTGCGGCCCCCGCACAACCCGGTCGCCCGTTCGATACAGGCGTAACAGCTCACCCTGCGTCGAGCGCCAGGTCGGAAATCGCCTGGCGGTTTCTTCCTCTCGCTGGAAATACCCATTGGCCAGGCAAACCCCGGCCAGGCAGAGCTCCCCTTCCTCACCGTCGGCGACCGGGCGCAAATGTTCATCGAGGATGAATGTGCGAACGTTGGTAATCGGTTGGCCAATGGGCACGCGCACAGGCCACTGGCTTAGGGGCTGCTGGCTGGTATAGCTGGTCACGACATGGGTTTCGGTCGGCCCGTAATGGTTGACCAACTCACAGTCGCACGCCTGCAGCCACTCGATGATCTGGGGCGTCAGCTGCAAGGCCTCACCCGCCGACACCACCTGGCGCAAGCAGAGCGTCTCACCGCCCTGGCGCTCGTGCTCCATGGCGAGCGTTTGCAATACCGAATACGGCAGAAAACACCGCTCAATGCCCACCTCCCCTATGAAACGGTACAAGCGCGAGAGATCCTGGCGCACCTGTGGTTCCAGCACATGCATTTCGCTGCCACTGGCGACCGCGCTGAGCACTTCCTGAACTGAAACATCGAAACCTACCGACGCAAACAGCAGGGTTCTCAATGGCTGGACGAAGGCGCCCGCTGACTCCAACTGGTAATCAATCAGGTTCAGCAGCGCCCGCCGGGTCATTTCCACACCTTTAGGCTGACCGGTCGAACCGGACGTGTAGAGCAGGTAAGCGGGCGCATCGGCCGCCAACTGCGGAGCACTGGCAGGATCGAACGGTGCCGTCGACATCTGGTCGATGCGCCAGAAGCGTCGCACGCTAGATGCCAGAAGCGTGGCATCGGCATCGGCGTCGAGCAGCACGCAAGCCATCTGACTGTCTTCGATCATGAAGGCCCGCCGAGCAGTCGGCAGCGTGATGTCCAGCGGAATGTAGACCATCCCGGCCCGGATGACGGCAAGCATGCCTACCACCCCCAAGCCGCGGTCGCTCACTTGCACCCCCACACGACGCGCCCCTGTGCCAAGGATCGCTAAAAGTTCGGCTGCCAGCCGCTCTACGCGCAGGTCCAACTCGCTGTAGTTCAAGCGCCAGCTCGCGCTGACAAGTGCCAACGCACGGGGCGTACGCCGGGCCTGGACACGCAGGTAATCTGCCAGGTCACGGCCAGGTTCATAGCCATTCATAGGATACTTCCTTGTTCGGGCAGGCTTCAGGCAAAGGCCTGCTCCAAATGGTTCGAGACCAATTCGATCAGGTGATGGTTGTCGTGGTCCCACGGGTGGAAATCTGCGCGATAAAAGTCGTCGACATGCTTGACGATCGAGGCAAGCAACCCCTGCTCCCCGTTGAGGAACGGGCTGCTGTCGAGCCACTGGCGCACATCACGTGGCCGCCCCCCTTCCATCAGGTACATCTGGCAGGCGGTGAAACGAAGGTTTTGCGCCAATTGAACCACCGTGCGACGCATGACTTCGTCGAGGTAGCCTTTGTCGCCGATGACCTGGCGGTAGACATCGAAGGCCACGGCCTTGTGCTCGATCTCCTCCACGGAGTGCCATAACCAGAAATCCCGCACCACCGGTTCGGCATCGGCCAGCCAGGCAGGCTCGCTGATCAGCAGATGCGAGATGATCGCGGTAAGGTGCTCCATGCAGACCGTGGTCGCCAGCAACAGACGCGGTTCGCCGTGCTCGCACAGGTACTCGTTGTGGTCCTTGTACGGCGCCTCCACCTGAGCCAGGTCGTAACCACGGTGCTGGCATATCCAACGGTTGTACTTGACGTGCTCCTGGGTGTGGGTCGACTCCTGCTTGAAGAAGATCTTCACCTCTTCGCGCAGCAGCGGGTCCTGGATCTGATCCAGGTAATGGTGCAGCGCCCGGATGAACATACGCTCGCCACTGGGCAGCGGAATCGACAAGGCATTGGCGATGATGGTGCGCAAGCGATCGCCGCCAAACCAGTCCCCGCCAAGTGCGGCCTCCAGGTCGAATGGGTAGCGACGCACGACCATGGACGTCGCCCCAGACTGAGCATCCGTTGATGCTTCGCTCATGAACGTTTCCTCTTGACGGGGGTGCGCGCCAGCCTCAGACCGGCGCGACCTCGTGCCCAACCTGCAGGGCGTTGAACATGCCCGAAAGTTTCAGGCAGGTTTCCTGATATTCGTGTTCCGGGAGTGAGTCGGCAACGACTCCACAACCGGCGTACAGGTAGGCGTCTGCGCCCTGCACAAGCACCGAGCGCAAGGCGACGACGAAGTCGCCCTCCGCCTGCCCGTTCATCCAGCCGACCGGCCCGGCATACCAACCACGGTCCAAGCCTTCGTGCTGGCGAATGAATGCAAGTGCTTGGCCCAGCCCTGCGCCCGCTACTGCCGGGGTCGGGTGCAACTGCTCGATCACTTCGAGCACCCCCGTCTGCTGCCCGAGTTCAGCCTCGATCGGCGTGGATAGGTGCTGCAGGGTTGGAAGCCGGCGCAGTTCAGGTGCATCCGCTGCCTGCACGCTCGCTCCCAGGCGCTCCAGCCCCTGGCGAATGGAGCGCACCACAAGGTCATGCTCCTCACGCTCCTTGGCCGACGCCATGAGCGCCTGCCCCAACCTGCCGTCACTGGCCTCGTCCGCACCCCGCGCAGTGGTTCCGGCCAGGGCATGGGTGCTCACCACACCGCCTTGCAGGTGTGCCAGGCGCTCCGGGGTGGCCCCGAGAAAACAGCTCTGGCCACGGCGAATGGCAAACAGATGCGCACTGGGATTGCGTTTGCGTAACCGGCGCAGCAACGGCGCGACGGCAATGGGCGCTGAATGCCTGCGCAGCACGTGCCGGGCCAGCACTACCTTGTACAGTTCACCGCGTCGAATACATTGCACGGCTTCACCCACTGCAGCTTGCCACTGCGCGGCTGGCACCGACGGCTGATCGACGCCAACGGGCTCGGCGAACGCTTCGACAGTCGATGCGGGCTTACCCAGCAGGTCGAGCAGCGTTTGCTGCCGATCCAGCAGAGCCTCCACGTCGCAGTCGGCTGCGACCCAGGCTTGCAGCAACAGGCAACAGCCATCTGGCGCCTGCAGCCACTGCAGCGGATACAGCGTCATGACGGCACTGGGAAACTCGCCCCAATGCGAGTGCCGTGGCGATGCTGCGTCGAATCGCGCCCCGCCCATCAACAAAGGCCCGGACACACCTTCCTGAAGCGCCCCCACTTGCCATTGCCGCCAGCGCAACGACAGCCCTGACAGCGACGCCCCGTGCTCGCACAGCAGCTCACTGCCTGGCCCCACGCCGAGCAGAACGCGGTCAGGCTCCCGAGACTCAAGCAAGGCGTAGGGCAGCCCGTGCGCCTCAGCGGTCGCCACCTGCGTCAAGGCGTCGAAGGGTTCGCACGGTAGCGCCAGGCTCACCAGCACTTGCCCGCCCTCGCGGGCGGCGCGGCTGCACCCCTGGTCGAGCATGGCGCGCCAGCGCGCCCATTGCTCCTCGTCCGGGCGACTCATGGCGTATTGCCTTGGCGACTGGACCAGTAGTCCATCTGCTGCGCGATGTACCAGTCGATGATGCCGGCGAACAGCTGTTCGATGTAGTCGGCATCCAGGCCGGCCTGGCACGCCCATTCCCGGCGCACCGGCAACATACGTGCAACCCGGTCGGGCGCCGGAATACTCTGGAGACTGGGTTTGAACTGAGCAGCGGCCTTGACGTACTGCATGCGCAACCCCATGCACTCGATGATCCGCTGGTCGAGGCTATCGATGGCTTCGCGCACGTCTTCCAGGCCCGTGACCTCGTTGGGTTCTTTCATGAATTGGTTCTTCCTTGAAGACGACGCCGTTGTGGCGTCGACTGAAAATCGGCGTGGCTCAGCACTTCACGAATAGAGTTCGCTGGCCCATTTGCGGAAATGACGAATGGGCCCATCCACACGGCTCAGTGGCGGGCGTTCGATGTAGATCTTGTTTTCCCAGATGGCGAAATCCTTGGCCAGCTCGGCGGTCAGGCGTGGCACCAGGTAGCTCAGGACCATGCGGTCCTTGCGCCGGTCACCGGTTTCCTTGATGGAAACGGTCATGCGGATGTCGATTCGCCCGTCGGCGACCGGCGTCACGTAGAGGAAGCTGCGAAACTCCAGCTTGCCCTCATCGATACGCACCTGAACCTGATGCAAGCCCAAAGCGTTGAGGACCACGCTTGCCTCGGCGATCGAAGGCTTGCCAGCCAGATCGCTGGCACTGATCGAGGTCCAGCACGCATGCGCACCTTCGTAGCGAACGTCGAGCAGCTCACCAATGGCCTGGGAGCCATGTACCGTCGTGAAGTGCGCCACGTCGATACCGTTTTCCGCGATATCCTGCACATGGGCCCGCAGATTCCAGTAGCAATCGCCGCGATGCACCGGGGCGGTCCAACCTTGCTGTTCAACCTCCACCGGCGTCCACAGCGGGGGCTCGCCGTTCGGGTCTTGCCACGCCTGGAGCATACCGCCACGTACGACGGTGGGCCATTTGCGTAGCCCAACCTTCATCGGTGCGTCAACGAATGGGATCTTGCTGCAGCGCCCGCCGCCGTCGTACTCCCAGCCATGGAACGGGCAACGCAAATGCTCGCCTTCGACGACGCCACCATAGCCAAGGTGCGCCCCTAGATGCGGGCAATGCGCATCGTAGACCGCGACCTCGCCGGACTCAGTCCGTACCACGACGATGTCGCGGTCACACAAGCGGGCCGGCTTGACCGACGCCAATGCCAGGTCCTCGACCCAGGCAACCGCATACCAGCCCCGCGGCGAGGCGCTGAACGGAAAGCGCTCCCCCGCCCTGGTTGCCTGCAGGGCAGGCAAAGGGTTCTTGACTTGTGTATTCATCGGCGCCTCAGAAAACGTCCAGGACAAAGGTTTCGTATCGCTCGCGAGCGATCTGCGTCACCAGCAGGGCACGCCTGTGGCCTTCAGGTGCTTGCTCTCGCAGAGCCTGAGCAGCCAGGTAGACCTGCACCGGCAGGGTCGCTTCGTGCAGTTGGCCCATCATGCGCTGCACATCCAGCACCGGCACCTCAACGTCCAAGGCCGGCAGCCAGCTGTGGCCTGCGGTGAAACCATGCACCACAAGCATGTTGGCTTCGCACTGCTGCACACGCTCTGCCACTTGCCCTTGCGTGACAGGCCCACCGCGCCGCAAACCTGCCAGAGCGCCCTGCGACTCGGCGTCCAGCACCATGCAGCAGGCCGCCGTACCGAAAATCCCAAGCCGCTCGGCATCTGGCCCTGCCAGGTACTCGTCATGCATCGCCTGGTCGCCGTTGAACACACCACCGACCAGCATCTGCGATGTGCGCGCGCTACCCAGTTTCTCCAGCGCGTGGATAACCGCTTGCACAGAAGCTGCAGCTTCGCCGACGAAGGACAGACTCTCACCCTTGAGCCCCAACAGGATTGCGATGTTGGCGGCATACAGGTTTGGCAGTTCGGCCAGGAAGTGGGTTGGCCTGAGCCTGGCCAATTCCTGGTTGATATCAAGCACGCCATCAGCAGCAGCCGCGAAAATTGCAGCATCGACTGAATCATTGCGCTCACCGATCTTGGCCGACATGTACAAGTCACATGCGCTGCGGCTATCGCCGTTCACACCGGCCTCTTCCAGCGCTAGGCCCGCGGCACAGACCAGCATCTTCTGGCCAGCCCCCATGGCATTGATGTCACGTGCCTTGGTAACGAAGCGCTCCACCGGAAACGCCGGCAAAGGCACCTTGCCTTGTACTGCCGACACCACTGCCGCTGGCGCTTGCCCGTTTGCCAGTGCGCAAGCACCGGCACTGTGTACGATGCCCATGCCCTTGATATAGATCGTCTCGATCATCGGAGCCTCTCATGACAGCCCAAGACGGTGCGCTGCACCGCCTGGCGTAACACATCGTTGTCGAACGGCATCAGCCGCAGCATCCATTGCGCACGCGCCACCACTTCGGCTTGCCTGAGCGTGCCTTCGCACACCAGGTAGCTCTCGGCTCGATGAACAATGCGCACGTCAGCCTGAAGCCGATCGCCTGGCATCACGAAACCATTGAACTTGGCTTGTTTGATGTTGATCAGGAATGCCATCTTGGCGAAGTCCGACGACAACATATAAAGAAAGCCGCCCGCCTGCGCCATCGTCTCTACCATCAATACACCCGGTAGTATCGGATAACCCGGGAAATGCCCATCAAATACCGGAGCGTGCTCCGGCACCTGACTACTGCATTGAATTGAAACCCAGGGTTCAATGGCGTCAACGCGATCAATCAGTAGGTTTTTCTCGATATTCATGCACTGACAGGCACACCTTGGACAACTTGATATACCGCCGCCACGAAATCTTTCATCTTGTGCGTATTCTTTTCACCGTTCGGGCTACTGGCCGACCATTCTTCCAATGGAAATTGAATTTTATAGGCATCTTCAATTTCAAATACGATATCCAAAAAGTCGACACTGTCGATACCCAACTCTTGAGTCAGGCTCATTTCGCCTTCCACCCGCTCGATACCCAGGTCGGCCGTGTCGCAATATTGCAGAATGATTTTTTCCACGGTGTCGTGTACTTGCTGCAGGCTATGCTCGCTCATCATTATTCCTATCGTTTGTCGTTAAGGGTTGTCGCACTGAATAAATTCAATCACGCGCTCGATAAGTGCTGTATTTCGAAATACACCTGAATGCCCAAGGCCCCGCGTTTCAATGAACTGCGCACCGGCCCAGACTCCGCGTAATGCACGCGCACCGGCCTCGATCTCGATGACCGGATCTGCTTCGTCGTGATGGATGAGGGTCGGCAGCGAAAGCGTCTTGCACAACTCGATCGGCGAGTACGCCTGGCGCCACTCAGGACCAAAGGCCTGATCGATCGCTGCTGCCAGGTCGCCCATGGTCAAGCCCTGGGCTTGTTGCATTTGCAAGAACCGCTGGAAGACGTACTCCTGGGTCGCCGCTGGCGAAAGGCAAACCAGTCGCTGCGCCCCCAGGCCAGCGTTGAGCGCACGCATCACCCAACTGCAGGCCATCGAGTGCGCGACCACCGCAGCCGGCTGCGCATAACGCCGCGTCTGCAGCAGAGCCTCCCAGATGAATGTGGACGGAATGAACCGCCCCTGGGGATCGTGCGATGGAATGTCTACAGCGAGCACTCCACGCCCTGCCGCCAGCAGCCCATCGATGAGCGTGCCGAATTGCGCGGCATTGCCATTGGAGCCATGCACGCAAAGCACAGGCGCGCTACCCTCCCAATGATGGCAACGTACCTCCAGATCCCCCCATTCGAAGCTCTCGCAGCGCGCCTTGGCAAAGGTCGCCTGGTAACTGCGAGGAACGCGCAGGGGCTCTGGCCGTGCAATGGCCAGCGTCGAGAGATCAGGCATGCGGATCTCCCCGTTGCGCCGCCAGGATAAAGCGCGCCTGTTGCTCGATCGTTTGCAGTTGCGGGTATTGGCTGATCTCCAGCCTGACCCCGAATACCTTCACGCCTTGCATGAACAAACGCATCAAGGCCAATGAACTTCCCCCGGCCTCATGGAACCGAGTGGTGTCGTCAAACTGTTCGCCTGGCAATAAATATTGCCATAACGCCCGCAACTGGTTCCTTACGTTCTGCTCACTCAAAACCATCCCTCATTAGACTAAGGTCGAAGCACAACCAGATGAATGGATCACTACTCAAGCGGATGCATTCAAATGGAAGTTCTAACTTCTTTCTTATTCACAGACGAAGGGCTTCGCTGTCGGGCAACCCCGAGGGTGTGTGACTGCCGGCGGTATTAACCGCAATTTCGTCCGTGAACGGCATCGTGTAACTCCATTTAGCACAACAGACTCGCCGCAATGCTGTCAACCCAACAAATCTAAAAAAACATTAAATAGGTCAGGCTCTTTACGGGTGTTGCACCGCCTCGCCGTTTACTCTAGACTCGCCGCCCCTAGGCTCTGTATGAAAAGACTTGAGACGAAAGTCAGGCAAGGCGAAAACAGCCGAGGAAGCCGAGTTTACGGATTGTAAATGAGCATTCCGAGGCTGTTTTCAACGCAGCATTACCGAGTATCAAGGCTTTTCGTACAGAGCCGAAACATCATGAATCGTTTGAGCTTGGTTTTACGAATTTCCTGCAATACTCGCCCCTGGGCTCGAACTCAACAAGGAAGTGCACGCCATGGAGTTTGGCTGGAGCCGTATTTCGCGTTATTTTCACCCCGTACTGGCTGAGCAAGACGTACGCGAAAAGCCCGTCCAAGTGGAAGTAGGCGGCCTAAAAATCGTCCTGTTCCGCAACAAGGAACAGCAGATCGTCGCCATGCCCGACCGTTGCCCCCACCGATTCACGCCCTTGTCGATGGGCCGTGTCGATGAAAATGGCAACATCGAGTGCCCTTACCATGGCTGGAGCTTCGACGCCCAAGGCCAAGGGCATATACCGCACATGCCAACGTCGCGCTCCTGCCGCATCGAAGTACTGAAAACCATGATTCGCAACGGCGTGGTCTGGGTTGGCGGCATGGAAGCCGAGCCGCTGGAAGAGTTCGCCGACCCCGAATACACCTTTCTCGGGCAATTCCCAGTGGTGTTCGATTGCCCATTGCACGTGGCCTTGGACAACTTTTCCGAAGACGAACATTTCCCCTATGTGCATCAAACATTCGGCTGGGACCGTGAGGGTGCCAAGGATGTGCAGTACGAGTTCAGCCAGGACGAACACAGCACCCTGAACTACTACCGAGGTCCCATTCGGAAATTCCCCTTGATGTTCCTGACCGGGGTCAAACCTGGCGACATCTCGCACAATCGCTTCCACACCCTGTTCAACCCTGTGCGTAGCACCTACGAATCCTGGGTAACCTGCCAAACACGGCAGGTCAGCATTGGCGGGCACATCAAGACTACTATCTTCTTCGTTCCGAATGCCGATAACCGCACCACGCTCTACAGTTTCGTTCACTCACGTGCCAGTGACCGGAAATCTGCCTTCTTCCAGAGACATTTCCGCCCCTTCATCTTGCGCTTCATCAAGAAGGAGTTCGAAGCCGACGGCTCATTCTCCAGCCAACTGTCCCACCTGCCTTATGCCTTGAACGGCGCCCGCCTGGGCAAGTACGACAAGCCATTGGTCGTTCACCGCCGCATGCTCGAGCGTATCTACCTCGGCGAGCAATGAGCCGACCCTTTGGCTTTGCAGTTACTTTCAAAAGGAACACAGGATGTGTGGAATTTTTGCGTCGCTCGGCTATGCACCCGATAGTGTCGACTTGGACAGCGCACTGGCGGCGCTGAGCCATCGAGGGCCAGATGGCAATAACGGCTATCGCAATGTGCAAAAGCAGGTGGTACTCGGACATACCCGCCTGTCCATCATCGATATCGCCAGCGGGGGCCAGCCCTTATACAGCCAGGATCGTGAAAAAATCCTGATCTGCAACGGCGAGATCTATGACCATCAACGTCTTCGCACCGAGCTGATCGCTGACGGTTACCCAATCGCCACAGGCTCTGATTCGGAACTGATCCTGCACCTCTACGAACGTGATGGCCTGGACTTCACGCAGCATCTGCGTGGCGAATTTGCCTTCATACTGCTTGATTGCCGCCTGCAACGGCTCATCGTCTGCCGCGACCGCTTCGGCATCAAACCCCTGTTCATGCACCAGCACCCCGACCAGCCAGGCCAACTTCTGTTTGCCAGCGAAGCCAAGGCGCTGTTTGCCAGCGGCCTGGTCAAACCCGTGTTGGACCCCATCCGCCTACGCGACATGCTCAGTTTCGTGCCGATGGACAGTGTATTCGAGCACGTCACTGCGCTACCCCCTGGGCATCTTCTGCTGGTCGACCTAGGCACGCGCGAGCAGACCTTGACGCCCTACTGGCCCTTGGACCTGCTGCCCGAACCGCTACCCGCCGGCACCACAGAGGCAACCCTCTGCCAATCGCTGCGAGATCACCTTGAAGAGGCGGTCGCCCTGCGCCTGCAGGCAGACGTGCCGGTGGGGGTTTACCTGAGTGGGGGGTTGGATTCCACCGCCGTGGCCGCCGTAGCAGCAAAACTCAGTGCCAAGCCGATCGAAACATTCAGCATTTCCTTCAGTGACCATGCCGATTTCGACGAAGCCTTGATCGCCGAACGCACTGCACGGAGCTTGGGCGCTCGCTTTCACAAGGTCGTTTGCCAGCGCGATGACCTGCTGGCCCACCTCGAAGACAGCCTATGGTTTTCAGAAACCCCAGCAGTCAATTACAACGGGGTCGGCAAATTCCTGCTTTCCAGACTGGCCCGGCAGCATGTCACCTGTGTACTCACCGGCGAAGGCGCCGATGAGGGGCTTTTGGGATATGGTTATTTCAAGGCTAATGGGCAAGGGCTTTCCAGTCATGCATACGGGCGTGACCAGGCCGGCGCGAGTGCGGCCAGCGCTGCAGCAGCAGACACATTGAACGAAGCGGTGGGTTTCGTACCGCAACCGGAAATGGCCGAGTTGTTTACACCTGGCGCACAACGCATGCTGGCCCGCTTGTTCAACCGCAAGCATCGCCAGCGCTTGCAAGGAACATCGCCCCTCCAACGCCTGCGTCAACGTCTGGACCGCCGTGAACTCGACCGATTGCCATTGCTGAACAAACTGCAAACGTTCAGCATCCGCGGCCTGCTCAGCCCGTTCATCCTCGCCAACCTGGGCGACCGCCAGGAAATGGCCCATTCGATCGAAGGGCGAACACCGTTTCTCGATCACAAGCTGTTCCAATGGCTGGCAAAACTCCCCAACGAATGGAAGCTGCGCGGCGACGTTGAAAAGTACCTGCTGCGCGAAGCTGTCAAGGACATCATCCCCGAAGAGGTCTACTGCCGCCGCAAGTGGCCCTACATCACACCGCCGATGTGGGTGAGCAAGCGCTCTGGTACGGCGATGGCCCGGCTCATCGACACCTACCTGAGTCGCTCGGCGCTGTGCACGTCAGGTCTTTTCTCCAGCAACGCGGTGCGTTTGATGCTGCTGATAGTCGAGAAATCCTGGCTACCTGGGCGCTTGCGTGAAAAGCTCAACAACCTGCTGCTGTTCATGCTGACGGTGCAAATTATCGAAAAACAGTACGTTCAACAGTTCGACCAGCAACTGCACACGCAGCATCAACGCACACAAACGGCCTATAGCACACTCAAACGCAACACTCGCGAGCCCGAAGCACAGCCTGGGTAGGCTGTGCCAGCTCGATTTTCAGGGGCGCTCGGCAAGCGCCCGCAACCCCTTCAGGGTATTGAACGGCGCATCCACCACGAACTTGTTAGCCACCATGGCCGGCACACTCCCGCCAGGCTCGGTATGCACCTGGTAGGTCACCTCGGTGCTGTCGCCCTTGGGCACCAGCTTCCAGAAACCCTCCACCTTCGTCACTCGCACAAAGCCCTTTTCTTCTGGGATATAGCTCGGCTCTTCGACCAGGTTGCGCGTCAAGCTGCCATCCGCGCCTTTGAGCGTGGTCACGCGCAGCACCGAGTCACGGGGCGTCACCGGCCACGGCGTATTGAACTGTGTGTAGGTCCAGCTCTGGTCGCCTTCCTGCTTGAGCAGTTTCTGCGACCTGCACTCGTGAATCCACGTGCAAGCGCCGACTACGTCTTCCTGCAACGCCTGGATCCGGGCCAGCGGCGCCTTGATCAGGGTTACGCCTTGATAGGCCTTGTACTTGGAGCCCGGCACCTCGCTGAGCGACACCTTGATGCCGTCCTCGTCTTTGGCCACCTGCCAATTCTCGGCCCAGGCGCTTGGCGCCAGCACCACACTCAGGCCACACAGCAGAGCAATACGCTTGATCGATCTCATCATCTTGTTCCTTGTTGTCGAAGATCCAACCTGTCACGCCGCCGTCATCTGCTCCAGCCAACCGATGATGCGAATGGCCTCGTCCCGGTCATTGCCACACACCTCGACCTCAGCCTTGAAGCCACCGCAGACCTTGGGACGCTCAGGCTTGCCGAACAGTTCACACAGGTTGCGCGCATCAAGGTGCAGGCAGCGCTCGCCCGCCGGCTTGCCGTCAGGCATGCCCGGGATCGGCGAACTGATGGATGGGGCGATGCAGCAGGCACCACAGCCCTCGCGGCAATTCATGAAAACAGGACTCCCTGAAGCAAGACGAGACGAACGTCCCTGGATACTAACCGCTCAAACAGACGTTTGAAATTACCGGACAGATGAAATAACCGATGACTTAGCAGTCAGTTTCGGAATTGGAAGTCGATAGCCGCCCCATCCACTTCCCGGCGACTGTCATTGCGCAATTGCAGCTGCATTTCATTGCTGATCAAGCGCCCATTGAGCTGGAACGGGCTATCGTCGGACTCGGGCTTGGTAGGAAACATCGACGGCAACAGCGGCTTGCGCACCATTGGCGCATCACCCACCTCGTGCTCGAGGGTGTTGACCATGCTCTTGGGCAGGCTCAGGTCCAACTTGGCCGCAGGCAGCGGCTTGGCCACCGCCTTGCTGACCTTGGCCCTGGCTTTGGCATGGGGCTTGGACTGGGGCTTGGCCGGCGCCTTGGTGACAGGTTTGGCCGCAGGCTTGGTGACAGGCTTGGCAAGCACCTTGCCCTGGACCTTTACCGCAGGCTCTGTAGCCCAAGCCACCCCCAAATGGAGTCCGGGCAGCACGCAGCACAAGGCAAGGAGAAGAGGACGAAGCACTTTCATGGTAACCGTAGGCAGAATCTCAACGGATGTATGCTCCCCGTTCCCTGGCGTTCTGACAAGCCTATAAAAGTGCACCCGTCGACTCTCTGCACAATTGATGGGACAAAAGCCCGAGCGTAATCACGGCGCGCTCGGCCTCCTTGTTCCAGGGAATGCCGCAGTTCAGGCGGATACAGTGGTTGAACTGCTCGGTATTGCTGAATATCAGCCCTGGCGCAATGCTGATGCCCTGCTCCAACGCACGCACATGCAGTTCTTGGGTGTTTACCCGACCAGGCAGGCTGACCCACAGAATGAAACCGCCAGTCGGGCGGGTCATTTGAGTTCCTTCGGGGAAATGCTGCTGCACCGCCAGCTGGTAGGCACTGAGGTTCTTGCGGTACTCCTGGCGAATGAAACGCAGGTGGCGGTCGTACCCGCCATTCTCCAGATACGCCGCCACGCCCATCTGGGTGACGCTGCACGCAGAATGCGTGGTAAACGTCTGCAGGCGCTGGATCTCGTCCTGGTAGCGACCGGCAATCATCCAGCCGACCCGCACACCCGGCGACAGAGTCTTGGAGAAGCTCGAACAGTAGATCACCCGGTCCAACCGGTCGAAGGCCTTGAGCGCCTTGGTACGCCCCTGTTCGAACATCAGTTCGCCGTAAATATCGTCCTCGACGATCTGGATATCGTAGTCGGAGGCCAGGCGCAACAACTGCTTCTGACGGTCTTCGGGAATAGTGCCACCGAGCGGATTGCTCAAGCGCGAGGTGAGCACCAAAGCCTTGATCGACCATTGGTTGGCCGCCAGTTGCAGTGCTTCCAGACTGATCCCGGTGGACGGGTCGCTGGGGATCTCGATGACCTTGAGCCCCAGCAGATCGGCCAACTGCAACAACCCGTAGTAGGTCGGCGACTCGGCGGCAATCAGGTCGCCTGGGCGGGTGAGCACGCGCAGCGACATCTGCAGTGCATCCACACATCCGTGGGTGACCACCACTTCGCGCGGATCGACCAACACGCCGGCATCGCGCATGCGAATGGCGATCTGCCGGCGAAGCGGCTCGAACCCAGGGCTGAACATGTAACTGAAGGCGCGCGGGCTGTGGAAGCGGGTGACCTTGGCCAACTGTTGATGCAAGGCGCGCACCGGCAGGTAATCGACATGCGGCACTGCCGCACCAAAGGCAAATACACCGTCACGCCTGGCCTCGGTGAGCACCTGCTGGATGATGCTCGCGCGGGTGACCAGCCCTGGACGCTCGACACGGGCGATGTCCGGGGTCAATGCCGTCAGCGCCGGAGTCTGGTGCACGTAGTAACCCGACTGCGGGCGCGCACGAATCAGCCCCTGATCCTCGAGATTGGCGTAGGCCTGCAACACAGTGGCATGGCTGACATTGAGCTGCGCGCTCATCTTGCGTACCGAGGGCACGCGCTCGCCTGGCTGGTAGACACCTCGACGGATGTCATCGGCCAGTTGCTGGGCAATGCGCTGGTACAGCAGCAGGTTGGTCATGGCGTGTTCTCGAAGCGCGGACGGATCGTTGTTCTTGTGCGGCCTACAGCAGCGTCAGGATACCGTAACAGTTGCAAAGTGTACGGGGACAGATCGCAGATTAGCCAACAATAACGTTGCGTCACAGTCAAACGGTCAGCAACTGACCGACGCACTTGAACGCCGGGAGTGCACCGAGTTGCCCCGTGCGCCCCCACGCCCCCGCGAACTCAGCGCGCCGGAGAGAGCTTGCCCTTGTCATCGGAGAACACGATCTCGACCCGGCGATTCTGCGCGCGCCCCCGCTCGGAGGCATTCGCCTCCACCGGGTACTGGTCACCATAGCCGAGCACTTCGATGCGCTGCTCCTTGACGCCCAGGTCGACCAGCATGTCAGCCACCGACTGGGCGCGATCACGCGACAGACGCAGGTTGTCTTCCGGCGTACCAGTACTGTCGGTGTAACCCTCGATACGCACGATGCGCCGCGGGTTGAGCTGGAGGAACTGGACCAACTTGAGCACGGTGCGACTGGCTGAGTTCTTGAGGTCGGCTTGACCGGTGTCGAACAGCACATCGCCCAAGGTCATCACCAGGCCACGATCACTCTGCTCGGAAGCCAGCGCGGCAATCTGCGACTCGATGAACTTGCCCTGTTGCTGGACGCTGACGAGCTTGGCTTCACGCAGCGCCAATTGCAGGCGCTGGCGCTCCAGGTCGAGCTTGGCCAGGCGGTCCTGGTTGGCGGCAAGCTTGGCGTGTTCGGCTGCAATCTCGCTGTAGCGCTGACTCAGGTAGGCGTAGTGGCGCACATCGCTGCCGGTGCCGATATAGCCGGCCAGGCGCTCAGCACGACCAAGCGATTCGCCAGCACGAATCACATCGCGCGGCGCACTGCGCAGCACATCGGAATCGTCCTTGACCTTTTGAAACGCCAGGGTCGCATCCTCCAGCGCAGATTCACTGCGCTGGCTGGCGCACCCCTGCAACCCGACCACTGCCAGCAAGGTCAGCGCGGCCATTGGCTTGAAGCACTTCATGGCTGCACCTCCAGTTGCTTGCGCAGGCGCTTGATGCGCGACTGCAACACCTGCAACTGCTCCTCGCTCTTGTACGTCAGGACCCGAGCCTCGGCCAGACGCGCGTCAAGCTCGGCCTGCTCGGCACGCATGCGTGCATCGCGGTAGCTTTCACTGGCCATGTTGATCTTGGCCCGGGCAAGTTTGTCTTCGGACAACTTGAATTCCGGCACTTGCTCGGTGGCGCCGACCGCCTTGGCCTGATCCAGGGCCTGTTCGGACAGACGCATCTGTTCAAGGGGTGCCGGATCGCTGGCGCAGCCTGCCAGGCCCAGCATGGCCATGGCCAGCAGCACAGCGCGCGGGCCGTTCGCTGTAGGGGAACATGTATTCAAGCCGATTGAGCCTCTTACGCTTGATGACTGGGTGAGAGCCACGAACGCTCAGGACAGAGGGCTCGCGCGCAAAGCGGCAATAGTAACCTTGTTGGGTCGGATTTGAGTATCTGGGCGCAAGGGAAGTGTTTTCTTTGCCGACCCCATCGCAGGGCGCGCTCCCACGCAGCGCGGTTGTGGGAATGGGCTTAACCGCGATGAGGTCGGCGCAGAAGGTGCCGAACTCCGTCAGAACAGCAGCGGTGCAACTCGCTATACGAAGCCTCTATCCAGAGAATCAGCAACTCCGTGAGCAGATGATGCCCCGAACCAGCCCTCTTCGCCCGCCAGAACCTGACGCTGCATAGCCTGTGGAGGCATCGCAGCCAATGTCACGAGGCCCTGGCAACTGCCGCCGCAGACGTTTCTAGGCGGCCAGCCTGAGCTTGCGCGAATGGCGCGCCGGGGCCGAGTGAAGAAACCTAGCGCGCGACCGGCTGCATCTGCGCCTTCCAGCGCTCGACGTTGCGCTGCAATATCGCCTCCGGCGCCCCGGACATCGGCAGCTCGGCCAACTTCCTGGCCAACTGCCCGCGTAACCAACTGTCGTTGCACGCCGAGTTGTGCGAGACCGCCAGGTACAGCCCCGGCCGGTCTACCGGCAGGCCACGGGCGATCAGGTCATTACCTACCCCCAGGCTCTGGGTCAGGGCCATGCCGGAGTAACGGCCGGCCAGCACGTAATCCACCTGCCCAAGCACCAGTTTCTGAAACGCCTGGGTGAGGTTCTGCGCGGGTACAAGCTTGAGCTGGCTCTTGGCGAACGCCTCGAACGCTGGCGTCAGGCGGGCTTTCTCCGAGAGGCTGCCCTGGTAGTGGGCCAAGTCTGCCGGACCTTCGACGTTCAACGCCGCATCGTGGCGAGTCCACACCAGGTACTCGTTGAGTTGCAGCGGCGGGTGGATGTAGTCCAGCGCGGTCAGCTGGGCCACCTGCATGGGCGTGTCGAGCAGCAGGTCCATACGCCCACTGCGCACTTCTTCCAAAGCCTGCTCGCGCTTGCCCGCGTAGAGCACCTCGACCTTCACCCCCAGTTCCGCTGCCACCTGGCGAAACAGGTCGACGTTGGCGCCGATCAGGCGCTTGGGATCCTGCGGATCCTGCCAGGAGTACGGCGGCGCATCCGGGCTGCCGGTGACCACCAGGCGCTCGCACTTGCCCGCCGCCCCGACCTGGGTCGACAGCAGCGCCAGCGCGCAAGCCAGCCCCTTGATGCTCCATCCCGATGCCATGCAGTCCCTCCCCGCGTAAAAAGCCTAACCATAAAAAAACCCGGCTCGCCGAGGGCGAGCCGGGTTCTTTATAAGTGAAGCCGCTGGATCAGACCAGCTTTTCCAGCTCCGGTACGGCTTCGAACAGGTCGGCGACCAGGCCGTAGTCGGCGACCTGGAAGATCGGCGCCTCTTCATCCTTGTTGATCGCAACGATCACTTTGGAGTCCTTCATGCCCGCCAGATGCTGGATCGCGCCGGAAATACCGACGGCGATGTACAGCTGCGGCGCGACGATCTTGCCGGTCTGACCAACCTGCATGTCGTTAGGCACGAAGCCCGCGTCGACGGCGGCGCGCGAGGCACCGACGGCCGCACCGAGCTTATCGGCCAGGCTGTACAGGTGCTTGAAGTTATCCCCATTGCCCATGCCACGGCCGCCGGATACGACGATCTTGGCAGCGGTCAGTTCTGGGCGGTCGGACTTGGCCAGCTCTTCACCAACGAAGGCGGAGATACCGGCATTGTGTGCAGCGCCGACAGCCTCGACGGCAGCCGAGCCGCCTTCGGCGGCCACGGCATCAAAGCCGGTGGTACGCACGGTGATGACCTTGACCGCAGCGCTCGATTGCACGGTGGCAATGGCGTTACCGGCGTAGATCGGACGCTTGAAGGTGTCGGCCGACTCCACCGAGATGATCTCGGAAATCTGGTCGACATCCAGCAACGCCGCGACGCGTGGCAGGATGTTCTTGCCGTTGGTGGTGGCCGGGGCCAGCACGTGGCTGTAGCCGTTGGCCAGCTCGACGATCAGTGGCGCGAGGTTTTCCGGCAGCGCGTGGGCGTAAGCCGCGTTATCGGCGACCAGCACCTTGGCAACGCCAGCGATCTTGGCGGCGGATTCAGCGACACCGCCCACGTTCTGGCCTGCGACCAACACGTGAATATCACCACCAATCTTGGCGGCAGCGGCAACAGTGTTCAGGGTGGCCGGAGCTACGGCACCGTTCTCGTATTCAGCGACAACCAGGATAGTCATTTAGATTACCTTCGCTTCGTTCTTCAGCTTCTCGACCAGTTCGGCCACCGACTTGACCTTGATACCCGCGCTGCGCGCAGCAGGGGCTTCAACCTTGGTGGTCGTGTTGGTGGAGGCGAGCGATACGCCCAGCGCATCTGGAGTAACAGTCTCCAGCGGCTTCTTCTTGGCCTTCATGATGTTCGGCAGCGACGCGTAGCGCGGCTCGTTCAGGCGCAGGTCGGTGGTGACGATCGCCGGCAGGTTGAGCGCGACGGTCTGCAGGCCGCCGTCGATTTCACGGGTGACGTTGAGCGTGTCGCCAGCCAGTTCGACCTTAGAAGCGAAGGTGCCCTGGGCGTAGCCAGTCAACGCTGCAAGCATCTGGCCGGTCTGGTTGTTGTCGCTGTCGATGGCTTGCTTGCCAAGGATCACCAACTGCGGCTGCTCTTTGTCGACAACGGCCTTGAGCGCCTTGGCCACGGCCAGGGAGTTCAGTTCGTCAGCGGCTTCTACCAGAATGGCGCGGTCAGCGCCCAGCGCCAGGGCGGTACGCAGTTGCTCCTGGGCAGCGGTCGGGCCGATGCTGACGGCGACGATTTCGCTCGCCACACCCTTTTCCTTCAGGCGGACGGCTTCTTCCACGGCGATTTCGCAGAAGGGGTTCATGGACATCTTGACGTTTGCAAGGTCGACGCCGGAGTTGTCCGCCTTGACGCGAACCTTGACGTTGTAGTCGACCACTCGTTTGACAGCTACAAGAACCTTCATGGATTCCTCGTTACTCTCCGGTGAAAAGAAGATCGCCTGGGGACTGCCCGGCGAATGCGCGTGGGTACAAGGGCACCTCTGAAAACGTAGCGTCGCGGGGAATCTTCACATGACCGATCAGTCTTGTTTCGACCCATGCGGCCAAAACACGCGGGTCATTTTCTGTCGTGGCGTGTAGACTCCACTACAAAACCTGATTCGGCCCGTAAACCCTGCTCCACGCCTGGTCTTTAGGGGTGCACCTGCGCCCGACGGACAGCCTACGGCGAGCGTAAAAGCGCTCGTATCTTGACCGTAACACCCAATCCGGTCAATACGGCAAATTGGCCAGCCTCCAGCCGCACGCCTGTGATTTTACTGGGCTCCGGCAAATTCAAACAAACGTTTGTATTGGACCCACCAAGTGGTGTAGATATAATGCGCGGCCAAGACAAAACGGTGTAGTCCGTCATTCGTGCAGCTACAGCTCAGCCTGCCGCACCTGACCGTCCCCGCACCCTAAAAAGACAAAGCAACAGCACGAGCCTTGATGAGTAGGAGAGAACCAGTGGAACGCGAATACATGGAATTCGACGTGGTCATCGTCGGCGCAGGCCCGGCGGGCCTGTCGGCCGCCTGCCGCCTGAAGCAGAAGGCCGCCGAAGCCGGTAGCGAGATCAGCGTCTGCGTGGTCGAGAAAGGCTCCGAAGTCGGTGCCCACATCCTCTCCGGTGCCGTGTTCGAGCCGCGCGCCCTGAACGAACTGTTCCCCGACTGGAAAGAACTCGGCGCGCCGCTGAACACCGAGGTCAAGCGCGACGACATCTACGTGCTCAAGGACGCTGGCAGCTCGACCAAGGTGCCTGACCTGTTCGTGCCCAAGACCATGCACAACCACGGCAACTACATCATCTCGCTGGGTAACCTGTGCCGCTGGCTGGCCCAGCAGGCCGAGAACCTGGGCGTGGAGATCTACCCAGGCTTCGCAGCCCAGGAGGCGCTGTTCGACGAAAACGGCGTGGTCCGCGGCATCATCACCGGCGACCTGGGCGTCGACCGTGAAGGCAATCCGAAAGATGGCCTGTATACCCCGGGCATGGAGCTGCGCGCCAAATACACCCTGTTCGCCGAAGGCTGCCGTGGCCACATTGGCAAGCAACTGATCAAGCGCTTCGACCTGGACAACGCCTGCGACGTGCAGCACTACGGCATCGGCCTCAAGGAAATCTGGGAAATCGACCCGGCCAAGCACGAGCAAGGCCTGGTGGTGCATACCGCTGGCTGGCCGCTGGATGTGATGGCCAAGGACAACACCGGCGGCTCGTTCCTCTACCACCTGGAAAACAACCAGGTGGTGGTCGGCCTGATCGTCGACTTGTCCTACGCCAACCCGTACCTGTCGCCGTTCGACGAATTCCAACGCCTCAAGCACCACCCGGTAATGGCCCAGTACCTCGAAGGCGGTAAACGCATCAGCTACGGCGCACGCGCCCTGGCCAAGGGTGGTATCAACTCGCTGCCGAAGATGGTCTTCAAGGGTGGCGCCCTGATCGGTTGCGACCTGGGCACCATGAACGTGGCCAAGATCAAGGGCAGCCACACCGCCATGAAGTCCGGCATGCTCGCCGCCGAAGCGGTGGCCGACGCGCTGATCGCCGGCAGCGAAGGTGGCGACCTGCTCGACGGCTACGTCAGCGCGTTCAAGGCCAGCTGGCTGCATGAAGAGCTGTTCGCCAGCCGCAACTTCGGCCCGGCCATGCACAAGTTCGGCCCGATGCTCGGCGCTGCATTCAACTACATCGACCAGAACTGGTTCGGCGGCAAACTGCCGTTCACCCTGCACGACACCAAGCCAGACTACGCCTGCCTGAAGCTTGCCGCGGACTCGAAGAAAATCGACTACCCGAAACCGGACGGCAAGCTCAGCTTCGACAAGCTCAGCTCGGTATTCCTCTCCAGCACCAACCACGAAGAAGAACAACCTTGCCACCTGAAGCTGGCCGACCCGAACATCCCGATCGCCAGCAACCTGCCGCTGTACGACGAACCGGCGCAGCGTTACTGCCCGGCCGGGGTTTACGAAGTGGTGGCCCAGGAAGACGGCAGCAAACGCTTCCAGATCAACGCGCAAAACTGCGTGCACTGCAAGACCTGCGACATCAAGGACCCGGCCCAGAACATCACCTGGGTCACCCCTGAAGGTGCCGGTGGACCGACCTACCCGAACATGTAAGGCGTGCCCTGGCAGTAACCAAAAGCCCCCTGAGCGCAAGCTCAGGGGGCTTTTTCATGACCGCTGGTGCGGCCTGGTCGAGAATGCCGGTGCAAGACCTTCAACCGCCTTGGCAGCGGCCCGCTACCCACGCGTCATTTATCTCCACACAGCACCGGCACGGGCTCGGCAGTGAACGCCAGCGGCTCGCGACGTCCGAAATACAGCGCCGTCAGCAGCCCCAGCACCCCCATGATCAGACAAAAGCCGACACACACCCACGGGCTCCACGGCATCAGCGCAATCAATGCCAACGGCGTGGTGCTGGCCCACAACGCGTAAGCCACGTTGTAGGTGAAGGAGATCCCCGACACCCGGATCTGCGCCGGGAACAACCCGACCATCACCGATGGCACCACGCCCACCACACCACAGCACAAGCCTGCCAAGGCATAAGCCAGCCAAATTGCGCCCCACTGCCACACCAGGCTCGCGTAGAGCGCACCGATGCCCAGCGGCAGCAGCAGGCTGTAGAGCATCAGCGCGCGCCACGCCCCGATGCGGTCCACCAGCAACCCCGCCAGCACACAGCCAATGTTGAGGAAGACGATGCCCACACTGCTCAGGGCGAACGTGTGCCCAGCCGTCATGCCGAAGCGCTGCTGCATCACAGTCGGGGTGATCACGACCAGCACCACCACCGCCGATGTCAGCACGCATGTCAGCAGCGCCGCCGGGACCAGCGCCCGACGATGCTCGCCCAGCACACTGCGCAGCGGGAAACGCACCGGTGGGTCACGGCGCTCACGCAGGGCGAGGAACACCGGGGTCTCACTCAACCAGCGCCGCAACCACACACCGATGACGCCGAACACGCCGCCCAACAGGAACGGGTAACGCCAGGCGTAATCGAGGATCTCCTGGGGGCTGAACAGCTGCGCGAGCAACGTGGCGGTCAGTGCACCCAGCAGGTAGCCGAAGGTCAGCCCAGCCTGCAAAAAGCCCAGGGCATAGCCCCGTCGCCCGGCCGGTGCGTGCTCGGCGACGAAGGTCCAGGCACTCGGCACTTCACCGCCCACCGCGGCCCCTTGCAAGATGCGCAGGGCGAGCAAGATCAGCGGTGCGGCATAGCCAATATCGGCGTAGGTAGGCATCAGCCCGATCAACAGGCACGGCAGCGCCATCATCAGGATACTCAGGCTGAACACCCGCTTGCGCCCCAGGTGATCGGCAAAATGCGCCATCAGGATGCCGCCCAACGGGCGTGCCAGGTAACCGGTGACGAAGATCCCGAAGCTTTGCAGCAACCGCAGCCACTCGGGCATCTCAGGCGGGAAGAACAGCTGGCTCAGGGTCAGCGCGAAGAACACGAAGATGATGAAATCGTAGATTTCCAAAGCGCCGCCCAGCGCGGCCAGGCCCAAGGTCCGGTGGTCGCCACGGGTGAACCCAGGCGTGCGGTCGATTTCAGAGGCAGTCATGGCAGTTCCGCAGATCGGCAAAGGGGCAAGAGGATAGCAAATGCTGGCTGCCAGGGCCGGATGTGTATCAGGAACGACGGCTGAATACGGTGTGGCCGAAGTTCGCGCGGCGCAGGTGGTGCCCCGCTGCCGGGTAGAACGCCGCAGGCACCGCCAGCTGTCCCAGCACCACTGGCAGGTCGATGATCGCCATGAATGACTCTAACGCCTGGTGATCAGGCGCGCGTGGCAGACTGAGATTGACCGCCTGGCGCTCACCGGACGGCAATGTGGGCACCCGCAACGGCTTGGCGTGGTACAGCAAGGCGTGTTGGATTTGCCCGCAGCCCTGGCAGAAGCGCGCAAGATCCACGCCGGCGTGGCTGGCCAACTCGATATTGCCCAACAGCAGGTTGAACGGCTGCAAGGCACTCAGGACCAGGCGTTGCAGCTCGTCGAAGCTGTGCACCGGAGCGATTCGAAAATACCCCAGGCCATTGAGCAGCTTTTCCAGCAGCAGGCGCTGTTCGGGATGCTCGTCGGCGATCAGGATGCGCAGGGATTTGTTCGGCATCGTCCAGACCTGGGCAGTTGAGGTAAGGGCTCCATGACCATAACTGCGCCGGTACAGGCAAGCCTCAGGCAAACAGCCTGGGCGGGTCTTATTTGATAGTTGTCGGGAAACGGCAGGAAATCAAGTCGCCACCCCAGGAAATTTTCACACGCCCTTCACGCAACGTTCAGCCTTCCCACTGACGCATGCGCTGACGGCAGTGCTTCATGGCATTGACGATGTGTTTTTCCACCAGCGCGCGCGAGATTTCCAGGCGCTCGGCGATTTGCTGGTGCGACAGCCCCTCGAGCTTGCGCAGCAAGAAGCACTCGCGACAGGTGGCGCTCAGCTCGTCCAGGGCCTGGCGCATCAAGGCCAGGCGCTGGTCCAGCTGCATGCTCTGCGATGGCGCCGGGCTGTGCCAGCGCTCGTCGCTGTCGAGCACGTCCAGCGGCTCGGCCTGGCGTACCTGATGGCGACGGTGGCGGTCGACCACCAGGTTCAGCGCGGTACGGTAGAGGAACGCTCGCGGGTGCTCGATCTGCTGGCCCTCGGTGCGCTCCAGCACGCGCAGGTAAGCATCATGGGCAACGTCTTCGGCCGCCTGGCGATTACCCAGCCGGGCGCAAAGAAAACTCACCAATTCGCGATAGTAGTGTTCCACGACGGCACCTAGCGTCCCCCTGCACACACGCACACAGGCACGGGCAGCGGGTTGGATGATATCAACGTGCGATCTTACAAATTATAATTATTCTCAGCAACTCGAAGCAAAACTGCCTGCCAGCTAAATCGGCAACGGCGGCCTTCGTTTAACTGGGGCCTCCGAGCGCGCCGTCGAAGACCGCACGCCCCCCCTTTCTCTGGCTGGAAGCCCGCATGACTCGCACATCCACCCCCCGCCGTCGACTGCTGCTCACAGCCTTGGGCCTGCTTGGCCTGGGCAGCCTGCTGGCCTGGAAAACCCTGCCACTGAGCGGCGCGCCAGTCAGCACGGTGGCAGTGACGCGCAGCGATATCGAAAGCAGCGTCACCGCCCTCGGCACCCTGCAACCGCGCCGCTACGTGGACGTTGGCGCGCAGGCTTCCGGGCAGATCCGCAAGCTGCATGTGGAAGCCGGCGACCCCGTGCGCGAGGGCCAACTGCTGGTGGAAATCGACCCGTCCACACAACAGGCCAACCTCGATGCCGGGCGCTACTCGATCGAAAACCTCAAGGCTCAGTTGGCCGAGCAACGTGCCCAATACCAATTGGCCCGCCAGCAGTTCCAGCGCCAGCGTGAGCTGACCAGCAGCGGCGCCACCCGCCAGGAAGATCTGCAAAGCGCCGAAGCCCAGCTCAAGGTGACGCAAGCGCGCATCGCCATGTACCAGGCACAGATCAGCCAGGCCCAGGCCAGCTTACGCAGCGCCGAGGCTGAGCTGGGCTATACCCGCATCTATGCGCCGATGAGCGGCACCGTGGTGGCGGTGGACGCACGCGAAGGCCAGACCCTCAACGCCCAGCAGCAGACGCCGCTGATCCTGCGCATCGCCAAGCTGTCGCCAATGACCGTCTGGGCCCAGGTCTCCGAAGCCGACATCGGCAAGGTCAAGCCAGGCATGACCGCCTACTTCACCACACTGGCCGGCGGCAAGCGCCGCTGGACCAGCAGCGTGCGGCAAATTCTGCCGATCCCGCCCAAGCCGCTGGAACAAGCCAGCCAGGGCGGCGGCAGCCCAGCCAGCGCCAGCGCCGGCACCACCGGCAGCAAGGTGGTGCAATACACCGTGCTGCTGGACGTCGATAACCCTGACGGCGCCCTGATGGCGGAAATGACCACCCAGGTCTTCTTCGTCGCCGGCCAAGCCAGCCAAGTCCTCAGCGTGCCCCTGGCCGCACTGAACGAAACCCCCGAGGACAGCCTGCGCCTGGCGCACGTGCTCAACGCCGACGGCAAGATCGAGGCACGCCAGGTTCGCATCGGCCTGAGCGATCGCCTGCGCGTACAGGTGCTCGATGGCCTGCGCGAGGGCGAGCGCCTGGTGATCGGCGCACCTGCCGCCAGCGGGAGCTGACATGAGCACACCCCTGATTGAGCTGCGTGACATCCGCAAGGTCTATGGCGGCGTCGATTCACCTACTGTCGAGGTGCTGCGCGGGATCAGCCTGAGCATCCACCCGGGCGAATTCGTCGCCATCGTCGGCGCGTCTGGCTCGGGCAAGTCGACGTTGATGAACATCCTCGGCTGCCTCGACCGCCCCAGCTCGGGCAGCTATCGCTTCGCCGGCCGCGACGTAGCCGAACTGGACGGCGACGAGTTGGCCTGGCTGCGCCGCGAGGCCTTCGGTTTCGTGTTCCAGGGCTACCACCTGATTCCCTCAGGCTCAGCCCAGGAAAACGTCGAAATGCCAGCCATCTACGCAGGGATTGCACCTGCCGAGCGCCACGCTCGCGCCCGCGCCCTGCTCGAACGCCTGGGCTTGGGCAACCGTACCGGCAACCGTCCGCACCAGTTGTCCGGGGGCCAGCAGCAGCGTGTATCGATTGCCCGGGCATTGATGAACGGCGGCCACATCATTCTCGCCGACGAACCGACCGGCGCCCTGGACAGCCACAGCGGCACCGAAGTCATGGCCCTGCTCGACGAGCTGGCCAGCCAGGGCCATGTGATCATTCTCATCACCCACGACCGAGAGGTGGCCGCCCGCGCGCAACGGGTCATCGAAATCCGCGATGGCCAGATGGTCAGCGACTCGGCAGCCGAGCAGCCCGCCCCCACCCCCTCGAAACCGCTGCAGGCCGACGACCTGCGTCAGCGCCTGGACCGCGGCGCAACGCTCACCGGCGCCTGGAAAGGCGAGCTGATCGAAGCCCTGCAAGCCGCCTGGCGGGTGATGTGGATCAATCGCTTCCGCACCGCCCTGACCCTGCTCGGTATCGTCATCGGCGTGGCCTCGGTAGTGGTCATGCTGGCCGTGGGCGAAGGCAGCAAGCGCCAGGTGATGGCGCAGATGGCCGCGTTCGGCTCGAACATCCTCTACCTCAACGGCAAGCACGCCACCGAGCGTGAGCCGGCCGGCATCATCACCCTCGACGATGTCGCCGCCATCGCCGAACTGCCCCAGGTGATACAAGCCATGCCAGTGATCGGCGACAAGCTGATGGTGCGCCAGGGCAACAACAGCCAGGCGTTCTACGTCGGCGGCAACAACACCTGGTTTACGCAGATCTTCAACTGGCCGGTAGTAGAAGGCAGCTTCTACACCGAAGCCGACGAGGCCAGCGGCGCAGCAGTGGCCGTGATCGGGCAAAAGGTGCGTGACAAGATGTTCGGCGAAGGTAGCGACCCGCTCGGGCAATACCTGCTGATCGGTAACGTGCCGTTCCAGGTCATCGGCATTCTCCAGGGCAAGGGCGCCAGCTCCGGCAGCGAGAATGCCGACGAGCGCATCGCGGTGCCCTACTCTGCCGCCGCCATCCGCTTGTTCGGCAGCCGCGATCCCGAGTACATCGCCATCGCCGCGCAGGACTCGCGCCGCGTCGGCGAGACCGAGCAGGCCATCGACCGCCTGCTGCGCCAGCGCCACCAAGGTCGCCACGACTTCGAACTGACCAACGACGCTGCACTGATCCAGGCCGAGGCGCGCACCCAGAACAGCCTGTCGCTGATGCTCGGTGCGATTGCCGCGATCTCGCTGCTGGTGGGCGGCATCGGGGTGATGAACATCATGCTCATGACCGTACGCGAACGCACCCGCGAGATCGGCATCCGCATGGCCACTGGCGCGCGCCAGCGCGACATCCTGCGCCAATTCCTGACCGAGGCGGTGATGTTGTCGATGGTCGGCGGGCTGACCGGTATCGTCCTGGCCCTAGGCATCGGCGGGGGCTTGTTACTGGCCGGTATCGCCGTGGCCTTCGCCTTGCCTGCGATTATCGGCGCCTTCGCCTGCGCAGCCATCACCGGCGTGCTGTTCGGCTTCATGCCGGCCCGCAAGGCCGCCCGACTCGACCCGGTCAAAGCCCTTACCAGCGAATAGCCCATGCCAATTCCAAGCCGTATCAGTCTGTTGACCCTGAGCCTGTGCCTGGCCGCCTGTAGCACACCACCACCACCGGCCAGTGCGATCACGCCACCGCAAGCCTGGCAAGGCCCCACCGACAGCACGCGCGCCGTGCCGGACCAGCAGTGGTGGCAGACCTTCGCCAGTGCCGAACTGGACCGCCTGATCGAACGCGCCCGCAGCAACAGCCACGACCTGGCCGCCGCCGCCGCACGCGTACGCCAGGCCCAGGCCAGCGCGGTGATCGCAGGCGCCCCGCTGCTGCCGGCGCTGCAACTGGGAGTCGACGGCAGCCGTCAGAGCCTGTTGCGTGGCGAGGGCAACGACCAGCTCGACGCCAGCAGCAGCGAGCGCACCAGCACTTCATTCGGTGCACAGTTGAGCGCCAGCTACGAAATCGACTTCTGGGGCGGGCTGCGGGCCACGCGTGACAGCGCCCTGAGCAGCCTCGACGCCAGCCGCTTCGACCGCCAAACCGTGGAGCTGACCCTGCTCAGCGCCGTGGCCGACAGTTACCTGCAAGGCCTGGCGCTGGAGGAGCAACTGCGTATTGCCCGCCTCAACCTGAACAACGCCCGCGATGTACTCGGCCTGGTCGAAGCCCGCGAGCGCTCGGGCTCAGCGACGCGCCTGGAACTGGCCCAGCAACGCCGCGTGGTGGCCGCTCAAGAGCGCCAACTGCCGCTGCTGGAGCAACGCCGCCAAGACAACCGCGTAACCCTGGCGACCTTGCTCGGCGAACCGGTACAACAACTGCCAAGCAGCACCGAAACCCTCGATGGCCTGCGCTGGCCCGGTATCGGCAGCGGCCTGCCGAGCGAACTGCTCGGGCGCCGCCCGGATATCGCCGCCGCCGAGGCGCGCCTGGCGGCAGCCAGCGCCAACGTGCAGGTCGCACGCGCCGCGATGCTTCCACGCCTGATCCTGGGGGCGGATCTGGGCAGTGGCGCACGCACTTTCGCCAACGTGCTCGACAGCCCCTATTACACCCTCACCGCCGGCCTGACCGCGCCGATCTTCAACAACGGTCGACTACGCGCCGAACGCGACCTGGCCCGTGCCGAACAGCAAGAGCTGCTGGCCGACTACCGCGCCAGCATCGTCAACGGCTTTGCCGATGTCGAGAAAGCGCTCAATGCGATCAGTGGCGTGGACCGCCAGCGCCAGTGGCAGGACGAGGAAGTGGCCCAGGCGCGCATCGCCTTCAACCTTGCCCAGCAGCGCTACGCCGCCGGCGCCGAGACCCTGCTCAACGTGCTGGAAACCCAGCGCACCCTGTACCTGGCCGAAGATGAGCAGGCGCAACTACGCCTGGCGCGCTTGCAGGCCAGCGTGGCGCTGTACAAGGCATTGGGTGGGGGGTGGCAGGTGCAGCAGATAACGGCGAACCTGCCCTGAGGGCAGTCGGGGGGCTTTGCGCCCTTCGGACTGCACTATCACGCAAAGGACTACGACTTCGCAAACGCCGCATACCCTGTGGGAGCGGCTTCAGCCGCGAAGCAGACAACGCGGTGCATGGCACCGGCTTCGCCGGTGTTCGCGGCTAAAGCCGCCTCCCACAGGGTACGCGGCGCATTCGCCAAATCAGTTCTCTGCGCGACAGCGCAGCCCCAAGGGCTGGGTGATCTCCCACAGGGACGGTGCCACATCAACCAATTGTGATCTGTTGCAAATAGCTGCGGGCCTTCCTGAGAAAGTCTCCCAGGCGCCCCGCTCAAGACACGATGTTCTTCATCGACAGGTGGCGTGCATACCACGGCCGCTGTGGCACCTTGCGCAGGAAGCCGTCGATCTTGTCGTCCTCACCGAAGGTGATGCGCAACGCCAGCTTCATCACCTCCACATCCATCTCTACCGACTTGCCCGGCCGCATGCCCGGCTCGGTGCTGCAACCGTGGGTGTCCGGCCCCAACCAAGGGTCATCGACCTCCACCCAGCGCCCCGGTGCGAACCACGGCACACCATTGACCACCTGGCGCCGTACCTGGCCAGGATGATGCCGCTCATGGGCCCGGAACCAGTCGTCGATACGGTCGTCGATCCAACCGTGGAAGCCCCAGAACACCGGGTTGACGTGGGAGGAAAACGGATCGCCAAGAAAATCGTTCTCGCGCGCGAACCAGCGTGCGGCAAAGTCAGATGGATCACGGGCGAACGGTACCGGCGCGCCATTGCTCGGGTCGCGAGGCACCGTTGCCCAGCACATGTGCAACCAGTCGTGCAGGTTCATCTCCAGCTCCGAACCGAACGCCCCCAGCGACAACCTCGACAGGTACACCGGGTCCTGGTACTGCGACTCCCACACCTGGAAGTTGCTGCAGAAGGTCTCACCAGCCTTGATCGCCCCCACCCACTGCCCGTAGGCCTGATCGCCGGGCGCCTGCCAGGCTGGCGGCACACGGTAGCCGTCATGGTTGTCGTGATAACGGGCAAAGCCTTGGCGGTCGGCCTCGACGCTTGGCTGGGGCAGCGGAAAGCGTTGCCAGGACGGTAACGGCTGCAAGGTCCGGGCCTGTATCAGCATGTGCCGGTGCATGTAGAGGAAATCCACCCCCGAGCCGTTGCGGTGCTTGCGCGGCCCGCGTGCATCGCGCTCACGCTCGCGTGGGCCAGGCTGCCAGCCCAGGCCACGCAACGCGTTCTGTTTGGTCGGCGCCAAGGTATGCCATTTATCGCGGGTCGCATGCCAGAGCTGGTGAAACAAGCGGTGTTCAGGGGCGATCACCCAAGCCTGCATCTGCGCCGTGTAAGGCAGGCGCTCGCGGGCTTCGGGGAAGCGGCGCTTGACGGCCACCAGGCGGTTGTCCTGCACGGGCAACATCAACGGCCGGTCCAAGCGCTGGATTCGCACGCTCAAGGTGCCGCTGCCAGCATTGGCAAACTCGCCCCAGACTTCATCGAGACTGGCCACGCACTCGTAGCTCGGCCCTGTATCACGTGCCATCAGGCGCCAGCGCACCTCACCGGTGCTGGCGCCTACCAGATCACCCAACACCCGGTAGGCCGGTTGCGCGTCCCCACGCAAAGCCGCGCCGGTGTCGACGAAGCCACGCAGGCCACGGCCCTTGGTGGCCACGTCCAGGAACATCTCCAGGCCATCGCGCGCCAGCCCGTCCAGGCCAGCTTCAGCACCTTCGAAACGGATATCCCAGACCCCGCGCAGCAGGTCTGCCAGCACTTGCCCGCGATAGTCGGCCAACTCCACGCTCGCCTCACCAGGGGTGACGATGTCGTCCTCGGAGTCGTGGGTCAGCTCCTTGTGCGCGTAGTAAGCCGCGCTGCCCGCAGCGCCGGCCACTGCCAGGCCTGCGATGAATCCTCGTCGAGAAATTGTCATTGCGCCTCAATCCGTCTCCGCGTGCTGCGGCTGCTATCCAAGCTAGGACGTACGCTGGAGAAGGAAATTTAGCGCGGCGCGCGCCTTGGCTAATTCACCGGGCAAGGTGCTCGTCTGTCAGGTATTCCCATTGCCAGAGGTAGCCCATGACCTCCCTGATTTCGCGCCTGATCCGCACCTCCAAGCCCACCGCCTACCGGTTGTTCGACGTCCAGCTCAAGGCCATTGAGCACCTCAGTCCATCGCTATGCCGCTGCGTCTTCGGCGGCGAGGACGTCGCGCAGATGACCACCCTGGCGCCCGACCAGCGCATCAAGCTGTGCTTCCCGACACCGGCCGGGGCCGCGCCAACGCTGCCCAAGGATGGCCAGTGGCAGCTGGCCCGTCGGGGGCTCGCAGCGCAGCACACGCCGCCGATGCGCACCTACACCCTCCGCGCCCTGCGCCGCGAGGCGCAGGAAGTGGACGTAGACGTAGACTTCGTGCTGCACGGCGTCAACGGCCCTGCCTCAGCCTGGGCGACCCACGCGCAAGTGGGTGATCGCTTGCAGATGGTCGCGCCCAACCTGGCCTACCGTGACGACCCAGGCGGCTATGAATGGAAGCCGCCAAGCAGCGCCCGGAATATCCTGCTGGTGGGTGACGAAACGGCTCTACCGGCCATCGCCGGGATTCTCGAGCAACTGGCCGAGCAGGCGCCGGAACAGGCGGTGCAAGCGTTCATCGAAGTCCCCCACGAAAGCGACTGCCTGCCACTTCGGCATAGTCCCGCTACCCGCCTGCACTGGCTGCCCCGGGACGTACTGCGCTGCGATCACGGCCAAGGCATGCTGCATGCCGTGCATGAGCTGGCGCGCTTGCCCGGTCTCCAGGTTGGCAAATCCGTGGAGCTTGAAGACGTCGACATCGACGCAAGCCTCCTGTGGGAACTAGCCAGCGACGCCAAGGGCGAGTTCTACGCCTGGATCGCTGGTGAGTCCGGCACGGTGATGGAGATTCGCCGTTACCTGATCAAGGAACGCGGGCTGTCCCGCGCCAGCCTGACCCTGATGGGGTACTGGCGGGCGGGACGCGCGCTCGACTGAATTCAGCGCCTTGCACCAGGGCCGCTACGCGGCCCCGGTCGTCTCAGGCGCCCGCCCCGACAGCGGCGCGCAGCGCCTCGGCAAAACGCCCGGCCACCTCATCGATTTGCTCGGCACTGATGATCAGCGGAGGCAGGAAACGCACCACCGCGCCATGACGACCACCCAGTTCGAGGATCAGCCCACGGCGCAGGCACTCACGCTGCACCTTCGGAGCCAGACGCGAACAGGCCGGCGGATGCCCCAGGGCATCGAGCTGCCCCGCAGGGTCGACCAGCTCGACCCCGAGCATCAGGCCACGCCCGCGAATATCGCCCAGTTGCGGGTAATCCTGCTGCAGGCGCTGCAAGTGCCCACGCAAGCGCTGCCCCATGGCCTCGGCGTGTTCGCACAGGCGATGCTCGACCAGGTAGCGCATCACCGCCGAGCCTGTCGCCATGGCCATCTGATTACCCCGGAAGGTCCCGGCGTGTGCGCCGGGCGACCACTGGTCGAGCCAGTCGCGGTAGACCATCACCGCCAACGGCAGGCTGCCGCCGATGGCCTTGGACAGGGTCACCACATCCGGCACGATACCGGCATGCTCAAAGGCGAACATCTTGCCGGTACGGCCAAAGCCACTCTGGATCTCGTCGACGATCAGCGCCACGCCAGCCTGCTCGGTGATGCGACGCAGGCCACGCAACCACTCGATGTCAGCCGGAATCACCCCGCCTTCACCCTGCACCACTTCGACGATCACTGCCGCAGGCAGCGCAACGCCGGCTTCCGGGTCGTTCAGCAGGTTTTCCAGGTAGTGCAGGTTGGCGCGCACCCCAGCCTCACCGCCAAGGCCAAATGGGCAGCGGTAGTCATAGGGGTATGGCAGGAACTGTACGCCACTGCTCAGCAGGGCCCCGAGGGGCTTTTTCGGCCCCAGGCTGCCCATCAGGCTCAGGGCGCCCTGGCTCATGCCGTGGTAGCCGCCCTGGAACGCCAGCACAGTACTGCGCCCGGTGGCCGTGCGCACCAGCTTGAGCGCCGCTTCCACCGCGTCGGTGCCGGTCGGGCCGCAGAACTGGATCTTCGCCTCAAGGCGCAGCGCCTCAGGCAGCAGGCCGAACAGGTCCTGGACGAACTGGTCCTTGACCGGCGTGGTCAGGTCCAAGGTGTGCAACGGCAGCTCATCGGCCAGCACACGCTGGATCGCCTCGACCACCACCGGATGGTTATGCCCCAAGGCCAGGGTGCCAGCGCCGGCCAGGCAGTCGATGAATTGACGCCCTTCGACATCTTCCACGTAAAGCCCACGGGCGCGCTTGAGCGCCAGCGGGATGCGCCGTGGGTAGCTGCGGGCGTTGGACTCCTGTTGCTGCTGGCGCAGCAGCAGCGGCGAGTCCTTGAATTCATACAGGGCCTGGGGCTCATTGGCCGGCAGGGCCCGGACAAGGCTGGAAGCGGTCGACATCGGAAAAACCCTCGCAAGCAAGCGGATGTGCCCGCCACGCTTCCTGTAAGCGGATGTGTGTCGGGTAGTTGTCGCTTGAAAAACGCTTGGGTGCGCCCAGGATTTAGAGGTCGATGCAGGATTTACGGGCGCAATAGCCTGATCGCCGGGCCTGCCCCGCGATCAGCTCAACCTGCCGGGCGCGCCGGCACTTGCAGGCTCACCCGCAAGCCATCGCCCTGATTGTCAAAGCGCAGGCTACCGGCGCAGCGCTGCACGATGGCCTGGACGATGGCCAGGCCCAAGCCACAACCACCGCTCTGACCGTTGCGCCAGAAACGTTCGGTCAGGTGTGCCAAGTCTTCCTGCGCAATGCCAGGCCCGTGGTCGCGCACCACGAAGTCCACCTGCCCCTCCACAGCCAGCACGTCCAGCTCCACCGCGGCCTCCCCACCATGGCGCAGGGCGTTGTCCAGCAGATTGCGCAAGGCCGCTACCGCCAGTGGTGCCGGCATGCCCAGGTAAACCTTGGCCGCCTCCTCGGGCAGGCGCAGCAGAATACGCCGGTTATCGCCGCCACCGGCATCCTGGACCGCCTGCAATGCCACCTGCTCGGCGCTGCATTGCACGCCGTCGTCGAATGACAAGCTGCCCTCGACCCGCGCCAGCATGAGCAATTGCTCCAGGGTCCGGTGCATGCGGTCGGTGCCTTGTTCGGCGTGCTCCAGGGCCTGCTCGCGCACAGCCCCTTCGGTCATGCGCGCTACCTGCAAGTGGGTCTTGATCGCCGTGAGTGGGCTGCGCAGTTCGTGGGCAGCATCGTCGGTCAGTCGGCGCTCGCGCTCGATGGTCTGGGCAATGCGCAGAAACAACTGGTTCTGCGTGTCGAGCAGCGGCTGTAACTCGCTGGGCAGATTATCCACCTGCAAGGGCTCGACGCTGTCGGCACGCCGCTTTCGCAGGGCATCACGCATGCGGTTGAGCGGCGCCAAGCCCTTGCCCAAGCCGATCCACAACAGCCCGAGGCTACCGAGCAAGGCCATCAGCACTGGCGCCGAGGCGGCCAGCAGAATCGACTGGTTGAGCGCCTCGCGCTCCAGGTGCCGGTCGGCGGTGGTGATACGGATATCACCATGGCTGTAGGTGAAGGTACGCCAAGAGGCGCCGTCGATGGTCTGGTCGCGGAAACCGCTACGCTGGTCATCCATCGCGCCATCGTGCTTGTGATTGCTGGCGAGGATCTCGCCACGCAGCGAACTGACCTGGCACGCCATGCCATCCGGCACGCTGAGTTGATCAGCTGAGAAATGCGCATCCTCGCCCTTGGCTGCCAGCGGTTGCGGCAATTGGTCGACCAACCCGGCAACCATGCGCGCCGACGCCACCAGGCGCTGGTCGAGGGAGAACATCATCTGCTGGCGCAGGTCGCGCAGCATCCAGGCCGCAGCCAAGGCCCAGATCACGATGAACGCGCTGCCGAGGATCAGCGACAGGCGTACCCGCAGGCTCATGGCGAAACCTCCGGGGCCTGTGCAGGCCCCAGGCGATAACCCAGCCCGCGCACGGTCTCGACGATGCCGTTGCCGAGCTTGCGCCGCAGGTGGTGAATATGCACGTTGAGGGCGTTGCTCTCAACTTCATCGCTGAAGCCGTAGACGCAATCTTTGAGCTGCTCGCTGGACAGCACCCGGCCGGGGTTCTGCAACAACGCTAGCAACAAGGCCTGCTCGCGCCGCGAAAGGTCCACTGGCTGGCCAGCCAGAGTGGCCGCGCAACTGCTCGGGTCGTAGCACAGCGGACCGTGCTCGATGACATTCACGGCACGCCCCGCCATCCGCCTCAACAAGGTGTGCAGGCGCGCGGCCAGTTCGCGCAGGTCGAACGGCTTGAGCAAGTAGTCGTCGGCGCCAGCCTGCAAGCCATCGACACGGTCGGTGACCGCATCGCGTGCGGTGAGCACCAACACCGGCAAGGTCTCGCCCTGCTGACGCAGGCGACGCAGCAGTTTCAAGCCATCTTCGTCAGGCAGGCCCAAGTCGAGGATCATCACGTCGAACTGCGCCGCCTGGAGCATTTGCCGGGCCTGCGAAGCACTGGCCACCCGGTCCACGGTCAGGCCCTGGGCGCACAGTCCGGCGCAGATGCCGCTGGCGATCAGGTCGTCATCCTCGCAGAGCAGAACGTGCATGGGGGCTTCCTCTGGGTTGGGAGGTGAGATTGCACAGGGCAGTGATTAAGGGGAGATTATGGGCCCAGTCAATCGCTGCGCATACCGCTCTCGCGCAGTAGCAACAGGGTTTAACCTTGAGTTAATAAGCCCCGGCCAGCATGGCCCCTATCAAGCTCTGCCAAGGCGTCGACATGCGTGTTCTCCTGATTCTGCTGACATTCCTGCTCGCCGGCCCACTCCAGGCCAACCCTTTCGCCGTCAAACCGGACTTCCTGCCGGTGGAGCAGGCCTTCGTGCTGACCCAGGACCGCCTGCCAGACGGCCAGTTGCGCCTGTATTTCCAAATCCAGGACGGCTACTACCTCTACCAGAAACGCCTGAAGTTCGATGGGCTGCCCACCGACCAGCACCCCACCCTGCCCCAGGGCGAGAACCACCACGACGAGTTCTTTGGCGACAGCACCGTGTATCGCCAGCAACTGGAACTGCTGATCCCGGCCAACGCCAGCGGCGAGTTGCGCCTGGGCTGGCAGGGCTGCGCCGACGCCGGCCTGTGCTACCCGCCGCAGACCACCCGCATCGCCCTTGGCGACGCCCAGGCGCCAAGCTCCGGGCAGGCCAGCGACCAGGCCTTGGCCCGCGACCTGCAACAGGCCAGCCTGGCCTGGAGCCTGCTGGCATTCTTTGGCCTGGGGCTGCTGCTGGCGTTTACCCCGTGTTCGCTGCCAATGCTGCCGATCCTCGCCGGCCTGGTACTGGGCAACGGCGCCAGCGCCCGCCGTGGCTGGCTGTTGGCCGGGGTCTACGTGCTGAGCATGGCCCTGGTGTATGCCGGTCTGGGCGTGGTCGCCGCGCTGCTGGGCGCAAGCCTTCAGGCCTGGCTGCAACAGCCCTGGCTGCTGGGCAGCCTGGCGGCGTTGTTCGTGCTGCTGGCCCTGCCGATGTTCGGCGCCTTCGAACTGCAACTGCCCAGCGCGCTGCGCGATCGCCTTGACCGCGCCGGCCAAGGCACGCGTGGTGGCAACCTGTATGGCGCGGCGTTGCTCGGCGCGCTGTCGGGGTTGCTGCTCGGGCCGTGCATGACCGCGCCACTGGCCGGCGCCCTGCTGTACATCGCGCAGAGCGGCGACGTGCTGCAAGGTGCGCTGGTACTGTTCAGCCTCGGGCTGGGCATGGGCGTGCCGCTGTTGTTGCTGGTGACCGTGGGCAATCGCTACCTGCCGCGCCCCGGCGCCTGGATGAACCGGGTCAAGGGGGTGTTCGGCTTCGTGTTCCTGGGCATGGCCTTGTACACCGTGCGCGGCCTGCTGCCCGCGCCCCTGCTGCTGGCCCTGGCCGGGGCTTGGCTGATCGCCCTGGGCTGGGCCGCCTGGCCAGCCCTGCAACGCTTGCCGGCGCTGCGCGCGGTGCCGCTGCTTGGCGCGCTGTGGGGCGGCCTGTTACTGGTGGGTGCCGCCGCTGGCGGCAACGACCTGTGGCAGCCGCTGCAACCGTTCACCGCCAAGGGCGACAGCGTCGCCACGGCGCATGACGCCTTCACTACCGTCAGCACCCCCGCCGAGCTGCAACGCCAGCTGGACACGGCCAAGGTGCGTGGCCAGTGGGTCCTGGTGGACTACTACGCCGACTGGTGCGTGGCCTGCAAGGTCATGGAAAAACAGGTGTTCGCCCGTCCCGACGTGCAAGCCAGCCTGCAAGACGTGCACCTGCTGCGCCTGGATGTGACTGCCGACACCCCAGCCAGTCGCGAGCTGCTGCAACGCTACCAGGTCCCAGGCCCGCCCAGCTTGGTGTGGATCGGCCCAGAGGGTGAAGAACGCCGCGCCCGCCGTATCACCGGCGAAATCGACGCCGCCGCCTTCCTGCAACACTGGGCGCAGACCAGGAGCCAAGGCTGATGCTGACCGTCACCCTCGGCCCCCTGACCATGGCCCTGAACCACCTGTTGCTGCTCGCTGCGCTGGGCATCGCCAGCCTGGTCGGCTGGCGCGTGGCCCGGCGCGGCGGCGAAAACCCCGAGTCGGCGCTGTTCAACCTGTTCCTGCTGGGCCTGCTGTGCGCCCGCCTGGGCTTCGTGCTGGCCTACTGGCCGATGTTCCGCGACGAGCCGCTGCAAATGATCGACATTCGCGACGGTGGCTTCCTGCTCAGCGGCGGCCTGTTCGGCGTAGTGCTAGGCACCCTCTGGCAAGGCTGGCGCCGCCCGGGCCTGCGCCGGCCACTGGGCTGGGCGCTGTGCAGCGGCGCGCTGTTCTGGGTGCTTGGCAGCTTCGCCAGCCACCTCTACAGCCAAGGCACGCAGCTGCCACAACTGAGCCTGCGCGACAATCGCGGCCAGGCCGTGGCGCTGCACGACTACAAGGGCAAACCTCTGGTCATCAACCTGTGGGCAACCTGGTGCCCGCCCTGCCGGCGCGAAATGCCGGTATTGCAACAGGCCCAGCACGACTACCCCGGTGTGACCTTCCTGTTCGTCAACCAGGGGGAAACCCCAGAGAACGTCAGTACCTTCATGGCCACCACCGGCCTGATGCTCTCCCATGTGCTGTTCGACGGCGCCGGTGAACTGGCCCGCCAAGTCGGCTCCATGGCGCTGCCCACCACGCTGTTCTACGACGCCGACGGCCGACTGGTCGGCAGCCACCTGGGCGAGCTGTCGCGGGCCAGCCTGCGCCATGCCCTGGAACCTTTCGACCCACTCGAAACACCTGCCCCACAAGGACACTGACATGCGCCTGAACGCCCTGCTGCCCCTCACCCTCGCGCTGCTCGCAAGCCCCGCGCTACACGCCGAGGATCTGCCCAAGGCGATCCAGCAATTGCAGGCCAAGGGCGCGGTGATCAAAGGCAGCTTCGACGCCCCCAACGGCTTGCGCGGCTACGCCGCCGAATACCAGAACAACGGCATCGCCCTGTACCTTACGCCCGATGGCAAGCATGTGCTGGTCGGCAGCCTGTTCGACGAGCAGGGCCAGGACCTGAGCGCCGAGCCTTTGCAGAAGCTGGTGTACGCCCCCATGACCAAGGCCATCTGGACGAAGATGGAAAACACCAACTGGATTGCCGACGGCAAGCCCGATGCACCGCGCATCGTGTACTTGTTCAGCGACCCCAATTGCCCGTACTGCTCGATGTTCTGGCAGCAGGCGCGGCCTTGGGTGGAATCGGGCAAGGTGCAGTTGCGTCATATCATGGTCGGCATCATCCGCGAGGACAGCCCAGGCAAATCCGCCGCGCTACTGGCGGCCAAGGACCCAGCCAAGGCCCTGCTGGAGCATGAGAAGGCCGGCAAGGCCAGCACCCTCAAGGCGCTGGACAAGATCCCGGAGGCGGTGCAGAACAAACTCGACGCCAACCTGGCCTTGATGGACGAACTGGGGCTGTCCGCCACGCCGGCGATCTTCTATCAGGACGAGCAGGGGCAGTTGCAGAGCCAGCAAGGTGCACCACGGCCGGAAATGCTGGGGAAGATTCTCGGTAAGCGTTGACACTCCAGACTCAGATCGGGCAACTGGCTTTGAACGCTTTGAATCTTGAAAGATCGGCGCCTCTGGCTTGTAGAAATGCTAAGGCGTCGACGAATGCGGTGTACACGATCTGCTCAGCCATATCGTAGTCTTCAATCACATCCATCCGCGCTTGCGGCACCGTGAACCAATTTTTCATTAACGGCCCTGCCATATATCAAGGCCTACCCATTGCTTCAAGAAACCCTCCAAAACCGGCTTTCAACTGGGAGATATCATCACATTCGACACGTTCATTAAGCACAAAACACTCAGTCTCCAAATTTATAACCTCGGCCACAAAGCTACCGTCTTCCCATACGGTAAATCTGGCTATGAATCGCTCGTCGGCAACCTCAACAACCATGCTGTTGGCACCTTGTTTCGAAAGCCGGACTGGACGATTGGCTAGAGAATCCAGGTAATGCTCGAACTCCACAAGCATAAAGGGCATCTCAATCCAGCCATGTTTTTAATCTGACTTGAACGTTCTAGCTGCATACATTCCTCTGAACAACTTCCAAAAGAAACACTACTTCGCACCCAAACGCAACTTACTTCCGACCATGTTCCCTCATGATGCATCAATACAGAAAGGGTGAAGGCAGTACGCCTTCACCAACTGCCTGACATCATCATCATAGACGCCACCGCTCTCTTTCTCAGAACTTTCAATTTTACGTTCCACCAACTGTTCATACGCTGCCGGCAATATCGCGAACACCTTACCCCAATCAGACTCATAGCCGTGCATAGCCACGAGTTTATCCAGAGAAGTATTGATCAACGGGCTGCCGGCATACAGCAATGACTCATGCTCACGACAGTCAAATTTCAAATACAAGATCGCTTTGATCAAGGCATTAGCCTCTTCCCTCGTCAACACCTCAACACGCCCCTCACTCATAGGTCACATCCTCTAGAAGCCACTTGGACATCAGTCATTTTCAGCCGTGTATCATAATCCAACCCGGAGAAGGTCGAATAGGGATTCTTGCCAGCAAACAAGACATCCTTCAACCGCAAATTTCCGGCATGTATATATTCAAACCTGCTCGACAGGCTAATATTGGTTTTCTGCACCGAGTCAACTTTAAAAACAATGGCATAGTCGCCCCGTCCTTTATGGATTGGATTGTTGATGAGGATATCCCGATAGACATCATCCGGCGTCATCAACAGATCGGTGACGTAGACTTTGCCGCTGGAGTTGGCCTTGAGCACCCCGCTGTTCATCACGCCCTCAAACCCTGCCTTGTTGGTGTAGTGGATGAAGATATCTTCCGCTGTAAGCCCAAGCGGATCGACCCAGGCCAGGGAATTAGGTCCGTAGAGATACGCGTTGATACCCCCGGCCAATCCGACCGGGTCAGCCTGCGTAAACCGCCCCACATCCGGATCATAAAACCGGAACGTGTTGTAATGCAGCCCCGTCTCCCGATCCAGGTACTGCCCCTGGAACCTCAGGTTCTGCTGCCGGTTCTGTCCCGGCGCGTGCCACTCTTCACGGCTGCTGCCCCACGCCTGGTAGTCGCTGTGCCAGACACTCAGCCCCTGCTCGTCGGTCAGTTGTTCGGGTAGCCCGGCGAGGTTGGTGTGGAAGTAATGCACAACTTCCTGCCCCGGCGCTCCATCAACACGCGCCAAGGGTTCATAGCTATCGGCGTCGACATACACATACAGGCTCTGCTTGCCGTCCTGCACCTCTTGCAGCAAGCGCAACCCTTGCCAGAAGAATTCAGTCTGACTCAGCGGCTGGTCATAGCCCTCGCGGTAAAGGCGTTTGTGCGTGCGTCGCCCAAGAGGGTCATAGCTGAACTCGACCCGCTCGCTGATCTGCCCCCGTTGTTGATGCACCCGCACCAGACGGTGTTCAGCGTCATATTCGAAGCGCTGGATCAGCCGGCTACCACTGCGCTTTTCACTCAAGCGCCCGAAGCGGTCGTAGCGATAGCGCTTGTCCTGGTACACCTTGACCCGGTTGTGCCTGACCGCACCACCCAGCCCGTGGCCGTCGAGCAGGTTGCCTGCCCTGTCGTAGCCATACTGCTCGACCACCTGCGCGCCCGGCATGTGTTGGGTCAGGCCATGGATGCGCTCGGTCGGGCCATGGTCATAGCGAATCCTGGCCTGCAAGCTGCCATCGCCTCGCGCGGCAGCCTGCAACCGGCCGATGACTTGCTCGGCATCACGACTTGCACCCCGCCCCGCACGCTGAGTCTGGGTCACGACTTCGCCGATCAAGTTGTCGGCGGCGTCATACTGGTAGTCCTTCTGTAGCAACGCCAGGGTCGCCAAGCTCGCGTCGTGGTACTGCAAGGCTTTTTGTACCAGGCGCCCGCTGCTGTCATAACGGGTTCGCGTGTGCAAGCGGCCTTGGGTACGCAGCACTTCGGCGTGCAGTTCATCACGCTCGAAATCGCAGATCAGCCGGCCGTCGAGGTTGATCTGGTGCAAGTGCCCACTGCCGTAGTGCAGGTAATTGAGGCGACGTTGGTCGGGCAGGGTCAGGGTTTGCAGGTTGCCCAACTCGTCATGCCCATAGCCAAGCGCCCCCGCCCCACAGGTTTCGCTGATTCTCTGGCCAAGCAGGTCGTAACGGAATGCAAGCCGCTGCTGCGCGCCCTGCGCGTCGGTAAAGCTGACCGACAACAGGTTGTCGGCCGTATCGTAGGCAT
Source organism: Pseudomonas sp. NY15463 (assembly GCF_048068415.1). Taxonomy (NCBI): domain Bacteria; kingdom Pseudomonadati; phylum Pseudomonadota; class Gammaproteobacteria; order Pseudomonadales; family Pseudomonadaceae; genus Pseudomonas; species Pseudomonas sp. NY15463. The sequence continues at coordinate 205,145 of NZ_JBLUQD010000007.1, forward strand.
ACGCCGTGACGCCATCAGCGGTGCGTTTGCGGCACACACGACCCACCTGGTCATGCTCGAACCAGCGGGTCTGAATGTCGGCCTCAGGCTCTGCCGGGCTGCCGGCGAACGGCGCTTCAGCCTCGCTGGCGGGATACAGGTCTACGCGGATCTGGTTGCCGCTGGCGTCGTAGTGATAGCGTTGGCCACCGCCATCGAGGTTGCGCTGGGCGCTCAGCCGGTCGAGTGCGTCCCACTGGAAGCGGTAGTGCTCGCCGTTCTCGTTCTCCAGTTGCAACAAGCGGTCGTACGCATCCCAAGTGAAGCGCAGCGTCAGGCCCATGGCATCGGTGCGCTGGACCAGTCGTCCACGGGCGTCGTACTGCCAGCGGGTGACGTGCTGCGCAGGGTCGGCATAACGCAGCAACTGCCCGCCCGCATCGACCTCGTAGCGGTCCACCCGTCCATCCGGGCGTAGGCATTCCAGCAGGTGCCCACGGGCATCGAAGCGATAGCGCGTGCGCGCGCCCTTGGCATCGTGAAGCTCGCTCAGGTGCCCGCGCTCATCATAGAGATAACGGGTGCTGCGCTCGGAGCAGTCCTGATAGCGGCACAACTGGCCGCACGCGTTCCATTGCAGGCGCTTGACCTTGCCATGCGGGTCGATGATCGATTGCAGCCGGCCACGCTCATCGTAAGCCAGGTGCGTACTACGCCCGAGCGGGTCGGTATCGCGGGTCAAGTTGCCTTGGCGGTCGTAGGTGAGGCGCCGGGTGCGCCCGCCCAAGTCGGTGATGTGGATAGGCAAGGCCCAGTGCTCGGTATAGCGAATCAGTTCGCTGCGCCCTAGCGGATCCTGAACACTGACCAAGCGCCCGAGCGCGTCATAGCCATAGCGCCATTGCGCGCCCTGCGGATCAATGCTGGCCAGCAGTTGCCCGTTGACCACTTCCTCGCGCCAGTGCTGACCGAGCGGATCGACATGCAGCAGCACCTCATGCAGCGGTCCCCACTGGTAATGATTGCGCCGCCCCAGGCTGTCGACCACATCGGTATGTCCCAAGGCCAGGTCATAGCTGAAGCGGTAGTCCTCGCCGTCTTCACTCCAGTGCCGGACTACCCGCCATTCATGCTCGGGTTGCGGCTCCAGCAACGGCGGCAAGCCCGGAACAGGCCTTGGGCAGGCATCGAAACGCTGCCACTGGTAGTGGAACACCGCGCCATTGGCAAGCGTCTGGCTGGCCATAAGGCCGTCGTCGGTATAGCTGAAGCGGCGCAGTACCTCACCCCCAGGGCCGCGCACCTCGCGCAACTGCCCAGCCGGTGTGTGGGCGTAGCGAGCGAGTGTTTCGTGACGCAGTACCTCCAAGCCATCGCCAGGCCGCAGGTACAGCCGACGGACTTCGCTGACCCGACGCCGATGCTGCGCCGCGTAACACAATTCGACTCCGTTGCCGGCGAAGTGGTCAACCAGCCGCTGCAAGCGCCCCTCAGCGTCGTACAACACCTCCAGCCGGTTGAGGTTGCGGTCGCCCAATTGCACTAGGCGCGAACGCCGGCCATCGTGGGGATCGGGCCGGAACACCTGATACAGGCCGCTGTAGATGTCCTCGACCACGGTCACGTCATGGTCCTGATGAAAGAACGCCAGCCCGTCGAGGCTGCTGACGAAGGCGCTGCCGACCTGCAACCGGCCCAGCTCGATGCGGATGCCCTCCTCATCGACGTACACCCAGAGTTCCCCGCCTTCGGGATGGGCGACACGCTCCAGGCGCACCTCATAGGGCAGGCTCCAGCCCTTGCCGAACACCCCGTCATCGCGCAGGTCACTGCTGTCGTAGCGCCGCGCCCACTCGATGGGTAACAGGCCTGGCAGACTGAAGTCGAGATCGTCCGCGCCATCGAGCAGCTTGGCGCCACTGGACACCACCACGGGTCGCCCCACGCACTTGATGATCGTCGATTTCGGCTTCGGTGCCTTGCGTGGCTTGGGCCGAGCCTTACCGCCACGGCGAGTCAGCAGCATGCCGGCGATCAAGCCAATGATCTTCGCCGCTGCACTCTTGCCGTCATGGATGTCACGCACCGTGAGCGTGCCGCCGCCGATACGCACGTTGGGCGAGAACTGCATGCCGATGGGGCCGTCGCAGGTGGTCTTGTCGCCCACCCGAGCGGCGGGTTGGCCGTTGATGAAGACTTTGTCCGAGCCCTGGGCAACGAACTGTTCGGGGCTGGGCGGGTGCTTGCTGCACTTGGCCGTGTCCCCAGGCGCCTCCACCGAGCCCGGTGCTGCTGGCGTGGTCACTGGCGGGTTGAAGATGCCGTGGATTTCCTGGGCCAGGCCCACCACCGGCAGCACCATGCCTGCGGCGAGCATGGCATAGCTGCCGATGTTTTCCAGGATGGAGGGTTCTTCGGCCTGCGCAGTTTCAGCTTCGGGCACCCCTGGTATGCCTGCGGCGCGGGCCGCTGCGATGCCATTGATGTAGGTGTCAGGTGAGCCGCTGCTGATCTTGCCGTAGGGCTCGGGCGGGAACATCGAATTGCCGACCCAGTTGCTAAAGTCGCTGATGTGATCGCCAATGTTCTTGTCTTCGCCTGCCGGCAGCATGGCTGCGGCGCTGACCAGGGCCCCGGCGACCAACGGCGTGAGCACAGTAGCCGCGCCGCCGGTACCGACCACCGCCACCACCGCACCGCCGATGACAGCACCGACGGCAGCGACAGCAGCCGCATACACCGCTGCCTCCACCAGGCCACTGACCAGTTCGGCGGCCAATGGCGGATGCAGAATGAGATCGCCCTCACGGGCGGCGTGCAGGCTATCGTCCATGACAGCGGGAGTCCTTGCGCAGGGCGACTGTGAAGGAGCGCAGGGTAGCACTGTGGGCGAAAGCGTCACATGCTGGCGAAATGCCAATCTCGGATTGGCAAACGCACCACCGCCCTGTGGGAGCGGCGGTTCGGCGCCCCGACTTGCCCGCGAAGCAAGCGACTCGGTGGATGGCACCGGCTACGCCGGTGTTCGCGGGCAAGCCCGCTCCCACAGATCTCTGCTAAACCAACAAGTTATGTGAAGTTTTATGAGAGCGTCTTGCACCAAATGAAACGGCCTGCTTGCGGATAACACCGTAAGCAGGCCGTCTCAAGTAGCCAACCTAGGATCGTTACAGCGCCTCCAACTCCGCCATCAGATCACTCAACCGATCCACCTTGTCCTCATCCAGCGCACTGTCTTGCAGCCCGCGCACGTAGTCCGCCAGCGCCTCCACCGTGCTGCACTCGAACATCGCCCGCAGCGGCACGTTCAGTTGCAACGCCTTCTGCACCCGCGAGGCGATCTGCGTGGCCAGCAGCGAATGCCCGCCGAGTTCGAAGAAGTTGTCGCGTACCCCGACCCGCTCGCGCTTGAGCACATCGGCCCAGATACCGGCCAGGGTTTGCTCCAGCTCGTCACGCGGCGCCAGGTAGTCCTGGCTGTGCTGGCCACCGATGTCGATGGCTGGCAGGGCCTTGCGGTCAAGCTTGCCATTAGCGTTGTGCGGCAGGCTGTCGAACCAGCCCCAGTGCAGCGGCACCATGTACTCCGGTAGCTCGGCGCGCAGACGCTGCTTGAGCCGATCGAGCAGCGCAGCGTCGGCGGCAACGCCGTGATGCGCGACCAGGTAGCCGACCAGGTGCTTGCCGTTGGCGCCTTCCTGCACCCCGACCGCCGCATCGCGCAACTCAGGCTGCTCGTGCAGGCGGGCCTCGATCTCGCCCAGTTCGATGCGATAACCACGGATCTTCACTTGATGGTCGATACGCCCGACGTACTCCAACACCCCGTCCGTACGTCGGCGTGCCAGGTCGCCGGTGCGGTACAGACGTTCGCCCGGCGCGCCGAACGGGTGTGGGATGAACGCTTGCGCTGTGCGCAGCGGATCGCCCACATAGCCGCGGCCAACCCCCGTGCCGGCGACGCACAACTCACCAACCGCGCCCAGCGGCACCAGCGCCTGGTCTTCACCCAGCAGGTACAGGCGGTTGTTGTCGGTCGGCGTGCCGATCGGCAGGTAGCTGCCCTGGGTCGAGGCTGGATCGACGCGGAAGAAGGCCACGTCGTCGGAGCATTCTGCCGGGCCGTAGGCGTTGACCAGGCCGATTGCCGGGTAACGTTGCAGCCACTGCGCCGCCAGCTCAGGCGGCATCGCCTCGCCAGTCGGCAGCATCCAGCGCAGGCCGTCCAGCGCCTGGTGGTCGCCCGCCAGCATGCCCTGGATCAACGACGGCACGCTCTCCAGCACGCTGATGCCGGTTGCCTGCACATGCGCCAGCAGGCCTTGCGGATCATGCGCGATGGCGTTCGGTACGATCTCAACGGTGGCGCCGAACAACGGCGCGGCGAGGAACTGCCAGACCGAGATATCGAAGCTCTGCGACGCGGTCTGGGCGATCACGTCGCGCTCGCTCAGGGCCAGGTACGGCACCTTGCTCAGCTGATTGTTGAGCATGCCGCGCTGCTCGACCATCACGCCCTTGGGCAGGCCGGTGGAGCCGGAGGTGTAGATCACGTAGGCGAGGTTGTCCGCCGTGCTGTAGATGCCTGGATTGGTGCTGGCCACGTTGCTGGCCTGCACCTGCTCCCACACCAGCAGTTTCGGCCGCACCGCACCCGCCACTTCATCCAGCAACTGCCGCGCCTGTTCGGCGCAGGCCGCGCTGCACACCAGCACCGGCGTGCGGCTAAGCTCGACGATGCGTTGCAGGCGTGCCGCTGGCAAGCCAGGGTCAAGCGGCAGGTAGCCGGCGCCGGCCTTGAAGCTGCCGACGATCATGCCGAGCAGCGCCAGGCCACGCTCTGCCAGTAGCGCTACTGGCTGGTCGATGGCCACCCCTGCGGTCACCAAGGCATGCCCCAGGCGGTTGGCGGCCAGGTTCAGCCCGACGTAGTCGAACGAGGCGTCCAGGCAGCGCGCGACGGTACGTTCAGGGTGCGCGGCCACCTGCGCCTCGAACAGCTCGACGTAGCTGCTTTCAAGCGGATAGGCATGTTCGCTGCGGTTGCAGTCTTCGAGCAGAAAGCGCTGCTCGTCGGCGCCCAGCAGCGGCAAGGCATCCAGCTGCCCGTCGAAGCCTTCCACCAGCGCCAGCAGCAAGCGTTTGAATTCGCCGAGCAGACGCTCGACGGTCGGGTAGTCGAAGTAGCGTTGGTCGAACGACAGGTGCAGGCCCAGGTCATCGCCTGGGTAGCAGACGGCGGTCAGCGGGAAGTTGGTGTGGGTACGGCCCGAGTCGGAGCTGGCATTCAGGTGCTGGGCGTGGTCGAGCACGGCGGTTTCCACCGGGGCGTTCTCGAACACGAACAGGCTGTCGAACAACGGCTGGCCCTTGGGCAGCTCGCTGCATGCCTGGATCGCCACCAGCGGCAGGTATTCGTACTCGCGCAGCTGCATGTTGCGCTCCAGCAAGCCTTGCAGCCATTGGCGCACGCTGCTGCGCTCGCCCGGCTGCGGCAGTTGCACGCGCAAGGCGATACTGTTGATGAACAGGCCCACGGTACGCTGCATCTGCGGCAGGCTGACCGGGCGCCCGGCCACGGTTACGCCGAACACCACGTCGCGCTCGCCGCTGTAGCGCGCCAGGGTCAGGGCCCATGCCGCCTGGGCAAAGGTGTTGACGGTCAACTGGTGGGCCTGGGCCAGCTCGCGCAGACGGGCACCGTCGCGACTGTCCAGGCGGGTGTAGCAGTCCCCCACCCGCATCCCGTCGCCAGCGTGGTCATGGCGCAGCGGGCGGTCGCTTGGAATCGCCGTGGCCCGCTCGAAACCGGCGAGGTTGTCCTGCCACCACTGGCGCGCCTCGTTGAGGTCCTGGCGTTGCAGCCAGCCAATGTAGTCGCGGTAGCGCGGCGGCACCGGCAACTGGGCCTGACGCCCCTCGCCGAGAGCCTGGTAGATCTCGAAGAAGTCGTTCATCAGCAGCGAACGGCACCAGGCATCGATGAGGATGTGGTGGTTGCTCATCATGAACCAGTAGCGCGCCTCATCCACGCGCACCAGGCGCAGGTGGAACGGGGCTTCGCGCAGCAGCTCGAAGCCCGCCTCGCGCTCCTGCTTGTGCAGCGCTTGCAGGCGCGCTTCCTGGGCTGTCTCGTCGACGCCGCGCCAATCCTGGTAGTCCAGCGGCAAGTTGCCCGGCTTGTGGATGATCTGCAACATCGCTTCGCCCGCGTTCCAGCTGAACGACGCGCGCAAGGCCTCATGCCGCGCCACCACGGCCTGCCAGGCCTGGGCGAAGCGTTCAGGGTCGAGCGCGCTGTTGATCCGGTAGCGGTCCTGCATGTAGTACAGGCCGGTGCCGGGCTCGAGCAGCGTGTGCAGCAGCAGGCCCTCCTGCATCGGCGTCAGCGGGTAGACATCCTCGATCTGCGCAGCCGGTACTGGCAGCGCGTCGATCTGCTCCTGGGTCAGTTGGGCCAACGGGAAGTCCGATGGGGTGAAGCTGCCATTGCCCTCAACCAAGCAGTGCGCGACCAAGGCCAACAACTCTTGGCGATAAGCCTCGGCCAGCGCGGCGATGGTCGCTTCTTCATAGCGTTCGCGGCTGAAGCTCAAACGCAGTTGCAGGGCGCCGCGGTACACCTGGCCATCGACGCTGAGCCAGTTGGGTAACGGTGCATCCAGGTCGTGGGCCAGCCCCGACGCGACATCCAGCGGCTGGAACAGCGCTGCGCTGTCGAACTGTTGGTCGAACTGCCCCAGGTAGTTGAAGGTGATACGCGCCTGCGGCAGCGCCGCCATGCGCTCGCGCGCGGCCGCATCGGCCAGGTAGCGCAGCACGCCATAGCCCTGGCCTTTGTGCGGCACCTGGCGCAGCTGCTCCTTGATGCGCTTGATGGATGCTGCGCGGTCAGCGTCAGCATCGCCCATCTGCGGGCTCAGGCTCAGCGGATAGGCATTGGTGAACCAACCGACGCTGCGGGTCAGGTCCATGTCCTCGAACAGCCCATCGCGACCATGCCCTTCCAGCTGTACCAGGACCTGCTGATCCCCACTCCAGCGGCACAGGGTACGGGCCAGGGCGGTCAGCAGCAAATCGTTGACCTGAGTGTGGTAGGCCGCCGGAGCCTGTTGCAGCAACTGACGGGTCTGCTCCACATCAAGACCGATGGCCAGCGTGTGGGCATGCCGATGCAGGTTGCCACCTTGCGGGTGATCGCACGGCAGTTCGTGGCGCACGTGGCTCAGTTGCCCTTCCCACCAGCCCAGCTCGTCACGCAGCGAATCGCTGCCAGCATAGGTCGCCAGACGCGCGGCCCAATCGCCCATGGCGTGGGTCTTGGCGGCGAGCGTGTGGCCACGGTACAGGGCCTGCAAGTCTTCCAGCAGCACCCGCCACGACACACCGTCCACCACCAAATGGTGGATCACCAGCAACAGGCGCTGGGCGCCCTGTGCGTCGCTTACCAGCAACGCACGCAACAGCGGGCCTTCGGCAAGGTCGAGGCTGCGCTGCACATCGGTGTACAACGCCTGGCAGTCGTCGAAGTCGCTGACGTTGGCGCGCCACAACAACGCGTGCGGCAATGGCTGGGCATATTCGGCCTGCCAGTATCCCTGGGTCTGGCTGAAGCGCAGGCGCAGGCTGTCGTGATGTTGCACCAGCGCGCCCAACGCCTGTTCCAGTATGTCGGCATTCAGTGGCTGACGTACCTGTAACAGCACCGCCTGATTCCAGTGTTGCGGCTGCGGCACTTCGCTGTCGAAGAACCAATGCTGGATCGGTGTCAGCCCTGTGCGGCCCTGGCGCGCGCCCTGCTCGATCAGGCTCGGCGCCTCGCTGTGGGTGACCACCGCAGCCAGGGTCTGAATGGTCTGGTGCTGGAACAGATCGCGCGGAGTGAATTGCAGCCCCAGTTGGCGCGCGCGGCTGACCACCTGGATCGACAGGATCGAGTCGCCCCCGAGTTCGAAGAAGTTGTCCTGCACACCGATACGCGGCAGGTTGAGCACCTCGCGCCAGATCTGCGCCAGCTGCTCTTGCAGCACATTGGCCGGTGCCTGGTAATGCTGGCGCGCCTGGTCGAGGTCCGGCGCTGGCAACGCGCGGCGGTCGAGCTTGCCATTACCCATCAGCGGCAGGCGTTCGAGCAGCATCAGGTGCGCCGGCACCATGTAGTCCGGCAGGTGCTGGCGAGCCTCGGCCTTGACCGCCTCGCGCAGTGCGGCCTGGGCCTGGCTGTCGGCGCTGGCCTGTTGACACACCAGGTAACCCACCAGTTGCTTGCCGCCGGGCAGATCCAGGGCCAGCACCACGGCCTCCTCGACATCGGCATGCGCGTGCAGGCGGCTCTCGATCTCGCCCAACTCGATGCGGAAGCCGCGAATCTTCACCTGCTGGTCAGCACGGCCGATGTATTCCACCAAACCATCGGCGCGCAGCCGCACCAAGTCCCCGGTGCGGTACAGACGCCCGCCGTCGTGGCTGAATGGGTCGGCGACGAAGCGCTCGGCGCTCAGACCTGGACGGTCGTGATACCCCTGGGCCAGGCCCGCGCCGCCCACATACAACTCGCCAATGCCGCCCTGCGGCAGCAGCGCCAGGTCCTCGTCGAGGATGTAGCCGGTACGCGCACCGATCAGCCGGCCGATCGGCACGCTGCCGGCGTCGGCAGGTAGCTCGTCCGGCGCCAGGCACGCCAGCGGCATCACCACGGTTTCGGTGGGACCATAGGCATTGAAGAACTGCTGCGGGGCAAAGGCCTGGCGGATGCGTTGCAGGTGCTCGCCGGTCAGCGCCTCTCCCCCCGTGATCACCAAGCGCACCGGCAGTTGCGCGCCTTGGCCAGCTAGGTACTGGGCCAGCTGGCTGCCGTAGCTTGGGGTGAAGCCTAAGATGCTCACCTGCTGCTCGCGCACCAGCTCGCAGATCTCTTCGGCGCCCCATTGGCCCTGGGCACGCAGCACCACGCGGGCACCGCACAGCAGCGGCGTGAGCAGGCGTTCGCTGGCAGCGTCGAAGTTGATCGAATAGAAGTGCAGCTCACAATCGTCGCTGCGCATGCCGAACTCGGCGATCACCGCCTGGCAGTGCATGGCGATCTCGCCATGACTGACCACCACCCCTTTGGGCTTGCCGGTGGAACCGGAGGTGTAGATCAGATAAGCCTGGTGCTGCGGTACGTTGAGGTTGTCCAGCGGCGCATGGCTGTAAGCCGCAAGCGCAGCGGCATCGTCTTCCAGGCACCAGCGGGCGGTGCCTTCAGGCAATGCGCCAAGGGCATCGAGCAACCTGCGCTGGCCGATCAGCAGGCCCAGGCGGCTGTCCTCGATCATGTAGCGCAGGCGGTCCAGCGGGTACTCCGGGTCGAGCGGCACGTAGGCGCCACCGGCCTTGAGGATCGCCAGAAGGCCCACCACCATCTCCAGCGAACGTTCCAGCGCCAAGCCAACCCGCACCTGCGGGCAGACACCGCGCTCGCGCAGGGCACGGGCCAGGCGATTGGCCTGCTGGTCCAGCTCGGCGTAGCTCAAGTGGCGACCTGCGAAGGTCAGCGCCAAGGCCTGCGGGGTGCGTTCAACCTGGGCCGCGAACAGGCCATGCAGCGTCTGATCGAGGGCCAAATCCTGCTCGCCCTGCAACTGGCCGATCAGCACCTGCTGCTCGGCCGGGTCCAGCATCGGCAGTTCGCACAGACGCTGCTGCGGATCTTCCAGCAGCGCGACCAGCAACTGTTGCCAGTGTTCGGCCATGCGCGCGATGCGCGGCTCGTCGAACAGGTCGCGGCTGTAGGTGAAGCAGCAGCCCAGGCGCCCGTCGAGGTCGGTCACTTCCAGGTACAGGTCGAACTTGGTGGCACTGGCGTCGTTGACCAGGTAGTCCACCTGCATGCCCGCCAGTGTGCGGCTCTGCTGGAAGGCCCAGCGCTGTACGTTGCACATCACCTGGAACAGCGGGTTGTAGGCGCTGGAGCGTGGTGGCTGCAAGGCCTCGACCAGTTGATCGAACGGCAGGTCCTGGTGCGACTGAGCGTCGATGAGGGTCTGGCGTACCTGTTCGAGCAGCGCGCTGACGCGCATCTGCCCGTCCAACTCGCAACGCAGCACCTGGGTATTGAGGAAGGCCCCGATCAGCCCTTCGCTTTCCGGGCGGATACGCCCGGCCACCGGCGCTCCGATGCGCAGGTCGCGCTGGCCGCTGTAGCGGTGCAACAGCGCTGCCAGGGTGGCGGTCATGGTCATGAACAGGGTCAGGCCGCGCTGACTGTTGAAGGCGTGCACGCGCTTGACCAGCGCCGGATCCAGATCGAAACGATACAGTGCGCCACGGTGGCTCTGCACTGCCGGACGCGGACGGTCGGCCGGCAACGCCAACACCGGATGCTCATCGCCCAGGCGCTGTTTCCAGTAGGCCAACTGACGCTCGCCTTCCCCGCCTTCCAGCCACTGGCGTTGCCACACGCTGTAGTCCAGGTACTGCACCGGCAGCGGCGCCAGGGGCGACTCGCGCTCATCGACGAAGGCTTCGTAGAGTTCGCCCAGCTCGCGGGCGAAGATGTCCATGGCCCAGCCTTCGGTGACGATGTGGTGCAGGGTCAGCACGAAGTAGTGTTCGCGCTCATCGGCCTTGACCAGGCACGCACGCAGCAGCGGCCCGTGTTCCAGGTCGAACGGCTGGTGCGCCTGATCGTCGGCAAGCGCTTGCAGGCGCTGTTGCCGCACGGCGGCTGGGTCGGCGCTGAAATCGTGCCATTGCAGTTGCAGATGAGTGTCATCGGCCACGCACTGGTAAGGCTTGCCGCCGATGCTCGGGAACGTCGTGCGCAGGGTCTCGTGACGCACGATCAGCGCTTGCAGGGCGCGCTCGAACGCATCCACATGTAGCGCGCCGCGCAGCCGTGCCATGCCGCCGACGTTGTAGGCGGGGCTGTCAGGCTCCATTTGCCAGAGGAACCACATGCGCTGCTGGGAGTACGACAGCGGTACGGCCTGGCGGCGGTCGATGCGTGCGATCTGGCCTTGCAGGTTGCGCGCGCCGCTGCGTTGCAGGTGTTCGACTTCAGCGCAGAAGGCGCCCAGCACGCTGGCATCGAACAAGGCCTTGAGCGGCAATTCGACATCCAGCGCCTGCCGGGTGCGCGAGACGATCTGGGTGGCCAGCAGCGAGTGGCCACCCAAGGCGAAGAAGTCATCGTGCAGGCCGACCTGCGGCAGGTTCAGCACCTCGCACCAGATCGCCGCGACCTGTTGTTGCAGCGCGGTTTGCGGGGCGAGGTGCTCGCGCTGCTGCCAGACCGGCGCCGGCAGCGCCCTGCGCTCGACCTTGCCACTCGGGCCCAACGGCATCTGTGCGAGATGGATCAGCTGGGCCGGCACCATGTAGGCCGGCAGGCGCTCGGCCAGGGCCGCGAGCAGCGCGGCGGTCTGTTCGACACCGCTGTAATAGCCGACCAGCTGGGCGCCCACGGCGCTCTCGTGGATCAGCACCAGCGCCTGCTCGACGTTGGCCTGGGCCAGCAGCACGGCCTGTACCTCTTCTGGCTCGACGCGGAAACCGCGCACCTTGACCTGCTGGTCGAGGCGCCCGAGGTAATCCAGCGACCCGCTGCGCACATGCCAGCGGGCACGATCGCCGCTGCGGTACAGGCGCGTGCCGTCGCCGTCAGGCTGGGGCACGAAACGCTCGGCGGTCAGGCCTGGGCGGCCAAGGTAGCCACGCGCCAGGCCCGCCCCACCCAGGCACAGCTCACCGGGTACGCCTGGCGCGGTGAGTTCGAATTCATCGTCCAGCACCCGGCACAGCACGTTGCCCAGCGGCTGGCCAATGGGCGAGCGGGCGCCGTCGCTTACCTGGCAGTGCCAGTGGGTGACGTTGATGGCGGTTTCGGTCGGGCCATAGCGGTTGTGCAATTGCACTTGCGGCAGCAGTTGCAGCACCCGGTCACGCAGCGCGGCGCTCAGCGCCTCGCCCCCGGAGAACAGCCGGCGCAGGCTGGTGCAGGCGGCAGCCAATGGCTCCTGGGCGAACACCTGCAACAGCGGCGGTACGAAGTGCAGTGTGGTCACCTGATGCTGTTGCACCAGCTGAGCGATACGCTGCGGGTCGCGGTGCTCGCCGGGGCCGGCCAGCACCAGCTTGCAGCCGGTCAGCAGCGGCCAGAAGCACTCCCACACCGACACATCGAAACTGATCGGGGCCTTCTGCATCAGCACATCGCTGTCGTTCAGCGCGTAGGTCGCCTGCATCCACTGCAAGCGCTCGGCCAGGGCGGCGTGGGTGTTGCCGACCCCTTTAGGTTGGCCGGTGGATCCTGAGGTGTAGATCACATAGGCGAGGTTGTCGCCGTGCAGGTGCAGGCCTGGCGCCTGGCTTGGCCAGCTGTCCAAGTGCAGTTGATCGAGGGCGATGGCGCCAACCCCTTCGACCTGGGGCAATCCGTCGAGCAACGCGCTGTCGCTGAGCAACAGGCTCGCACGGCAGTCACTGAGCATGTAGGCCAGGCGCTCGGTCGGGTAGTCGACATCCAGCGGCACGTAGGCGCCGCCGGCCTTGAGGATCGCCAACAGGCCCACCAGCAGTTGCGGCGAGCGTTGCAGGGCGATGGCCACGCAAGTGTCCGGGCCGACGCCCTTGTCGCGCAGGTAGTGAGCCAGGCGGTTGGCCTGCTGGTGCAGGCTTGCGTAGTCGAGCTGTCCACCTTCCCACACCAGCGCGATGCGCTCGGGGGTCAGGCGCGCTTGTTCGTTGAGTTGCTCCACCAGCAGACGCGTCGGTGCCGGCGCAGGCGCCTGACCCCAGGCCAACAGTTGCGCCTGTTCCTGCGCCTCGAGCAAGCGTACTTGGCCCAGGGGCAATTGCGGTTGGGCGCAGACCTGCTCGAGCAATGCCAGCAGATGAGCGGCCAGGCGCTTGACGGTGCTGGCTTCGAACAGGCCGGCAGCGTAGTCGAAGGCCAGGGTCAGACGGCCTTGGTGATCTTCCTCGCTGTGCAGTTGCAGGTCGAACTTGGCTTCACGGCTGTGCCAGGGCAGCTCTTCGGCGAGCAGGCCGGGCAAGCGGCGCAGGGCCGAGAGGTCACGCTGCTGGTGGTTGAACATGACCTGGAACAGCCCCTGCTCCCGGGCCTGGGGCAACGCTTCGAGCAGTTGCTCGAATGGCAGGTCCTGATGCGCCTGGGCCTCGAGGGTGGTCTGGCGGACCTGCGCCAGCAACTGCTCGAACGGCAGCCGCCCGTCAAGCTCGGCACGCAGCACCTGGGTGTTGATGAAGAAACCGACCATGCCCTGGGTTTCCAGGCGCGGGCGGTTGGCGTTGGGTACGCCGACACGGATATCGCCCTGCCCGGTGTAGCGATGCAGCAGCGCCTGCCAGCCGGCCAACAGCACCATGAACAGTGTGGCCTGTTGGTCGCGGGCCAGGCCGTTGAGCGCCGTGCTCAGTGCACTCGGCACCCTGACGTGGTGACGCGCGGCGCGGGTGTGCTGCTGGCTGGCACGCGGCTGATCGGTGCACAGGTCGAGCACCGGCAACGTGTCACCGAGCTTGTCTTTCCAGTACGCGAGCTGGCGGGCGCTCTGGCCGTCGGCCAGCCACTGGCGCTGCCACTGACCATGGTCGGCGTAGCCCAACGGCAGTTCCGGCAGTTGTACAACCTGGCCTGGCGCGGCATACAGGCGGGCGAACTCGTCCAGCAGGATATTCAGCGACCAACCGTCAGCGATGATGTGGTGCAGGGTCACCCACAGTTGGTGTTCTTCATCGTCCAGGCGCACCAGGGTCACCCGCAACAGAGGGCCTTGACGCAGGTCGAACGGCTGCTGGGCTTCATCTTCCCGGCGTGCACTGACCTCGGCGGGCGAGTGGCCCTCGAGGTCCAGGTGACGCAGGCTGAACGACAGATTCGGCAGAATGCGCTGCACGGCCTGGCCGTCGATCTCGTCGAACAGCGTGCGCAGCGATTCGTGGCGCTCGACCAGAGCCTGGAAGCAGGCTTGCAGCGCCGCTTCGTCCAGCTCGCCGCGCAGGTGCAGGCCAGCTGGGATGTTGTAGGCAGCCGACTGTGGCTCCAGTTGCCACAGCAGCCACAGGCGGTTTTGTGCCAGCGACTGTGGCAAGGCCTGGTCACGCGCCTGATGCGCAATGACACCTACAGCGCTGCTGCCCTCGGCAAGAATGGCCGCAACGGCGGCGCTGTACTCGGCCAAGGTCGGGGCTTCGAACAGGGTGCGCAGGCTGAGCGGGATACCCAGCTCATCGGCCAGGCGCGCCGTTACCTGGGTGGCGACGATCGAGTTGCCGCCCAGCAGCAGGAAATGGTCATCGGCTGCCACCGCCTGGACCTTGAGCAGTTCACACCAGAGGCCGGCGATCCGCGCCTGCAACTGATCGCCCTGAGTGTGCTCGGCTTGCGCGACCGGCTTGGCCGCGAAGCGCGCATAGCAGTCCAGGCTGCCGTCATCCATACGCAGGCGGCACGCCGAGCGTTGCAGCTTGCCGCTGGAGGTCTTGGGCAAGGCGCCCGGGTTGAGCAACAGCACCACCGCCGGGGCCTGGCGGCAGGCGTCGGCGATCACCCGGCGCAGGGTGTCGATCAGCGCGTTGGGCGCATGCGCCTTCTGCACGTTGCGGCTGATCTCGACCGCAATACCAATGCCCTCCTCGCCTTGGTCATCGACCGCGAACACCGCCACCCGGCCCTTGCGTAGCAGATCCACTTCGCGCTCTAAGGTCTTTTCCAGGTCCTGCGGGTAGAGGTTCTGGCCACGCACGATCAGCATGTCCTTCAGGCGTCCGGTCACGAACACTTCGCCATCGCGCATGAAGCCCAGGTCGCCAGTGCGCAGCCAAGTCTGGCCGTCCATCTGGACGAACGTGCGTGCGCTGGCCTCGGGGTTGCGCCAGTAGCCGCGCGCCACACTCGGGCCTGCGGACCAGATCTCGCCCACCTGATTGTCGCCCAGCACGACCAATTGCTGCGGCTCGACGATACGTACCGGGTGGTCCGGCTGCGGATAGCCGCAACTCATCAGCACACTGCCCTGGCCCGGTTCTGCGCGGTTGGCGGCGAACGCCGCGGCATCCAGTTCAAGCGCAGCAATGCCCTGGCCACGGCGGCTGCCACTGACGAACAAGGTGGCTTCGGCCAAGCCGTAGCTGGCGAAGAAGCTGCCGGCA
The DNA here is from genome assembly GCF_048068415.1 of Pseudomonas sp. NY15463. NCBI lineage: Bacteria > Pseudomonadati > Pseudomonadota > Gammaproteobacteria > Pseudomonadales > Pseudomonadaceae > Pseudomonas > Pseudomonas sp. NY15463. Next base: position 220,280 of record NZ_JBLUQD010000007.1, read on the forward strand.
TCGAAGCCACAGGCGGCGAATTTGTCGGCGAAGGTGTCAAGGCTGTCCTGGCGAATCGGCTCGGAGCCTGAGTACGCCACGCGCCAGTGGCTGAGGTCGAGCCCGGCCATGGCCGCCTCGCTGACCCGCTCGCTGCAAAGGCGATAGGCGAAGTCCGGGCCGCCGCTGATCGTGCCGCGGTAATCGCTGATGGCCTGCAACCAACGCTGCGGGCGGGCGAGGAAGTAGCCCGGCGACATCAGCACGCACGGCACGCCGCTGAAGATGGGTTGCAAGAGGCCGCCGATCAGGCCCATGTCATGGTACAGCGGCAGCCAGCTGACGATGACATCGTCCGGGTTCAGATCGATGCCGAAGCCGTGGCGAATCAGTTGCTCGTTGGCCACCAGGTTGCCGTGACTGACCTGCACGCCCTTGGGCAACGCCGTGGACCCGGAGGTGTACTGCAAGAAGGCGATGTCATCGCCAGTCAAGGTGGGTGCCTGCCACTGCTCGGCCAGCGCTGGCTCCAGGCGGTCCACCGCCAGCAGTGCCGGGGCGTCGTCGCCGGCCAGGGCGTCGAGCCCCTGCAAGGTTTCGCGCAGCGCCTCCACCGTCAGCAACAGCCGCGGTTCGGCGTCATCGATGATCGACAGCAGACGCTGCTGATGGTGCTGACGAGCAGACTCCGGTGGATAGGCCGGCACCGCGATCACCCCGGCATACAGGCAACCGAAGAACGCTGCGACGTAGTCGGGCCCGCTGGGGAACAGCAGCACGGCACGCTCACCGAAGCCGGCGCAGGCCTGCAACGCGGCAGCGATGGTGCGCGCCCGCAGGTCCAGGTCCCGGTAGCTGAGCACGGCCTGCTCGCCAGGCGCATCCGCCAGAAAGCGCAAAGCGATGCGCTCCGGGGTGCGCGCGGCGCGCTGCGCCAAGGCCTGGACCAGCGAGTGCGGGAGTTCGAAGGCGTCCGTCATGGAATGTTCCTGCCAGTGTCTGGGTGAGTCGTGCCAAGGCTGTGCTTCGCCGTTGCGGCGGACAGCGTTCGGCAGCCGGATGTACACAAGGGAACGGATGGCGCGGGGAAGAAATTAGACCCGCCGGGCAGGTCAAACGCGGGACCTGGACAGCGCAATTGCGAGGGTCCCGGCGTTTCGGCGGCAAACAAACAAATGAAGAATCATTAACTTCTGCATTTGACAATCATTATCATCTTGAATAGTTTGTCGCACGTCGCAGGCAGCCTTCCTCCGGGACGCGCTCCCTTTCTTCTCCGAGACCAGGTGAAATTTCCATGGCGGAACAACTGACCACAAGTAAGTGCGATTCACCATTGCTCCAGGCCTTCGTCGACAATCGCAGCATTCTGGTGAAGATCGCCGCGCGCATCACGGGCTGCCGCTCCCGCGCCGAGGACGTAGTGCAGGATGCGTTCTTCCGGCTCAGCGGCGCCCCGCAGATCACGTCCTCGTTCAAGGCCCAGCTCAGCTACCTGTTCCAGATCGTGCGTAACCTGGCCATCGATCACTACCGCAAGCAGGCCATGGAGTTGAAGTACTCCGGCAGCGAGGAGGAAGGTTTGAACGTGGTCATCCAGAACGCGTCGCCGGAAGCCACGCATATCAACCTGGCCACCCTCGAAGGCATTGCCGAGGCCCTCAACGAACTGCCCCAGCGCACCCGCTACGCCTTCGAGATGTACCGCCTGCATGGCGTGCCGCAGAAGGATATCGCCAAGGAACTGGGGGTCTCGCCCACGCTGGTCAACTTCATGATCCGCGATGCGCTGATTCACTGCCGCAAGAGCAGCCTCAGAAGCAGCTGAAAGCTGCGAGCTGCAAGCTGCAAGCTGCAAGCTGCAAGAAGAAGCCGAACGCCGACCTGCTCTTTTCTTGCAGCTTGAAGCTTGAGCCGCAGGCGGCTTGCAGCTCAAGCCGCTAGGCCAGCCCGCAACGATCGAAAAAGCGCTCGCGCCCCAGAATCATCAGCGCCGCACGCTTGTGCGGAAAATCGAACTCTTTCTCGCAGTGGAAGCACTGGTCCTGCATGTAGCCGATCATCCTGGCATTGTCGGCGCGCGGCTCGGCCACCACGCGCTGGGTGCGCGGATCGTCGAGGAACAGATAGTGCACCAGCGCCGACATCCAGCTGGCAACCTTGTGCGGACCACGGTGCGCCTGCTCACCCACCAACATATGGATGCCACGGTCGTAGTCGTCGGCCGGGTAGAACGGCGCGATGCGATCTTCCTTGGCCCAGTACGCCTCGAAGTAGGCGAACGGCTCGTCGTCGAAGCAGCCGATCAGGGTCAGCGTATGCGGGTCGGCTTCAAGCTTGTCGAGGTATTCGCGATGCTGCGCCAGACTCCCGGTCTCCTGCCAGAACTGCGCCACCCGCGGATTGTTCTGCCAGCGATTGAAACGCTCCAGGTCTTGCTCGATCTCCAGCGTACGCAGCGACACCCAGGCCCCCAGACGTGCGTCGAAACGCCGGTACACCTCACCACGCGGCTTGGGCGCTCGGCGCGGATGGCGCTTGCCATCACGGATCTGCAAATGCTGCGGGTAGGCACCACTTGGCGTCTCGCCCAGCCACGGCTGGGGCAACTGCCAGAACATCGCACGCTCGCACAGGTACTGTCCGGGCTCGTCAGCGGGCACCAGCAGGCCGCTGGCCAGTGCACCCAGCACCGGTTGCGGCATGTGCCAGGCCAGGCGCTGACAGGCCGCGTCACGCGACAGCAACCAGTAGCAAGCGGCCCACAGCGCCTGCTCCGGCTGCTCGGCGCAGAGCTGCTCAAGGTGCACAGCCAATGGCTCGGCCGCTACCAGGCGGACCGTGATCAACGGGCGACCCTCCAGGGTCAGGCTCAGGCGGCAACCGCCCTCATCAGCCTGCAAACTGCGCCAGCGGGGCGTGTAATGGGGCGGCGAAGCGACATCGAACGGCATGCTCAGTGCTCACGAAATGAAAAAGAAATGGCTCACTTCGCAATACGTGACCGGCACCGCGGAATTTAGTCGCGCGGTGCCTGGACCGTGATCTGATAGGGCTGGAAGATACGCACCAGCTCGCCACCTTCGCGCAACTGGCGCATCAGTGCGGCAAAAGCCTCGGCGCTGATCGGTGCCCCAGGACGCAGCAACGCGTAATGGTGATAGACCTGGTCGACCCGTGCCGAGGCCATCAACTGTGGTGCGCTGCCAGGGTTACGCTTGAGAAAGTCGCTCAGGTACGAGCGAGTGACCAGCGCGATATCGGCACGACCACGCTCGACCATGTTCAGGTTGCTGTCGTGGGAATAGGTAAGCGTCGCCCGGTAACGCTTCCTGAGGTAGGCAGGGTCGGGATTGAACTCGGCGAAGGCGTAATGGTAGCCGTTGAACAACGCCAGGCGCTTGCCGTCCAGGTCGTCGAAATAGTGCTGGTCGCGCCCGGGCTGGGGGCGTGCGACGAACACCTCGGCATCCTCAAGGCCCATGTCCACCGCCCGGTGCGGGATCTGCTGCCACCCCCACAGGGGATTCTCGAAGATCGCCATGTCGGTGCGCCCCTGCTGAAAATCGCCGAACCGGCGCGGAATGGAGGTGGGCACCAGGGTGAAATGGTATTGCGACTGGATCTGGTTGAGGGCCTCGGCCAACTGCGGCAACAAGCCGGTATCGGCGCCCTGCTCGGGTCGCACCGTGTAGGGTGGGAAGTGCGCCGCGCCGATCTTCACTTCGACCGCGGCCTGCGCCCCTGGCATGATCGTGGCCACCAAGACGGTCAACAGCAAGGAGGGCGACAGCATAGCGCTGGACAGTGGGCTCAAGACAAGACACTCATCACGGGTAATAGCCTGGGTACGCTTAAGCTAGGCGTTTTCCCACGGTCGCACAACCGACGGATATGCCAAAGTGCCATGGGATGCCGCACGCCGCGACATTGGCTACGCTCTACGGGCTGCGCGGTCGAGCAACCGCACACCCGGTATTTTGAGAGGGAGCCTGGCATGGGCCACTGGTTGGTGATCGACCTGGAAGCCACCACCGATGACGGCGGCTGGCCAGTCGCGGAGATGGAAATCATAGAAATCGGCGCAAGCCTGGTCACCCGCGAAGGCCGTGAGGTCGACCATTTCCAGCGCTTCGTTCGGCCCCGCTTGCGGCCGCAATTGACGCCGTTCTGCCGGGAGCTGACGCACATCAGCCAGGCCTGTGTCGACAGCGCAGAGCCGTTCACCGAGGTCTGGACGCAGTTCGAGCGCTGGCTGGAGCACCACCAGGCGCAATTGCAGGCCTGGGTCAGCTGGGGCGACTACGACCGCCAGCAGTTGCTGCAGGAGTGGCAGCGGCATCATAGGCGCAGCCTGCTGGAACAACTGCGCCACATCAATCTCAAGCAGCGCTTCGCCAAGGCCCGTCACCTGCCACGCCCCACCGGCCTGAACAGCGCCCTGCACCTAGCCGGTCTGCAGTTTAGCGGCCAGCAGCACCGGGCCTTGGAAGATGCGCGCAACACCGCGCGCCTGCTGCCTTTCAGCCTGCCGCCGGGGAGCACCTGAAACAGATGACGCAGGGGTTGGCCTTGGGCATACTGGCCAGCCTTTTTTCCAGCCTTTTTTCAGGAGTCGCGCATGTTCAAGGTCAACGAATACTTCGATGGCACGGTCAAGTCGATCGCTTTCAACAGCCCGGAAGGTCCGGCCACGGTCGGCGTCATGGCCCCGGGCGAATACGAGTTCGGCACCGCCAAGCGCGAGATCATGCACGTGGTATCCGGTGCCCTGACCGTCAAGCTGCCGGGTAGCGACAACTGGGAAACCTTCAACGCCGGCAGCAAGTTCAACGTCGCCGCCGACAGCAAGTTCCAGCTCAAGGTCGCCGTAGACACCGCCTACCTGTGCGAGTACCGCGACTAAGCGTTCCCCTGCACCGGCCCCTTCGCGGGCAAGTCGGGGCGCCGAACCGCCGCTCCCACAGGGTACGCGGCACGCTTGCGAAATCAGCTCTCTGCGCGACAGCGCAGCCCAAAGGGCTGGGTAATCCCTACAGGTGCACCGCTGTTTCATGACCTGCGGTGCTCCTGTGGGAGCGGGCTTGCCCGCGAAGAAGCGCACATCAGTTCAACAAGAACCCCGCCACCTTCTGCGCAGCCGCCTGCAAGTGCTGCTCATGGCTGAACCCCGACGCCTTAAGCGGTTTCAAGTCATGGTCCCCCGCCACCAGCCAGCTGATCTCTATCGCCGGCGCTAACGCATACCCCTCCACCGCCTGCCGATTGCCCAGGGCATCCCGCTCGCCTTGCACGATCAACGTCGGCGTTCGCAAATCCGCCAGATGCTCGACCCGGGGCTTCTCCGGCTTACCTGCGGCATAGAACGGATACCCCAGGCACACCAGTGCATCGGCCCCCAGTTCGTCCGCCAACAAACTGGCCATGCGCCCGCCCATGGACTTGCCCCCCATCGCCAACCTGCCCGCGACCAATGGTCGCACCTGGGCAAAGACCTCGCGCCAGGTATGCAGCAACACCTGCTGCACATTCGGCGGGCGCTTGCCGCCGTCAAGCCTGCGCTGGGCCATGTAGGGAAACTCGAAGCGAACCACCCCAACCCCAAGCGCTGCGAGCTTTTGCGCCATGTCCTGCATGAACTCGCTGTCCATCGGCGCGCCCGCGCCATGCGCCAGGATCAGGCATGCGCCATCCCCCTGCGCTGCGTCGACTCGAGGCCGATCGCAGCGCAAGCCTGGGATATTTCCGATCTTGGCCCATTGATCCCCGTCAATACCGGCACATTGCCCATTAATCATGCTTGCCTCGCTGTATAGCCTGCCAATAACCGTGGATGGGAACCCATACATGAACACAACCAGCAGTACCGCCTACAACTACAAGGTGGTCCGCCAATTCGCCATCATGACGGTGGTGTGGGGCATCGTCGGGATGGGGCTCGGCGTCTTCATCGCCGCCCAGCTCGCCTGGCCCTCACTGAACTTCGACCTGCCGTGGACCAGCTTCGGCCGTCTGCGCCCCCTGCACACCAACGCCGTGATCTTCGCCTTCGGTGGCTGTGCCCTGTTCGCCACCTCTTATTATTCGGTGCAACGCACCTGCCAGACCACCCTGTTCGCACCGGGCCTGGCCGCGTTCACGTTCTGGGGCTGGCAACTGGTGATCCTGCTCGCAGCCATCACCCTGCCGCTGGGCTACACCAGTTCCAAGGAATACGCCGAACTCGAATGGCCGATTGACATCCTGATCACCATCGTCTGGGTGGCCTACGCGGTGGTGTTCTTCGGCACGCTGATCAAGCGCACCACTAAGCATATCTACGTAGGCAACTGGTTCTTCGGCGGCTTCATCCTGACCGTGGCACTGTTGCACATCGTCAACAACCTCGAGCTGCCGGTCAGCCTGACCAAGTCGTACTCGGTCTACGCCGGCGCCACCGATGCCATGGTGCAGTGGTGGTACGGGCATAACGCGGTGGGCTTCTTCCTGACTGCGGGCTTCCTGGGGATGATGTACTACTACGTGCCCAAGCAGGCCGAGCGTCCGGTGTACTCCTATCGCCTGTCGATCGTGCACTTCTGGGCGCTGATCACCCTGTACATCTGGGCAGGTCCTCACCACCTGCACTACACCGCCCTGCCCGACTGGGCCCAGTCGCTGGGCATGGTGATGTCGCTGATCCTCCTGGCACCGAGCTGGGGCGGCATGATCAACGGCATGATGACCCTCTCGGGCGCCTGGCATAAGCTGCGCAGCGACCCGATCCTGCGTTTCTTGGTGGTCTCGCTGGCGTTCTACGGCATGTCCACCTTCGAAGGCCCGATGATGGCCATCAAGACCGTCAACGCCCTCTCCCACTACACCGACTGGACCATCGGCCACGTGCATGCCGGCGCCCTCGGCTGGGTGGCGATGATCTCCATCGGCGCCCTGTACCACACCATTCCGAAAGTGTTCGGCAAGGAGCGCATGTACAGCCTGGGGCTGATCAACGCGCACTTCTGGCTGGCCACCATCGGTACCGTGCTGTACATCGCCTCGATGTGGGTCAACGGCATCGCCCAGGGCCTGATGTGGCGCGCGGTCAACAGCGACGGCACGCTCACCTACTCGTTCGTGGAGACCCTGGTGGCCAGCCACCCAGGCTTCGTGGTGCGCTTCGTCGGCGGTGCGATCTTCCTCAGCGGGATGTTCCTGATGGCCTGGAATACCTGGCGCACCGTGCGTTCGCCGGCACTCGAAGCCACCCCCGCGAACGCCCAGCTGGCTTGAGGAGACTGCCCGATGAAACATGAAGTCATTGAGAAAAACGTCGGCCTGCTGGCCCTGCTGATGGTGTTCGCCGTGAGCATCGGCGGGCTGACGCAGATCGTCCCGCTGTTCTTCCAGGACGTCACCAACAAGCCGGTCGAAGGCATGAAGCCCTACACCGCGCTGCAACTGGAAGGCCGCGACATCTACATCCGCGAAGGCTGCGTGGGCTGCCACTCGCAGATGATCCGCCCGTTCCGTGCCGAAACCGAGCGCTACGGCCACTACTCGGTGGCTGGCGAGAGCGTCTGGGACCATCCGTTCCTGTGGGGCTCCAAGCGTACCGGCCCGGACCTAGCCCGGGTCGGTGGACGCTACTCCGACGACTGGCACCGCGCGCACCTGTACAACCCGCGCAACGTAGTGCCTGAGTCGAAGATGCCGGCCTACCCGTGGCTGGTCGCAGCGGCAGTGGACAACAGCCACACCGACACCAAGATGCGCACCCTGCGCACCCTCGGCGTGCCTTACACCGACGACGACATCGCCGGTGCCCGCGACGCGGTCAAGGGCAAGACCGAGATGGACGCTTTGGTGGCGTACCTGCAGGTGCTCGGCACCGCCATCAAGAACAAACGGTGAACGGCATGGAAATGGATATCGGCATGATCCGTGGCCTGGGCACCCTGGTGGTGATGATCGCCTTCATCGGCCTCTCGCTCTGGGTCTTCAACCGTCGCCGCGACCGTGATTTCGCCGAAGCGCGCCTGCTGCCCTTCGACGACGACCGCCTGCCCCCGAGCGGGCAGGAACCTGCCATTAGGAGTAACGGGCAATGACCACCTTCTGGAGTACGTACATCAGCGTACTGACCCTCGGCAGCCTGATCGGCCTGACCTGGCTGCTGCTTGGCACCCGCAAGGGCCAGAGCAGCAACACCACCGACCAGACCATGGGCCATAGCTTCGACGGCATCGAGGAGTACGACAACCCACTGCCTAAATGGTGGTTCTGGCTGTTCGTCGGCACCCTGGCGTTCGGCGTTGGCTACCTGATTCTCTATCCGGGCCTGGGCAACTGGAAAGGCATCCTGCCTGGCTACGAGAACGGCTGGACCCAGGTCAACGAATGGCAGCGCGAAATGGACAAGGCCGACGCCAAGTTCGGACCGATCTTCGCCAAGTACGCGGCCATGCCGGTCGAAGAAGTGGCCAAGGATCCTCAGGCGCTGAAGATGGGTAGCCGGCTGTTCGCCTCGAACTGTTCGGTGTGCCACGGCTCCGATGCCAAGGGCGCCTACGGCTTCCCGAACCTGACCGACAAGGACTGGCGCTGGGGTGGCGAGCCCGAGACCATCAAGGCCAGCATCATGAACGGCCGTCATGGCGTGATGCCGGGTTGGGCCACGGTGATCGGTGAACAGGGCGTGGCGGATGTGGCCGCGTTCGTGCTGACCGGCCTCGATGGCCGTAGCCTGCCCGAAGGCGCCAAGGCCGACCCAGCCAAGGGCAAGGAGATCTTCGCCAGCAACTGCGTGGCCTGCCACGGCCCCGAAGGCAAGGGCACCCCAGCGATGGGCGCGCCTAACCTGACGCACCCGCAGGCGTTCATCTACGGTTCGAGCTTCGCCCAGTTGCAGCAGACCATCCGCTATGGTCGCCAGGGGCAGATGCCGGCCCAGGCCGAGATCCAAGGCAATGACAAGGTGCACCTGCTGGCAGCGTACGTGTACAGCTTGTCGCAGGATCAGACGCCCGAAACCGTGACAGCCAAGTAACACCCTCCAGGGGGCGGTGGCGCCAGCCAACGCCGAACCGCCCCCGATTGGGCCCAGAAGCAGCCCGCGCACTACCCCCCTCCCTTGCACCCCCTCCGAACACAACTAAGCTTGTTGCCACAGCGGCTGCGCTATGTCGAGCGCGCGGCCACATGGCGCACAGCCTGACGCCATGCACAAAAAAAGCTTGACCAAACGATCAGAAAAAGACGAAAAACGGTACACATAACAAATATTTATTTGTGTACAATCGTTCAGCCCAATGCGCCCGAGACGGGGTTGTAGAGGGCCTGGACACGGGTCGGCGCAGTATTGCGTGCGTTGTCGTAACCCCAGAGGTTATCGATACTGCGCCGATTTCAACCAACAAGAATGACCCAAACCGTGGAACCTTAGCATGAGCACAGCAATCAGCCCGACTGCTTATAACTATAAGGTCGTCCGCCAGTTCGCCATCATGACGGTGGTCTGGGGGATCCTTGGCATGGGGCTCGGCGTCTTCATCGCCTCGCAACTGGTCTGGCCCCAGCTCAACCTGGACCTGCCCTGGACGAGCTTCGGTCGCCTGCGCCCGCTGCACACCAACCTGGTGATCTTCGCCTTCGGTGGCTGCGCCCTGTTCGGCACCAGCTACTACGTGGTGCAGCGCACCTGCCAGACACGCTTGATCTCCGACGGTATGGCCGCCTTCACCTTCTGGGGCTGGCAGGCGGTGATCCTCGGCGCGCTGATCACCTTGCCGATGGGCTACACCACCACCAAGGAATACGCCGAACTCGAATGGCCGCTGGCGATTCTGCTGGCCATCGTCTGGATCACCTATGGCCTGGTGTTCTTCGGCACCATCGTCAAGCGCAAGACCAAGCACATCTATGTCGGTAACTGGTTCTACGGCGCCTTCATCGTGGTCACCGCGATGCTGCACATCGTCAATCACATGTCGCTGCCGGTCAGCCTGTTCAAGTCCTATTCGGCCTATTCCGGCGCCACCGACGCGATGATCCAGTGGTGGTACGGCCACAACGCCGTGGGCTTCTTCCTGACCACGGGCTTCCTGGGGATGATGTACTACTTCGTACCCAAGCAGGCCGAGCGGCCAATCTACTCCTATCGCCTGTCGATCGTGCATTTCTGGGCGTTGATCACACTGTACATCTGGGCAGGCCCCCACCACCTGCACTACACCGCCCTGCCCGACTGGGCCCAGTCGCTGGGCATGGTGATGTCGATCATCCTCCTGGCCCCCAGCTGGGGAGGCATGATCAACGGCATGATGACCCTCTCGGGTGCCTGGCATAAGTTGCGCACCGACCCGATCCTGCGCTTTTTGGTGGTGTCGCTGGCGTTCTACGGCATGTCCACCTTCGAAGGCCCGATGATGGCCATCAAGACGGTCAACTCGCTGTCGCATTACACCGACTGGACCATCGGCCACGTGCATGCCGGCGCCCTCGGCTGGGTGGCGATGATCTCGATCGGCGCGGTGTACCACATGATCCCGAAACTCTATGGCCGCGAGCAGATGCACAGCATCGGCCTGATCAACGCGCACTTCTGGCTGGCGACCATCGGCACCGTGCTGTACATCGCCTCGATGTGGGTCAATGGCATCACCCAGGGCCTGATGTGGCGCGCCATCAACGACGACGGCACCCTTACCTACTCGTTCGTCGAAGCGCTGCAAGCCAGCCATCCGGGCTACATCGTTCGCGCCCTGGGCGGCGCGTTCTTCGCTTCGGGCATGCTGCTGATGGCCTACAACGTGCTGCGCACGGTGCGCGCCGCTAACCCGGCAGAGGCTGAGCAAGCCGCCAAGATCGTCGTCGTGGGAGCGCACTGATGAAGCATGAAGCCGTCGAAAAGAACATTGGCCTGCTGGCTTTCTTCATGGTCATCGCGGTGAGCGTGGGTGGCCTGACGCAGATCGTCCCGCTGTTCTTCCAGGACGTCACCAACAAACCGGTCGAGGGCATGAAGCCACGCACCGCGCTGGAGGTGGAAGGCCGCGACATCTACATCCGCGAAGGTTGCGTGGGCTGCCACTCGCAGATGATCCGCCCGTTCCGTGCCGAAACCGAGCGCTACGGCCACTACTCGGTGGCTGGCGAGAGCGTCTGGGACCATCCGTTCCTGTGGGGCTCCAAGCGTACCGGCCCTGACCTGGCCCGGGTCGGTGGACGCTACTCCGACGACTGGCACCGCGCGCACCTGTACAACCCGCGCAACGTGGTGCCTGAGTCGAAGATGCCGGCCTACCCGTGGCTGGTCGAGAACACCCTCGATGGCAAGGACACTGCCAAGAAGCTCGAAGTGCTGCGCACCCTCGGCACGCCCTACACCGACGAAGACATCGCCGGAGCGCGTGACGCGGTCAAGGGCAAGACCGAAATGGACGCCCTGGTGGCGTACCTGCAAGGCCTTGGCACCATCATCAAGAGCAAACGGTGACGTCGATGGATATCGGGATGATTCGCGGCCTGGGCACCGTGGTGGTGCTGGTGGCTTTCGTGGGCCTGGCGCTGTGGGTGTTCAGCCCACGGCGCAAGCAGGACTTCGATGAGGCGACGCAACTGCCGTTCGCGGACGACCCCGAGGCCATCCGCCACGTCGAGCACGCGAAAAACGCTTCTGGGAGCAAACAACAATGACAACCTTCTGGAGTCTGTACGTCACCGTACTCACCCTGGGCACGATCTTCTCGCTGACCTGGCTGCTGCTGTCGACCCGCAGGGGCCAGCGCGAGGAGATCACCGAGCAGACCGTGGGCCACGCCTTCGACGGCATCGAGGAATACGACAACCCACTGCCCAAGTGGTGGTTCTGGCTGTTCGTCGGCACCATCGTATTTGCCTTGGGCTACCTGGTGCTTTACCCCGGCCTGGGTAACTGGAAAGGCGTGCTGCCGGGCTATAGCTACCTGGACAACGACAAGCAGACCGAGTTTTCCAACGGCCAGTCGGGCTGGACCGGCGTGCATGAATGGGAAAAGGAAATGGCCAAGGCCGATGCCCGCTTCGGGCCGATCTTCGCCAAGTTCGCGGCCATGCCCCTGGAGGAGGTGGCCAAGGACCCGCAGGCTCTGAAAATGGGCGCACGGCTGTTTGCCTCCAACTGCTCGGTGTGCCACGGCTCCGACGCCAAGGGCGCCTATGGATTCCCCAATCTCACCGACAACGACTGGCGTTGGGGCGGCGAGCCAGAAACCATCAAGACCACCATCATGGGTGGGCGTCACGGTGTAATGCCGGCGTGGGGCACAGTGATCGGCGAGCAGGGTGTGGCAGATGTGGCTGCTTTCGTATTGACCAACCTGGATGGGCGCAAACTGCCCGAAAATGCCAAGGCCGACCCGGTCAAAGGCCAGCAGATCTTCGCCACCAACTGCGTGGCCTGCCACGGACCTGAAGGCAAGGGCACCCCGGCCATGGGCGCGCCGAACCTGACGCACCCGCAAGCGTTCATCTACGGTTCCAGCTTCGCCCAGTTGCAGCAGACCATCCGCTATGGCCGTCAAGGCCAGATGCCGGCGCAGGAGCAACTGCAAGGCAACGACAAGGTGCACCTGCTGGCAGCCTATGTGTACAGCCTGTCGCATCAGCCGGAGGCGGCTGAGAAAACCGAGTAAGTAGGCCTGGCCTTTTCGCGGGCAAGCCCGCTCCCACAGGGATCGCACAGATCCCTAGGCAATCGGAAAACTTGTGGGAGCGGGCTTGCCCGCGAAGAGGCCGGCGCAGGTACCGCCTATCTCGAGGTCAGATGACCTGGATCAATTGACACTCGCTATATCACGATTCATACCACCAACCCAACGCGACTAAGTGTCGCAGCAAGGCCCCACCACGCTATCACCGGCGTATCATGGGTCACAGAGCGCCAGCAGCACGCGCCAGACCACGGCCGGCAAGCACTGGCCGCGGCGTTTCTCCACTGCCGTGGGACTTGATGATGAGCAAGCATATTCCGGTACATGACGTCACCCCGCCTGCCAGCAAAGGGAAGGATTCCGTCGACCTCTACGCCTCGCGCGAAAAAATCTATACCCGTGCCTTTACCGGCCTGTTCCGCCGCCTGCGGATGGTCGGCGGCGCGCTACTGTTTTTGCTGTACTTCGGCACCGTATGGTTGAACTGGGGCGGCCGCCAGGCCGTCTGGTGGGACCTGCCGGAGCGCAAGTTCTATATCTTCGGCGCCACCATCTGGCCGCAGGACTTCATCCTGCTGTCAGGCATCCTGATCGTCGCCGCCTTCGGCCTGTTCTTCATCACCGTGTATGCCGGCCGGGTGTGGTGCGGCTACACCTGCCCGCAAAGCGTCTGGACCTGGGTGTTCATGTGGTGCGAGAAAGTCACCGAGGGTGATCGCAACCAACGCATGAAGCTGGACAAGGCGCCGATGAGTGCCAACAAGTTCCTGCGCAAGCTCGCCAAGCACAGCCTGTGGCTACTGATCGGCTTCGTCACCGGCATGACCTTCGTCGGCTACTTCACCCCGGTGCGCGAGCTGATCATCGAGTTTTTCACCGGCCAGTCCGACGGCTGGGCCTACTTCTGGGTCGGCTTCTTCACCCTGGCCACCTATGGCAACGCCGGCTGGCTGCGCGAGCAGGTGTGCGTGTACATGTGCCCGTACGCACGTTTCCAGAGCGTGATGTTCGACAAGGATACCCTGATCGTCTCCTACGACCCGCGTCGCGGCGAGACCCGCGGGCCGCGCAAGAAAGACACCGACTACAAGGCCAAGGGCCTGGGCGACTGCATCGACTGTACGATGTGCGTGCAGGTCTGCCCGACCGGCATCGACATCCGCGACGGCCTACAGATCGAGTGCATCGGCTGCGCCGCGTGCATCGACGCCTGCGACAGCATCATGGACAAGATGAATTACCCCAAAGGCCTGATCAGCTACACCACCGAGCACAACCTGTCCGGCCAGAAGACCCACATGCTGCGCCCGCGCCTGATCGGCTACGCCCTGGTCCTGCTGGTGATGATCGGCGCCCTGGCCACGGCATTCGCGACCCGCTCGCTGGTCGGCTTCGACGTAGCCAAGGACCGCGTGCTGTACCGCGAAAACGCCCAGGGGCGGATCGAGAACGTCTACAGCCTGAAAGTCATGAACAAGGACCAGCGTGACCACGTCTATGTGCTCGACGCCGCTGGCCTGCCCGACCTCAAGCTTGAAGGCCAACGCGAAATCCATGTGAGCGCCGGCGACATCGTCAGCCTGCCGGTGCAGCTGTCGGTGGCCCCGGAAAAGCTGCCCTCGACCACCAACGAAATCACCTTCATCCTCAAGGACGCCGATGACGGCGCCAGCCAGGTCGAAGCCAAGAGCCGCTTCATCGGCCCACAGATCCGCTGACAGAGAGAATCGAACGCATGCCAGCCACCGCCGCCAGCCCTTGGTACAAGCACCTCTGGCCCTGGATCATCATCGGCATCCTGACCACCTCGGTATGCCTGAGCCTGACCATGGTCAGCATTGCCGTGCGCAACCCGGACAACCTGGTCAACGATAACTATTACGAGGCGGGCAAGGGCATCAACCGCTCGTTGGACCGCGAGCTACTGGCCCAGACCCTCAACCTCAAGGCCAGCATCCACCTCGACGAGCTGACCGGCGAGGTGGACGTGCGCCTGAGCGGCAACAGCAACCCGCAAACCCTCGAACTGAACCTGATTTCGCCGACCCAGCCGGACCGCGACCGTAAGGTGCAACTGGCACGCAGCGAACCGGGCCGCTATGTCGGTCAGTTGGAGGACAAGGTCGAAGGGCGGCGTTTCGTCGAGTTGCTGGGCAGCCAGGATGAACATGTGTGGCGGTTGTTCGAGGAAGAAAAGGTCGAGCATGGCGTAGCCTTGCAGCTGGGCGACGAGGCGCTACAAGGTGCCGAGCACCAGCAATGATTCGCGACACATGGCCGCTCGGGCATTCCTGTAAGAGCGGCCTTGTGCCGCGAAAGGGGTGCAAAGCACCCCCGGCAATCCCAAGCCAAAAGACAGACTCAAGATGACCCAACCCACCCCCTGCTACCACTGCGCCCTGCCCGTACCCAACGGCAGCCGCTTCACCACCGTGGTCCTCGACCAGCCGCGGGCCTTCTGCTGCCCAGGCTGCCGGGCGGTGGCAGAATCCATCGTCGCAGGCGGCCTTGAGCACTACTACCAGCACCGCAGCGACAGCAGCGCCAACCCCGAAACCCTGCCTCGGCAACTGCAAGACGAACTGGCGCTGTTCGACCGCGACGACGTGCAGCGCAACTTCGTGCGCCACGCAGGCGAACTGGCCGAAGCCACCCTGTTGGTCGAAGGCATCAGTTGCGCTGCCTGCGGCTGGCTGATCGAAAAGCACCTGCGCAGCCTGCCTGGGGTCAGCGAAGCACGTCTGAACCTGTCCAACCACCGCCTGCTGGTCAGTTGGTCGGACGCGGCGCTACCGCTCTCGACATTACTCGCCGAATTGCGCCATATCGGCTATGCCGCCCACCCCTATCAACCCGACCAGGCCGCCGAACGACTGGCCCAGGAAAACCGTAGCGCACTGCGCCGTCTCGGCGTGGCTGGGCTGCTGTGGTTCCAGGCCATGATGGCAACCATGGCCACCTGGCCGGAATTCAACATCGACCTGTCGCCTGAACTGCACGCCATCCTGCGCTGGGTCGCACTGTTTCTCACCATCCCCATCGTGTTCTACAGCTGCGCGCCGTTCTTCAAGGGCGCTGCCCGCGACCTGCGCACCCGCCACCTGACCATGGACGTATCAGTGTCGCTGGCCATCAGCCTGGCTTTCGGCGCGGGCATCTGGACCGCCATCAGCGGTAGCGGCGAGCTGTATTTCGACACCGTGGGCATGTTCGCGCTGTTCCTGCTCACCGGCCGCTACCTCGAACGTCGCGCCCGCGAGCGTACGGCGGCCGCCACCGCACAGTTGGTCAACCTGCTGCCGGCCTCATGCCTGCGGCTGGGCGTCGACGGCCAGGCCGAACGTATCCTGCTGGGCGAACTGCAACCCGGCGACCATGTGCAGGTGCTGCCTGGCGCGGTGATCCCAGCGGACGGGCGCATCGTCGACGGGCGCTCCAGCATCGACGAGTCGCTGCTCACTGGCGAGTACCTGCCGCAACCCCGGCGCCAGGGCGACCCTGTCACAGGTGGCACCCTCAACGTCGAAAGCGCCCTCACCGTCGAGGTCCAGGCGGTAGGCCAGGACTCACGCCTGTCGGCCATCGTGCGGCTGCTGGAGCGTGCCCAGTCGGAAAAACCCCGACTGGCCGAAATCGCCGACCGTGCCTCGCAATGGTTCCTGCTGTTCACCCTGCTGGCTGCTGTGGCCATCGGCCTGGTTTGGTGGCAACTGGATGCCGGGCGGGCGTTCTGGATCGTCCTGGCGATGTTGGTGGCCACCTGCCCTTGCGCGCTGTCGCTGGCCACCCCGACGGCTCTGACCGCCGCCACCGGTACATTGCACAAGCTCGGCCTGCTGGTGACCCGCGGCCATGTGCTGGAAGGCCTGAACCAAATCGACACGGTGATTTTCGACAAGACCGGCACACTCACCGAGGGCCGCCTGGCGCTGCGCAGCATCCGCCCGCTCGGGCCGCGCGACGCCGACCAGTGCCTGGCCCTGGCCGCCGCCCTGGAAAACCAATCCGAGCACCCCATCGCCCGCGCGTTCGGCCGCGCCACGCGCACAGCGGACGCCGTCAACGCCGTGCCAGGGCTGGGCCTTGAAGGCGAACTGGACGGCCAGCGCCTGCGCATCGGCCAAGCCACCTTCGTCTGTGCGCTGAGCGGCGCCGAAGTCCCTGGCGTGCCCGAACCCCGCGGCCAATGGCTGCTGCTGGGCGATCGCCAAGGACCACTGGCCTGGTTCGGCCTGGACGACCGCCTGCGCGACACCGCCGCCGACCTGGTGTCTGCCTGCAAGGCCCGCGGCTGGCAGACCCTGCTGCTGTCCGGCGACAGCTCGCCGATGGTCGGCGAAGTGGCCGCGCAACTGGGTATCGACCAGGCCGTCGGCGGGCTGCGCCCGGACGACAAGCTGGCGTGCTTGAAGCAGTTGCAAGCGGCAGGACGCAAAGTTCTGATGCTCGGCGACGGGGTCAACGACGTGCCGGTGCTGGCGGCTGCCGACATCAGCATCGCCATGGGCAGCGCCACGGACCTTGCCAAGACCAGTGCCGACGCGGTGCTGCTGTCGAACAACCTGCACGCGCTGGTGCAGGCCTTCAGCCTCGCCCGGCGTACGCGCCGCAACATCGTCGAGAACCTGCTCTGGGCGACCCTGTACAATGGCCTCATGTTGCCGTTCGCCGCACTGGGCTGGGTCACGCCAGCGTGGGCTGCGGTCGGCATGTCGCTCAGCTCGCTGATCGTCGTGCTCAATGCGCTGCGCCTGACCCGCCAACCCAGCGCGCTGACCCCACCGCCCCCCGCGTCCGTCGCGCTGGGAAGGAAGACCCTATGCCCGCCCTCTACGTGATGATTCCCGCCGCCCTGCTGCTGGTCGGCGTTGCCGTGTACATCTTTTTCTGGGCGGTGGACAGCGGCCAGTACGACGACCTAGAAGGCCCGGCCCACAGCATCCTGTTCGACGACCAGGATCCACGCCATCAGGCCGCCGCCAGGCCCGAGGCACAAGCGCCCGAAGACAAGGACCCGAGCCCGCGTGCCTGACCTGATTCCCCTGCTAGGCTCGGCGCTGGTGCTTGGCCTGCTCGGTGGCGGCCATTGCCTGGGAATGTGCGGCGGCCTGATGGGCGCCCTGACCCTGGCCATCCCCCCCGAACAACGCGGCCGCCGCCTGCGCCTGCTGCTGGCCTACAACCTGGGGCGCGTGCTTAGCTACGCGATTGCCGGCCTGCTGCTGGGTCTGGCTGGCGTGGCCTTGGCCAGTAGCCCGCTGGCGACCGGGCTACGGGTGATCGCTGCACTGCTGCTGATTGCCATGGGCCTATACCTGGCCGGCTGGTGGAGCGGGCTGACGCGTGTCGAGGCACTGGGCCGTGGCCTGTGGCGCCATGTACAACCTCTGGCCACGCGGCTGTTGCCAGTGTCCAGCCTGCCGCGCGCCTTGCTGCTCGGCGCTCTGTGGGGCTGGCTGCCATGCGGGCTGGTATACAGCACCCTGCTATGGGCTGCGAGCCAGGGGGATGCACTGCACAGTGCGGCGCTGATGCTGGCGTTCGGCGTGGGCACCTGGCCGGTGCTGCTGGCCACGGGGCTGGCGGCGCAGCAGGTAGGTAAGCTGCTGCGCAATCGCGGGATACGCACGGCTGGCGGGCTGCTGGTGATCCTGTTCGGGCTGTGGACACTGCCCGGCCCCCATCAGCATTGGTTGATGGGGCATTGAAGCAGCGGCGAGCTGCAAGAGAGAGCGGGAGGGGTGTACCGAACTTGCTTCTTCTTGCAGCTTGAAGCTCGCCGCTTGCAGCTTGATACAAATCAACATACAAACTTACAACCCCCCCTAGACTCCGGGCACTGCAGTGCTATCCGGGGATTACCCACATGCTCGACGACCTACGCTGGGACGCCGCCCTGATCCGTCGCTATGACCTGGCCGGGCCTCGCTACACCTCTTACCCGACCGCCATGCAGCTGCATGCCGAAGTGGGTTCGTTCGACCTGCTCCACGCCCTGCGCGAGAGCCGCCGTGCCGTGCGCCCGCTGTCGCTATACCTGCATGTGCCGTTCTGCGCCAACATTTGCTACTACTGCGCGTGCAACAAGGTCATTACCAAGGACCGCGCTCGCGCCGCACCCTACCTGCAACGCCTGGAACAGGAGATCCAACTGATCGCCTGCCACCTGGACCCCAGGCAGAAAGTCGAGCAACTGCACTTCGGCGGCGGTACGCCGACCTTCCTCAGCCACGTTGAACTGCGCCAACTCATGGCCAGCCTGCGCCAGCATTTCAACCTACTGGACGATGACTCCGGCGACTACGGCATCGAGCTGGACCCACGCGAGGCCGACTGGTCGACCATGGGCCTGCTGCGCGAACTGGGCTTCAACCGGGTCAGCCTCGGCGTGCAGGACCTGGACCCAGCCGTGCAGCGCGCTGTCAATCGCCTGCAAAGCCTGGAGCAGACCCGTACGCTGATCGAGGCCGCGCGCACGCTGCAATTTCGCTCGGTCAACCTCGACCTGATCTACGGCCTGCCGCGCCAGACCCCGGAAGGCTTCGCGCGTACCGTCGAGGAAGTGATCCGCCTGCAACCCGACCGCCTGTCGGTGTTCAACTACGCCCATCTGCCTGAGCGCTTCATGCCCCAGCGGCGCATCGATACCAGCGAGCTACCTACCCCTTCAGCCAAGCTCGACATGCTCCAGGCCACCATCGAGCAACTGACCGCCGCCGGCTACCGCTACATCGGCATGGACCACTTCGCCCTGCCCGATGACGAGCTGGCGATTGCCCAGGAAGAAGGCACCTTACAGCGCAACTTCCAGGGCTACACCACCCACGGCCATTGCGACCTGATCGGCCTGGGAGTATCGGCAATCAGCCAGATCGGCGACTTGTACTGCCAGAACAGCAGTGACCTGAACACTTACCAGAACGCCCTCTCCGACGCCCAGCTGGCGACTCAGCGTGGCCTGTTGTGCAACCCGGACGACCGCGTGCGCCGGGCAGTGATCCAACAGCTCATCTGCCATTTCGAGCTGGATTTCGACGCGATCGAGCGAGCCTTCGTGATCGACTTTCGCGGCTATTTCAACGATCAGTGGCCGGAACTGCTGGCCATGCAGCGCGATGGCCTGATCAGTCTCGACGCCAAGGGTATTCGCGTACTGCCCGCCGGGCGCCTGTTGGTGCGTTCGGTGTGCATGGTCTTCGACGCTTATCTCGCACAACAGAACCGCCAGCGGTTCTCGCGGGTCATTTGAGGCGCGCAATACGATTTAGCGCATGGACGGCCAGCCTTGTCAGGCACACTATGGACAGTGAGAGAGCCCCGGCGCAGGCGCGTCGGGGCAGCGCCAGCACGCACCAAGAATGCACACGCTGGCCTACAGCCCTCGCCGTGGGTTACCCTTACGACTTATGTGTGCTTTCCCACAAGGATCGAAGAAATGTCCGAGCCAGTAAAACTGCGCCCACACAACCAGGCCCACTGCAAGGATTGCAGCCTGGCCCCCCTGTGCCTGCCCCTGTCGCTCAACCTCGAGGACATGGACGCACTGGATGAAATCGTCAAGCGCGGACGCCCGCTGAAAAAAGGCGAGTTCCTGTTCCGCCAGGGTGACAATTTCGGCTCGGTCTACGCGGTACGTTCCGGCGCACTCAAGACCTTCAGCCTGAGTGACGGCGGCGAGGAGCAGATCACCGGCTTCCATCTGCCCAGTGAGCTGGTCGGCCTGTCAGGCATGGACACCGAGGCCTATCCGGTGTCGGCCCAGGCTCAGGAAACCACCTCGGTGTGCGAAATCCCCTTCGAGCGCCTGGACGAGCTGTCGGTGCAACTGCCGCAGCTGCGTCGACAGTTGATGCGGGTGATGAGCCGCGAGATCCGCGACGATCAGCAGATGATGCTGCTGCTGTCCAAGAAAACTGCCGACGAGCGCATCGCCACCTTCCTGGTCAACCTCTCGGCGCGCTTCCGCGCCCGTGGCTACTCGGCCAACCAGTTCCGCCTGAGCATGTCGCGCAACGAGATCGGCAACTACTTGGGCCTGGCGGTGGAAACCGTGTCGCGGGTGTTCACGCGCTTTCAGCAGAACGGTCTGATCAAGGCCGAAGGCAAAGAGATCCACATCCTCGATCCGATCCAGCTGTGCGCGCTGGCCGGTGGTGCGATGGAATCCTGACCGCGGCGTTAACAGGGTATACTGCGGCCTTGGTTTTTCCAGGATACCGCCCCATGCACAGCGACACCTTCGACCTCAAAGCCCTGATCCGCCCGGTGGTAGATTTCCCCAAGCCGGGCGTGATCTTTCGCGATATCACCCCGCTGTTCCAGTCGCCGCGCGGGCTGCGCTACGTAGCCGACCAGTTCATCGAACGGTACGTCGAAGCCGAGTTCAGCCACATCGGCGCCATGGACGCGCGAGGCTTTTTGATCGGCTCGATCATCGCCCACCAGTTGAACAAGCCGCTGATCCTGTTCCGCAAACAGGGCAAGCTGCCGGCTGATGTGTTGTCGGAGGGCTACCAGACCGAGTACGGCGAGGCATTCCTTGAGGTGCATGCCGACAGCCTGTGCGACGGCGACTCGGTACTGATCTTCGATGATCTGATCGCCACCGGCGGCACACTGCTGGCGGCGGCTAACCTGGTGCGTCGCACCGGCGCCCAGGTGTTCGAAGCTGCGGCGATCATCGATCTGCCAGAGCTGGAAGGCTCGCGCCGCCTGCAAGCGGCAGGAGTACCGACGTTCTGCCTGACCGAGTTCTCGCTGAGCGAATATTGAAGGCAGCTATAAGCTGCAAGCTGCAAGCTGCAAGCTAACAGCAGGTTGGCGCAGAACCGCTTTTACTTGCAGCTCGCAGCTTGCCGCTCACAGAGAAATCGGCTTGCGCCCGGCAAAGGCATGCGCCAGCGTCCCGCCATCCACCAACTCCAGCTCGCCGCCCAATGGCACGCCATGGGCAATGCGCGTGGCGGCCAGGCCCTTCTCGGCCAATAGCTGGGCGATGTAATGGGCAGTCGCCTCCCCTTCCACCGTCGGGTTGGTGGCCAGGATCACCTCATTGAAAGTGCCCTGCTCGTCAATGCGCGCCATCAACTGCGGAATGCCAATGGCATCTGGGCCCAGGCCATCGAGCGGCGACAGATGCCCCTTGAGCACGAAGTAACGCCCGCGGTAGCCGGTCTGCTCCACCGCATACACATCCATCGGCCCCTCCACTACGCACAGCTGGGTATCGTCCCGGCGCGTGTCGGCGCATTGCGGGCACAGCACCTCCTCGGTCAGGGTGCGGCACTGGCGGCAGTGGCCAACACCTTCCATGGCCTGGCTCAGGGCCTGGGCCAGGCGGGTGCCGCCACTACGGTCGCGCTCGAGCAACTGCAAGGCCATGCGCTGGGCGGTTTTCTGGCCAACGCCAGGTAGGATGCGCAGGGCGTCGATCAGTTGGCGGATGAGGGGACTGAAGCTCATGGGAAAGGCCTGATAAATCGGTAAGACGCGGTTTATACCGGCGTGGGGTAGTGGCGTCAAATCCACCATCGCAGCGCTCGCATTACCTGCGCACCGCCTGCTTGGTAAATAACCCGCCCCCACAAGGAATGAAGCCCGCACTCAAAATGATGTGCGCCTAAAAGACAAAAAACCGCCGATGGTTACCCAACGGCGGTTTCCTTGAACAGGCTGGATGCCTTAGAACGGCATCTTGAAGCCCGGCGGCAGCTGCATACCAGCGGTCATGCCACCCATCTTCTCCTGGCTGCTCTGCTCGATCTTGCGCACGGCGTCGTTCAGCGCGGCGGCGATCAGGTCTTCCAGCACTTCCTTGTCGTCCTCGTCGGTCGACATCAGGCTCTGGTCGATGCTTACGCGCTTGACGTCATGGCGACCGGTCATCACCACGCTCACCAGGCCGCCACCGGACTGGCCGGTGACTTCGGCGTTGGCCAGCTCTTCCTGCATCTTCTGCATCTTTTCCTGCATTTGCTGGGCCTGCTTCATCAGGCCGGCCATGCCACCTTTCATCATGGGAAAGTACCTCGATCTGGGTCATGTGATGCAGCCAGGCTCACGCCGGCCACATGGTTATCCGTTCATTGCCCCTGGGTGGCCAGGGGCTCTACAGGCTCAATAGTATCGTGCCTGACCGTCGCGCCGAACTGCCGAATCATCTGCTGGATGAGCGGGTCCTGTTCGATGGAGACCACAGCCTCATGCTGACGTTCGGCGCGCTTGCGCGCAGCGGCCTGGGCTGGGGTTTCCTGCTCGGGGCGAATCAGCTCGATCTGTAGCCGGATTGCGCGCCCCAGGGCCTGGTTGAGCGCTTCGTTCAGCCGGCGCTGCTGGGTGGCGTTGAACAACGCGCCCTGCCCAGGGTCCAGGTGCAGCAGCCAATCGTCGCCGTTGGCGCTGATCAGCGTACAGTTCGCGGCGATGTTGCCCGTCATCCCGGAGACAGGCAACTGTGGGAACAATTCCAACCATTGCAGGGCCAGGCCAGTGGCGGGTTTGGCCGCAGGCAGCGGTTCGACAGGCTTGGCCACCACGTCTTCCTGCACGTGCTCGGCCAATTCGTCCAGGTAACTGAAGCTCGAGGCATCGCCCTCTGGCATGTAATAGTCGTCATCAGCCGGCGGCTCGTCGTCACGCTCCAGGCTGGCCGGACTGTACGCCGACGGGTCGAATGGCGGAGCGTCGTCATCTGGCGGACTGTAACTCGGCGCAGGTGCTGGCTGTGGCTGCGGCTGCGGCTGCGGCTGCACGGGGGCAGCAGGCTCGTCCCACGGCAGGTCGACGACTTCCTCCACCCGTTCTGGCTCTGGCGCACAAGCCTCAGGTTCAGGTTCAGGTTGCACCTCAGGCTCGGGCTCGATGGTCGCCACCGGCTCAGGTTCCGCCACCGGCTCTGCCTCAACAGCGGCCGCCTCAGGCTCGCTGACAGGCTCGACCGGGGCGACGTGTACGACCGGCGCGATGGGCGCCGCGGCTGCCACCGGTGTTGCCGGATCAGCTGTGGCCTGGCTGATCCCCGTTGTCTTTAGCACTGCCCGAGGGGCGTCGTCGCTGTCGGCCGGGCGAAACGCCAACATGCGCAGCAGGACCATCTCGAAGCCGCCGCGCGGATCCGGCGCCAGCGGCAAGTCGCGGCGGCCAATCAGCCCCATCTGGTAATAGAACTGCACATCTTCGGCCGGGAGGGCCTGGGCCAACGCCAACACCCGATCACGGTCGCCCTGGCCGTTGTCCACCGCCTCCGGCAGGGCCTGGGCGATGGCTACCCGGTGCAGCACGTTGAGCATCTCCGAGAGCACGCCGTTCCAGTCCGGCCCCTGCTCGGCAAGGTCGCGCACCGCTTCGAGCAACGCCCGCGCATCCCCCTCCAGCAATGCCTGGAGCACGCCGTACACCTGGCCATGATCGAGGGTGCCGAGCATTGCCCTTACATCGGCGGCCAACACCTTGCCTTCACCGAAGGCAATCGCCTGGTCGGTCAGGCTCATGGCGTCGCGCATCGAGCCATCGGCGGCGCGACCAAGCAGCCACAGGGCGTCGTCCTCGAAGGGCACGTTCTCGGCACCCAGCACGTGGCTCAGGTGCTCGACCACCCGCTCCGGGCTCATATTCTTCAGCGAGAACTGCAAGCACCGCGACAGGATCGTGGCCGGCAGCTTCTGCGGATCGGTGGTGGCGAGGATGAACTTGACGTAGGGCGGCGGCTCTTCGAGGGTCTTGAGCAAGGCGTTGAACGAGTGCGTCGAGAGCATGTGCACTTCGTCGATCAGGTAGACCTTGAAGCGTCCACGGCTCGGAGCATACTGCACGTTGTCCAGCAGCTCGCGGGTATCTTCCACCTTGGTGCGGCTGGCGGCGTCGATCTCGATCAGGTCGACGAAACGCCCCTCGTCGATCTCCCGGCACACCGAGCAGGTCCCACACGGGCTGGAAGTGATGCCGGTCTCGCAGTTCAGGCACTTGGCAATGATCCGCGCAATGGTAGTCTTACCTACCCCCCGAGTACCGGTAAACAGGTAGGCGTGGTGCAGGCGCTGGTTGTCCAGGGCGTTGATCAAAGCCTTGAGCACATGGGTTTGGCCGACCATTTCGCGGAACGAGCGCGGACGCCATTTACGTGCAAGAACCTGATAACTCATCAAAAAACCATCGTGACCGGAGCGGGCGGAAAGAGCGCTAATGCTAGCGGAGCGAGGGGGAAATTGCACCCCGGCGTTCTCGTCTAAGCTATCTAGCGCAAAGCCGTCAGACCAAACCAGGGAGGAGGTGACGTGCGGCGAGTCCTGGCCATCCTGTTACTCTGGAGCTGCCACAGCCTGGCCGAGCCTGCGGCAATGCGCTTCTCCATCGCCGAAAGCTGGAGCATGCCGTTGGTACGTATCGAGCACGAACAGCCCGTGGAGGGCATCGTGTTCGACCTGATCCAGGCCATCGCTCGGGAAACCGGCGTACAACCGCACTATCACGTCATGGCACGCCTACGCCTGGAAGAAGCCATGGCCAGCGGCGACATAGATGTCCGCTGCAACGTGTCCACCCAGTGGCTGACGGACCGTCCAGGCGACTATATCTGGAGCATCCCACTGTTCGAACAGCGCGACCTGCTGGTCGGCCGCGCCGGCCAGACCACCGTCAGCACGCCGCAAGCGCTGCCAGCGCAAGCGATCGGCACCGTCCTGGGGTACGTCTACCCTACCCTGGAGCCGCTATTCCAGCGCGGCCAGTTGCACCGCGAAGACAGCCGCAGCCAGTTGCTCGCCTTGCGCAAGCTGCAAGCCGGACGTTACCAGTATGCAGTCAGCAACCAGCTGTCATTGCAGTGGTTCAACCGTCAGTTGCCCGCCGAGCAGCGCTTGCCGGTCCAAGCCGTACTGCAAGAGCAAGCGCTTGGCTGCATGGTGCGCAACGACCCAGCCCTGCCGACCCAGGCGGTGCTCAGGGCACTGGTCAGGTTGAAGCAGTCAGGCGAGATCGAGCGGATTATCGGGCGGTATACGGATGCGCCGTAGTCCATACGAGCGAAGCGCTTGGCTTGTCGTGGCCGTTGCAGCAACTGTCTTGCTCAATAGCTAAAACCGACGCGCCCCCTGTGGGAATGGGCTTGCTGGAATGCCGAGCGTGCCGGAAAGGACTGCGCTTGATTCGGGTGTTGCGCCATCCTGTGGGAGCGGCTTTAGCCGCGAACACCGGCACAGCCGGTGCCATCCTCCGCGTCGCCTGCTTCGCGGCTAAAGCCGCTCCCACAGGGTACAGGGCGCGCATGCACAGCCTGCGCCCTCAGTAACCGTGCAGCTCGCGGAAGGACTGCCCCTTGTGGTAGTCGATCCACTCCTGCACGTCATACGGCAGGTACAACTGCCGACGCGCCCGCGACAGGGCGATGTATACCGCACAGATACGCTCGTCGAAGGCGTAGGCATCGCGAAACGGCTGGGTACTCATCAGCTCCGGGGTCAGCAGCACCTGGTCGAATTCAAGCCCCCCCGCATCCTGCGCCAGCATCAGCGTCAGGCTGGCGCGCTGGTCGCTGACCCGGGCATCGAGCGAGGTCAGGTCGGCAAACTTGTAGCCCGCCTCAAGACGCGCCTCAACCCATAGGAAGGAGGCGTCGAAGCGCTCGTTCTCGCGTACCTGGCGCCAATCCGGCAGGTGCGCGAAATACGGATGCGCACCCGCCGCATCCGGCCCTGCGGCATAGAAAGCGGCGCGAAACAGCCCCACGGCCGTGGCCATGAAACGGCGCAGCTCAGGCCAATCAGGGAACGCCAGCAGACAATTACACTCAGCCAGCTCCATGGCCCAGCGCATGCTGTCCCAACGCGAAGCGGTGAGCACCACGCATCCCTCGGGCGGCACGAAACCCTGGGGATAGTGCTCGATGCCCACATCGACACTGCGCGCGGCTTCGAACGCCACCTTGGATTTACGCGAATGCAGGCTGATCAGCGGGTTGATCAGGCGCTCGACCCGTGGCCCGGAACGCACGGCGAAAGTCATGTCCTTGTGCCGCACCTGGCGCTCGCGGCGAACCACTTCGCCGCTGGCCTTCTGATACTCATCGCCCAGGGTGATCAGCACCTGGCGGCCACGCTCGATGATCTGCAACAGCGCAGCGGGTACGTCCTGGCTTTCGTCGATGATCACGTGGCTGAAACGCCCCGGCACGCTGCAACCGGCCAGGCCCGCACGCTTGATCAGCAGCAGCGCCTCGAAACCGGTCTGCGCGCCCCATGCCGGGTTGGCCTCCAGGTAGCGCCACAGGCGGCTGGCGTACTCCAGCAGCGCCTGGGCATCGACCCCAGTCAGGGCCTGCCGGAAGAACGGCAGGTGGCGGCTAGACAGGCTGTAGTCGCGGGATTCGCAATAGCATTGCAACACCTCCAGGCAGATATCCAGGGTGTGCTCGGCATCGTACTGGCGCAGCCCGAGAATCCCCAGCTCTTCGGCGACCCGGCGCTTGCCCGGCAGCGCCTGGCGGCTGTTGGGCGCACGGGCATCCTTGAGCAGGGCACGGGCGAACTGGGCGAAGGTCGCGCCGACCTTGGCCTGCGGATCCAGCCCCATGCGCTGGCGCAACGCGCCGAGCTTGCCGGGGGTACGCGCCAGGGCCAGCACCCGACCGCCCGGCAGGCAGTCCATCAGCGCGCCGAGCAGGTAGCTCTTACCGATGCCGGCGTAGCCTTGCACATGGATGTCTTCGTCGAGGTTGGCGCGGATCACCTTGAGCAGCTTGTCCTGCTCGACCGTGAGCCAGCGCTCCTTGTCGAAGCCGGTGACCACTTGTTGGCTGAACGGGTTATCGCCGTGCTGACGGCGGATCCTGAACTCGAAATCCCACGTGCCGTTGGCCAGCAGGTACTCGCGCGCCTGGACGGTTTCTTCGTCCATCAGGCGCAGCTTGGAGGCCTTGATCACCTCCAGGCCAAAGTACAGCTTGCGCGCATCGAACAGCCGACGCGCCTCCGACAGCAGCCCAACACCCGGCGAATGAGCGCCCTCGACGGCCCAGGCCAGCAGCCGGCCGAGCACTTTTTCCGCCGCGCGCGCATCCACCTGGCCTGGGTTGTGCGCCAGGTTCTGGATCACCAGCAACGCCGCCAGCTCCGGCTCGCTCAGCGCCTCGAGCGCCGGCGCGCCTTCGGCCTGCAACAGCGCCTGGCATTGCTCGAAAGTGATCGGCAGATAGACCGGGCGGGAAAAATCGAAGTGTTCAGGCTGCATGGGGGCTCGGGGTACAGGGGTTCATTCAGGCGTTGCCGACGGCTCGCCCAGGGTCAGTTGCAGCTGGTAATCGCCCAGCGACCCGCTCATGTTGCCAGTATGGCCAGGGTTGGTCCCAGGCGCATCGAGCACGCTGTCGAGTTCGTGCAGGGCCAGTTCCAGCAACTTGCGCAGGTCGCGTCGATTGGACGCGGACACCTCAAGCCGTAGCGCAAAGGCCGCCGCAGGCGCCGGGGCCGGGGGCGTCGCTTCAGCAAGAATACGCTCGTGCTCCTCTTCCATCTGGTCGAGGACCTTGGACAGCTCAAGCACCCGCTCAGGCTCGTTGGCCATCTGGTCCTTGATCTCCAGGCGGCGCACTTGCCACTCACGGATTTTCTGACGGGTTAGCGCGTCGACGTGTTCCACGGTCGCTGTCTCCTGGCCGAACGGACGGGTGCGCATGATAAGGCGCCACGCGGCATCGTGCTGGAATTAAAACGCCGGGAGGATACGAGGGGAAGAGGCAGGTGGTATTCGAAGCAGCCCACGGGGCCAGCCTCGGGCCCCGCGAACTGGCAGGATCAGCTTTTCGGCGCGACCAAAGGGCTGTACTGATCGGCACGGATCCAGCCGGTGAAGGAGCGGTCATTGGCATTGACGTACTCGACCTTGGCCCAGCCATCCTTGTACTCAAGCACCCCGACCACATCGTTCTTGACGATGTACGGGCGCTTGGTGGCCTTGCTGCCCGGCGCCTTGAGCAGGTAGGCCTTGTCGCTGGAAACGCTCACCAGCCCGATCCATGCTCGGCTGTCGATACGCCCAAGCTCAAGCCCCGTGGCAATCTCCGGCGCCAGTACACTCATGCAGCCGGGGTGCTCACGCCCCTTCTGCACCGTCAGCGTCACGCCATCGGCCGTTGCCGCCACCTGGCCGGGATACGCCGCGCGGCTCCAGGTGGTGATCGAACCACCAGGCTGCCCCTTGAAGTAGAACGCGCAGCGCCGGCTCACGCCCTCGCCCAATTCCTCGGCATAGAAACCCTCGACCTGATGATCCGGAGTGACTGCGAGCATCAGCGCCTCGTAGCGCCCAGGCTCAAGCGTGGCCGTATCGGCCAGTAGCGGCGCGGCAAGGCCCAGCGACAGTACGCTGGCGGCCAGCAAACGGGTGATCCCTGTGTTCATTTCACTTCTTCCCTTCAAGTGCTTCAAAGGCTTTCTTGATACGCACATCGTAATCGCCGAAATCCTCGCCGTTATAACTGCGCGCCATGCCGGCATAGTCTTTGTTCTTCGCCGCCTTGATAAAGGCCGGGTTCTTCGCGCAAAACCCCAGAAACGCCTTGAGTTGCTGCCCCGCATTGATTTTCATCGCGGCGGCAAACTCGAATACGGTTTTATAGCCACACGAAGCAAAGTTGAAACCCATGATCTGAAACATGCCCCAGGAGGCCGACATCAACGCCGCTTCCTGATCCAGACCAAATGCCGTTGCCATGGTTTCCCAGGCCTTGGTCTGGTCCTTGTTATTGGTCTGCCACTGCGGGCCGGCCTTCTTCTTGTAGATATACGACAGCAGCGGGTGGGTCTGGTCGTACTTGTGCTTGGTATAGCGCCGGAAGATATGCCCTTCGAAGGCAATCACCGGCAATTTCGCCGGCCCAAACCCCGAGCGCCCGCCCGACTCCACCGTGGCGAACGCCTTGACCAGGTTGGCGCTAATACCATTGCCCAGCTGCGCGGCAGCGTTCTGGAAATCCGTATCGCTCAGGGTCATGCCACCGTCGCAGGTGGCCTGCAGGATCATATCGCGGTTGCGCCGCTCGGCCTCGATCATCGCCCGCGCCCGCGCCAGGTAGTGGTTGACCGTGGCCTGGACCATGTCGCCAGCGCTGTTGCCGAACACATTGGCGAAGGTCGGCAGGCGCAAGCTGGGGTTGAGCTTGACCGGCACCCGCACGGCCTGCTCGATCAGGCTGTTGAAGGTCCGCCCGGCCGGGTCTACCACGCCGTCAGGGTGGGCATACTTGAGCTGACGGAACTGATATTGGCTGATGCACTGCACTAACTGGCTGTCGCAGCGGCCATTTTCAGCCATCGGAAAACCCAACCTGGGATTGACCAAGTTGAACAAGTATTGAATACATTGAACATCGGCCGGCAAGTTGCGCGCTTTACCCGGCGTGCCTACCGAAGCCGTGATGAGACTGGGCAAACCTTGCAGGCTTTTCATTGTATACGTCCTTGTTCGTCAGCGAAGTTGATATCACTTTAATATCATTCCATTGCCACATTCATACTTTGAAACATGTGGCTGGCGGAAACTAACAAGGCGGTTTTGAGTTGTCCAGAGGGGACGTCGAGCAGTGTGATGTGATGCAAGGGTGTGGGGCGAAAATTCGGGATGTGCGCAGGGTGACAGGCACAGAGGCTGGCAATGGCTTTGAGTGGGATATTCAGGAGAGGTGAAGCAAGGGAGAGATGGAGGCAACCCCACCAGCCACACCCCGGCACTCGATGTTCCCGCTATGGCTGCTCCCTTCCGGGCCTGACCAGGTTGACGGGTAATCGATGCGGGGGGACCGGTGGGGCCACCATCACGCAGCTCGTCAGGCGACGAGCCGCGCCATTGTACCGTTCCGTGGCCAAGATACAACCGTTGCGAGAGAAAAAAGCATCGTTTCTCAAGGACTTGTGCAGACACTGGCTCTACAGGGAGTCTGTAGGAGCGACCTTGTGTCGCGATGGGCTGCGTAGCGGCCCCAGGATTTGAGCCTCATGCAAGATCGCCGGGGCTGCTGCGCAGCCCATCGCGGCACAAGGCCGCGCCTACAGGTGCAACGCTGGATTCAGGCGTTGCACAATCCTGTGCGGGCGGGTTTGAACCGGACGCGGCGCGCTTGCGAGATCAGAGGGTGATGCCCTGCCCCGCCATGAAGGCCACGAACTGCTCTTCATCCAGCACCTTCACCCCCAGCTCGTTGGCCTTGGTCAGCTTGGAGCCCGCACCGGGGCCGGCGACCACGCAATGGGTCTTGCCTGACACCGAGCCGGCCACTTTCGCACCCAGGCTTTCCAGCTTCTCCTTGGCCACATCCCGGCTCATGCGCTCAAGCGTGCCGGTCAGCACCCAGGTTTGCCCGGCCAGGGGCAGGCCTTCGGCGGATTGCTTCTCGCACGACCAGTGCATGCCGAATTCCAGCAACTGCGCCTCGATCGCACGGGCCAATTGCTGGTTGGCCTCGACCTTGAAGAACTCTCGCACGCCTTCTGCCTGCTTGGTATTGAGCGCCTGGCGCAGGTCGATGCCGTCGGCCGCGATGATCTTGTCCAGGGTGCCAAGCTTGTCCACCAGCTTCTCGGCCCCGGTCGGGCCGACCGAGGGAATGTCCAGCTTGGCGAGCAGGCCAGCCAGCGTGGTGCTGGCGGCGAACTCCGCGCCCAGCTCGCCTTCGTCCTGCAACTGCATACCGGCTGCCAGCAGCGCGTCGATGACCGCGCGGTTGTGTGCATCCTCGAAGAAGTTGTGGATTTCAAAGGCCACTTCCAGGCCGATGTCGGGCAGGTACGTGAGCACTTGCGGCAAGGCCACCTGTATCCGCGACAGACGGCCCAGCGAGCGCGCCAGCACCTTGGCGGTCTCCTCGCCCACATCGGGGATGCCCAGGGCATAGATGAAACGGGCTAGGGTCGGGCGCTTGCTGGCGTCGATGGCGGCCAGTAGCTTGTTGCTGGACACCTCGGCGAAACCTTCCAGGCCAACGATCTGCTCGAACTGCAAGCTGTACAGGTCGGCTGGCGAACGAATCAGCCCTTCGTCCACCAACTGCTCGACGCTCTTCTCGCCCAGGCCGTCGATGTCCATGGCGCGGCGCGACACGTAATGGATAATCGCCTGCTTGAGCTGCGCCGCGCAGCTCAGGCGGCCGACGCAGCGGTACACCGCGCCTTCGCTGGTGGTTGCCTTGCCCTTGCTGCGCTTGACCAGTTGGGTGCGTTCGACGTGCGAGCCGCACACCGGGCAGTGCGTCGGGACCTGCACCGGGCGGGCATCGTCCGGGCGCCGGTCGAGGACAACCTGCATCACCTGCGGAATCACATCACCGGCGCGGCGGATGATCACCGTATCGCCGATCCGCAGGCCCAGCCGGGCGATTTCGTCCATGTTGTGCAGGGTGGCGTTAGACACGGTCACGCCAGCGACCTTGACCGGCTTGAGCCGCGCGACCGGGGTCACCGCACCGGTACGCCCGACCTGGAACTCGACATCGAGCACTTCGGTGAGTTCTTCCATGGCCGGGAACTTGTGAGCAATCGCCCAACGCGGCTCGCGGGCCCGAAAGCCCAGCTCGCGCTGGGAGGCCAGGCTGTTGACCTTGAACACCACGCCGTCGATCTCGTAAGGCAGGTCGTTGCGGCGCGCGCCGATGTCACGGTAGTACTCAAGGCACTGCTCGATGCCCGCCGCATGGCGCAGCTCGCGGCTGATCGGCAGGCCCCAGGTCTTGAGCTTTTCGAGGATGCCGATATGGCTGTCACCGAATGCTTCGGACACCTGGCCCACACCGTAGCAGCAGAACTCCAGCGGACGGCTGGCGGTGATCTTTGAGTCCAGCTGGCGCAGGCTGCCGGCAGCCGCATTGCGCGGGTTAGCGAATGTCTTGCCGCCCGCCTCGGCCTGGGCGGCGTTGAGGCGCTCGAACCCGGCCTTGCTCATGTACACCTCGCCGCGCACTTCGAGCACCACCGGCCAGCCTTCGCCTTGCAGCTTGAGGGGGATGTTGCGCACGGTGCGCACGTTGGCGCTGATGTCCTCACCGGTGGTGCCGTCGCCACGGGTGGCGCCCTGCACCAACTGGCCGTCGCGGTACAGCAGGCTTACCGCCAGGCCGTCGAGCTTCGGTTCGCAGCTATAGTCCACCGCCGCGCCCGCACCGAACAGGTCACCTGCAGGCAGGTCCAGCCCCTCGACCACACGACGGTCGAAGTCGCGCAGATCGTCTTCCTCAAAGGCGTTGCCCAGGCTGAGCATGGGGATCTCGTGGCGAACCTGGCTGAACGCCGACAGCGCAGCGCCACCCACGCGCTGGGTAGGCGAATCAGGCGTGACCAGGTGCGGGTGCTCGGCCTCCAGGGCCTTGAGCTCATTGAACAGCCGGTCGTATTCGGCGTCCGGCACACTGGGCTCGTCGAGCACGTAGTAGCGATAGTTGTGCTGGTCGAGTTCGGCGCGCAATGCGTGGATTCGGGATTCGGCGGTCATTTTCGTGTTCTCTTGCAAGGCAGGCAGCCAGCGGCATTCAGGCTGAACACTCAAACAAGAGGGGCCGCGTTGCGCCCCTTCACAGGCAAGCCCGCCCCCATAGGGACCGCGCTCGCCATGACAGCTGCGCAAATCCTGTGGGAGCGGGCTTGCCCGCGAAGGGCTGCAAAGCAGCCCCAATCAAATGAGTAACCAGCACCAGCCCCGACAGCCCTCTAGCTTGAATCATCGCAGTACGAACCGAGGCTGGGCTCGCCTGCTCGGGTGTTCAGCGCTTCTGGGTCAGTGCGCGGCGCTCGAACTCGACGATGCGCTGGCGGTAGTGCTCGATGGTCTGGGCAGTCAACACGCTGCGTTGGTCGTCCTTGAGTTCACCGTTGAGTTCGTGGGCGAGCTTGCGCGCGGCAGCCACCATCACGTCGAAGGCCTGCTTGGGATGGCGCGGCCCCGGCAGACCGAGGAAGAAGCTCACCGCACGGGTGCTGAAGTGGTCGATGTCGTCCAGGTCGAACACGCCGGGCTTGACGGCGTTGGCCATGGAGAACAGCACTTCGCCGTGACCGGCCATGCTTTCATGGCGATGGAAGATGTCCATTTCGCCGAAGCGCAGGCCGCTTTCAAGGATGTTCTGCAGCAGCGCTGGGCCCTTGAAGCCGGCTTCGTCGCGGGAGATGACGCTGATCACCAGCACCTCTTCCACCGGCGGCAGCTCCTTGGCGGCGTTGCTGGAGGTGGCAAAGCCGCTGTTACGGCTGTTGTCGGCGGCCAGTTCCTCATCGCCTTCGTCGAACAAGTCAGGCTCACGCGGCTCGGCAGCCAGACTCAGGTCACCCTGCTGCACCTCGCTGTGCTGGCGCTTGCCACGCTTGGGCTTGCTCGGCCTTGGCTCACGCTCGCGCTCACGGGCCGGAGCACTCACCGACGGCAGATCGGTTTCGTCCAGTTCGGGCTCTTTTTGGGTTTCCAGCACACGGGCCGGGCCCAGTACCTCGGCGCTGCCCTCGTCGTCAGGGGCGTTGGCATAGCTGCGGTCCAGGCGGAACTTCAACTTGCCCTTGCCGCCGCGCATGCGGCGCCAGCCGTCGAAAAGAATACCGGCGATGACAATGATGCCGATGACGATCAGCCACTCGCGCAGACCGATTTCCATGTAATCCCGTGCCTCTATAAAAAATATGCTTGAAAACAAAGGCTTCAAAGGCCTTTAACACGTGGCGCCAACTCTATGTTCTGACAGGCGTTTTACCCACGCTAGAAACAAGTGCCATAAAGCTAGCACGACCAAAGGCAACTTTACACCGTCTGTCGCTCCTGCCAGGGGAAATACCCGCATGATCATGCCGTTAGGCGTCGACCATGGACATCGCTTGCTCCACATCAACTGCAACAAGGCGTGAACAACCAGGCTCGTGCATGGTCACGCCCATCAATTGATCGGCCATTTCCATGGCAATCTTGTTATGCGTGATGTAGATGAATTGAACGGTTTCACTCATTTCCTTGACCAGGCGGGCATACCGCCCGACGTTGGCGTCGTCCAACGGTGCATCGACTTCGTCGAGCATGCAGAACGGCGCGGGGTTCAACTTGAAGATGGCAAACACCAGCGCCAGGGCGGTCAGTGCTTTCTCGCCGCCAGACAGCAAATGGATCGTGCTGTTCTTCTTGCCGGGCGGGCGCGCCATGATTGTCACCCCTGTATCGAGTAGATCTTCGCCCGTCAGTTCCAGATAGGCGCTGCCGCCACCGAAAACTTTTGGGAAAAGTGCCTGTAATCCGGCATTTATCTGATCAAAGGTATCCTTGAAACGGTTACGGGTTTCCTTGTCGATCTTGCGAATGACGTTTTCCAGGGTCTCCAGCGCCTCTACCAGATCGGCGTCCTGGGCATCCAGGTAACGCTTGCGCTCGGACTGCTGCTCGTACTCCTCGATGGCCGCCAGGTTGATCGCACCCAGGCGCTGGATACGCGACTCGACCTGTTCCAGCTCCTGTTCGGTGCCCTGTTCACTGGCATCGGCCTCGAGCGTGGCCAACACGCCCTGAAGATCGTAGCCGTCTACCAGCAGTTGTTCCTGCAACGTTTTGCGCCGTACGTCCAGGCCTTGCGACTCCAGGCGCTGCTGTTCCAGTTGACCGCGCAGCACCTGAGCTTGCTGCTCAGCCTGGGTGCGCCGACGCTCGGCCTCGCGCAGCGCGCGGTCGGCTTCGTCCATATGCAGGCGAGCCTCGCGCATTTCTTCATCCACGCGCATGCGCCGCTCAAGCAGCTCTTCGAGCTTCAGACGCAGTTCTTCGAGCGGCGCCTGGCCTTCTTCGAGGTTCAGGTTCAGTTGTTCCTGGCGCTCGCTCAAGCGCGCGGCCTGTTGCTCGAGACGCTCCAGCGCCTGGCGGGTAGAGTCGTGCTGCGCCCGCAGCGAGCCCAGGCGCACGGCCAGTTGATGAGCGTGATCCTTGTGCTGGCGCGCCTCCTGGCGAACGCGGTCGAGGCCTTCGCGCAAGGTATCGCGGCGGGCCATCAACTGCTCGCGCTGCTCGGTGTGCTGGGCCATCAACTCCAGGGCCTCTTGCAGCAGCAGGCGGGCTTCACCCAGCTGTTCGTGCTCGATGGCGCGCTGTTCCTGCAACTCGGCCAGTTCTTCTTCAAGACGGCGATGGCGCAGCGCCAACTGTTCGGCACGGGCGCGGCCGGCCGACAGGCGCGCCTTGAGTTCAGCGTGCCGACGGCTTTCATCCTGGCTGCGGCGGCGCAATTGCTCGCGCTGTTGTTCCTGGTCGAGCTGTTGTTCACGCAGGCGCTGCAACTGCTCATCGCACTGTTCAAGCTGTGCCTGCTGTTCGGCTTGCGCATGGCCCAGGCGTTCGATTTCCTGGCCACGGGCGAGCACCCCGCCCTGGGCGTCACCGCCACGGCTGACCCGCAGAAAATGCTGGCCGACCCAGTAGCCGTCGCGACTCACCAGGCTCTGACCCTGGGCCAGCGACCCGCGCTGGGCCAGGGCTTGCTCGAGGGTTTCCACCGGCCGCACCTGGCCCAACCAGGGCGACAGGTCGGTGCGCCCCTGGACTTTATCCAGCAAGCTGCCAGGCACTGGCACGCCTTCACTGCCCTCCAGCAACAGGCGCAACTCGCCCTGCTCCAGGTCGTTGAAAGCGAGCCCGGCGAAGTTGTCGAGCAGCACCGCTTGCAGGTCCGCGCCTAGTACGGTTTCCACCGCCAGCTCCCACCCTGGCTCGACCCGCAGCCCTTCGGCCAGGCGTGGGCGGTGCTCGAGGCCCTGGCTGCGCAGCCAGTCAGCCGCGCCCGCACCAGGTTCCAGGGCAGCTTGCTGCAGCGCCTCTAGGGACGCCAGGCGCCCGCCCAGGCGTTGCAGCTCACCCTGCTGTTGCTGCTGAGCCTGCGCGGCTTGCTGCAACTGTTCGCGCACGCCTTCGAGCTGTTCGACGACCTGCTGCTCCTGCAACTGCAAGTCTTCCAGCAACAGCTCGCAGCTGGCCACCTGCTCGGATAACGCGTCAGTCTCAGCGTCCTGTGGATCCGCACCCAGTTGTGCGTGTTCTTCGCCCAACTTGCGCTGGCGTTCGGCCAGACGTTCAAGGCTGGCCTCCAACTGCGCCGCCCGCGCCTGTTGCACCTCGGCCTGACGGCGCGGCTCGGCGGAGCGGGTGTTGAAGCTGTCCCACTGCTCTTGCCAGCCGTGCATGCCCAGCTCGGCTTCTTCCAGGGTCGCGGCAGCTTCTTCGGCAGCGGCCAGGATCAATTCCTGCTCGGGTTCAAGCATGCCCAGCTCTTCACCCAGGGTGGCCAGCAAGGTGCGGTCGTGGCCCAAGTGGGATTCGGTTTCAAGACGCGTGCGCTCGGCTTCCTGGAGATCATCCTGCAACTGGCGCAGGCGCTGCTGGCCGTGCTGAATGCTCTGCTCGACACGGGCGATGTCGCCAGCCACCGAGTAGAACCGCCCTTGCACCTGGTTGAAACGCTCGGACAATTCGTGGTGGCCATCACGCAGGCGTTCGATGCTGGCGTCGGCGTTACGCTGCTCGGCCACCAGGGCCTCGAAGGCGATCTCCTGGTCACCAATCACCGTCTCGCGCTGGCGCACGCGTTCGTCCAGCTCGCGCCAGCGCAATGCCGACAGGCGCGCCTTGAGCTGCCGCTCCTGGGCCTTGTACTCGCGGTATTTTTCAGCGGCCTGGGCCTGACGATGCAGGCGTTCGAGCTGACGTTCGAGTTCGTCGCGCAGGTCAGTCAGGCGCGCGAGGTTTTCCTGGGTACGACGGATGCGGTTCTCGGTTTCGCGGCGGCGCTCCTTGTACTTGGAAATGCCAGCGGCTTCTTCGATGAAGTTACGCAATTCCTCGGGCTTGGCCTCGATCAACTTGCTGATCATGCCCTGCTCGATGATCGAGTAGCTGCGCGGGCCCAGGCCTGTGCCGAGGAAAATGTCAGTGATATCGCGGCGCCGGCACTTGGTCCCGTTGAGGTAGTAAGTGTTCTGCGCGTCGCGGGTGACCTTGCGGCGGATCGAGATCTCGGCGTAGGCGGCGTATTCACCGACCAAGGTGTTGTCGCTGTTGTCGAACACCAGTTCGATGCTGGCCTGGCTGACCGGTTTGCGGCTGGTGGAGCCGTTGAAGATGACATCGGTCATCGATTCGCCGCGCAGGTTCTTCGCCGAGCTTTCGCCCATCACCCAGCGCACCGCGTCGATGATATTGGACTTGCCGCAGCCGTTGGGGCCTACCACGGCCGCCATGTTGCTGGGGAAGTTGACCGTGGTGGGGTCGACGAACGACTTGAACCCGGCCAGGCGGATGCACTTGAGGCGCATCGGTCAGACCCGCGCCATGGCCGCCAGCACCAACTCGCAACTGCGCTGGCAATAGGCTGCCAGCACTTCGCGGATGGCCGGCAGGTCACGCGCAACCACTGCCTGCAACAGGCGCGCGAACAGGTCGAGGTAATCGGCCATGTTGGCCTGGCGCTGGTCCAGCGCCAGGAAGTAGGCGCGGCTCATGGCCGGGTGCAGGTTCTCGACGGTTTCTTGCAGGTACGGGTTGTTGGCGAACGGATACGCCGCGCGCATCACTGCGAAACTGTCGGCGACGAATGCCTCGATGTCCTGGCATGCGTGGGCCGCTTGCAGACGCTGCTGGATGTCCAGAAACGGGCGCAGGTCAGCCTCCAGGCGCCAATGTTGTGCAACCGCATTGCCCAGCAGGATGTACAGCTCGCCCATCAAGGTGCACAGGCTGCGGATGTTGTGTTCGTCCAATTCGGTCACATGCGCGCCACGGCGCGGCAGGATCGCCACCAAATGGCGCCGTTCGAGGATCAGCAACGCCTCACGCACCGAGCCTCGGCTGACGTTGAGGGCCTGGGTGACCTTCTGCTCCTGGATGCGCTCACCGGGCGCGAGTTCGCCGCGGATGATCCGCTCGGCCAGGTAGTGGGCAATTTGCTCGGAGAGGCTGTCCGGCGCCTTGAACGTCATGGTTTTCCTTCGTAATCGGGAGGCTGTGCACAAGCGCGCGATTGTAGCGCACTTGCATCCTGCGCGATGTGCTTTGTGTGACCGCCAGGTCAACTCTTCCGTGCGGCGCGAACTATGCTTGGGAAAACAGTGCATTGTCGCGATTCGGGTAGTGCTCGAGCAAAATCTTGACCTTTGAGTCAGAAAATCATTGACCTTGTGCTCAGCGGTTGCTTAGAGTCCGCCCGAACAACAATAAAACCATTGCGAGGCCTTCCCCGTGATCCAGTTTCTCGTCAACCAGGCGCTGCACAGCGAGCACGCCCTGGACCCGAACATGACGGTGCTGCAATACCTGCGCGAGCACCTGGGCAAAACCGGCACCAAGGAAGGCTGCGCCAGCGGCGACTGCGGGGCCTGCACCGTGGTGGTCGGCGAGCTGGTCGAAGACGACCAAGGCCGCGACAGCCTGCGCTACCGCAGCCTCAATTCCTGCCTGACATTCGTCTCGTCCCTGCATGGCAAGCAGTTGATCAGTGTCGAAGGCCTCAAGCACCAAGGCGAGCTGCATAGCGTGCAGAAAGCCATGGCTGATTGCCATGGTTCGCAATGCGGCTTCTGTACCCCAGGCTTCGTCATGTCGCTGTTCGCCCTGCAAAAGAACAGCACCGGTCACGACCTGCACCAGGCCCAGGAAGCACTGGCCGGCAATCTGTGCCGCTGCACCGGCTACCGGCCGATCCTCGCGGCCGCCGAACAGGCCTGCGCCCAGCCTTGTCGCGACCCGTTCGACGCCCAGCAGGCCCAGACCATCGCCCGCCTCAAGGCCATTGCCCCGCAGCAGACCGGCGAGCTCAACAGCGGCGACAAACGCTGCCTGGTGCCGCTGACCGTGGCTGACCTTGCCGAGCTGTACAGCTCGCACCCCGAAGCGCGCCTGCTGGCGGGCGGCACCGATCTTGCGCTGGAAGTCACCCAGTTCCATCGCAGCTTGCCGGTGATGATCTATGTCGGTCACGTCGCCGAACTCAAGCGCATTGAACGCAGCGCCACGCACCTGGAAATCGGCGCAGCCACCCCGTTGACCGACTGCTACGCGGCACTCAACGCGGAATATCCCGACTTCGGCGAGCTGCTGCACCGCTTCGCGTCACTGCAAATCCGCAATCAGGGCACCCTGGGCGGCAACATCGGCAATGCTTCACCGATTGGTGACTCACCGCCCCTGCTGATTGCATTGGATGCGCAGATCGTCCTGCGCCAGGGCGAACGCCAGCGCACCTTGGCGCTGGAAGACTACTTCATCGACTACCGCATCACCGCGCGCCAAGACAGCGAGTTCATCGAGAAGATCATCGTGCCGCGCGCCAGCAACGACTGGACGTTCCGCGCCTACAAAGTGTCCAAACGCCTGGACGATGATATTTCTGCGGTGTGTGCGGCGTTCAACCTGAGCCTGGAAAATGGCATGGTCAGCGGTGTGCGCATTGCCTTCGGCGGCATGGCCGCGATCCCCAAGCGCGCCCGCGCCTGTGAGGCCGCGCTACGCGGAAAAGCCTGGAACCCGGCCACGCTGGAGCGCGCCTGCCAGGCCCTGGCCGAGGACTTCACCCCGCTCAGCGATTTCCGCGCCAGCTGCGAATACCGCCTGTTGACAGCGCAAAACCTGCTGCGCAAGTACTTCATCGAACTGCAATCGCCGCACATCGAAACCCGGGTGACCGCCTATGTCTAACCATCATGCCGTCAAGAGCCAGGCCGAAATGGCCGCATTGTTCAGCCAGGACCTGACCACCGGGGTCGGCCGCAGCCTCAAGCACGAAAGCGCCGACAAGCACGTGGCCGGTGAAGCGGTGTACATCGACGACCGCCTGGAATTCCCCAATCAATTGCACGTGTTCGCGCGCACCGCAGACCGTGCCCACGCACGCATCCTGCGCATCGACACACGCCCCTGCTACCAGTTCGAGGGGGTGCGCATCGCCATCACCCATGAAGATATCCCGGGCCTCAAAGACATCGGACCGGTGGTGGCAGGCGACCCGCTGCTGGCCATCGACAAGGTCGAATTCTTCGGCCAGCCGGTGCTCGCGGTAGCGGCACGTGACTTGGATACCGCGCGCCGTGCGGCCATGGCGGCAATCATCGAATATGAAGACCTGGAGCCTGTGCTGGATGTAGTCCAGGCCCTGCGTAACAAGCACTTCGTACTCGACAGCCATACCCACCAGCGCGGCGACGCAGCGGCCGCCTTGGCCAGCGCGCCGCACCGTATCCAGGGCAGCCTGCATATCGGCGGCCAGGAGCACTTTTACCTGGAAACCCAGATCAGCTCGGTAATGCCTGGCGAAGACGGCGGCATGATCGTGTACTGCTCCACCCAGAACCCCACCGAGGTGCAGAAGCTGGTAGCCGAGGTCCTGGATGTGCCGATGCACAAGGTCGTGGTGGACATGCGCCGCATGGGCGGCGGTTTCGGCGGCAAGGAAACCCAGGCGGCCAGCCCGGCGTGCCTGTGCGCAGTGATCGCGCACCTGACTGGCCAGCCCACCAAGATGCGCCTGCCGCGTGTCGAAGACATGATGATGACCGGCAAGCGTCACCCGTTCTACGTCGAATACGACGTGGGCTTCGACGACAGCGGTCGCCTGCACGGGATCAACTTCGACCTGGCCGGTAACTGCGGCTACTCGCCAGACTTGTCCGGCTCGATCGTCGACCGCGCCATGTTCCACGCTGACAACGCCTACTACCTGGGCGACGCCACGGTGCACGGCCACCGCTGCAAGACCAACACCGCCTCCAACACCGCCTATCGCGGTTTCGGCGGCCCGCAGGGGATGGTCGCCATCGAGCAGGTGATGGACCACATCGCCCGCCACTTGGCGCTGGACCCACTGGCGGTGCGCAAGGCCAACTACTACGGCAAGACCGAGCGCAACGTCACCCACTACTACCAAACCGTCGAGCACAACATGCTCGAAGAGATGACGGCCGAACTCGAAGCCAGCAGCGACTATCCTGAGCGCCGCGAGTCGATCCGCCGCTTCAATGCCAACAGCCCGGTGCTGAAAAAAGGCCTGGCGCTGACCCCGGTGAAGTTCGGCATCTCGTTCACCGCCACCTTCCTCAACCAGGCTGGCGCCTTGATCCACATCTATACCGACGGCAGCATCCACCTCAACCACGGCGGTACCGAGATGGGCCAGGGCCTCAATACCAAGGTCGCGCAGGTGGTGGCCGAGGTGTTCCAAGTGGATATCAGCCGCATCCAGATCACCGCCACCAACACCGACAAGGTGCCCAACACCTCGCCGACCGCCGCATCCAGTGGCGCCGACCTGAACGGCAAGGCCGCGCAGAACGCCGCCGAAATCCTCAAGAAACGCCTGACCGAGTTCGCCGCCCGGCACTACAACGTGACCGAGGAAGACGTCGAGTTTCGCAACGGACATGTGCGCGTGCGCGACCAGATCGTCAGTTTCGAACAGCTGGTGCAGCTGGCGTACTTTGCCCAGGTGTCGCTGTCGACCACCGGTTTCTATCGCACGCCGAAAATCTTCTACGACCGTACCCAGGCCCGTGGCCGGCCGTTCTACTACTACGCCTTCGGCGCCGCCTGCGTGGAGGTGATCGTCGATACTTTGACCGGCGAGTACAAGATGCTGCGTGCCGACATCCTGCATGATGTGGGCGATTCGCTGAACCCGGCCATCGATATTGGCCAGGTGGAGGGCGGCTTCATCCAGGGCATGGGCTGGCTGACCACCGAGGAACTGGTCTGGAACGCCAAGGGCAAGCTGATGACCAACGGCCCGGCCAGCTACAAGATCCCGGCAGTGGCCGACATGCCGATCGACATGCGCGTGAAACTGGTGGAGAACCGCAAGAACCCTGAGGACACGGTGTTCCATTCCAAGGCCGTGGGCGAGCCGCCGTTCATGCTCGGCATCGCCGCTTGGTGCGCGATCAAGGATGCCGTGGCAAGCATCGCCGACTATCGCGTGCAGCCTAACATCGACGCCCCCTCGACCCCGGAGCGGGTGCTCTGGGGCTGCGAGCAGATGCGCAAGGCAGTGGCTGCCGCGCAACCTGCAGAGCAGCAACTGGAACCCGTCAATCACTGACACCGCTGGCCACTGTAGGAGCGGCCCCAAGGCCTGTGCAGTCATGACGATTAGAGCTGCTGTGCAGCCCTTTCGCGGCACGAGGCCGCTCCTACAAGGGACCGCGCCGCATTTGAGAGAGGCAGTATCATGCACCAATGGATCAACGCCCTCGCCGACCATCAATCGCGCGGCGAACCCTGCGTACTGGTGACCATCATCGAGGAGCGCGGCTCGACCCCGCGCAATGCCGGCTCGAAAATGGTGGTCAGCGCCAGCGCGCTGTACGACACCATCGGCGGCGGCCACCTGGAGTTCAAGGCGCTGCACATCGCCCGGCAGATGCTCGAAGAACACCGCATGACTCCGCACCTGGAGCGCTTCAGCCTGGGCGCGAGCCTTGGCCAGTGCTGCGGCGGCGCCACGGTGCTGCTGTTCGAGCCGATGACCGGCGTGCAGGCTGAGATCGCCGTGTTCGGCGCAGGCCATGTGGGCCGTGCTCTGGTACCCTTGCTCGCGGCCCTGCCCTGCCGGGTGCGCTGGATCGATTCGCGCGAGCAGGAATTCCCTGAACACATCCCCGCCGGTGTGACCCAGGTGGTGAGCGAGGAGCCGGTCGACGAAGTGGCCGAGCTGCCTGCGGGCTGCTACTGCATCGTCATGACCCACAACCATGCGCTCGACCTGGAACTGACCGCCGCCATCCTCAGGCGCAACGATTTTGCCTGGTTCGGCCTGATCGGCTCGAAGACCAAACGCGTCAAGTTCGAACACCGCTTGCGCGAACGCGGCTTCGACGACGCCCTGATGGCGCGCATGCGCTGCCCAATGGGCCTGGCCGAGGTCAAGGGCAAGCTGCC
Organism: Pseudomonas sp. NY15463; assembly: GCF_048068415.1. Taxonomy (NCBI): domain Bacteria; kingdom Pseudomonadati; phylum Pseudomonadota; class Gammaproteobacteria; order Pseudomonadales; family Pseudomonadaceae; genus Pseudomonas; species Pseudomonas sp. NY15463. Next base: position 263,839 of record NZ_JBLUQD010000007.1, read on the forward strand.
GATCGAGATCGCTGTGTCCATCGCCGCAGAAATCATTGCCACCTACAACGCCTGTTTCGGCCAGCACGACGCTAGCGCCAACTCAGGCCCGATTGCCCAACTGCTGCCCGCCTCGCGGCGCAGCCAAGCCGTTTGACGAGAGCCTTATGAGCGCAACCCGCAAAGCCTACCGAGCCGCCATCCTGCACAGCGTTGCCGACCCTGCCGAGGTCGGCCTGGAAGCGTCCTGCGAGTACTATGAAGACGGTCTGCTGGTGGTTGACGACGGTCGCATCAGCGCACTCGGCCATGCCAGTGAGCTGCTGCCGACGCTGGATGCCGACATCGAGGTGGTGCACCATCAGCACGCCCTGATCACCCCCGGCTTCATCGACACCCACATCCACTTTCCGCAGACCGGCATGATCGGCTCGTATGGCGAGCAACTGCTGGACTGGCTGAACACCTACACCTTCCCCTGCGAAAAGCAATTTGCCGACAAGGCGCATGCCGACCAGGTGGCGAAGATCTTCCTCAAGGAGCTGCTGCGCAACGGCACCACCACCGCGCTGGTGTTCGGTAGCGTACACCCCGAATCGGTCAATGCCCTGTTCGAGGAGGCCGAGCGCCTGGACCTGCGGATGATCGCCGGCAAGGTGATGATGGACCGCAACGCCCCTGACTACCTGACCGACACCCCCGAGTCGAGCTACCGCGACAGCAAGGCACTGATCCAGCGCTGGCACGGCAAGGGCCGCCTGCACTACGCCGTGACGCCACGTTTCGCGCCGACCAGCACCCCCGAGCAACTGCGCGCGGCCGGCCAGTTGCTCAAGGAGCACCCTGGCGTGTACCTGCACACCCACCTGTCGGAGAACCTCAAGGAGATCGACTGGGTAAAGGCACTGTTCCCCGAGCAGAATGGCTACCTGGACGTCTACGACCACTTCGAGCTGCTCGGCGAACGCTCGGTGTTCGCCCACGGGGTACACCTGTGCGACGAGGAGTGCCAGCGCCTGGCCGAGACCGGTTCGGCGGTGGCGTTCTGCCCTACCTCCAACCTGTTCCTGGGCAGTGGGCTGTTCAACCTGCCCCAGGCCGAGCGTTTCAAGGTCAATGTCGGCTTAGGTACCGACGTTGGCGCAGGCACCAGCTTCTCGCTGCTCAATACCCTGAACGAGGCCTACAAGGTGATGCAGCTGCAAGGCGCGCGCCTGCACCCGTACAAGTCACTGTACCTGGCCACCTTGGGGGGGGCCCGGGCACTGCGCCTGGACGAGCGTATCGGCAGCCTGCGTCCCGGCAACGACGCCGACTTCGTGGTGCTCGACTACCAGGCAACGCCGCTGCTGGACTACCGCATTCAGCAATCGAAGAGCATCGAGGAAACCTTGTTCGTGCTGACCACCCTGGGCGATGACCGCACGGTGCGCGAAACCTATGCCGCCGGTCGCTGCGTGCACCAGCGCTAAAAACGCGAAGGGGCCGCTATGCGGCCCCATTTCAGTCAACCAGGCAAACGATCAACCCTTGGCGGCAGCCTTGGGCTTCTTCAGCAGGTGCGAGAACACCGCGTGCAGGTCGTCCGAGGCGCTGTCTTCGTCCAGGTTCAACTTGCTGTCGATGTGGTCCATGTGGTGCATCATCAGGTTCACTGCCTGCTGCGCGTCGCGTGCCTCGATGGCATCGATCAGCTGCATATGCTCGTCATAGGAGCAGTGCGAGCGGTTGCCGCTTTCGTACTGGGCGATGATCAGCGAAGTCTGCGACACCAGGCTGCGCTGGAAGCTCACCAGCGGTGCATTGCCAGCGGCTTCAGCAAGTTTGAGATGGAACTCGCCGGACAGGCGAATGCCAGCGCCACGGTCGCCACGCGAGAAACTGTCGCGCTCCTCGCGCACCATCTGGCGCAGCTCGTTGAGTTGCTCGTGAGTGGCGTGCTGCACCGCAAGCTCGGTGATGGCGCGCTCGACCATACGTCGCGAGAAAAATACCTGGCGGGCCTCTTCGACCGTTGGGCTGGCCACCACCGCGCCGCGGTTGGGCCGCAGCAGCACCACGCTCTCGTGGGCCAGGCGCGACAGTGCGCGACGGATGATGGTGCGGCTGACACCGAAGATCTCACCCAGCGCTTCCTCGCTCAACTTGGTGCCCGGCGCGAGGCGCTGTTCGAGAATGGCCTCGAAGATGTGCGCGTAGACGATATCGTCCTGGGTACCGCTGCGGCCGGCCTTGCCGGTGCGCGCAGGTTTTTTCAGAGGTTGCAGCTGTTCGTTCATGGGCTCTCGAGCACGAAGGATCTGCCAGTCGAACCGTGACTGTAACGCCTGTCAGCGGGTATATGGCAAGTCCGGGAGTTGTTGGTAGGCCAAGGTATGGCGCCATTGTACACAGGCTGCCCCGTTTCTGCAGGTGGCCTTTTACCTATATAGCCGTTGTACGGCAGTTTCTGCGCAGGAAAGATAAAACATTATTTGCATTCTTTGTACACAAAAGCATAATCCTGCGAGCAACTTCCTGACCCATTAGTCAACAAAATGGTCGGACGTCTGCCACACCTCTCCCACGAAGCCCCCAAGTGCATCGCTCAGGATCCGGCTTCGAACAACAAGAAAGATTGAGGAGTACTCGCTGTGGAAAGCCGCAAATCCGAAGCACCTACGCTGGATCTCGCCCCACCGCTCGAAACGGGCTGGCTGGAACGGATTTTCAAACTCAAGCGACACGGCAGCACCGTGAAGACCGAACTGATCGCCGGGGTGACCACCTTCATCACCATGGCCTATATCATCTTCGTCAACCCCAACATCATGGCCGACGCTGGTATCGACCACGGCGCAGCGTTCGTCGCCACCTGCATCGCTGCCGCCCTGGGCTGCCTGCTGATGGGCCTGTACGCCAACTGGCCGGTAGGGCTGGCGCCGGGCATGGGGCTCAATGCGTTCTTCACCTACACCGTGGTCGGCACCATGGGCTACACCTGGCAGGCCGCGCTGGGGGCGGTGTTCATCTCGGGCGTGCTGTTCATGTTCCTGACCCTTTCGCGGGTGCGTGAATGGCTGCTCAACAGCATTCCGGTCAGCCTGCGCCACGCCATGGGCGCAGGCGTGGGGCTGTTTCTCGGGCTGATCGGCCTTAAGACCGCCGGTATCGTCGTCGACAGCCCGGCCACGCTGATCAAGCTCGGCTCGCTGCACGAGCCCGCGCCGCTGCTGGCGGCGCTGTGCTTCCTGATGATCGCGATCCTCAGCTACAAGCGGGTGTTCGGCGCCATTCTGATCAGCATCATCAGCGTGACCCTGGCCGGCTGGGGCCTGGGGCTGGTGCAGTTCGCAGGGGTGCTGTCGATGCCGCCAAGCCTGGCGCCGACCTGGATGGCCATGGACGTGGCCGGGGTGTTCAACGTGAGCATGATCAGCGTGGTGCTGGCGTTTCTCTTCGTGCACATGTTCGACACCGCCGGCACATTGATGGGCGTGGCCCAGCGCGCAGGGCTGGTGGCCGCGGATGGGCGCATCGAAAACCTGTCACGGGCGCTCAAGGCCGATAGCGCGTCGAGCGTGTTCGGCGCCGCGGTGGGCGTACCGCCGGTGACCAGCTATGTGGAAAGCGCTGCCGGTGTCGCGGCCGGTGGGCGTACCGGCCTGACGGCCGTGGTGGTCGGCCTGCTGTTCGTCGCGGCAATGTTCTTCGCCCCGCTGGCCGGAATGATTCCGGCCTATGCAACAGCAGGTGCGCTGATCTACGTGGCGATGCTGATGATGGGCAGCATGGCGCACATCCATTGGGACGAGGCCACCGACAGCATTCCGGCAATCGTCACGGTGATCATGATGCCGCTGACATTCTCGGTTGCCGACGGTATCGCGCTGGGCTTCATCAGCTACGTGGCGCTGAAGGCGGGCACGGGCAAGTACAAGGAAATCTCCGCCAGCCTGTGGGTGCTGTGCGTGATCTTCATTGCCAAGTTCGTGTTTCTCTGAGGCCCTCGCTTCAGCAAAGGGCGCTTGCGCGCCCCTTTGTCAACTGGCGCGTGCCTCCATTACAGGCAATGCGCGAGCCAGCTATTAAAACAGCCGGCGAATTCACTAAATATCAAGACCCGAAAGCTCGGATGTAATTGACCTCAACACCGATGCCCTCCAAGAAACCGCTTAATTTATATAGATTCTCGAAGGGGGGCTGAAAGTGACCAGAATGATTATTGAGGGATATCTTACCTCCATCACCGATAAAGACATACCCGGCGCTGATTACGCTCTCCCCAAGGCCTTTCGTGCCATAACCCAGCCCCGAAAATTCGGCAAGGCTGCCGTGGCTAGGCATCGTGGGATCATCCCGGCTGCTGAACACGACAAACTTTTCCTCTTGGGTGAATACAAACTTGTGATTCAGCCCTGGATCCAGTTGCTCAAAGCCGCTTTTGCTCGTGACCACCCTGTACTGGGTCGAGGCTTTTTTAACTTGTGCTTTCGCATGAGCCATCTCCTCGGCCATGTTCCAGTATTGATTATTCGTGAGCCCCCTGTCCTCGGTGAGCGACTTATAAAGACTGGCGACCCGCTGAACCAAACGACCCACTGGTCGGGCACCGTTCCTGAAAATGGGCCAATTGCCAGTGGGGTCCAGCCCATTGACAGGGTCATTCAGGCAGTAAGCGTAGGCATTGATCCCCCCCTTGAGAAACGGACTCAAAGCGTCTGGGCTGATGAACCGCATTAAACAAGGGCTGTACAGACGGCGCCCATTTCCGAGTGCGTGGCATTGCAGCACACCGTCAAGAAACTGGCCTGTGAAACCCAATACCGTGATCGGCGCTGGTTGAGTGCGCCTGTAACCATAGGGTGAATACGCAGTGTTCATTGGCCGTGCTCTTCACTTGCCACAGGAGACCCGATGATGACCAATGCACCCAAACGTGGCTACTGACAGAAATGTCAGTCACCTCGATGATGCCATTTGAAGTCGGAGAAACAGCAAACGAAAAAAAGCCCGCCAGTGTGAGAGCGGGCCAAGGACCTACGAAGATTCTTCTAGCGACCAACTAGCTTCCACGGTAGGTCGAGTAACTGTACGGCGAGATCAGCAGCGGCACGTGGTAGTGCTCCTGTTGCTGATCGATGCCAAAGCGCAGTACCACCACGTCGAGGAACGCGGTATCCGGCAGTTTCACACCGCGCGCGCGGTAGTAGTCACCGGCGCTGAACTGCAATTGGTAGACGCCCGTCCGGTAGTCGTCGCCCTGCAGTAGCGGCGCATCGACGCGGCCGTCGCTGTTGGTCAGGGCGGTGTGCACCAGTTCCAACTGCTGGCCTTCGACACGGTACAACTCGACCTTGATCGAGCTGCCCGGGCAGCCGTGCGCGGCATCCAGTACGTGTGTGGTCAAACGTCCCATGTGCTTGTCGCCTCTTGTCATATGCGTGGGCAGAAAATACACGCCAGCCAACCGGCGCCGAGCCTGCGGTGAGCGCGAATGCAGCCATTAAGACAGTTTATCAATAAATTGTACACAATTTTTTGAACCCTTCCGCGACGCTTCGCGCAGCCGCCCCAAAACGGGGCCAGCCATCGCTGAACAAGGCCCCATGCCGGTGCCAACAGCATTAACTGACCATTCAGGCAGGTTTCTTGCAGGGCTTTTCGGCACGACGGATGGGAAGAAATGCAGAAAAACAGGCTTACAAAAGATTTAAGAAGTTGTATACAATCATCCCATCTGGTGGTGCGACATCCCGACGCGGCGCACCCACCCCGCACTAACGCACAAGAAGGAAGACTGCAGTGAGCGCTGACTATCCTCGCGACCTGATCGGTTACGGCAACAATCCCCCCCATCCGCAATGGCCGGGGAATGCCCGCATTGCACTGTCCTTCGTGCTCAACTATGAAGAAGGTGGCGAACGCAACATCCTGCACGGCGACAAGGAATCCGAAGCCTTCCTCTCCGAAATGGTCGCTGCCCAGCCCTTGCAGGGCGTGCGTAACATGAGCATGGAATCGCTCTACGAATACGGCAGCCGCGCCGGCGTCTGGCGCCTGCTCAAGCTGTTCAAGGACAGCGGTGTGCCACTGACCATCTTCGCCGTAGCCATGGCCGCCCAGCGCCATCCTGATGTGATCCGCGCCATGGCCCAGGCCGGCCACGAGATCTGCAGCCACGGTTACCGCTGGATCGACTACCAGTACATGGACGAGGCGCAAGAGCGCGAGCACATGCTCGAAGCCATCCGCATCCTCACCGACCTCACCGGCGAACGCCCGCTGGGCTGGTACACCGGCCGCACCGGGCCGAACACCCGTCGCCTGGTGATGGAAGAAGGCGGTTTCCTGTACGACAGCGACACCTACGACGACGACCTGCCCTACTGGGAGCCGAACAACCCCACCGGCAAGCCGCATCTGGTGATCCCCTACACCCTGGATACCAACGACATGCGCTTCACCCAGGTACAGGGTTTCAACTGCGGCGAGCAGTTCTTCCAGTACCTCAAGGATGCCTTCGACGTGCTCTACGCCGAAGGTGCCGAGGCGCCGAAAATGCTCTCGATCGGCCTGCACTGCCGCCTGGTCGGCCGCCCCGCGCGCCTGGCCGCGCTCAAGCGCTTCGTCGACTATGCCAAGAGCCATGAACAGGTCTGGTTCGCCCGTCGCGTGGACATCGCACGCCACTGGCACGCCACCCACCCGTACAAGAAAGAGAACGCCTGATGACCGCCTTCAAGACCCTCAAGCCCTCCACCCTAAGCCGCGCGGCCTTCGTCGAGGCGTTCGCCGACATCTACGAGCATTCGCCGTGGGTCGCCGAAAAAGCCTATGACCTGGGCCAGCTGGCCGAGCTGGACGAGGTCGAGGCGCTGCACCAGCGCATGAGCGGTATCCTGCTCAGCGCCAGCCAAACCGAGCAACTGGCCTTGATCAATGCGCACCCGGACCTGGCCGGCAAAGCCGCCATCCAGGGCGAGTTGACCGAATCGAGCACCAACGAGCAAGCCGGTGCCGGCATCCACCAGTGCACCGCCGAAGAGTTTGCCCGTTTTACCGAACTCAACGACGCCTACAAGGCCAAGTTCCAGTTCCCGTTCATCATGGCTGTCAAGGGCAGCAACCGGCACCAGATCCTGGCCGCCTTCGAAAAGCGCATCCACAACGACCAGGATGCCGAGTTCAAGGAAGCCTTGGCGCAGATCAACCTGATCGCCCTGTTCCGCCTTTTGCAGCTTTGAGGACTCAAGGCAAGCCTGGCCCGAGTGCGTGACGCGAGCGCACCCAGGGCCTGGCTGGCCGGTCCACCCAACATCGATAAAAACGAACATACAGAAGAGATAACCGCATGCGCACCCTGATGATCGAGCCCCTGACCAAAGAAGCCTTCGCCCCGTTCGGTGACGTGATCGAAACCGATGGCAGCGACCACTTCATGATCAACAACGGCTCGACCATGCGCTTTCACAAGCTCGCCACGGTCGAAACCGCCGAGCCTGAAGACAAGGCGATCATCAGCATTTTCCGCGCCGACGCGCTGGACATGCCGCTGACCGTGCGCATGCTGGAACGCCATCCGCTGGGCAGCCAGGCTTTCATCCCGCTGCTCGGCAACCCCTTTCTGATCGTGGTCGCGCCGGTTGGCGATGCACCTGTATCAGGCTTGGTCCGAGCCTTCCGCAGTAATGGCAGGCAGGGCGTTAATTACCATCGCGGCGTCTGGCACCATCCGGTGCTGACGATCGAAAAGCGGGATGACTTCCTGGTGGTTGATCGCAGTGGTTCCGGTAACAACTGCGATGAGCATTACTTCCCCGAGGAACAGATGTTGATCCTCAATCCCCACCAATAAGAAAGGTCGGTCATCCAAGGGGCTGTACGACAGGCCTCGAGCCGCGATCGGGCAAGGCGAAAACACGCGAGAACGCGCCATTTGCAGGTTGCAGATGCGCATTCGACGCCGGTTTTCGACCTGGCTTGATCGCAGCATAGGCGTCGTCCGTGCAATCCCCGCGCGGTGACTGGCGAGAGGTACATACTGTGGAAGCACACCTTCACGAATGGCTGAACCTGAGCATTCGCTGGGTTCACATGATCACCGGTGTCGCCTGGATCGGCGCATCGTTCTACTTCGTCTGGCTTGAAAACAACCTGAACCGGAGCAATCCGCGCGACGGGCTGTCGGGTGACCTCTGGGCCATCCACGGCGGTGGTATCTACCACCTTGAAAAATACAAGCTGGCGCCGCCGAAGATGCCCGAGAACTTGCACTGGTTCAAATGGGAAGCCTACTTCACCTGGATGTCCGGGATCGCCCTGCTGTGCGTGGTGTTCTACTGGAACCCGACGCTCTACCTGCTGGCCCCTGGCAGCAGCCTGAGCGGTGCCGAAGGCGTGGCCATCGGTATTGGCTCGCTGGTCGCCGGCTGGTTCATCTACGACTTCCTGTGCGACTCGCCCCTGGGCAAGCAACCGGCCCTGCTCGGTGGCGTACTGTTCGTACTGATCATCGCGGCGTGCTTCGGCTTCAGCCTGGTGTTCAGCGGCCGCGGCGCCTACCTGCACACCGGTGCGATCATCGGCACCATCATGGTCGGCAACGTGTTCCGCATCATCATGCCGGCCCAGCGCCAGTTGGTAGCGGCAATCGCGAACAACACCACCCCCGATCCGGTCCTGCCGGCCAAGGGCCTGCTGCGTTCGCGCCATAACAACTACTTCACCTTGCCGGTGCTGTTCATCATGATCAGCAACCACTTCCCGAGCACCTACGGCAGCCAGTACAACTGGCTGATCCTGGCCGGGATCGCAGTGGCTGCGGTGCTGATCCGCCACTACTTCAACACCCGCCACGACAGCAACAAGTACGCCTGGACCCTACCGGTCGGCGCCCTGGCGATGATCTGCCTGGCCTACGTCACCGGCCCCAAGCCGCTGCCGACCGCCCCAGAGCAGGCCGCCGCGAAGATCGAGTACCAGCCACTGCCAGCCACCGCCGTGGGTGGCAAGAGCGCCGCCGAACTGCGCGCCGAGGAAGCTGCCAAGGCCGCCCAGGCCCCTGCCGCTACCGCCGAGGCACCTGCCCAGGCCAGCGCCCAGGCGTCGGGCACTGGTTTTGACAAGATCCACAACGTCATTCAGGAGCGTTGCACCGTATGCCACTCGGCCAAGCCGACCAGCCCACTGTTCAGCGCAGCGCCTGCCGGCGTGATGTTCGACACCCCGCAGCAGATCCAGGCCCAAGCCGCGCGCATCCAGGCGCAAGCGGTTGCCAGCCAGATCATGCCGCTGGGCAACATCACCCAGATGACCGCCGAGGAACGCAAGCTGGTCGGCGACTGGATCGCCAAGGGCGCCCAGGTCAATTGATCGAGCTGCAAGTCTCACGCTGCGAGTAGTCAGCAACAAGCAAGCATCGAGTGTCAGGCTCCAAGGCGGGAATCCAAGCTTTTTCCTGAAGCTTGCCGCTTGGGGCTTGCCGCTTGGCTCCGAGAATAAAAACAAAACTCGAGGTGCTGCATGTCCGAGTCACCCAAGGCGTACATTCCGGTTGCGCCGCCGCGACAGCCCCTGCCCCTGTTCCAGCTGATCCTGGTAGGTCTGCAACATGTTCTGCTGATGTACGGCGGCGCCATCGCCGTGCCGCTGATCATCGGCCAGGCAGCGGGCTTGTCCCGCGAGGAAATCGCCTTCCTGATCAACGCCGACCTGCTGGTCGCCGGCGTTGCCACGATCATTCAATCCTTCGGTATCGGCCCGGTCGGCATCCGCATGCCGGTAATGATGGGCGCCAGCTTCGCGGCGGTCGGTAGCATGGTGGCCATGGCCGGCATGCCCGGTGTCGGCTTGCAGGGGATCTTCGGCGCGACCATCGCCGCCGGGTTCTTCGGCATGCTGATCGCGCCGTTCATGTCCAAGGTCGTGCGTTTCTTCCCGCCTCTGGTGACCGGCACGGTCATCACTTCGATTGGCCTGTCGCTGTTCCCGGTGGCAGTCAACTGGGCCGGTGGCGGTCAACAGGCCGAGACCTTCGGCTCGCCAATCTACCTGATGGTCGCAGGCCTGGTGCTGGCAGTGATCCTGCTGATCAACCGTTTCATGCGCGGCTTCTGGGTCAACGTGTCGGTGCTGGTGGGCATGGGCCTGGGTTATGTGCTGGCCGGCTCCATCGGTATGGTCGACCTCTCGGGCCTGGACCAGACGCCATGGCTGCAAGTGGTCACGCCGCTGCACTTCGGCATGCCGACCTTTAGCCTGGCGCCGATTCTGTCGATGTGCCTGGTGGTGGTGATCATCTTCGTCGAGTCCACTGGCATGTTCCTGGCCCTGGGCAAGGTGACCCATCGCGAAGTGACCCCGGGGATGCTGCGGCGCGGCCTGCTGTGCGATGCCGGTGCGTCGTTCATCGCCGGGTTCTTCAACACCTTCACCCACTCCTCGTTCGCGCAGAACATCGGCCTGGTACAGATGACCGGGGTACGCTGCCGCTACGTCACGGTAATGGCCGGGGGACTGCTGATCCTGCTCAGCCTGCTGCCCAAGGCCGCCTTCCTGATCGCCTCGATTCCGCCTGCGGTACTGGGCGGTGCGTCCATCGCCATGTTCGGCATGGTCACCGCCACCGGGATCAAGATTCTCCAGGAAGCGGACATCAGCGATCGGCGCAACCAGTTGCTGGTCGCGGTCAGCGTCGGTTTCGGGCTGATCCCGGTGGTGCGCCCTGAGTTCTTCGCGCAGATGCCGCAATGGATGGAGCCCATCACCCACAGCGGCATCGCCATGGCCACCCTCAGCGCCTTGGTGTTGAACCTGCTGTTCAACATCCTTGGGGGAGCCGAGCGCGCCGTGCACAACGACGCCTGCCACCCGCATTGAGCCTGTAAGGGGCGACACCTGCCGCCCCGCTCAAGCCACGCAAACGACACCGTCGGCCCGCCGGAATGGGCCGCCCGGGGCGCCTGCGCGCCGAAAAAACCGCTAACAAAAACAATAAGTCCGGGAATCACCACATGAAGCGCATCACCACATCGCTGTTGCTGGGCAGCAGCCTGCTGGCCACTCTCCCCTCGCATGCAGGCGAATGGCTGCAGTGGCACGGCGAAAGCCTGACCTACCTGTACGGCAAGGACTTCAAGGTCAACCCCGATATCCAGCAGACCATCACCTTCGAACACGCCAACAAGTGGAAGTACGGCGACACGTTCCTGTTCATCGACAAGATCTTCTACAACGGCAAGGCCGACCCAGGCAAAGGCGTCACCACCTACTACGGCGAGTTCAGCCCACGCCTGTCGTTCGGCAAGATCCTCGACCGCAAGTTGGCCCTCGGCCCGGTCAAGGACGTGCTGCTGGCCATGACCTACGAGCGTGGCGAGGGCGACAACCAAGCCTACCTCATTGGCCCAGGCCTGGACCTCGACATCCCCGGCTTCAACTACTTCACCCTGAACTTCTACGTGCGCAACACCGAAGGGCCACGCCCCGGCGACAACGTGTGGCAGATCACCCCCGGCTGGTCCTACACCCTCCCGGTGGGCAAGTCCGACATCCTGATCGACGGCTACATGGACTGGGTACCGGACAACGACCAGAACAGCCGCGGCACCTACCATGCCAACCTGCACTTCAACCCACAGGTCAAGTACGACCTGGGCAAGGCCCTGAACATCGGCGCCAAGCAGCTCTACGTCGGCTTCGAATACAGCTACTGGAAGGACAAATACGGCATCGACAGCCGTGGCAACCTGCAAAGCAACCAAAGCGTGGCCAGCGCGCTGGTCAAGGTTCATTTTTAACAACCTGACCAGTCGCACAAGTTTGTAGCATGACGCTCCAGGAAGGAGCACTTGAGGACCGGCGCGCAAGCCAGTAATCTGCGCGCCCCCTCGATCGGGGCAGGACGGATCCTGCCCGCGTTTGCTGACCGCTCAGTCAATGAATTCGGGCGGTTGGCCAACGTGTTGCCAGCCTGAAACACCCATTTCATCCGTTCAGAAAGCCGTCGAGCAGGATGGTTGCGCCCAACCCGGAAAAGTTGGCGCAGCTCTTGCCAAACAGCTGTGGCCAATCGAAAAAAGCTGACTCAAAAGACAAAAACAGCGCCCGAGCGCTGACAACAGATCCACATCAAGGGAGCGACACACGCAATGCGCATCATCAATAGCCTGATCCTCGCCGGCGGCCTGCTGGCCTGCGGCGCCAGCCAAGCCGACGACCTGCTGCAGTGGCAGAACAACAGCCTCACCTACCTGTGGGGCAAGGGCTTCAAGGTCAACCCGCAGATCCAGCAGACCGTCACCTTCGAACACGCCGATGCGTGGAAGTACGGCGACAACTTCCTCTTCGTCGACAAGATCTTCTACCAAGGCAAGAAAGACGAGGGCAACGGCCCGAACACCTACTACGGCGAGATCAGCCCACGCCTTTCGTTCGGCAAGATCTTCGACCAGAAGCTGGAGTTCGGCCCGGTCAAGGACGTGCTGTTGGCCATGACCTACGAGTTCGGCGAGGGTGACACCGAATCCTACCTGATCGGCCCAGGCTTCGACCTGGACCTCCCAGGCTTCGACTACTTCCAGCTGAACTTCTATCAGCGCACCACCGACGGCAGCCGCGCCGGCGACAACGTCTGGCAGATCACCCCGGTGTGGTCCTACACCCTGCCGGTCGGCTCGTCCGATATCCTGATCGACGGCTTCATGGACTGGGTGGTGGACAACGACGAAAACCGCCACGGCACCTACCAGGCCAACCTGCACTTCAACCCGCAGGTCAAGTACGACCTGGGCAAGGCCCTGCACCTGGGCGAGAAGCAGTTGTATGTGGGTGTCGAGTACGACTACTGGAAAAACAAGTACGGGATCAAGGACAGTGACGGTTTCACCACCGACCAGAACACCATGAGTTTCCTGGTCAAAGTGCACTTCTGATCGGTCTAACGAAACAGCGCCTTTTTATGAAAGGCGCTGTTTCTTTCAATATCGTAAGAATTTACTTACAGCGAATTTAGACTTTTCTTACCCACAAGAACCCCCGCCCTGCCCATCAGCAATAACACGCCCGGCACCAGTCCCCCACCGATCAGCAACACACTCACGACTTGGCCGTGTTCCAACACCCGCTGAATATCCAGCAACAACATCACGCCGTTGAACAACAAGGCCACCCCGAACAGGTCACAGCAACGCAGCAGCGCCCCGCGCCCACTGCCGTGCAAGAGATGGCGCAGCCCCCAGGGCACCCCAACCCAGCGCCGACAGCACGTACAACGCCAGGTGATAGACATCGTAAGTCAATAAAGCACCGAACATGAGCAGCGCCTCTTCGCCACCCGAAAAATCCGGCACTATAAACAGGAACTTTCTGTCTGCCGACAGCAAAATTTTGACAAAATTTTTGCGAACTCGCCGTTATTCTGCTTGCCTTTTCTTACCCAAATAAGGACATAGGCGAATCTCAATGCGCGCACCTCTGCACGCCCCCTGGCGCTTTCTGCTGTTACTTTGCTCTGTCTGGTTCAGCATTTTCCTACTTACCCGTGGCGCGTTACTCATTGCCCACGCCGAAGAATTCAGCGGCAACTACTTGGCCGTGTTCTTTACCGGCGCCCTATATGACCTGACCTTCCTCGCCTATGCCGCCCTGCCACTTGGACTGTACTTGGCCTTGTGTCCAGCCTCGCTGTGGCACTCGCGCGTGCACCGTGCGCTGCTGCAAGGTGTGCTGACCGCGAGTCTGTTCCTGATGCTATTCGTCGCCGCGGCCGAATGGCTGTTCTGGGACGAGTTCGGCGTGCGCTTCAACTTCATCGCCGTGGACTACCTAGTGTATTCCAAGGAAGTGCTGGACAACATTCGCGAGTCCTATCCGCTGCCGACACTGCTCGGCGGCCTGGCCGTGGCCGCCGCACTGCTTAGCCTGTTGCTGCGCAAACCGCTGCTCAAGGCCCTGTCCGCGCCGCTCGCCACACCACGCCAGCGCCTGGCCGGGGCCAGCGCACTGGCTGCGCTGTGCGCCGTGCTGCTGGTACTGGTCGACCAACAGTTCCCACGCAGCACCGACGGCAATGCCTATCAGCGCGAACTGGCCAGCAATGGCCCGTACCAGTTCTTCGCCGCCTTCCGTAACAACGAGCTGGACTATGGCCAGTTCTACGCCACGCTCGGTGCCGAGGAGGTCGGCGCGCAGATGCAGCGCGAACTCGCCGCCGCCAACGCCCGCTTCGACCGCCGCGAGCCCCAGGACATCCGCCACCACATCAGCGCCAACGGCCCGCAACGCACGCCCAACATCATCCTGGTGACCATCGAGAGCTTCAGTGCCAAGTACATGGGCAGCAACGGCGGGCCAGGCAACCTCACCCCCAACCTCGACGCGCTGCGCCAGAAAAGCCTGTACTTCAACAACTTCTACGCCACCGGCACCCGCACCGACCGTGGCCTGGAGGCTATCACCCTGTCGATCCCGCCCACCCCTGGACGCTCGATCGTCAAACGCATCGGCCGTGAAAGCGGCTATGCGAGCCTCGGGCAGCAACTGGCGGCGGTGGGTTACGACCCGGTATTCGTGTATGGCGGGCGTGGCTACTTCGACAACATGAACGCGTTCTTCAGCGGCAATGGCTACCGCATCGTCGACCAGAGCAGCATCGACGAAAGCGAGATCAGCTTCAAGAACGCCTGGGGCATGGCCGACGAGGACCTGTACCGCCAGGCGCTCAAGCTGGCCGACCTCGATCATGCTGCCAGCAAGCCATTCTTCCTGCAGTTGATGACCACCTCCAACCACCGCCCCTACACCTACCCGGACGGACGCATCGACATCCCCTCTGGTGACGGTCGCGAGGGCGCGGTGAAATACACCGACTACGCCATCGCCCAGTTCCTGCAAGAGGCCAAGGACAAGCCGTGGTTCGACGACACCCTGTTCGTGTTCGTCGCCGACCACACCGCCGGCAGCGCCGGCAAGGAAGACCTGCCGGTGCGCAACTACCAGATTCCGCTGTGGATCTACGCACCGAAGCTGGTCGAGCCGGGCGAGAACCCGACCCTGGCCAGCCAGATCGACCTGGCCCCAACCCTGCTAGGCCTGCTGAACCTGAGCTACACCTCGACCTTCTTCGGCCGTGACCTGCTCAAGGGCGATAACCTGCCGCCACGGGTGCTGATCGGCAACTACCAGCATCTGGGGCTGTTCGACGGCAAGGACCTGGCCATCCTCAGCCCACGGGGCGAGCTGCGCGTGCATGAAGATGCGCTGGGCAACAGCCACGAGCGCAGTGTCGGGAACGATAATGCGCTGGTACGCCGGGCAATCGCTTATTACCAGAGTGCAGCCCACGGCTTCAGCCAGGGGCTGCTGGCGTGGAAGCCGCAGGATAAAGGGGTGGCACTCACCCCCTGAAGGCAGGCCAGTCGCCCCACGCGATTCGCCCGGTCACTGTGCCGGGCGAATCGCCTTCCACAGCTTGCCGACAACGCTGACCACTGCCAGCACCACGGCACCCGCGACCACGCCGGCCACCGCGTTGAGCAAGGCCCCCGTCAACGCGCCACCGCGCCCGTCGGCAAACACTTCGATGGCGTGGTGCAACGGCGCGATGCCATGTACCAGGATGCCGCCGCCGACCAGGAACATCGCTGCCGTGCCGATCACCGACAGGCTCTTCATCATGTACGGCGCCGCGCGCAGGATGCCATTGCCGATACGACGGCTGAGCTTCGACGCCTTCTGCGTCATCCACAACCCCAGATCGTCAAGTTTGACGATGCCCGCCACCAGGCCGTAGACCCCCAGGGTCATGACCACGGCGATACCCGAGAGTACGATGATTTGCTGGGTGAGCGGCGCATCGGCCACGGTGCCCAGGGTAATCGCGATGATCTCGGCGGACAGGATGAAGTCGGTGCGCACCGCGCCTTTGATCTTGTCTTTCTCGAACGCGACCAGATCGACGCTGGCATCGGCCAGGGCTTGCTTGCGCGCCGAGTGCTGGGCATCGTCGTCCTCCTTGCTGTGCAGGAACTTGTGCGCCAGCTTCTCGAAACCTTCGAAGCACAAGTAGGCGCCGCCCACCATCAGCAATGGGGTCACTGCCCAGGGAATGAACGCACTGATCAGCAGTGCGGCCGGAACCAGGATCGCCTTGTTCAACAGCGAGCCCTTGGCCACCGCCCACACCACCGGGATCTCCCGCTCGGCACGTACACCGGTGACCTGCTGGGCATTGAGGGCCAGGTCGTCGCCCAGCACGCCAGCGGTTTTCTTCGCCGCCACCTTGGTCATCAGCGAAACATCGTCGAGTAGCGTTGCGATATCGTCGATCAGTACCAGTAAGTTGCTGCCTGCCATGTCGAAATGTTTCCAGTGTGTTCGGATGGTCGCGATTCTAGCCCAAAGACCCTGCCTTGAGCGGCGATCAGGGCCGGTGCTACCATGCCAGACCCCGTTTGCAGGGGGCCAGACACGAGGAAGACCCCTGACAATGAGCACCATTCGCGAGCGCAACAAGGAGCTGATCCTGCGCGCGGCCAGTGAAGAATTCGCCGACAAGGGCTTCGCCGCCACCAAAACCAGCGACATCGCGGCCAAGGCGGGCCTGCCCAAGCCGAACGTGTATTACTACTTCAAGTCCAAGGACAACCTGTACCGCGAGGTGCTCGAAAGCATCATCGCGCCGATCATGCAGGCCTCCACGCCGTTCAACGCCGAAGGCGACCCCAAGGAAGTGCTGAGCGCTTACATCCGCTCCAAGGTACGGATCTCCCGCGACCTGCCGCACGCCTCGAAAGTCTTCGCCAGCGAAATCATGCACGGCGCCCCGCACCTTTCGCCAAGCCAAGTGGAGCAGCTCAACGCACAGGCACACCACAACATCGCCTGCATCCAGCGCTGGATCGAACGCGGGCAAATCGCGCCTGTGGACCCACACCACCTGATGTTCAGCATCTGGGCGGCGACCCAGACCTACGCTGATTTCGACTGGCAGATTTCGGTGATCACCGGCAAGGCCAAACTGGCCGACAGCGATTATGAAGCCGCTGCCGAAACCATCATTCGGCTGGTGTTGAAGGGCTGCGAACCTGAGGCGGCCTGACAGGACCAATAGGGCTGCGTTGCAGCCCATCGCGGCACGGGGCCGCTCCTACAGGGGTTTGCAATTGCCTTTAGAAGCGCGCAGGGCTTAGGCCGCTGCACCGGCATCCGCCGTCAGCCCTGCCTCCTCGATCGCACTGATCGCACACTGCTCGTCGATATCCGACGTATCCCCGCTGATCCCTACCGCTCCCAGCACCTTGCCCGCCTGATCGCGAATCAGCACCCCACCCGGCGCCGGCACCACCGGCCGCTCGCCCAATCCGTTCAACGCGGCGAAAAACGCCGGGCGCTGTTGCGCGTCCAGCGCCAGCAGGCGCGAACCCTTGCCCAGGGCCACCGCGCCCCAGGCCTTGCCGATGGCCACCTGCGGACGCAGCAGGCTGGCGCCATCCTCGCGCTGCAAGGCCAGCAAATGCCCACCAGCATCCAGTACCGCGACGGTCAACGGGGCAGCGTTGATCGTGCGACCGGCAGCCAGTGCAGCGTTCACCACAGCAACGGCGACATCAAGGGTCAATGCGTTCATGAAAAGGTCCTCTTCTTGTTGTGAGAAGCCCTGAGGGCAGTTGAAAACCGATCAACAAATAGAACACAACAAAACACATTCTTGTATACAATTTTTTAAATCAAACCCACCAACTGCGACGAAATGCCGCCCTTTAGGGGCGCGACTGCCCAGTCCAGCCCGCCGACGAAAATGGATTGACCTTTACCACAAAGCATGAATACACTCTGCCGCAACGAAAGTTGTATACAATTACAAAATCGATGAGGCACAAATCATGAGCAAAATGAGAGCAATCGATGCAGCCGTTCTGGTCATGCGCCGTGAAGGTGTAGAGACTGCGTTCGGCATTCCGGGCGCCGCCATCAACCCGCTGTACTCGGCCCTGAAAAAAGTCGGTGGCATCGATCACGTCCTCGCTCGCCACGTCGAAGGTGCCTCGCACATGGCCGAGGGGTACACCCGCGCCAATCCAGGCAATATCGGCGTGTGTATCGGCACCTCCGGCCCTGCCGGCACCGACATGGTCACAGGTCTGTACAGCGCCTCGGCCGACTCGATCCCGATCCTCTGCATCACCGGCCAGGCACCCCGTGCGCGCCTGCACAAAGAAGACTTCCAGGCCGTCGACATCACCAGCATCGTCAAGCCGGTGACCAAGTGGGCCACCACCGTACTGGAACCAGGCCAAGTGCCTTATGCGTTCCAGAAAGCCTTCTATGAAATGCGCAACGGTCGCCCAGGCCCTGTGCTGATCGACCTGCCGTTCGACGTGCAGATGGCCGAGATCGAGTTCGACATCGACGCCTACGCGCCACTGCCGGTGCACAAGCCGTCCGCCACCCGCGTGCAAGCCGAAAAGGCCCTGGCGCTGCTCAATGACGCCGAGCGCCCACTGCTGGTGGCCGGTGGCGGCATCATCAACGCCGACGCCAGCGATCAACTGGTCGAGTTCGCCGAGCTGACCGGCGTGCCGGTGATCCCGACCCTGATGGGCTGGGGCACCATCCCGGACGACCACGCGCAGATGGTCGGCATGGTCGGCTTGCAGACCTCGCACCGCTACGGTAACGCTACCCTGCTCAAGTCCGACCTGGTGTTCGGCATCGGCAACCGCTGGGCCAACCGCCATACCGGCTCCGTCGACGTCTACACCGAAGGCCGCAAGTTCGTGCACGTGGACATCGAGCCAACCCAGATCGGCCGTGTGTTCACCCCTGACCTGGGTATCGTTTCCGACGCTGGTAAGGCGCTGGAGGTGTTCCTTGAAGTGGCCCGCGAATGGAAGGCCGCAGGCAAGCTCAAGTGCCGCAAAGCCTGGCTGGAAGACTGCCAGCAGCGCAAAGCCACTTTGCAGCGCAAGACCCACTTCGACAACGTGCCGGTCAAGCCGCAGCGCGTGTACGAAGAAATGAACCAGGTGTTCGGCAAGGACACCTGCTACGTCAGCACCATTGGCCTTTCGCAGATCGCCGGTGCGCAATTCCTGCATGTGTACAAGCCCCGCCACTGGATCAACTGCGGCCAGGCCGGCCCACTGGGCTGGACCATCCCGGCAGCGCTGGGCGTGGTCAAGGCCGACCCGAAACGCAAGGTGGTCGCGCTGTCCGGTGACTACGATTTCCAGTTCATGATCGAAGAGTTGGCAGTGGGTGCGCAGTTCAACCTGCCGTACGTCCACGTGTTGGTGAACAACGCCTACCTGGGGCTTATCCGTCAGGCCCAGCGTGGCTTCGACATGGATTACTGTGTACAACTGGCGTTCGAGAACATCAACGCCACCGACGCGGCCACCTATGGCGTCGACCACGTCGCCGTGGTCGAAGGTCTGGGCTGCAAGGCCATCCGCGTGTTCGAACCCGCCGAGATCGGCCCTGCCCTGCTCAAGGCGCAGAAGATGGCCGAAGAGTTCCGCGTACCGGTGGTGGTCGAGGTGATTCTCGAGCGCGTCACCAACATTTCCATGGGCACCGAGATCAACGCAGTCAACGAGTTCGAAGACCTCGCCCTGGTCGGCAACGACGCGCCGACCGCTATCTCGCTGCTGGACTGATCGCCCGACGCCCCCGCACCTTGCGCGGGGGCCTTCAACGCAAGGAGACAAGCATGCCTCGCTTCGCTGCCAACCTGTCCATGCTGTTCACCGAACAGGATTTCCTGGCCCGCTTCAAAGCGGCCGCCGATGCTGGCTTCAGCGGCGTCGAATACCTCTTTCCCTACGATTTCAGCGCAACCGAAATCAAGCAGCAGCTCGACGCCCACGGCCTGACTCAGGTGCTGTTCAACCTGCCAGCAGGCGACTGGGCCAACGGTGAGCGCGGTATCACCTGCCACCCTGACCGCGTCGAAGAGTTCCGCGCCGGGGTCGACAAGGCCATCGAGTACGCCAAGGTGCTGGGCAACACCCAGGTCAACGCCCTGGCCGGCATCCGCCCGCAAGGCCCGGACTGCGCGAGCGTGCGCAAGACCTTCGTCGACAACCTGCGCTACGCCGCCGACAAGCTCAAGGGCGCAGGGATTCGCCTGGTCATGGAAATGATCAACACCCGCGACATTCCAGGCTTCTACCTGAACACCACAAAACAAGCACTGGACATCCAGGCCGAGGTGGGCAGCGACAACCTGTTCCTGCAGTACGACATCTACCACATGCAGATCATGGAAGGTGACCTGGCGCGCACCCTGGAAGCCAACCTGGCGCAGATCAACCACGTGCAACTGGCCGACAACCCGGGTCGCCACGAACCGGGCACCGGCGAGATCAACTACCGCTTCCTGTTCGAGCACCTTGACCGCATCGGCTACCAGGGCTGGGTGGGCGCGGAATACAAGCCCAAGACCACCACCGAGGCAGGTTTGGGCTGGCTGAAGACGCACAACGCAATCTAAGGGCTGAGCACAGGCCCCTATGGGATAACACAAGGCCCTGTGGGAGCGGGTTCACCCGCGAACGCGTCAGAGAAGCCACCATCGCATTCGCGGGTAAACCCGCTCCTCAGTGTTCCGCGTCCAACCAGAGGGCCTGCGTTGCCTGCTCCATCGAGATTCAACAAATACAACGAGGTAATCTCTCATGGCTAAAATCGGTTTCATCGGCACCGGCATCATGGGCAAGCCCATGGCTCAGAACCTGCAAAAAGCAGGTCACAGTCTCTTCGTCTCCACCCACCACGACGCAGCGCCAGCTGACCTGATCGCCGCCGGCGCGGTGGCCCTGGCCAACCCGAAAGAGGTGGCCCAGGAAGCTGAATTCATCATCGTCATGGTCCCCGATACCCCGCAGGTCGAGAGCGTCCTGTTCGGTGACAACGGCGTTGCCGAAGGCGTGGGCCCGAACAAGGTGGTGATCGACATGAGTTCGATCTCCCCCACCGCCACCAAAGCCTTCGCCGAGAAGATCAAGGCCACCGGCGCCGCCTACCTGGACGCCCCGGTATCCGGCGGTGAAGTCGGCGCCAAGGCCGGCACCCTGAGCATCATGGTCGGCGGCTGCCCGAAAGCCTTCGAGCGCGCGCTGCCGCTGTTCGAAGCCATGGGCAAGAACATCACCCGCGTCGGCGGCAACGGCGATGGCCAGACCGCCAAGGTAGCCAACCAGATCATCGTCGCGCTGAACATCCAGGCCGTCAGCGAAGCCCTGCTGTTCGCTGCCAAGAACGGCGCCGACCCGGCCAAGGTACGTGAGGCGCTGATGGGCGGCTTCGCCTCCTCGAAGATCCTCGAAGTACACGCCGAGCGCATGATCAAGGGCACCTTCGACCCAGGCTTCCGCATCAACCTGCACCAGAAGGACCTGAACCTGGCCCTGCAAGGCGCCAAGGAGCTGGGCATCAACCTGCCCAACACCTCCAACGCCCAGCAAGTGTTCAGCACCTGCGTAGCGCTGGGCGGCGGCAACTGGGACCACTCGGCGCTGATCAAAGGCCTGGAGCACATGGCCAACTTCTCGATTCGCGACGAGAAATAAGCTTCAAGCTGTAAGCCTCAAGCAGCCAGTGAAAGCCCATCTGCTTTTGCTTGCGGCTTGTAGCTTGAAGCTTGCAGCTCTGGGGACCGCCCCTGGTTCGGCCTGCACGGAGGCAGTTCCAGGGGCGTTTTCAATTGCGCAGAACAACAATAAAGGGAGCCTGCCATGTCGGTCGATCCGCAAAAAATTCTCCGCGACCTGTTCGACACAGCCATCGCCGCCGCCCACCCCCGCCAGGTCCTCGAACCCTACCTGCCCGCCGACCGCAGCGGCCGGGTGATAGTCATCGGCGCCGGCAAGGCCGCCGCCGCCATGGCTGAAGTGGTCGAAAAATGCTGGCAAGGCGAGGTCTCGGGCCTGGTCGTGACGCGCTATGGCCACGGCGCCAACTGCCAAAAGATCGAGGTGGTCGAAGCCGCACACCCGGTCCCCGACGCCGCTGGGCTAGCCGTAGCCAAGCGGGTGCTGGAACTGGTCAGCAACCTTACAGAAGACGACCGCGTCATCTTCCTGCTCTCCGGCGGTGGCTCAGCCCTGCTGGCCCTGCCCGCCGACGGCCTGACCCTCGCCGACAAACAGCAGATCAACAAGGCGCTGCTCAAATCCGGCGCCACAATCGGTGAGATGAACTGCGTGCGCAAGCACCTCTCGGCGATCAAGGGCGGCCGCCTGGCCAAGGCCTGCTGGCCGGCCACGGTGTACACCTATGCGATTTCCGATGTGCCTGGAGACCTGGCCACGGTCATCGCCTCCGGCCCCACCGTGGCCGATCCGAGCACCTCGGCCGATGCCCTGGCGATTCTAAAGCGCTACGACATCGCCGCCCCGCAAGCGGTCATCGACTGGCTCAAAAACCCCGCCTCGGAAACCGTCAAGGCCGATGACCCGGCCCTAGCGCGCAGCCATTTCCAACTGATCGCCAAGCCCCAGCAGTCGCTGGAAGCCGCTGCCGTGAAAGCTCGCCAGGCCGGCTTCAGCCCGCTGATCCTTGGCGACCTGGAAGGCGAGTCGCGTGAGGTGGCCAAGGTGCATGCCGGTATCACCCGGCAGATCGTCCAGCATGGCCAACCGCTCAAGGCTCCCTGCGTGATCCTCTCCGGCGGCGAGACCACGGTCACCGTACGCGGCAATGGCCGTGGCGGGCGCAACGCCGAGTTCCTGCTCAGCCTCACCGAAAGCCTCAAGGGCCTGTCGGGCGTGTACGCCCTGGCCGGTGACACCGACGGCATCGACGGCTCGGAAGAAAACGCCGGCGCCTGCATGACCCCAGACAGCTGCGCCCGCGCCGAGGCCCTGGGCCTGTCGGCCAGCGACGAGCTGGACAACAACAACGGCTACGGCTACTTCGCCGCGCTCGATGCACTGATCGTCACCGAGCCGACCCGCACCAACGTCAACGACTTCCGCGCCATCCTGATCCTCGAGACTGCCCAATCATGACGCCTGATAAAAAAGTGAAGATCCTCGCCACCCTCGGCCCTGCGATCAAAGGCATCGACGACATCCGCCAGCTGGTCGAAGCCGGGGTGAACATCTTCCGCCTGAACTTCAGCCACGGCGAACATGCCGACCACGCCCTGCGCTACCAGTGGATCCGCGAAGTCGAGCAGCAACTGAACTACCCCTTGGGTATCCTCATGGACCTGCAAGGGCCCAAGCTGCGCGTAGGCCGCTTCGCCGAAGGCAAGGTCCAACTGCAACGCGGCCAGGCCCTGCGTCTGGACCTGGACAAGACCCCAGGCGACAGCCGCCGGGTCAACCTGCCGCACCCGGAAATCATCGCGGCGCTGCAACCGGGCATGCACCTGCTGCTGGACGACGGCAAGCTGCGCCTGCGGGTAACCGCCAAGCACAGCGATGCCATCGACACCGAAGTGCTCAACGGTGGCGAGCTGTCCGACCGCAAGGGCGTGAACGTGCCCCAGGCGGTGCTGGACCTGTCACCACTCACCGAAAAGGACCGCCGCGACCTGACCTTCGGCCTGGAGCTGGGGGTCGATTGGGTGGCGCTGTCGTTCGTGCAGCGCCCTGAAGACATCGTCGAGGCCCGCCAGCTGATTGGTGATCGTGCCTATCTGATGGCCAAGATCGAGAAACCCTCGGCGGTCGAGCAACTGGGCGCCATCGCCGAGCTGTCCGACGCGATCATGGTGGCGCGTGGCGACCTGGGCGTGGAGGTGCCCGCCGAAAGCGTGCCGCAGATCCAGAAGCGCATCATCGACACCTGCCGCCAACTGGGCAAGCCGGTGGTGGTAGCCACGCAAATGCTCGAATCCATGCGTTTCTCACCAGCCCCGACCCGCGCCGAGGTCACCGACGTGGCCAATGCCGTGGCCGAAGGCGCCGATGCGGTGATGCTGTCGGCCGAAACGGCATCGGGCGACTACCCGCTGGAGGCGGTGCAGATGATGAGCAAGATCATCCGCCAGGTAGAAAACGGCCCCGACTACCAGGCCCAGTTGGAGGTCGGCAGGCCCAAGGCCGAGGCCACGGTGTCGGACGCCATCAGCTGCGCGATTCGCCGGATCAGCGGCATTCTGCCGGTAGCGGTGCTGGTCAACTACAGCGAGTCGGGCGCATCGACCCTGCGCGCCGCCCGCGAGCGTCCGCGTGCGCCGATCCTCAACCTGACCCCCAACCTCAAGACCGCGCGCCGCCTGAGCGTGACCTGGGGCGTGCATTCGGTGGTCAACGACCGTCTGCGCCAGGTCGATGAGGTGGTGTCCACCGCATTGGAGATTGCCCAAGCCCAAGGCATGGCCAGCCGGGGTGACACCCTGCTGATCACCGCCGGTGTCCCGTTCGGAAAGCCGGGCACGACCAATACGCTGCGCATCGAGACACTGGTCTGAGATCGCTGGGGGCGCTTTGCGCCCCTTTCGCGGCACCAGGCCGCTCCTACTAGAGCATGCGTTTCCGGTAGGAGCGGTCTTGTGCCGCGAACGGAGGGCAAAGCCCTCCCCGTTACGCCGAACCTGCGCAAAAACGAGGCCCGAAGAGGCCCAGCGCTTACCCTTCCACCTTACTGACTGCCCATGTACACGAAAAATTTCGTCAACCCGTGCCCGGACTGGGCCACGGCGTTACTCAACGGTTTCAGCCAGGTGCTGCTGCTGCGCAACCCCCTGTGCGGCCTGTGCTGCCTGCTGGCCATCCTGATGACTGCGCCGTCGCTGGTCGGCGGCGCCCTGCTCGGCGCCTTGGCCGGCCTGCTCACAGCCCAGCGCCGCGGTTATGAGCGCGCCGACCGCCAGGCCGGGCTGTACAGCTACAACGGCGTGCTGATCGGCATCCTGATCAGCGCCGTGCTGCCGTGGTCGGCCATCCTGCCGCCGCTGATCATCGCCGCAGGCGGGCTGTCGAGCATGCTCACCCACCAGTGGCGCAAGCGCGGCGGCAAACTGCTAACGGCGTATACCGCACCCTTCGTGCTGCTGGGCTGGGCCACGCTGATGCTGGCCGAGCCTGGCGCTGCCACCTACGTCGAAGCCGACCCGCTGTACGCCCTGCTGCGCGGCGTGGGGCAGATCTTCCTGCTCGACAAGCCAATGGGCGGGTTGCTGATCGTCATCGGCATGTACTTCGCCAATCCCTACGCCGCCACCTGGGCGGTGATCGGCTCGATGCTCGGCGGCGCCGTGGCGCTGCTGGCCGGTGAAGGACAGGCGGTGTGGATGGGGTTATATGGGTTCAATGCGGCGCTGGCAGCATTGGCCTTCAGTCGCCAAGGCGAACGAGCGTGGGTGACGTTGCTGGCCATTGTCATCGCGCTGCTGTTGCAGCCTCTGTTCAACCTGTTGCCGGTTGCCGGGCTGACGGCGCCGTTCGTGGTCGCCTGCTGGTTGATGCACCTGGGTACGCATCTGACACAGCCTAACCAGCGCAGCGGCGTGCATCGCTTGCACAGCTGAAATCCACCCCCTAGGCTCTGCCCTTCGTACCTGACGGACAGTGCCCATGAACAACCCTGCGAGCCTGCGCGAGCGGCTCTACGTGATCGTCTTCCAGACCGACACCGTCGCTGGAAGACGCTTCGACAAAGTCCTGCTGCTGATCATCCTGGCCAGCCTGGTCACAGTGATCCTCGACAGCATCGACGAGGTACACCAAGGCTATGCCGGCCTGCTGGCCGCCATCGAATGGGGCTTCACAGCGGTCTTCCTGGCCGAGTACCTGACCCGCCTGTACTGCTCGCCCAAGCCACTGCGCTATGCCTTCAGCTTCTACGGGCTGGTCGACCTGCTGGCGATCGTGCCGGGGATCATCGCCCTGTACTACAGCGACGCGCAGTACCTGCTGATCGTCCGCGTGGTGCGCATGCTACGAATATTCCGTGTGCTCAAGCTCAGCCCGTACCTCAAGCAGGCCCACTACCTGCTCGCGGCGCTGCAGGGCAGCAAGCAGAAGATCATCGTGTTCCTGGTCAGCGTATCGACCCTGGTAACAGTGTTTGGCACTTTGATGTACGTGGTCGAGGGGCCTGAACATGGGTTCACCAGCATCCCTAAAGGCATCTACTGGGCCATCGTCACCCTCACCACCGTCGGCTTTGGCGATATCGTGCCGAAGACCCCTCTGGGGCAAGTGCTGTCGTCGCTGGTGATGATTACCGGTTATTCGATCATTGCCGTGCCCACCGGCATCTTCACGGCAGAGCTGGCCAATGCCATGCGCGGGGAACAGTTGCAGCATGATTGCCCGGTGTGTGCCAAGAAGAGCCATGAACATGGGGCGGCGTTTTGTTCGCGCTGTGGCAATGCGCTGTTCGCCAAGCATTGAGGTTGCATTCGATGGCCCCTTCGCGGGCAAGCCCGCTCCCACAGGGACCGCGCAGCTTCTACAGGCTGCGCCTTACCTGTGGGAGCGGGCTTGCCCGCGAAAGGGCCGGTACCGACAGCGGCATAACCAAAGTTGTTTTTGTTCTTTAGCCAGCACAGGGCCAACCGCTATAGTCGCTGGCACTCTGCCCAAGAACCTTTGAACAACAAGGACGCAACGTGAAAAAACTCTTCAGCGCCTCGCTGCTCGCCGCAGGCCTTGCCCTTGGCAACCTGGCCCAGGCTGCCCCGACCCTGCTCAACGTTTCCTACGACGTGATGCGCGACTTCTACAAGGACTACAACCCAGCCTTCCAGAAACACTGGGAAGCCGAGCACAACGAGAAGGTCAATGTGCAGATGTCCTTCGGCGGTTCGAGCAAACAGGCACGCGCCGTGATCGACGGCCTGCCAGCCGATGTCATCACCATGAACATGGCAACCGACATCAACGCCCTGGCCGACAACGGCAAGCTGGTGCCGGACAACTGGGTGACCCGCCTGCCGAACAACAGCGCGCCGTTCACCTCGGCCACCGTGTTCATCGTGCGCAAGGGCAACCCCAAGGCGCTGAAAGACTGGCCGGATCTACTCAAGGACGGTGTACAGGTCATCGTGCCCAACCCCAAGACCTCGGGCAACGGCCGCTACACCTATCTCTCGGCCTGGGGCTACGTGCTCAAGCAAGGCGGTGACGAAACCAAGGCCCGCGCCTTCGTCGGCAAGCTGTTCAAGCAGGCGCCGGTCCTCGACACCGGTGGCCGCGCCGCCACCACCACGTTCATGACCAACCAGATCGGCGATGTGCTGGTAACCTTCGAGAACGAGGCCGAGATGATCGCTCGAGAGTTCGGCCGCGATCAATTCGAGGTGGTCTACCCAAGCGTGTCGGCCGAAGCGGAGCCGCCGGTCAGCGTGGTCG
This sequence comes from Pseudomonas sp. NY15463, assembly GCF_048068415.1. NCBI lineage: Bacteria > Pseudomonadati > Pseudomonadota > Gammaproteobacteria > Pseudomonadales > Pseudomonadaceae > Pseudomonas > Pseudomonas sp. NY15463. The sequence continues at coordinate 291,111 of NZ_JBLUQD010000007.1, forward strand.
ACAAAGTGGTGGCCAAGAAAAACACCCAGGCCGTGGCCGAGGAATACCTGAAGTACCTGTGGTCGCCAGCGGCCCAGGAGATCGCCGCGCAGAACTACCTGCGCCCGCGTGACGCCACGGTGCTGGCCAAGTACACCGACCGCTTCCCGAAAGTCGATTTCCTGTCGGTAGAAAAGACCTTCGGCGACTGGCGCAGCGTGCAGAAGACTCACTTCAATGACGGCGGCGTGTTCGATCAGATCTACACTGACAAGCAATAACAGATGTGCGCAGCACCGGCCTCTTCGCGCTGAAGAGGCCGGTGCTGGCCACATCAAGCCTGACGGAACACCAAGGCCTTCAAGCCACCCTCAGGGTCCGCATCGGGAAACTCCGGCGGATTCTCCAGCCGCTCGACGAACTGCAAGCCTGGCGCATGCTCGGCCATGCCGTCGATCAAGAACTGCGGCCCGATCCCTGGATCATTCACGCAGGCCAGCACGGTTCCCGCATCCGTCAGCAATTCCGGCAAGCGCCGCAAGATCTTGCCGTAGTCCTGGGTCAGCACGAAGCTGCCGCGCTGGAAGGTCGGCGGGTCGATGATGATCAGGTCGTATGGCCCGTACTTGCGCACCTTGCCCCACGACTTGAACAGCTCATGCCCCAGGTACGCGACACGCGAGGCATCGTGGCCATTGAGCCGGTGGTTGTCGCGGCCACGCGACAGCGCCGACTTGGCCATGTCGAGGTTGACCACCTGCTCGGCCCCCCCCGCAATCGCCGCGACCGAGAACCCACAAGTGTACGCAAACAGGTTGAGCACCCGCTTGCCGTCGGCCTGCTCGCGCACCCAACGCCGGCCATAGCGCATGTCGAGGAACAGGCCGGTGTTCTGGCGCACGCCAAGGTCGAGCAAGTAGGTCAGGCCATCCTCGATCACCTCGCGCTGCTGGCAAGGCTCACCCACCAGCCACTGCCCCGGGCTATCCGGCAAGTAGCGGTGCTGGATGAGAATGGCCTGGCCGGTCCACTGTGCACGCATCGCCAGGTTGCGCAGCATCGCTTCGAGTTCGGCCAGCAGGTCGGTGTCCGGCTCACGGAACAACGCCACCGAGAGCACGCCCTGCAGCCAGTCGACCGTGATCTGCTCCAGCCCCGGCCAGCAACGGCCACGGCCGTGGAACAGGCGGCGGGTCTCTTCGGGCGCAGGCTCAAGGGCCGCGAGCAGGTGCTGTTCAAGGGTGTGGATCGGCGAAGTCATGGCGGGTCGCAGGCTGGAAAAGGCGGCATTCTACCCTGTGGGCCTTCACTTCTGAACGGCCAATGGCGCCGAGCGGAACCACCACCCCTGCTGCATGCCGGCCGCCGCCAGCAGGATCAGCCCCACCCCCAGCCACTGCAACGCTGCCAGGTGGTGCCCGAAGGCCACCCAGTCGACCAGGATCGCGGCAATCGGGTAAATGAACGACAATGCGCCGGTCAACGCCGTGGGCAGGCGCTGGATGGCGCTGTACAGCAGCACGTACATCAGCCCCGTGTGCACGACTCCGAGGGTGACCAGACTGACCAGGGCCGATGTCTCGCCGGGCAACCCGCTCGGGCGTACGAATGGCGCCAACAGCAGCACCCCGGTGGCCACCTGGATCAAGGCGATCAGGTGCGGCGGCGTACCCTTGAGACGCTTGATGATCAGCGCCGCAATCGCGTACAGCAACGCAGCCCCGAGTGCCAGGGCAATGCCCGCCAGGTAGTCGTCGCCACTGGCCTGCCCGGCACCGTGGGCACTGACGATCGCCAACATGCCCACGAAGGCCACGCTCAGCCAGGCCAGCTTGGGCGCAGTGATCTTCTCACCGAGGAACACCGCTGCCAGGCCCACCAGCATGAATGGCTGAACGTTGTAGACCGCCGTCCCGATGGCGATCGACGCCCGTGAGTACGAGGCGAACAGCAGCATCCAGTTACCGACGATGGCCAAACCGCTGGCCACTGCCAGCAGAAACGTGGCGCGGGTCAGCACACCCGGCTTGAGAAACCCCATCGCCGCACAGATCAGCAGCAGCGTGCCGGCACCGAACACGCAGCGCCAGAACACCACCTCTGCCACAGGCTGCCCAGACACCAGCACGAACCAGCCAATGCTCCCGGAAATCAGCATGGCCGCGAGCATTTCCAGCGAACCACGGCGCAATGAATCGTCCATCTCACAACTCCTGTACACGATGGGCACAGTATGCGCGGGGGGCAAAGCCCCCTCCAGCGGATATCCAAGGCACAGCTGCGTTCTTGCCTTTACTATCAAGGCAAATCCCACTCATTGCCTAACGAGGTAGCCATGCCTGACGCCATCGACCAACTGTTGATCAACGCCCTGATGGAGGACTCGCGCCGCTCGCTAAAAGCCCTCGCTCAAGTCAGCGGGCTATCGGCGCCCAGCGTCAGCGAACGCCTACGTCGGCTCGAAGAGCGCGGTGTACTGCGCGGCTATACCGTGGACGTCGATCCGCGCTGCTTTGGCTATCAATTGCAGGCCATCGTGCGCATTCGTCCGTTGCCCGGGCAGTTGCAGGAAGTGGAGCGGCAGATCATCGGCATTGCCGAATTCACCGAATGCGACAAGGTGACCGGCGAGGACTGCTTCATTGCCCGTCTGCATGTGCGTTCGATGGAACAGCTCGACACCCTGCTCGACCGCCTCAATGTGCTAGCCGAAACCAACACGGCGATCATCAAGAAAACCCCAGTGAAGCGCCGCCTACCGCCGATGGCGTAGCAATAGCGGTTTAGTGCCTATTTTTTGTACACATAAATGTCACCTTAGGTGCCATCTTTGTGTGCACTTTATGCGTATGACGCCCCATTAAGTTACACACTTTCCACTCATAATGTTGACCAAATGATCAACTAATAAGCCATTCATAAAAATAAATCTGCCCAATCGGTCAATTTATAATTCATTTAATTCATTGAGTTAATGAAAAATAAGAAAAACTAAAACTATTAGTCGCCTATAAACTGGATTCATCCTGGCATGGAAATGGCTTTCATGTGCTCATGTTTTGTATACAAACAAAGCAAAACATAAATACACAATAACCCGCAGCGTCGCCCGACAGCGACCGCTGCGCCCAGAACCCAGTGATGCCAACGCCTGCACCGACGAGATGGCGAGCCCGTGCGCCAGCGCCCGCTCATCGCAGTCAAACGCATCAGGAGCCGCCGGAATGAGTAGCAGCCTTGCCCCTGAACTGACCGTTGCCAGCACCCATCCCACGTCCACGCCGCTTGAAGGCCATCCGGCCGATCTTGGCCTAAGCCCGCGCCTGCACAATCGAGACCTCGCCCCGACCCGCATCGAAGGTCGTCGCTGGGGTGGCTACAGCATTTTTGCGCTGTGGACCAACGATGTGCACAACATCGCCAACTATTCCTTTGCCATGGGGCTGTTCGCACTCGGCCTGGGTGGCTGGCAGATCCTGCTGTCGCTGGCGATCGGCGCGGCGCTGGTTTACTTCTTCATGAACCTGTCCGGCTACATGGGGCAGAAGACCGGCGTACCGTTCCCGGTCATCAGTCGCATTGCCTTCGGTATCCACGGCGCACAAATCCCGGCACTGATCCGCGCGGTGATCGCCATCGCCTGGTTCGGCATCCAGACCTACCTGGCCTCGGTGGTACTGCGGGTGCTGCTGACGGCGGTATGGCCGCAGGTGGCCGCCTACGACCAGGACAGCATCCTGGGGCTTTCGAGCCTGGGCTGGCTGTGCTTCGTGTCGATCTGGCTGGTGCAACTGGTGATCCTGGCCTACGGCATGGAGATGGTGCGCCGTTACGAAGGCTTCGCCGGCCCGGTGATCCTGCTGACCGTAGCCAGCCTTGCAGTGTTCATGTACTTCAAGGCCGACGCGCGGATCGCCTGGTCGGTGGCAGAGCCCCTCACCGGCATGGACATGTGGCGCAACATCTTCGCCGGTGGCGCACTGTGGCTGGCGATCTACGGCACCCTGGTGCTGAACTTCTGCGACTTCGCGCGCAGCGCGCCCTGCCGCAAGACCATTCGCGTGGGCAACTTCTGGGGCCTGCCAGTGAACATTCTGGTATTTGCCGCCATTACTGTTGTGCTGTGCGGCGCACAGTTCCAGATCAACGGCCAGGTCATCGACAGCCCAACGCAGATCGTCGCCAGCATCCCCGATACCACGTTCCTGGTACTGGGTTGCCTGGCGTTCCTGATCGTCACCGTGGCGGTGAACATCATGGCCAACTTCGTCGCCCCTGCGTTCGTGCTCAGCAATCTGGCGCCACGCCACCTGAACTTCCGTCGTGCCGGACTGATCAGTGCAACGCTGGCGGTAGTGATCCTGCCGTGGAACCTCTACAACAGCCCGCTGGTGATCGTGTACTTCCTGTCCGGCCTCGGCGCGCTGCTCGGCCCGCTGTACGGTGTGATAATGGCCGACTACTGGCTGCTGCGTAAGGGCTGCATCAACGTGCCGCAGCTGTACAGCGAGCACCCTGCCGGCGCCTACCACTACAGCCGCGGCATCAACCTGCGTGCGGTAGCGGCCTTCTTGCCGGCAGCGTTGCTCGCCATCGTCCTGGCCTTGGTGCCGCACTTCCAGCACATCGCGCCGTTCTCGTGGCTGATCGGAGCGGGTATCGCCGCCGCTGTCTACCTGCTGATCGCCCCACGCAATCGTCAGTATCTCGACGTGAGTGGTGAGTGCATCGCCGTCGACCACAGCAGCCATTGATTCCTGGAGTTCTGCAATGCGTATTCTGATCGTCAACGTCAACACCACCGAAGCCATCACCGAGGCGATTGCCGAGCAGGCCCGCAGCGTCGCGGCGCCCGGCACCGAAATCGTCGGCCTGACCCCCTGGTTCGGCGCCGAATCCGTGGAAGGCAACTTCGAAAGCTATCTGGCCGCCATCGCCGTGATGGACCGCGTACTGGCCTACGACCAACCGTATGACGCGGTGATCCAGGCCGGCTACGGCGAGCACGGCCGCGAGGGCCTGCAAGAGCTGCTGAATGTGCCGGTGGTGGACATCACCGACGCCGCCGCCAGCACCGCCATGTACCTGGGCCATGCGTACTCGGTGGTCACCACTCTGGACCGCACCGTGCCCTTGATCGAAGACCGCCTGAAGCTGTCGGGCCTGTACGACCGCTGCGCCTCGGTACGCGCCAGCGGCCTGGCGGTGCTGGAGCTGGAGCAAGACCCGCAGCGCGCCGTGGAGGCGATCGTCGAACAGGCCGAGCGGGCCGTGCGCGAGGACAAGGCCGAGGTGATCTGCCTGGGCTGCGGCGGCATGGCCGGGCTCGACGAGCAGATCCGCCAGCGTACCGGCGTGCCCGTGGTCGATGGCGTGAGCGCGGCGGTGACCATTGCCGAATCACTGGTTCGCCTGGGTTTGAGCACCTCCAAGGTGCGCACCTATGCAACGCCCAGGGCCAAGCAGGTGGTCGGCTGGCCGATGCGCTTCGGGCGTTGATGGGGTGACGACCTGCGGCGGCGCAGCATGGGATGAAGGCGCCGCCTAGTCGTCGCGGGTCAGCACTTCGAGCAGTTCGATCTCGAACGTCAGGTCCGAATTCGGTGGGATCGAACCCACGCTACGCTCGCCATAGCCCAATTGCGCCGGTACCTGCAACCGGCGCTTGCCGCCGACACGCATGCCCATCAGGCCCTGGTCCCAGCCCTTGATCACCCGACCGGTGCCGATCACGCACTGGAACGGCTTGCCGCGCGACCAGGACGAGTCGAACTCGCTGCCGTCGGCCAGCCAGCCGGTGTACTGGGTGGTAATCAATGCGCCCTTGACCACGGCCTTGCCGTCGCCTTCCTGAAGATCGGTGATGTGCAGCTCACTGCTCATGGCAGGTTCCTCGAAACAATTGCGAACGGCGGCCGTTTTCTCAGGTATGCACGGTTTTGGCAAGCGCATCGCGCGGCCCATGCAGGCGTAGCGACCACAGCACGCCGCCCATCACCAGCACGATCGCCGCGGCCTCCAGCAAACTCGGGCCACGCTGGCGCCAGAGGAAGGCATACAACAGCGCAAACAGCGTCTCGAACACAATCAACTGCCCAGTGAGGGTCAGTGGCAGGCGCTTGGACGCCGCGTTCCACAGCGTCATTGCCAGCCACGAGCCAAGCACCGCACAGCCCAGGCTCGCCAGCCAGAACAGCACCCAGCGCGCCGGCGCCGCCTGCACCTGCAACTGCTGCGGTTGCCACAGCGCCAGCACCGCCACCATCACCAGGCTGGCAAGCCCGGTCAGCACCCCGCACAACACCGACCACTGATGGCTGTCGAAATGCCCGCACTGCTTGAGGTAGCGGCTGTTCTGCACGCCGTACCAAGTCCAGCAGGCCAGCGCGGCCAAGGCGAACAGCAGGCCCAGCAGCTTGTCGCCCAAGTCACCGTCGGCGAAGGCGAAGGTTTGCAGGTTGATGCACAGCATACCGCCGAGGATCAGCGCCAGCGGGCCGACCAGGCGCGCCAGCGGCACCGCGCCAGTGTCGTTGCGACCGTATAGGGTGATGGTCAGCGGTAGCACACCGACAATCAGAGAGGCCGGTGCCACGCCCAGGCGCTGGATCGCCGCCGCCAGGCAAATGAAGTACAACAGGTTGCCCACCACCGCCAGGCGCAGCAGCATCCACCCATCCGCCGCGCTCAGTTGGCGTAGCTGGCGGGCCATGGGCACGGCCAGCAACAGCGAGATCACCCCGACCATCACGTAGCGCACACTGGCCAGCAGCATCGGATTGAACTCCGGCAAAAGCTGCGGAACCATCAGCACCATGCCCCACAACGCGCCGGCCAGGCCGGCATACATCACCCCACGCTTCACCTGCGCGCTCCTCTGTAGCGATGGCGCAGGCTACCGCTGCGCGCGTCGCCGGGCAAAGGTTGCGTGCGCGCTCAGCTGAATTCGTCGCAAACCTGCTGGCCGGTCATCTCGCACTGCAACCAGGTGGGGCCCTGCTGGCCCCACGACACGCCCAGCAGGACGCCGGGCGAACAACAGAAAAGAATCAGCCGCGAACGGGGGTCAGTACAGGTTCGCCGGCAAAGAAGGCTTGCAGGTTGCGCAACACCAAGTTCACGGTGTCGCGTGCCGCCTCCGGCGACTGGCCCGCCACATGCGGGGTCAGCACAGTGTTACCCAGCGCCTTCAGCGCATCAGGCACGGCGGGTTCGTCATCGAACACATCCAGCGCGGCGCCGGCGATCAGGCCCTGCTGCAAGGCCGCTACCAACGCCTGGGTGTCGACCACGCTAGCCCGCGCGATATTCACCAGGTAGCCCTCGGCGCCCAGCGCCGCAAGCACCTGGGCATCAACCAAGTGGCGCGTGCCGGCGCCACCTGGCGTGGCAACTACCAGGATGTCTACTGCCTCGGCCAGGTGCAGCGGGCTGTCATACCAGGTGTAGGGCACGTCTGGACGCGGGGTGCGGCTGTGGTAGCTGACGTGCATGTCGAACCCCAGGTTTGCACGCCGGGCGATGGCGTGGCCGACTGCGCCAAAGCCGAGGATGCCGATGCGCTTGCCACTGACCGAAGGGCTGATCACGCGGTTCCACTCACCGCGTCGGGTGCTGGTATCGGCGCGAGGGATGTCACGCAGCAACGCCAGCAGAATAGCCAGGGCATGGTCGGCGACCGGGCCGGCATTGGCGCCAGCGCCGTTGGTCACGGGAATGCCGCGTGCGACAGCCGCGGCCAAGTCGACCTGCTCGTAGCCTGCGCCAATCACACAAATGATCTTCAACTGGGGCAGCGCGTCGATCTCGGCTGCGCTCAAGCCTAGCGGGCCACGGGTGAGCACCGCGTCGATCTTCCCGGCATGCCGGGCAATGGCGTCGGCGCGCAGTTTCGGGGACGGCGCGCGGATCAGCCGATAGCCGGCCTGTTCCAGCAGCGGCAGGTAATCGTCGACGGTTTCAACCAACACCAGAACGGTCTTGCTCATGCCACCTCCGGATCTATGCGAAGCGGCATTATGCGGTGACCAACGGTATCACGTCATCACGCGGCTAGCCGTGCGCGCACGGAAGGCAAGCAGGTCATTGCGCAAACGCCCTGCCCAAACCACCGGGCACGCCACTGCTGTCGGTTTCCTGCCAAGGGCCATTGGGGCTCAGCGACCAGCTCCAGCCGCTGTCCCAGCGGTAGTAGGTACGCTGACGGTAAAAGGTGTTGGGCTGTTTCTCCAGCACATACACGCCAAGCTTCGGATCCCAGTGGCTGCCCCCCCCAGGCGGGGGGGCAAAGCTTGCCGAGGTGCGCGGCATGGGTTTGGGGATCGCAGCCGGCGCGCTCGGCTTACTGCCAGGCAGGGGCTTGACCACCGGTCCCTGGGGCGGAACGCTCTCGATCGGCGGCAATGGCTCGCGTTCACGCGGCTCATGCACCGTACACGCGGACAGACCCACGGCCAAGGTGATCAGGGTCAGGCGGACGATGCTGTGCATGGCGGCGTTCTCTCAGGAGTCGGGGCTGTCGATGGTCAGGTGCTGGGTGGCCTGGGTGCCGGTGGCCAGCGGCGCGCTCTGGGCTTTCCATTCGCCACGGGTCGGTTGGCCGGCACGAGAGACACGGGCTACCAGTTGGACTTCGGCAAAGTCCGACAGTTTCATCTGCGCCATCATCGCATCGGCGTCCGACAACTCCACTTCGATCGGCAACTGCGCCACCGTCACCCGCTTGGCCGCCAACGGCATGGGCGGCCCGTTACTGGCACGCGCGAAGATGAACACGCTGTCGTCCGGGCGCACCTTGTCCTTGAGCGCTGCGGCCAGCGCCACCCGCACTTTCAGACGTGCGCTGGGTGCCACCTGGCCACCGCCAGCCTTGAGTTTATCGGCAGCGCGATCGATGCCTCCTTGCAGGGCAACACGCGAAGCATCGCCCTCGGGCAGTTGTGCCAACAGGCGCTGCCAGTAGTCGATGGCGTCTTGGTAACGTTCCCCCTCGAAGGCGGCAATCCCACGCAGGCCCAGGCTGGTGACCTCCTGTGGATCGGCCTTGAGCGCTTCGTCGGTGAGGGCCTGCAACGACGCCGACCAGCGCTTGTCGGCAGCAAAGTACAACGCCTGGGCCCATTGCCCGAGCAACTCCGGCTGGCGCCCTGCCAGGGCAACGGCACGCTCGAAGGCCTTGGCGGCATCCGCAGGGCGCTGCTCAGCCATGTAGGCACGGCCCAGGAAGTACAAGCCTTCAGCCGAATCCGGCTGGGCCTGCACCGCGCGCTCCAGGCGTGCGGTCATCTCCTGCAACGATTGCGGTGCACGGGCGAACTCGCGGGTCAGCTCGACCTTGTCGGCTGCGCCGAAATGCAGGTACAAGCCCAATGCCATGGCTGGCACCAGGACCGCTGCCAGCAATGGGAGGGCCTTGCCCAGTTGGCCCTGGCGCGCAGCCTCGGCACGCTCGGTGTCGGCCAGCAACTCACGGGCAGCCTCATCGCGCCCGTTGGCCAACTGAGCATCGTCGAGGACCCCAGCCGCTTGCTGGACAGCCAACTCGGCCACGCGTTCTTCGTACAGCGCAACGTTCATCGCGGTGCGGTCCTGCTCGGCCTGCTCGCGGCGCTGGCCACGCAGGATCGGGATCAGCAGGAAAGACAGGGCGGCGAGCAGCAACAGGCCCGCGCTAAGCCAGAATTCAGTCATGGGTAGGTTCTTTTTCCAGCAGTTTGGCGAGGCGTTCGCGTTCCTCGGCGGACAGTTCGGTAACGCCACTTACGGCGCTACTGCGGCGACGGCGGACGATCACCGCCAGCACCACGAAACCTCCGGCCAACAGCAACCCTGGGCCGAACCACAGCAGCCAGGTCCGTGCACTCAGGGCCGGCTTGTAGCGCACGAAGTCGCCATAGCGCTCGACCATGAAGTCGATGATCTGCTGGTTGCTCTTGTCCTCGCCGAGCATGCGAAAGATCTCGCGGCGCAGGTCAGCAGCGATAGGCGCATTGGAGTCCGCGATGTCCTGGTTCTGACACTTGGGGCAGCGCAGTTCCTTGGTCAGTTGCTGATAGCGCTCGCGTTCGGCCTCGTCGCGAAACTGATAGGTGTCGATGGCCGCACGGGCCGCGCCGGCCAGGCTCAAGCCCAGTACGACAGCTGCAAGCCAGCGCTTCATTGGCGAGCCTCGTCGACCAGGTCTTGGTACAGCGGCGCCAACTGTTCGCGCCATACTGTGGCGTCGACTACGCCGACGTGCTTGTAGCGGATGATGCCCTTGGCATCGACCAGGAAGGTTTCCGGGGCGCCGTATACACCTAGATCCAGGCCCAGCGAGCCCTGCGGATCGGCGATGTTCAGTTGATAGGGATTGTGGAACTCGGCCAGCCACTTCAAGGCAGCTGCGCTGTCGTCCTTGTAGTTGACCCCATGGATCACCACGCCCTGTTCAGCCAGCTGGTTGAGGTACGGATGCTCGACCTTGCACGACGGGCACCAGGTACCCCACACGTTGACCAACGCCGGACGCCCCAGCAGGTCGGCCTGGGTGAGGCTTCGATCGCCCTGCACCGTCGCCAGCGAAAAGGCCGGGAAAGGCTTGCCGATCATCGCCGAGGGCAGTTCGTCTGGTTTGAGGAACAACCCCTTGTACAAAAATACCGCCACCAGCAGGAACACCACCAGGGGCACCATCATGATCCAACGCTTCATACCGTCGCTCCAGACACACCCAAGGCCTCACGCACACGGGTCTTGACCTTGACGCGATAGCGTCGATCGAAAGCCGCCAGCAAGCTGCCCAGGCCGGTCAGCAGACCGCCCAGCCAGATCCAGCGGACATACGGTTTGATATGCACCCGCACCGCCCAAGCGCCGTTTTCCAGCGGCTCACCCAGGGCCACGTAGAGGTCGCGGGTGAAACCTGCATCGATACCGGCCTCGGTCATCATCGACTGCTGTACCGTGTACAGGCGCTTCTCGGGGTGCAGCACGCTCACTTCACGGCCCTCGCGCGATACCCGGATGGTGCCCTTGTCGGAGATGAAGTTCGGCCCTTCGAAGTGCTTGGCGCCTTCGAACAAGAAATGATAGCCGCCCAACTCGACGCTCTCGCCCGGGGCCATGCGCAGGTCGCGCTCGGCGCTGTTGTTACTCGACAGAACCACACCCAGGGCGCACACCGCCAGCCCCAGGTGGGCCAGGTGCATCCCCCAGTAACTGCGGCTGAGCCCACCCAGCCCTTTAAACAGCCCCTTGTGACGGGTCTTGTCGAGGATGTCACGCAGCCCACCGAGCACCACCCAGGCCGCCAGGGCGAAGACACTCAGGGCCGGCCAGTCGAAGTCATCGACGATCAGCCCCGCCACCGGGGCCAGCACCGCGCTACCAATCAGCACCGGGGTGAGCATGCTGGCCAGCCACTTGCCGGGGGTATCTTTCCAACGCACCAGCACGCCCACACTCATGATCACCATCAGCAAGGCCATCAGCGGCAGGAACAACGCATCGAAATACGGTGGGCCCACCGACAGCTTGGCGCCGGTCAAGGCGTCCAGCACCAGTGGGTATAGGGTGCCCAGCAAAATCATTGAGGCGGCCACCACCAGCACCAGGTTGTTGGCCAGCAGCAAGGTCTCGCGCGACCACAGGGCGAAGCCCACCTGGCTCTTGACCACCGGCGCGCGCACGGCGAACAGCGTGAGCGAGCCGCCGACCACCACCAACAGGAAGATCAGGATGAACACCCCGCGCGACGGATCCGCAGCAAACGCATGTACCGAGGTCAGCACCCCGGAGCGGACCAGGAAGGTGCCCAGCAGGCTCAGCGAGAATGCCGCGATGGCCAGCAGCACGGTCCAGCTCTTGAACACCCCGCGTTTTTCAGTCACCGCCAGCGAGTGGATCAACGCCGTGCCCACCAGCCACGGCATGAACGAGGCGTTTTCCACCGGGTCCCAGAACCACCAGCCGCCCCAGCCCAATTCGTAGTAGGCCCACCACGACCCCAGGGTGATGCCTACCCCCAGGAACGCCCAGGCGACGATAGTCCAAGGCCGTGACCAGCGCGCCCAGGCCGCGTCCAGGCGCCCGCCGAGCAGCGCGGCGATGGCGAAGGCGAAGGCCACCGAGAAACCCACGTAGCCCATGTACAGCATCGGCGGGTGGACGATCAGGCCGAAATCCTGCAGCAAGGGGTTGAGGTCGCGCCCATTGACCGGCACCTGCGGCAGCAACCGCGAGAACGGGTTGGAGGTGATGATCAGGAAACTCAGAAAGCCCACGCTGATCATCCCCATGACCGCCAGCACCCGCGCCAGCATCACCTGCGGCAATTGACGCGAGAAGATCGACACGGCGAAGGTCCAGCCGCCGAGGATCAATGCCCAAAGCAGCAACGAGCCTTCGTGGGCACCCCACACGGCGCTGAACTTGTAGTACCAGGGTAAGGCGCTGTTGGAGTTGCCGGCTACGTAGGCCACCGAGAAATTGTCGGTCATGAAGGCATGGATCAGGCAGGCGAAGGCGAACGCCAGGAAGGCGAACTGGCCCCATGCCGCCGGTCGCGCCAGCCCCATCCACAAGCGGTCGCCGCGCCAGGCACCGAGCAGTGGCACGCTGGCCTGCACAGCGGCGAAGCAGATCGCCAGGATCATCGACAGTTGCCCAAGCTCGGGGATCAGCAGCGCAGCGTTCATGGCTTGGCCTCCGCTTGACCGCTCTCCTTCAGGGCCTTGGTGACCTCGGGCGGCATGTACTTCTCGTCGTGCTTGGCCAGCACCTCATCGGCCACGACCACGCCGTCGGCGTTGAGCTTGCCCAGGGCGACGATGCCCTGCCCCTCGCGGAACAGGTCGGGGAGAATGCCACGGTAGGTGATCGGCACTGACTTGCTGAAATCGGTGACCACGAAACGTACATCGAGCGAGTCCGAGGAGCGCTGTACAGAACCTTTCTCGACCATGCCGCCAGCGCGAATGCGAGTGTCCAGCGGTGCTTCGCCGTTAGCGATCTGGGTCGGGGTGTAGAACAGGTTGATGTTCTGCTGCAGGGCACTCAGGGCAAAAGCCAAGGCCACACCGACACCGGCCAGCAGGCCGAGAATGATAAACAGGCGTTTCTTGCGCTGCGGATTCACGGTTTGTTCTCCCGGCGCAGTCGTCGCGCCTCTTCTTGCAGGTAGCGACGACGGGCCAGCAACGGCGCAGCGACATTGAGCGCCAGCACCGCCAGACAAATCCCATAGGCCGACCAGACATACAGACCATGGTGCCCCATGGCCAGAAAATCACTGAACGACGCGAAGCTCATCGCACGCCCTCCCGCCCCAGGCTGTTCAACACCGCATCCCTGACCCAACTGGCACGGGCTTCGCGCTTGAGCACTTCAAGGCGCATGCGCAGCAGCAGCACCGCACCGAAGAAGCAATAGAAGCCCAGTACCGTGCACAGTAGCGGCAGCCACATCTCGGCAGGCATCGCAGGCTTTTCGGTCAGGGTGAAGGTGGCGCCTTGGTGCAAGGTGTTCCACCACTCGACCGAGTACTTGATGATCGGGATGTTCACCACCCCGACGATAGCCAGCACCGCGCAGGCCTTGGCGGCGCTGTCACGGTTACTGATCGCCTGGCCCAGAGCGATGATGCCAAAGTACAGGAACAGCAGAATCAGCATCGAAGTGAGCCGCGCGTCCCACACCCACCAACTGCCCCAGGTAGGCTTGCCCCAGATCGCGCCCGTCACCAGCGCCAAGGCGGTCATCCAGGCACCGATAGGGGCCGCGCACTGCAAGGCCACATCGGCGATTTTCATCTTCCATACCAAGCCCACCACGCCCGCCACGGCCAAGAGCACGTAGCAGGACTGCGCCAGCATCGCCGCCGGCACGTGGATATAAATGATGCGGAAGCTGTTGCCTTGCTGGTAATCCTGTGGGGCGAAGGCCAGGCCCCAGACGATCCCCACCAGCAGCAGCACAGCAGCGGCCAGCGCCAGCCAGGGCAGCAGGCGCCCGCTGATGGCGTAGAACCATTTGGGTGAGCCGAGTTTGTGGAACCACGTCCAGCTAATTTTCATCAGGGTACATCCAGGGTATTGGCCGGGCTGCGGTGCCCGGGACTCGTTATTCGCCGACGCTGATTTTCAGCCCGGCGGCGATCGCAAAGGGTGCCAGGGTCACGGCCAGGGCCGCGAGGCTGGCGAGCCAGAGCAGGTGGCCGGTGGCTGGCATATTCTGCAACGCCGCCTGCAGCGCACCACTGCCCAGGATCAATACAGGGATATACAACGGCAATATCAGCAGCGCCAGCAGCAGTCCGCCGCGCTTGAGGCCGACCGTCAGGGCCGCGCCGACCGCACCGAGCAAGCTCAACACCGGAGTCCCCAACACGAGCGAAGCCAACAGCACCGGCAGGCAACTGGCGGGCAAGCCCAGCATCAGTGCCAGCAATGGCGACAGCAGTACCAGCGCAAGCCCCGAAAACGTCCAGTGCGCCAGTACCTTGGCCAGCACCAGCATAGCCAGCGGATGCGGCGACAGTACCCACTGTTCGAGCGAGCCATCCTCGAAATCGCTGCGAAACAGCCCGTCCAGTGAGAGCAGTACAGCCAACAGCGCAGCCACCCAGACCAGTCCGGGCGACAAGGTTTGCAACAATTGAGTTTCGGGACCGACCGCCAACGGAAACAGCGCCACCACGATGGCGAAGAACACAAGCGGATTGGCAAGCTCTGCCGGACGGCGGAACAACAGACGCGCCTCGCGGCGCAGTAAAAGAACAAACACGCTCATGCCGACCATTGCCCCAGGTTCAGTTCACGGTAACCGGATGGCTTGAGACCCAGGCTGTGGTGAGTCGTCAGCACGACCGTACCGCCTCGCTCGCAATGGGCGGCCAGATGCGCTTCCAGTTGTGCGACGCCTTGCTTGTCCAAAGCGGTGAAAGGCTCATCGAGAATCCACAGCGGCGGGCTGTCCAGGTAAAGCCGGGCCAATGCCACGCGGCGCTGCTGCCCGGCAGACAGCGTATGACAAGGCACATCCTCGAAACCGCGCAGCCCGACCGCCGCCAATGCCTTCCAAAGGGCGCTGCGAGAGGCCGGCTGATGCAGCGCGCAGAGCCAGGCCAGGTTCTCTTCGGCGCTGAGCAAATCCTTGATCCCGGCGGCATGGCCTATCCACAGCAGGATGCTGGCCAGCGCATGCCGCTGCTCGGCCAAGGGCCTGCCGTTGAACAGGATCTGCCCGGCCGTTGGCTGCATCAGCCCGGCCAGCAGGCGCAGTAGGCTGGTCTTACCGCTACCATTTGGCCCTGCGATCTGCAACATGTCGCCAGGTTGCAGGTCGAAGTCCAGGTGTTCGAACAGCAGTCGCCAGTCGCGCTCGCAGGCCAGGCCCACGGCTTGGAGATGAAGGGTCACGATATCGCCTTATGCTGTGTCGGCCCATGAGCGGCGCTGTGCTCTTCGCGGGAGAAGCCGCGAACAAGGCAATGCCGCCGTGTAGCCGTTGTCTCAAGTCGCCCCAAGCCCTGCCGTTATACTGGCAGGCGGGCGGGCAGCATTATTGCACGCGCGCCGCGCCGCAACGAGGGCTGGTTCGACAGGTTGTATACAATCATGACTGAAATCAATAGTCTCGGCGCACAATCTGCGCTAAGCCCACAGGCAGCCAAGGCCAACATGACCGGTGAACTGTTGCGCCTAATGCAGCCACAGCCGGGTCTGGTGGCAGACGGCGAGACGGCACGCGCCGAAGTGTTGTCGCTGCGCCAGGTCGGCCAGGACTACCAGATGGTGCTGCGCATTACCCTAAGCGGTGGCGTGCAGGCCCAGGTTCAGGCCAGTGCAAGCGCTCCCCTGCCCCAGGGCAGCCAAGTCAGCGTCACCCAGACCCAGAGCAACGAACTGGCGGTGGTGATACAGAATAACAAGGCCAACAACGTCGCCACCCTGACCCGCCTGGACACCCTCCAGACGCCGGTTGGCACCCTGCTACAAGGCAAGGTGGTGACCACCCAGGCCTTGATGCAGAACCCTGCACAGACGGCCAGCTACCGCTCGCTGGTGACCCTGCTCAGCAGCAGTCAGGCCGGCGCGACCTTGACCATCGACAGCCCTCGACCACTGCCTGTAGGCAGCTTGCTCAGCGCCGTGGTGCAGGGCGACCAATCCCTGCGTTTCGTGCCGCTCAGCGGCCGTCAGGACCAGTTGGCGGTGGCGCAGCAGTTGCTGAACCAACAGAGCCAGCAAGCCTCCCTGCCGGGCTTGCTCGATGCCCTGCAGCAAATCATTCGCAACGCCGATACCGGCGCCGAGCTGCGTGCCAGCGCCGAGCGGCTGCTCGCCAGCCTGCCCGACGCGCGCCAGTTGAGCGACCCGAAAACCCTGGCCCAATCCTTGAACAACAGCGGCACGTTTCTCGAAGCCAAACTGCTGCAAGGCGGCCAGGCGGGGAACCTGGCACCCGACCTCAAGGCGCAACTGATCCGCCTGGTCGCTCAGTTACCCACGCCGCCTCCCGGCGCCGGCGTAAACCCGGCGCTGGCCGCCAGCACCCTGGCCCAGGCGTTGCCCGGTTTCGCGCGCAGTGCGCTGGGCATGCTCGGCCAAGTCACCCCTCGCCAGTTGCCGGGCACCTTCCCGCTGCCCTCACGGCTGCTGCAAAGCCTGGAAAATGCAGGCGACCTGCAGCAATTGCTGCGCCTGGCAGCTGCCGCCGTCTCACGTTTGCAGAGCCATGCACTGTCCAGTCTGCAACAGAGCGGCACGCTGGAAAACGGCAACCTGCAAACCAGCTGGCAGACCGAAGTGCCGATCCGCCACGGCCAGGAGTTCATCCCGCTTCAGGTCAAGTTGCAACGGGAGGAAACCCCCGAACAACAAGCCAATCGTGAACGCGAGCGCGAACCGCGTGAGCCGGCAGAGGCGCTGTGGCGCATCGAACTGGCATTCGACCTGGCGCCGCTGGGCCCACTGCACGTCCAGGCGCAACTGGCCCAAGGTCGGCTGTCCGGCCAACTGTGGGCCGAACAACCGCACACCGCGCAATGGATCGATAGCCAGCTCGGCAGCCTGCGCGAGCGCCTGCTGGCTCGGGGACTGGATGTCGGAGATCTACAGTGCCACCCCGGCACACCGCCGCAAGGCCCGCGCACACGCCTGGAACAACGTTGGGTGGACGAAACCGCATGAAGCACCAGCAACCGCGCCAAGCCATCGCCTTGAGCTACGACGGCCAGCAGGCACCGACCCTGAGCGCCAAGGGCGATGATGAGTTGGCCGAGGCGATCCTCGCCCTCGCCCGCGAGCACGAAGTACCGATCTACGAGAACCCCGAGCTGGTGCGTCTGCTCGCGCGCCTGGAGTTGGGCGAGCAGATCCCCGAGGCGCTATACCTGACCATCGCCGAAATCATCGCCTTCGCCTGGCAACTACGCGGCAAGATGCCAGCAGGCTTTGACGACAGTGGCCCACAGGCGCGCGATATCACCCCGCACTTGGCCCAACTGCCTGCCCCTGACTGAGCCACAGCAGACACGGGGCGGCGTCACTGGCCGCCTGTTTCAGGCCGACCAGTGACGGATAGACAGCCTGCCAACGATCAATCGGCGCGGTGCAGCTTGCTCATCAGCTGTGCCTCGGCCTGGGTCAGCCCGCAGGTCTGGGTCAGCTCCTCGACGCTTGCGCCCATGCCCACCAGCTTGGCGGCCTGGGCGAAGGTCACGTTGTTGGGATCACGTTGCTCCAGTTGCTGGAGCCTGTCTGGCAAAGGCGCCACCACTGCGCGCAGTTCGTGGATCGCCTCGCCCATGCGCACAGTGCCGTTCTGGTAGTCGTCCAGGCGCTTGGCCAGATCCTTGATACGCTGGTCGCGCACGGCATCGCCTTCGGCCTGCTGGGCGGCCAGCTCGCGCTGGCGCTTGCTGTAGTTGAGGAAGAACCACAGGCTCAGCGCCCACAGCAGCGCCAGGAAGATGACAGCAACCTCGAAAATCAACTCAGATGTTCTCCAGCTCGGACCACTCTTCCTCGGTCATCATCTTGTCCAGCTCGACCAGAATCAGCAGTTCGCCGTTCTTGTTGCACACGCCCTGGATGAACTTGGCCGACTCTTCGTTGCCGACGTTCGGCGCAGTCTCGATCTCCGACTGACGCAGGTACACGACCTCGGCGACGCTGTCGACCAGAATACCAACCACCTGCTTGTCCGCCTCAATGATCACGATGCGGGTATTGTCGGTCACCTCAGTGGGCATCAGGCCGAAGCGCTGGCGGGTGTCGATCACCGTCACCACATTGCCACGCAGGTTGATGATACCCAGGACATAGCTGGGCGCGCCCGGTACTGGCGCGATTTCGGTGTAGCGCAGCACTTCCTGCACCTGCATGACGTTGATCCCGTAGGACTCATTGTCCAGGCGGAAGGTTACCCATTGCAGGATCGGATCTTCAGAACCTTGTGCAGACGACTTTTTCATTCCCCTAGCCCTCTAAAACCGCCCTTGGCGGTGTGATCTTCGATAACCGCGGCAGAAGCGGCGTTGATTCAGTTGTGTTGGGTGTTCATCTGCTTGACCGCGCCACTGGCGATCAACTCGGCAAGCTCGGCCACATCGAGCAACGCGCACATGTGCTCGATCACCGTACCGGCCAGCCACGGGCGCTGGCCACGCTGGCTGCGCCACTTGATCTCGTTGGGGTCCAGGCGCAGCGAGCGGCTGACTTGATGCACCGCCAGCCCCCACTCGTAACCCTGTACCGAAATGACGTATTGCAGGCCCTGGCGGAAATCCTCACGGTAGCGGTCGGGCATCACCCAGCGGGCGGTGTCCAGTACTTTGAGGTTGCCGGCCTGGCAGGTCAGGATACCGAGGAACCAATCTGGCTGGCCGAACAGCGGGGTCAGCTCCTGGCCGGCCAGGCTGTAGATCGAGCCCAGGCAAACCAAGGGTACCGCCAGGGTCAGCCCCGCCACATCGAACAACAGGCACTCGAACGGCTCGGCGGCCCACGCCGGGCGGCCATCGACCGTGGCCGGCGGCACGGGCGCCGCCGGAGCGGGCAAATGCACCTCCACCAGCGGGGCCACAGGCTCGGCCACCTGGACCTGGGTCAACACCGGAATGCTGGCCTCGGCCACGACTTCGGTGTCCACCAGGCTGACGACCGGCTCCGGCAGCGGCCGGCTCGGGGGCAACACGGTGGGCAGTACCTTGGCTTGCGGCTCGGCGAATGGCCGCGGTGCGGCTTGTACCGGCGCGGCCTGGCGCCGAGCATCGGCGGCCTGTTCTGCGCGCACGGCGGCTTCGAATTCATCGCTGGAAACGCTGCTCGCAGGGGCGGCAAGCGCCTCGGGCTGCGGCTCCTCGAACACCTCGGTGGCTTCTTGCAGCAGGCCATCGAGGTAGGACTGCAAGGCCAACTGCGGCTTGCTGGTGATGTGCGGGGCTGGGTTCATCAGGCCACCTGCAGTGCGGTGCGGTAGGTGAGCAGGTGCTTGAGCAGTGCGCGATAAGCGACCACGCCCCGGCTCTTGCCGTCGAATTGCGAAGGGGTGACGCCATTGCGGCTGGCGTCACGCAGGCGCGTGTCCACCGGAATGTAGCCTTGCCAGACCTGCTCGCCATAGGTATCGCGCAGCACTTTCAAGGTGCCGAGGGAGGCCTGGGTGCGGCGATCGAACAGGGTCGGGACGATCTGGTACGGCAGCGCTTGCTTGCGCGAGCGGTTGACCATGGCCAGGGTGCCCACCATGCGCTCCAAGCCCTTGACCGCGAGGAACTCGGTCTGCACCGGGATCACCAGCTGTTGGCTGGCGGCCAGGGCGTTGACCATCAACACGCCGAGCAGCGGCGGACTATCGATCAGGGCGAAGTCGAAATCCTGCCACAGCTGCGCCAGACTCTTGGCGATCACCAGGCCCAAACCGCTCTGCCCCGGCGACTGACGCTCGAGTACCGCCAACGCGGTGCTGGAAGGTAGCAGTGAGATGCGCTCGTCACTGGTCGGCAGCAGCAGTTGTCCGGGCAAGCCCTCGGGCACGCTGCCCTTGTGCAGGAACAGGTCGTAGCAGCTGTGTTCGAGCGCGTCAGGGTTATGCCCGAAATAGCTGGTCATCGAGCCGTGCGGATCGAGGTCGACCACGACCACGCGCTTACCCGCCTCGGCTAGCAGGCCGGCCAAGGCGATGGTGGTGGTGGTCTTGCCGACGCCACCTTTTTGATTGGCTACTGCCCAGACTCTCATAGGACAACTTCTATCTCATTGATTTGGCGCGAGACTCTGTAGGCGCGGGCGGTTCCCGCGAATACCGGCAATGCCGGTGCAACATCACTGCACTGCGCTGCCATCGGCGTCGGTGAATTGACGAATCATTGCCTCACCAGCGGTGCTGGCGAGGCTGGTGCACTTTGTGTGCCAGCCCGGCGCAATGCCGCATCCGGCGTCGCATTTGCACTGCCACTGCCGGTCAGGCTACGGCGCACTTCGAGGTTGCGCGAAATCACCAGCACCACGCGCCGGTTGCGCGCACGGCCTTCGGCAGTGTCGTTGCTGGTCACCGGCTGATACTCGCCGTAACCCACCGAGGCCATGCGCGCGGGATTCACCCCTTCCATCGCCAGCAGGCGCACGATGCTTGCCGCACGCGCCGAAGACAGCTCCCAGTTGGTCGGGTACTGCGCGGTACGGATCGGCAGGTTGTCGGTGAAGCCCTCGACATGCACCGGGTTGGCGAACGGCTTGAGTATGTTGGCCACCTTCTCGATGATCTCGAAGGCAACGTCACTGGGCATGGCATCGCCACTGCCGAACAACAATGCCGAGTTGAGTTCGATCTCCACCCACAGTTCGTTGCCGCGCACGGTCATCTGGTTGGACTTGATCAGGTCGCCAAAGGCGTCGCGCACATCATCTGTGATGGTCTTGAGCGGGTCGACGCTGGTCTGGGCCAGGCCTGCATCGGTCTGCTCGCTGTCCTTGATCAGCGGTTCGGCCGGCTTGACCGTCAACGGGCGCTCGTCACCAATCGGAATCGGCCTGACACTGCGCTCAGGATCGTTGAACACCCCGATCAACGCCTGCGAGATCTGCTTGTACTTGCCCTCGTTGATCGAGGAAATGGAGTACATGACCACGAAGAAGGCGAACAGCAAGGTGATGAAGTCAGCATACGACACCAGCCAGCGCTCGTGGTTTTCATGCTCCTCTACGCGACGACGACGGGCCATGGGTTACTCCATGAAGCCTTGCAGCTTCAACTCGATCGAGCGTGGGTTCTCGCCCTCGGCGATCGACAGCAGACCTTCGAGAAGCATCTCGCGGTAGCGCGACTGGCGCAGGGTAATGGCCTTGAGCTTGTTGGCGACCGGGAGCAGGATCAGGTTGGCGCTGGCGACACCGTAGATGGTGGCGACGAAGGCCACGGCGATACCACTGCCCAGTTGCGTCGGGTCGGCCAGGTTGCCCATTACATGGATCAAGCCCATTACCGCACCGATGATGCCGATGGTCGGCGCATAACCGCCCATGCTCTCGAACACCTTGGCGGCCTGGATGTCGCGATTCTCCTGGGTCAGGAAATCGACCTCGAGGATGCTGCGAATGGATTCAGGCTCGGCGCCGTCGACTAGCAACTGCAAACCTTTGCGCGCGTAGGGGTCGGGTTCGGCATCGGCGACCCCTTCCAAACCCAGCAGGCCTTCCTTGCGCGCAGTCAGGCTCCAATTCACCACACGGTCGATACCACCGGCCAGGTCCACGCGTGGCGGGAAGAAGATCCAGCCCACGATCTGCAAGGCACGCTTGAACGCAGGCAGCGGCGACTGCAACAACGCAGCAGCCAACGTACCGCCGAGCACGATCAGCGCCGCCGGACCGTTGACCAAAGCGCCAACATGGCCGCCTTCGATGAAGTTGCCACCGACGATGGCAATGAAAGCCAGGATCAGACCGATAAGGCTCAGGACATCCATCAGACGCAGGCCTCGACCAGGTGTTTGCCGATATCGTCCAGGCTATAGACGGCGTCGGCGAGGTTGGCTTTGACAATCGCCATCGGCATCCCGTAGATCACGCAGCTGGCCTCGTCCTGGGCCCAGACGGTACTGCCGTTCTGCTTGAGCAGACGTGCGCCTTCGCGGCCATCGGCGCCCATGCCAGTGAGCACCACGGACAGCACCTTGTCGCCGTAGGACTTGGCCGCCGAACCGAAGGTGATATCGACGCATGGCTTGTAGTTCAGACGCTCATCGCCCGGCAGGATCTTCACCGTGCCACGGCCGTCGATCATCATCTGCTTACCACCAGGGGCCAGCAGCGCCAGGCCCGGACGCAGTACATCGCCGTCCTCGGCCTCCTTCACGCTGATCTTGCACAGTTTGTCCAAGCGTTCGGCGAAGGCCTTGGTGAACGCAGCGGGCATATGCTGAATCAGCACGATCGGCGCCGGGAAGCTGGCGGGCAGTTGGGTGAGTACACGCTGCAGCGCGACCGGCCCCCCAGTGGAGGTGCCGATGGCCACCAACTTGTAAGGCTTGCGCTTGGGGGCTGGCGAGTGACTGGCAGCCGGCGCAGCAGCGCGCACTGGCGCAGGCGCCACAGGCCGTGACGCCGGGGTGCTGGCGGTAAAGCTGCTGGTCGGAGTGGGACTGGCTGTCGGCGCCGCTGCCGGGGCCGGGCTTGCATAGCCACTGAAACGACGATTGCTGCGCGAGATGGTGTGGACTTTCTCGCACAGCAGTTGCTTGACCTTCTCGGGGTTGCGCGAGATGTCTTCGAAATTCTTCGGCAGGTAGTCGACCGCGCCGGCATCCAAGGCATCCAGGGTGACCCGGGCGCCTTCGTGGGTAAGCGAGGAGAACATCAGCACGGGCGTCGGGCAACGCTGCATGATGTGCCGTACTGCCGTGATGCCGTCCATCATGGGCATTTCATAGTCCATGGTGATGACATCGGGCTTGAGCGACAGCGCCTGGTCGATCGCTTCCTTGCCATTTGTCGCGGTACCCACGACCTGGATCGTCGGGTCGGCCGAGAGAATTTCCGAGACACGGCGGCGGAAGAAACCGGAATCATCCACCACCAGGACCTTGACTGCCATAAACACTCCATTAGGCGGCGCCCCCGATAGGGCGCGCCACCAGAATCAAATACGCCGGGCGGCGTAACGCTTGAGCATGCTCGGAACATCGAGGATCAAGGCAATACGGCCGTCACCGGTAATGGTGGCGCCGGACATGCCCGGGGTGCCCTGCAACATCTTGCCCAGCGGCTTGATCACCACCTCTTCCTGACCCACCAGCTGATCGACCACGAAGCCGATACGCTGGGTGCCGACCGACAGGATCACCACATGGCCCTCGTGCTGCTCCTCGTGCTCCTGGTCCTGGACCAGCCAGCGTTTGAGGTAGAACAGCGGCAAGGCCTTGTCCCGCACGATCACCACTTCCTGACCATCGACCACGTTGGTGCGCGACAGGTCCAGGTGGAAGATCTCGTTGACGTTGACCAACGGGAAAGCGAATGCCTGGTTGGCCAGCATCACCATCAGGGTCGGCATGATCGCCAGGGTCAGCGGCACCTTGATGACGATCTTCGAACCCTGGCCCTTGGCCGAGAAGATGTTGATCGAGCCGTTGAGCTGGGAGATCTTGGTCTTCACCACGTCCATACCCACACCGCGACCGGACACGTCGGAGATCTCGGTCTTGGTCGAGAAGCCTGGGGCGAAGATCAGGTTGTAGCAGTCCGACTCGCTCAGGCGATCAGCTGCGTCCTTGTCCATCAGGCCCTTCTCGACCGCTTTGGCACGCAGCACGCTCGGGTCCATGCCCTTGCCGTCATCGGAGATCGACAGCAGGATGTGGTCGCCTTCCTGTTCGGCCGACAGCACCACACGACCGGTACGTGCTTTACCGGAGGCTTCGCGCTCTTCCGGCATCTCGACACCGTGGTCGACCGCGTTGCGCACCAAGTGCACCAGTGGGTCGGCGAGGGCCTCGACGAGGTTCTTGTCCAGGTCGGTCTCTTCGCCCACCAGCTCCAGGTTGATCTCTTTCTTGAGCTGACGCGCCAGGTCACGAACCAGGCGCGGGAAGCGCCCGAAGACCTTCTTGATCGGCTGCATGCGGGTCTTCATGACCGCAGTCTGCAGGTCGGCAGTGACCACATCGAGGTTGGACACGGCCTTGGACATGGCTTCATCGCCGCTGTTCAGGCCCAGGCGCACCAGACGGTTACGCACCAGCACCAGTTCGCCGACCATGTTCATGATCTCGTCCAGGCGCGCAGTATCGACGCGCACGGTGGTTTCCGCTTCGCTGGCAGTCGGCTTCTCGCCAGCAGGCGCTGGGGCTCGTGCCGGCGCAGGCGCCGCTGCCGGCTTGGTCGCAGGAGCCGCGGCTGCGGCAGGTGCCGGCGCAGGTTTGGCAACCGGCTTGCTGTCGGCCTTGGGCGCTGCGGCCACCGCAGCAGCAGGCGCCTCGGCAGCGACCGCATCACCGCTGAACTTGCCCTTGCCATGAAGCTCGTCGAGCAGCGTTTCAAACTCGTGCTCGCTGATGTGGTCGCCGCCGGCCGCCGCCGGTGCTTCAGATGCGCCTGCGCCAGGCAGCGCATCGACGGCGAACGTACCCTTGCCGTGCAACTGGTCGAGCAGCGACTCGAACTCGTCGTCGGTAATGTCATCGCTGGCCGGCGCAGACGCAGCCTCCGGCGCACTGGCCGGCGCAGGCGCGCTGAACTGGCCCTTGCCATGCAGTTGGTCGAGCAGAGACTCGAACTCCGAATCGGTGATCTCGTCACCGCCGCCGCTGAGCGCTTCGCCCTGCAATTGCTCGTGCACGGCAGCCTCGGCCTTGACCGCATCGAGCGAATCGAGCAACTGCTCGAACTCGGTGTCGGTAATGTCCGGTTCGCCATCGGGCTCGGCCGCGGCCTCGACCACAGGTGGCGTTTCGAGCACTTCAGCCGGTGCCTCAGCGCCACCCGGCTCGGCCAGGCGCGACAGCGCTGCCAGCAGCTCCGGCGTCGCCGGCGTGACATCGGTACGCTCGCGTACCTGGCTGAACATGCTGTTGACCGTGTCGAGTGCCTCAAGCACCACATCCATCAATTCCGCATCGACCCGGCGCTCACCTTTACGCAGGATGTCGAACACGTTCTCGGCGATGTGACAGCACTCCACCAGCTCATGCAGCTGAAGGAAGCCGGCGCCCCCTTTTACAGTGTGGAAACCGCGGAAAATCGCATTGAGCAGGTCCGCATCATCAGGCCGGCTTTCCAGCTCGACCAGTTGCTCGGACAGTTGCTCGAGGATTTCGCCGGCTTCTACCAGGAAATCCTGGAGGATTTCTTCATCGGCGCCGAAGCTCATTAAACGTGCTCCTTAAAAACCCAGGCTGGACAGCAGATCGTCGACGTCGTCCTGACCGGACACCACGTCTTCACGCTTATCGGCATGAATCTGCGGACCTTCACCCCGAGTCGGATGTTTTTCTTCATCTTTTTCAGCGCGAAGCTGCTGGTGGTCATGTTCGATACCGGCAAACCGATCGACTTGACTCGCCATCAGCACGAGCTTGAGCAGATTGCTTTCGACTTCGGTGACCAGCGAGGTCACTCGCTTGATCACCTGGCCGGTGAGATCCTGATAATCCTGCGCAAGCAGAATGTCGTTGAGGTGGCCGGCAACCTTACGGTTACCTTCCGCGCTCTGCGCCAGGAAACTGTCGACGCGCTTGACCAGCTCACGGAATTCCGGCGCAGCCACTTCGCGACGCATGAATCGCTGCCAGTCGACCGACAGTGCCTGCGCCTCGGCAGACAAGTCGTTGAGCACCGGCGTGCTCTCCTCCACCAAGTCCATGGTGCGGTTGGCTGCGCCTTCGGTAAGGCGCACCACGTAGGAGAGGCGCTCGGTGGCATCGGTTATCTGCGAGACTTCCTCGGCCTGCGGCATGGCCGGGTCGATCTGGAAGCTGACGATTGCACTGTGCAGTTCACGGGTGAGCTTGCCGACCTCCTGATACAGCCCACGGTCGCGGGTCTGGTTCAGCTGGTGTATCAGCTGTACCGCCTCGCCGAACCGGCCGCGCTCAAGGCTCTCGACCAGTTCCTGGGCATGCTTTTTCAGGGTTGATTCGAACTCACCCAGAGAGTTGTTGGTTGACTCCATGGCGCCCCCTGACGTGACTCAGCCGTTGACGCGTTCGAAGATCTTTTCGATCTTTTCTTTGAGCACCTGGGCGGTAAAAGGCTTGACCACATAGCCATTGACGCCAGCCTGGGCCGCTTCGATGATCTGGTCGCGCTTGGCCTCGGCGGTCACCATCAGCACTGGCATACCCTTGAGGCGCTCGTGAGCGCGGACCTTGCGCAGCAGGTCGATGCCGGACATGCCAGGCATGTTCCAGTCGGTCACCAGGAAGTCATAGTGACCGGCCTCGAGCATCGGCAGAGCCGTGACGCCATCATCGGCCTCGTCGGTGTTGGTGAAGCCCAGGTCACGCAACAGGTTCTTGATGATCCGCCGCATCGTCGAAAAGTCGTCAACGATGAGGATTTTCATTTCTTTGTTCAATTAGACCTCCAAGCAGTCTTAAACGCGCTCGGCGCCGAGCGCGCGCTCAATCAATTCGGCACCACAAAAAACGACTGCATCGAACCTGCGTTCAACGCGCCCGCCATTCCCCCAGGCGGCTGCGCAAGCGCGCGGCACACTGGCTATGCAGCTGGCTGACCCGCGACTCGCTGACCCCCAGGACCTCACCGATTTCCTTGAGGTTCAGCTCTTCGTCGTAGTACAGCGCCAGGACCAGGCGTTCACGCTCCGGCAGGTTGGCGATCGCATCGGCCAGCGCTGACTGGAAACGTTCGTCCTCCAGATCGCGCAACGGCTCCAACTGCCCACTCGCTCCGTCCTCGTGCAACCCTTCGTGTTCGCCGTCCTGCAAAAGATCGTCGAAACTGAATAGGCGGCTGCCCAAGGTGTCGTTCAGAATCCCGTAGTAATCGTCGAGACTCAATTGGAGTTCGGCAGCAACCTCGTGATCTTTAGCGTCGCGGCCTGTTCTTGCCTCGACACAGCGAATCGCGTCGCTGACCATGCGCGTGTTGCGGTGTACCGAACGCGGTGCCCAATCCCCCTTGCGCACCTCGTCGAGCATCGCGCCACGGATACGAATACCGGCATAGGTCTCGAAACTGGCACCTTTGCTGGCATCGTATTTATTGGCGACTTCCAGCAGGCCAATCATGCCTGCCTGGATCAGATCCTCGACCTGCACGTTGGCCGGCAAACGCGCCAGCAGGTGGTAAGCGATACGCTTGACCAGCGGCGCGTAGCGCTCCACCAGCTCGTACTGCGCATCCTTGGCAGCCTTGCTGTACATCTTGAAACCGCTCGCATTCATAGAACTGGCCCCGCACTGGTCGGTTGCACTAGACGCTCGACGAAGAATTCAAGATGTCCACGCGGGTTGGCAGGCAGCGGCCAGCTATCGACCTTCTGCGCGATGGCCTTGAAGGCCAGCGCACACTTGGACCGAGGGAAGGCCTCGTAGACCGCCCGCTGCTTCTGTACCGCCTTGCGAACGCATTCGTCGTAAGGCACGGCACCGACGTATTGTAGGGCGACGTCCAGGAAACGGTCCGTGACCTTGGTCAATTTGGCGAACAGGTTGCGCCCTTCCTGGGGGCTCTGGGCCATGTTGGCCAGCACGCGGAAACGGTTCATGCCGTAGTCGCGGTTGAGCAGCTTGATCAACGCATAGGCGTCGGTGATCGAAGTGGGTTCATCGCACACTACCAACAACACTTCCTGCGCCGCACGCACGAAACTGACTACCGAGTCACCAATACCTGCAGCGGTGTCGATGACCAGCACGTCGAGATTGTCGCCGATCTCGCTGAACGCCTGGATCAACCCCGCGTGCTGCGCCGGCGCCAGGTGCACCATGCTTTGCGTGCCAGAGGCAGCCGGCACGATGCGCACCCCGCCCGGCCCTTGCAAGAGCACATCACGCAGCTCACAACGTCCTTCGATGACGTCAGCCAGGGTACGCTTGGGGGTGAGTCCGAGCAGCACGTCGACGTTAGCCAGGCCCAGGTCGGCGTCGAGCAGCATGACCCTGCGCCCCAGCTCGGCCAACGCCAGGGACAGGTTCACTGAAACGTTGGTCTTGCCGACGCCACCTTTGCCGCCAGTCACGGCGATCACCTGTACGGGATGCATGCTACCCATGTCTGTTGTTTACCTTGTCTCGCTTGGACCCAAGCCACATGAGGGGCTTTACGCTCGACCCCAGGATGTAGGTACTTTGCACAGTATTCACCCTCAACCCGCCCGTTTGCCAGGGTTCTGGTAGAGATCAGCGAACATGTCAGCCATGGCCTCCTCGCTGGGCTCGTCCTGCATCTGCACGCTCACTGCACGACTGACCAGTTGGTGCTTGCGAGGGAGTTGCAGGTCGTCAGGAATGCGCGGCCCATCGGTGAGATAGGCAACGGGCAGTTCGTGACTAATGGCCAGGCTCAGCACTTCGCCAAGACAAGCCGTCTCATCAAGTTTGGTCAGGATGCACCCGGCCAGGCCGCAGCGCTTGTAGCTATGGTAAGCGGCGGTGAGCACCTGTTTTTGACTGGTAGTGGCCAGCACCAAGTAATTCTTCGAAGCGATACCACGCCCGGCCAGGGTTTCGAGCTGCATGCGCAGTGCTGGGTCACTGGCCTGCAAGCCAGCGGTGTCGATCAGCACCACGCGCTTGCGCAGCAGCGGCTCGAGCGCCTGTGCCAGGGACTCGCCCGGATCAACGTAGGTCACCGGCACATTGAGGATTCGACCCAAGGTCTTGAGCTGCTCTTGCGCACCGATACGGAAGCTGTCCATGCTCACCAGCGCCAGGTTGTTCGCGCCGTACTTGAGCACGTAACGCGCGGCGAGCTTGGCCAGGGTGGTGGTCTTGCCCATGCCGGCCGGACCGACCATGGCGATGACGCCACCTTCTTCGATCGGCTCGATCTCAGGCACCTCGATCATGCGCGCCAGGTGCGCCAGGACCATACGCCAGGCCTGGCGTGGCTCGTCGATTTCAGCCGTGAGTTCGAGCAACTCGCGGGCCAGCCCACCCGACAGGCCCAGGCGCTGCAGACGACGCCACAGGTTGGCCTGCTGCGGCTTGCTGCCTTGTAGCTGGCTCCAGGCCAGCGAGCCGAGCTGTACTTCGAGCAACTCGCGCAGGCCAGACAACTCAGAGCGCATGGCATCGAACAAGCGTGGATCGACTGGCGCAGGCGCAGTCGGCGCGACCGCTGCCGGCGCCTCGACGTGTGGCTCCACCAAGGGCTCCGAAGCCGTCAGCGACAGCCCGGCGAATAACTGGCGGTTGCCCTCGAGCGCCTCGCTGCGATTTTCGATTTCGGCCTGGGCGGTGACGATGCGCGACTGGGTCTTGCGCAGCTCATCCTCCAGCTCGGCGTTGGGCACGCGCGGGGCCAGGGCAGACAGCTTGTAGTCCAGCGCGGCCGTCAGCTCGACACCGCCAGCGATGCGCCGGTTACCGATGATGGCGGCATCGGAGCCCAGCTCATCACGGACCAGCTTCATGGCCTGACGCATATCAGCGGCGAAAAAACGCTTAACTTGCATAACCCACTACCTCAGCCATTTGGGCCCACGGTGGCAACGATGGTGACTTGCTTGTTGTCAGGTATTTCCTGATACGCCAAAACATGCAAATTCGGTACAGCCAGGCGACCGAAACGTGACAGCATCGCGCGAATCGGCCCGGCCACCAGCAAGATGGCGGGCTGGCCCTGCATTTCCTGACGCTGGGCTGCCTCGATCAGCGAACGCTGAAGCTTTTCGGCCATGCTTGGCTCAAGAAGAACACCATCTTCCTGACCCTGCCCGGCCCTTTGCAGACTATTGAGCAAGATTTGTTCCAACCTTGGCTCAAGCGTAATGACAGGTAGCTCGGACTCAATGCCGACAATGCTTTGCACGATGGCGCGACACAATCCGACACGCACTGCTGCCACGAGCGCGGCGGTATCTTGACTCTTGCTGGCATTGTTGGCGATGGCTTCGGCAATACTGCGGATGTCACGCACGGGCACTTGCTCGCTGAGCAATGCCTGCAGAACCTTCAGCAGCCCCGACAAGGAAATGACGCCTGGCACCAGCTCTTCGGCGAGCTTTGGCGAAGCCTTGGCCAGCACCTGCAATAGTTGCTGGACTTCTTCGTGACCGATCAGCTCGTGACAGTGCTTTTGCAATATCTGGTTGAGGTGGGTGGCGACCACGGTGCTGGCATCTACCACGGTGTAACCCAACGACTGCGCCTGGGCGCGCTGGGCGATGTCGATCCACACGGCCTCCAGGCCAAACGCTGGGTCTCGCGCTGCGATGCCATTGAGCGTACCGAACACCTGACCTGGGTTGATTGCCAGCTCCCGATCTGGATAGATCTCGGCCTCGGCCAGGATCACCCCCATTAGCGTCAGGCGATAGGCGCTGGGCTGCAGATCGAGGTTGTCGCGAATGTGCACAGTGGGCATGAGGAAGCCCAGATCCTGGGACAGCTTCTTGCGCACGCCCTTGATCCGCGCGAGCAGTTGGCCGCCCTGGTTACGGTCTACCAAGGGGATCAGCCGGTAGCCGACCTCGAGGCCGATCATGTCGATCGGGGTGACATCGTCCCAGCCCAGCTCCTTGGTCTCCATGGCGCGCTGCGGCGAGGGCAATAAGTCCTGCTGGCGTTGCGCTTCTTGTAGGGCTGCGACCTTGGCCTTCTGCTGCTTCTTCCAGACCAGGTAGGCGCCACCACCGGCCAATACGCCAAGGCTGATGAAGGCAATATGCGGCATGCCGGGCACCAGCCCCATGATCACCATCAACGCTGCCGATACAGCCAGCGCCTTGGGTGAATCGAACATCTGCCGGTTGATCAGCTTGCCCATGTCTTCGGAGCCCGAAGCGCGGGTCACCATGATCGCCGCCGCCGTGGACAACAGCAGTGATGGCAATTGCGCCACCAAACCGTCACCAATGGTCAGCAGGGCGTAGACCTTGCCAGCGTCGCTGAACGTCATGCCGTGCTGCAGCATGCCGATGAGCATGCCGCCGATCAGGTTGATGAAGAGGATCAACAGGCCGGCGATGGCATCACCCCGCACGAACTTGCTGGCACCGTCCATGGAGCCGTAGAACTCGGCTTCCTGGGCGACTTCGGCGCGGCGGGCCTTGGCCTGGGCTTGATCGATAAGGCCGGCATTGAGGTCGGCGTCGATGGCCATCTGCTTGCCGGGCATGGCGTCGAGGGTAAAGCGTGCACTGACCTCGGAGATGCGCCCCGCGCCTTTGGTGACGACCACGAAGTTGATGATCATGAGGATCGCGAACACCACCGCACCGACGACATAGTTGCCGCCGATCACCACTTCACCGAAGGCCTGGATCACTTTACCGGCGGCGCCGTGGCCTTCCTGACCATGGAGCATTACGACGCGGGTGGAGGCGACGTTCAGGGCCAGACGCAGCAGGGTTGCCACCAGCAGGATGGTGGGGAACGCGGCGAAGTCCAGCGGGCGCAGGGCGTACACGCAGACCAGCAGGACAACGATCGACAGGGCGATGTTGAAGGTGAAGAACACGTCGAGCAGGAACGGCGGTATCGGCAACATCATCATTGCCAACATCACCAGCAACAGCAACGGCACGCCGAGGTTGCCCCGGCCGAGACCGGCCAGGTTGTTACGGGCGTTGCTGATTAACTGAGTGCGATCCACCGCGAGTCCTCTTCAAGCAAAAACTTTGACGCCTGTGTGGCGCTTGGCGCTGGCTGTGCAAGAAGCTTTCCAACTTTTTTGACCTGGGGTTTTTTGGGGTGGACGGGGCGGGGTCGATGAACAGCGTGTTGGTTTTGGCAGATGTATGGGCATTCATCGACGATGTCGACTTTTAGTCACCTTTTCGCCTTTACGGCGACCTACTTTTGCTCTTGGGCAAAAGTAGGCAAAAACCGCTCGCTCCATCATCCGGCCCCTGCGCTGAGCGCAGGGGTTCCCTCGCTCCGGCGCCTTTCGGGCCCGCGCGGCCTACGACTTGCTGCGCAAGTCTACATCTCGCGCCTTCGGCTACGCCGAAGGGTGCTGCGCACCTGGCCCTACAGACGCCTACACTCGGCCTCCTGAAGTCGCAATTGGCGGCGCCTGGGCTATTGCGCGCTTAGAAGCAAGAGCAGCAGAATTATTTGTTTGAAGTGATGGATGTATTTCGCAGTGGTAAGGCACTCCAGCAAGCCTGCTCAAAGTGCAAGGTCTGAAGTTTTGAGCAATTCAGGCTTTGCACAATCCTGTAGGAGCGGGCTTGTCCCGCGAAGCAGGCAACGCGATGGATGGCACCGACTACGCCGGTGTTCGCGGCACAAGGCCGCTCCTACAGGTGCAGCGCTGGATTCAGGCTTGGCGCAGTCCTGTAATCCAGAGTTCCCACAACTGTAACTAGCGGTTAGCTGCGCAAGTACAGGCGCCACCCCTAACTTCGCGACTTCAGTAGGCCGAGCGGAGGTGACTGGAGGGCCCAAGGTGCGCAGCACCCTTCGGCGCAGCCGAAGGCGCGAGATGTAGACTTGCGTAGCAAGTCGGAGGCCGCGCGGGCCCGCAAGTCACCGTAGCGAGGGAACCCCGGAGCGAAGCGCAGGGGCCGAATGAATGGAGCGAGGATTTTTTGGTGACTTTTTGATCCTTCAAAAAGTTACCCGCCGTAAGGGCGGAAAGGTGACTCAAAGTCAACATCAATAATGAATGCGCATACCGCCATCAAAACCAACAAACAAACCAAACAAACCAAACAAACCAAACAAACCAAACAAACCAATCACTCATCACGCCGCAAATCATCAGGAATCGGCAAATCCTTCTTCAAAGGCTCAGGCGCCTTCCCACGCCCAGCCCGATACTGCCGAATCTGAAACACATAAGCCAACACCTGCGCCACCGCCAGGTAAAGCCCCGCCGGAATCTCCTGCTCAAGCTCGGTGGAATAGTAGATAGCCCGCGCCAACGCCGGCGACTCAAGGATCTGCACCTTATGCTCCACCCCGATCTCGCGAATCTTCAAGGCAATGAAGTCAGTCCCCTTGGCCAACAGCAGCGGCGCCACCCCGCCCTTCTCCGGGTCGTACTGCAACGCCACGGCATAGTGCGTCGGGTTGGTGATGATCACATCAGCCTCAGGCACCGCCGCCATCATGCGCCGCTGCGAGGCCTCGCGCTGCAGTTGACGGATACGCTGCTTGACCTCGGGCTTACCCTCGCTGTCCTTGTACTCATCCTTGACCTCTTGCTTGGTCATCTTCAGCTTCTTGTGGGTCTGCCACAGCTGGAACGGCACATCCGCCGCCGCGATCAGCAACAACCCTGCCGACATCCACAGCGCACTCCAGCCCACCACCTGCACACTATGGATGATCGCCTGCTCCAACGGCTCGTTGGCGATCGACAGCAACGCCTGACGGTCGCTGGACAGCACCAGCAGCGCCACGATCAGGATCACGAAGAACTTCGCCAACGCCTTGAGTAACTCGGTCAAGGCATGCATCGAAAACATACGCTTGATCCCCGACAGCGGGTTCATGCGGCTGAACTTCGGTTGCAGCAAGCTGCCGGAGAACAGGAAACCACCCAGCGCGATAGGCGCAACGAAAGCCACCACAAACAACAGGATCAGCACAGGCTGCGTCGCCCAGATGGCCATCTTGCCCGACGCCAGCAGGAACGCGCCCATGCTGCGCTCATCCACGATCACCTCGCGAGTGAGGGAGAAGTTCATGCGCATCATGCTCATCAACGACTCGGCCAGGGAACCGCCGAACGCAAGCAAGCCACCAGCTCCGGCCAAGGTAACGCCCACAGTGTTGAGTTCCTTGGACCGGGCGATCTCACCTTTTTCGCGCGCGTCGCGCTTACGCTTGTCGGTGGGTTCTTCTGTCTTGTCCTGACCGCTCTCGCTCTCTGCCATGCTCAGCGCGCCCGTGCAAGTTCACGCAGCCACTGTAGCGTTTCGCTGGCCAGCGCCTGGTAGTGGGAAAGGATATCGGCCAAGCCTACCCAGAAGATGCCGATACCCAGCACCAACGTCAGCGGAAAACCGATGGAGAAAATGTTCAACTGCGGTGCCGCACGGGTCATCACACCGAACGCGATGTTCACCACCAGCAGCGCGGCGATCGCCGGCAGGATCAGCAGCAGCCCTGCCCCTAGCACCCAGCTCAGGCGCCCAGCCATCTGCCAGAAATGATTGACCACCAAGGCATTGCCGATAGGCAAGGTGGTGAAGCTCTCGGTTAACACCTCGAACACCACCAAATGACCGTTCATCAGCAAGAACAGCACGCTCACCAGCATGGTCATGAACTGGCTGACCACCGCCACGTTGACCCCGTTGGCCGGATCGACCATCGAGGCGAACGCCATACCCATCTGCACAGCGATGATCTGCCCGGCGATCACGAACGCCTGGAACAGCAACTGCAGCGCAAAACCGAACAGCGCGCCGACGATGATCTGCTCGCCACACAGCATCACCCCGCGCAGACTCAACGGATCGATCTCAGGCAGCGGCGGCAACCCCGGCACGATCACCACGGTGATTGCCACCGCCGCATACAGACGCACCCGCGCCGGCAGCATGCGGGTCCCGAAGATCGGCATGGTCATCAGCACCGCCGTAACCCGGAACAACGGCAGGATGAACGTCGCGACCCAGGTGCCGATCTGCGTGTCGGTCAGCTCCAGCATGGCGGCATCAACCGATCAACTGCGGAATGCTGGTGTACAGGCCAATGAAATACTCCATGAACTTCTGCACCAGCCACGGGCCCGCAACGATCAGCGTGACCAGCATCACCAGCAGGCGCGGCAGAAAGCTCAGGGTCTGTTCGTTGATCTGCGTGGCGGCCTGGAACATCGCCACCACCAGGCCCACCAGCAAGCTGGGAACCACCAGGATGGCGACCATCAGCGTGGTTAGCCAGAGGGCGTCTCGAAACAGGTCGACGGCAACTTCAGGGGTCATGGGTCGCTCTCCTGGGGCAGCGTCAAACGCCGCCGAAACTGCCGGCAAGGGTGCCCATGATCAGCGCCCAGCCATCCACCAGCACGAACAGCATGATCTTGAACGGCAACGAGATGATCAACGGCGAGAGCATCATCATACCCATCGCCATCAGCACACTGGCCACCACCATGTCGATGATCAGGAACGGAATGAAGATCATGAAGCCGATCTGAAAGGCGGTCTTCAGCTCGGAGGTGACGAATGCCGGCACCAGGATGGTCAGCGGGACCTGGTCAGGCCCGGCGATATCGGTGCGCTTGGACAGGCGCACGAACAAGTCCAAGTCGCTCTGCCGGGTTTGCGCCAGCATGAAGTCCTTGAGCGGGCCCTGGGCCTTGTCGATGGCTTGCTGAGCAGTCATCTGTTCGGCCAGATAGGGCTGGATGGCCCCACTGTTCACCTTCTCGAACACTGGAGCCATGATGAACATGGTCAGAAACAGCGCCATGCCTGTGAGCACTTGGTTCGACGGTGTCTGCTGCAAGCCCAGCGCCTGACGCAAGATAGAGAACACGATGATGATACGGGTGAAGCTGGTCATCAGGATGACGAACGCGGGAATGAAGCTCAGCGCCGTCATGATCAGCAGAATTTGCAGACTGACCGAATACTCCTGCTGCCCGTCCGCCCCATTGGACAGGGTGATGGCCGGAATCGACAGCGGGTCGGCAGCCAGGGCCAACGGCGCCGCCAACAACAGCGCCAGGGTCAACAGCAAGCGCGCAGCGCCGTTCATCACGTCTTGTCCTTATGATCCTTGCCCATCAGCTCGAGCAGCCGCTGGGCGAATTCCGGCGTGGCCTGGCGCGACGCAGCCGGCACCTCGACAGGTTCGGCCAGCACGTGCAGGGCCTCGATACTGCCTGGCGTGTGACCGATCAGGATCTGCTCCTTGCCGACTTGCACCAGCAACAGACGGTCACGCGGACCGATGGCGCGGATGCCGACGATATCGATCACCGGCGCGCCCTGTCGGGCGTTGCCCTGCATGCGGCGCAGCACCCAGGCCAGGCCGAAAATCAAAGCCACCACCAGCAGCAGGCCGAACACCGTCTGCGCCAATTGCGCGCCCAAGCCACCGGGCGCCGCAGGCGCGGCGGCGGCGGCAGTCGCAAGCGCAGGCTCGGCGGCGGCGATCACCGCTTCGCTAGCCAGCAGCGCAGCCAGGGCCGCGATGGCCCGCAATGTGGCTTTCACTCAGCGCAACTTCTTGATGCGTTCGCTGGGGCTGATCACGTCAGTCAGGCGGATGCCGAACTTCTCGTTGACCACCACCACTTCACCGTGAGCTACCAAGGTGCCGTTGACCAGCACATCCAGCGGCTCGCCGGCCAGGCGGTCGAGTTCGATGACCGAGCCCTGGTTGAGCTGCAACAAGTTGCGGATGCTGATTTCGGTGCTGCCGACTTCCATGGAGATGCTCACCGGAATGTCGAGGATCACATCCAGGTTAGGGCCTTCGAGGCTGACGTTCTCGTTCGGCTTCGGCGAGCTTGCGAACTCCTCCATCTGCAAGCGATCGCCACCGCCGTCGCCGGCCAGCAGCGCGTCGATGTCGGACTGGCCGGCATCGCCGGTCTCCTCGAGCGCCGCAGCCCACTCATCGGCCAGGGCCTGCTCTTCTGGAGAATTGATCTCGTTTTCGTTAGCCATGATTTCCTCGACAGGCATTCAATTCGTTGGGTTCGAGCGTTACGCCTTCAACGGCGCACGATCGGGTCGATGATCTGCAGGGACAGCGTGCCCTTGTGCGAGCCCAACCGCGCCTTGAACGACGGCACGCCATTGGCACGCAGCACCAGATGCTCGGGCAGCTCTACCGGGATCACGTCGCCCGGCTGCATGTGCAGGATGTCGCGCAGTTTCATCTGGCGGCGGGCAACGGTGGCCGAAAGCGGCACGTTGACGTCCAGCACGTCCTCGCGCAGGGCCTTGACCCAGCGCTCATCCTGATCATCCAGGTCGGACTGGAAGCCAGCGTCGAGCATCTCGCGCACCGGCTCGATCATCGAGTACGGCATGGTTACGTGCAGGTCGCCACCGCCGCCGTCAAGCTCGATGTGGAAGGTCGAAACCACCACCGCCTCGCTCGGGCCGACGATGTTGGCCATGGCCGGGTTGACCTCGGAGTTGATGTACTCGAAGTTGACCGGCATGATCGCCTGCCAGGCCTCCTTGAGGTCAACGAAGCACTGGTCCAGCACCATGCGCACCACACGCAGCTCCGTGGGAGTGAATTCACGACCCTCGATCTTGGCGTGACGGCCGTCGCCGCCGAAGAAGTTGTCCACCAGCTTGAACACCAGCTTGGCATCAAGGATGAACAGCGAAGTACCGCGCAGCGGCTTGATCTTGACCAAGTTCAAGCTGGTAGGCACGTACAGCGAATGCACGTACTCGCCGAACTTCATCACCTGCACGCCGCCTACCGCAACGTCCGCAGAGCGGCGCAGCAGGTTGAACATGCTGATGCGGGTGTAACGGGCGAAACGCTCGTTGATCATTTCCAGGGTCGGCATGCGACCCCGAACGATACGATCCTGACTGGTCAGGTCGTAACTTTTGATGCTGCCCGGGTCGCCAGCACTCTCGGTTTGTACCAGACCATCGTCCACCCCATGCAGCAGGGCGTCGATCTCATCCTGGGACAGCAGGTCCTGCACGGCCATCTGTGTGCTCCTACTGCAATACGAAATTGGTGAACAGCAATTGGTCGATGACCGGCTTGCCGACTTCCTTCTGGGCCACTTCCTGGACCACCGCGGTGGCTTTCTGGCGCAGCATTTCCTGGCCTACCGAACTGGCAGCCAGGGTGTCGAAACCTTGGCCGGAGAACATCATCACCAAGTTGTTGCGGATCACCGGCATGTGCACTTTCAGGGCATCCAGATCTGCCTGGTTGCGGCCCTGCATGGTGATGCTCACCTGCATGTAGCGCTGACGCCCGTTCTGGTTGAAGTTGACCACGAAGGCCGGCGCCAGGGGCTCGTAGATCGCGGCCTGCTTGACGTTGGCGGCCGCTGCGTCGGGTGCTGGCGCAGGCTCGCTCTTGTGCATGAAGAACCACGTGGCGCCCACCGAGAGGCCGACCGCCAGCAGCAGGGCCACTACCAGCAGCAGGATCAGCTTGAGTTTGCCTTTAGCGGCGGGGTCTTTCACTGCTTCGCTCTTCGCCATGCCAATAATCCGTCGTCCATCGAGGTTTCAAAGAAGGATGACGAGGCTTGAGCAAGTGTTATGCCAGATTTGTCGGCGCTATCGTTCGAGCGAATAAACCCAATGTATCGCAGCGCACCTGGGATCGATGCGCCGCGATCGACCAGGCATTTCAGGCGTAGTAATCGACCGCGCTGTCGCCGATCACCACCTGTTGTTCCAGCGGGCGAGCAGCATCCGCCAGCTCATTACCCTCGGCCGCACCACCGGCCGCACGGCGCGCAGCCACGCCGGACAGGTTCGAGCCCTGCTGCTGGGCTTGCTGTTGCTGCTGGCCACGAGACTGGTCGGCGACGCTGACATCAGGCTGGGAAAGCCCCTGCTGGGCGAACAACTCACGCAGGCGATAGACCTGACTGTCGAGCGCGTCGCGCACACCGGCGTGACCGCTGACGAAGTGGATCTGGGTCGACTGATCCGCCGCCACATTGACGCGAATGTCCAAACGCCCCAGCTCGGCAGGCTCAAGCTGGATATCCGCCGACTTGAGGTTCTGGCTGGACAGGTACATGACCCGGTTGACCAGCCCCTCGGTCCAGGCGCCCTGGTTCATCGCCAACGGCTGCGCCAAGGGGCTCGGGGTCACCGGCACGGCATTAGCCGTCTTGGCAGTCGCCGCCTGGGTCAGATTGGCCAGGCGATTGGCGAAATCATCCACGCGAGTGTCACTGCTGGCGCCCTTGAGGTCTTTCAGGCCGTCGTCGATCAAGCCCGCAAAGGCCTTGTCGCCCCCTTCGGATTGGCCAGGTTCGGCGTCAGCCTTTTCGACCAGGTTCGCCAAGGTATTGACGGCACCCGAGTTGGGGTCGCTCGATTGCGCGGCGGCGTTCTCGTTGCGACTGCTGGCATGCGCCGAGGTCGTCCCTTTGGCTTGGGCACTGTGCTCCAGAGCCATGCGCAGCGCCGGCATATCAGCCAGCGGATCGGCCTCGGGATCGAATGCCTCGGCCACAGCCTCCTGCACCGGCTGTTCGGCGGCTTGCGGCTGCGCGGCAGCCTGTTGCAGAACGGGCGCTACGGCTTCGGCCTGAGCCTGGAGCAACTGCGCGCCAGGCTGGGCATCGGTGACCTGCCCGGCTACCAGGTTCGAATCCAAGGACGCTGCCGGGTCGCTGCTGCCATCCTGGCTGGCGTCAGCCACTGGAGTCGCTGGCAAGCTATTGCCGTCATCGGCAACGGTTGGCGCGGCAACGTCGTCCTTCTTGCCGCCAGCGGCAGGTTCAGGCTTGTCCTTTGGCTTGGGCTGCGCCGGGGCCTGGGCAACCTTGTCATCACGCTTGGACACCGCGTCACGGCCTTGCCGGGCCATGACCTTGTCGAAGCCCGAGCCCTGATCGGCGGGTGCCTGCAGCGGTTTGTCCACACCCCCGGTGACCGAACGCGAGGTCTTGTTCAGCAGGCCGGCTTGCAACAATGGATTGGGTGCGACAGGCATTGAAAGGTCTCCACGCCAGAAACTTGAAAAAACGTCTGGGTAAAGACAGGCAAAAGTCGAGCCAGGTCTGGTTACTGTGCAGAAATCCGCTGCCGTTCGTTGCGGTAGAAGCGCTGCACTTCGAGGTATTCCTGGTCGATACGATTGATCAGGTCCTCGATACCGTAAAGCGGCAATTGCTTGACCCGCTCCTCCAATTGCTGGCAAAGCCCAGCCAGGCCCACTGCCCCCATGTTGCCACTGCTGCCTTTGAAACTGTGGGCGGCCAAGCCCAGTTCGGCGGCGTCCTTGGCCTCATGCAGCTGGCTCAGCCGCCGCTCGGAGTCTTCAAGAAAGGTTTCCAGCAATTGCAGGTAGCCATCTTCCATGACCTCGCGCAGATCGCTTAGGACCTTGTGATCAATATGTATGTCCATCACTTGCTCACTCCCTGATCAAGCCCACCTGAAGCTAGGTCGGGCAACGCTGCCCGACCCGCCCTCGCTCTACCACTGGAACATCACCCGCGCCAATCGACCGCCTTCCAGCCACTGCGCGTCGTGCCCCAAGCGACTGACCAGGCCTAGCCCTCGGCCGTGAAAGCCATGCTCGACAGGGCGGCGTGCCAACACCTCATCCGCATCAAAGCCCGCACCGCTGTCACGGACCTCGATCGTCAGACGCCCACCTTGGGGATACGGTTCCACCTTCAGGCCAATACGCACGAAACCGTCCGGCGCTTGCGCCAAGCGCTCGCTGCGTAGGCGATAGTACTCGCAGAAGCCCTGAGCGTCGCGCTTGATCCTGGAATCCAGGCCCAGCACACCATGCTCCAAGGCATTGGAGTAGAGTTCGCTGAGCACACTATGGAGGATGCCGCTGCTTGGCCGCAGGCCATGAATTTCCTGCAAGAGTTGCACCAGGTACGGAATCGGATTGAAGCGACTCAGGCTCTCGCCGCGCAACTCGAACTGCATCGACCAATCCAGCGGGCTAGAACGCCCGCTGTCGGAGTACACCACCGGCTGTGCGCTGACCTCCTCGGGCCCGAGCATGCGCACATCGCACAAGCTGATATCGTCCCGCGACTGCCCACCAAAATGTGCCAGCGCCTGCATGACCTCTTCGAATAGCAGGCTTGGATCACGGTTGTCAGCCAACACCCGCTGCAGGCGCTCGACACCGAACAGGCGCTCGCTGACATCAGTGCTATCGACCACGCCATCGGACAGCAGCAGCAAGCGCTCGCCCACCGCCAACGGCAGCACCTCGGTGCGGTCGTCGAACTGCTCGCAAGGCAGGATACCGAGCGGCAAATGCCGTGACGGCAACACCCCCAGCACCTCGCCCGTTGCGGACAAACGATAGCCATCAGGCATGCCACCGTTCCAAACCTCGACCGTACCGCGCTGAAAACCCACCTTGACCAGCAGCGCACAGCAGAACATGTCCACCGGCAGGATGCGCTTGAGCTTGGCGTTCATCTCGCGCAGCGTTTCCACCAGGCCGTAGCCCTTGGCAGTCATGCCGTAGAACACTTCGGCCAACGGCATGGCACCCACCGCAGCGGGCAGGCCGTGCCCGGTAAAGTCACCGAGCAGCACGTGCATGTCGCCACCAGGGGTGAAGGCCGCCAGTAACAGGTCACCGTTGAACAAGGCGTAAGGCGATTGCAGGTAGCGAATATTTGGCGCGTTGAGGCAGCCGGAGTGCGCAACCTTGTCAAACACTGCCTTGGCCACACGCTGCTCGTTGAGCAAGTGATGGTGGTGCCTGGCGATCTGGTCACGCTGTTGCAACACGGTTGCCTGCAACCGACGCAGGCGATCCATGGCGCGGATCTTGGCCGCAAGGATGATCGGACTGTAGGGCTTGGCCATGAAATCGTCGCCTCCAGCCTCAAGGCAACGCACCAGCGCCTGCTCCTCGTTGAGCGAAGTGAGGAAGATGATCGGGACTAGCGCTTCGCCGGCCAGCGCCTTGATTCGCCGGGCTGCCTCGAAACCGTCCATGACCGGCATCAGCGCATCGAGCAACACCAACTGCGGGCGCTGTTCGAGAAACAGCGCCACCGCCTGCTCACCGTTTTCCGCCGTCCACACCTGATGCCCCTGACGGCGCACGATCTGCGCCAGCAACAGGCGATCGGCGGCGCCATCTTCGGCCACCAGCACACGCAACGCCGGTTCGGCAGACATGCTCAACTAATATCAAAGAGTTGTTCGAAATTGGAGATAGCCAGGATCTTGCGCACGTCAGGGCTGGCGTGGACCACCCGAATGTCAGGCTCATTACCGCCCACATAGTCGCGCAACAATAGGAGCATGCCCAATGCAGAGCTATCCAGGTAAGTGGCATCCTTGAGGTCGACCACAACCGACTCCAGTCGAAGACCCTCGTAGACCTGCTTGAATTGCGCGTGCTTGCCGAAGTCGAAACGACCCTTGACCCTGATCGTCAGCTTCTTCTTGTCCGGCGAAAGATCGGTTTCGAGTGCCATGCGAGCGATTCCTTCGATGATGGCGAATGCTACTGGAAGGTTTAGCAGGGGGCATCCTGAGCTGCAAGGTGGCCGCTGTCGCGACTGCGCACGGGCCTGCCTGACAACACCAGCGCGTCGAGGTCAGAAGGTGCTCTGGCGTGGCAGGCGCTGTGACAACTCATCCAGCAAGCGCTGTTCACGCTTGTCCTCGGCGCGACGCGCCTCGTCCATGTAACGCTGCACCAACTTGCGCAGGCCTTCCACACGGGCATACGCCTGCTGCCAACTGCCACGTGCGTTGTTGAGGTTGTTCTGGTGCCACGCCATGCTCTGGCGTTGCTGGGTCATGGCGGTTTCCAACTGCCCGAGAAAGCGCTGGTAGTTGACCAGCCAGCTGCCATTGACACCCTGCCCGCCGCGATTGATCCATTGCGCCTGATAACCTTCACGAAACGTCTCAAGCTCTGCCAGCTTGGCCTGTGCCTGGGCGAGTTGCTGCTGGAAATGCCCGACGCGCTGCGCGGCCTTGCGCTCAGTCTCCTCGGCCATCTCGACCACCGGAGCCAAACGCGCAGCGCGACTTGGCAGCCCCACGGCCTATCGCCCCGCTGCCGGCGGGGTGAAAATCGCCTCGAGTTCGGCCCGGCTCTGAGCCATGGGCACGTTCTCGTCCAAGGCCTGGCGCAGGTAATCA
Organism: Pseudomonas sp. NY15463; assembly: GCF_048068415.1. Taxonomy (NCBI): domain Bacteria; kingdom Pseudomonadati; phylum Pseudomonadota; class Gammaproteobacteria; order Pseudomonadales; family Pseudomonadaceae; genus Pseudomonas; species Pseudomonas sp. NY15463. Next base: position 333,993 of record NZ_JBLUQD010000007.1, read on the forward strand.
ACCATCTTCGGTTGCAAGGCGATGGCCAGGTCCGTCTCCGGGTCGCCGCCGGCCACATACGCCCCGACACTGATCAAGTCGCGGCTCTGCGACAGGCGCGACCACAGCTGCTTGAGCTTCTGCGCCTGGCGCAGGTGATCGGCGTCGACCACCTGCGGCATCACCCGGCTGATCGAGGCCTCGATATCGATGGCAGGATAGTGCCCTTCTTCAGCCAACCGCCGAGACAGCACGAAATGGCCGTCGAGCACGCCACGGGCGGAGTCAGCGATCGGGTCCTGCTGGTCATCGCCTTCGGAAAGCACGGTGTAGAAGGCTGTGATCGAGCCACCACCAGGCTCGCCGTTGCCGGCACGCTCCACCAGCTTAGGCAACTTGGCGAACACCGAAGGCGGATAACCACGCGTAGCAGGCGGCTCACCAATGGCCAGGGCAATTTCACGCTGGGCCTGGGCAAAGCGCGTCAGCGAGTCCATCAGCAACAGCACGTTCTTGCCCTTGTCGCGGAAGTATTCAGCGATACGCGTGCAGTACATGGCCGCACGCAGACGCATCAACGGCGCATCGTCCGCCGGGGACGCCACCACCACCGAGCGCTTGAGGCCTTCCTCGCCAAGAATGTGCTCGATGAACTCCTTCACCTCGCGGCCCCGCTCGCCAATCAGCCCGACCACGATGATCTCCGCCTCGGTAAAGCGGGTCATCATGCCGAGTAACACCGACTTACCGACACCGGTACCGGCGAACAGCCCCAGGCGCTGGCCACGACCGACGGTGAGCAGGCCGTTGATGCTGCGAATGCCCACGTCCAACGGCTGGCTGATCGGGTCGCGGTTGAGCGGGTTGATGATCGGGCCGTCCATCGGCACCCAATCCTCTGCCTTCATTCCGCCCTTACCATCCAACGCGCGACCGGCACCATCGAGCACGCGACCGAGCATGCTCATGCCCATGGGCAGACGGCCACTGTCATCCAGCGGTACCACTCGCGCACCCGGGGCAAGGCCGGCGATGCTGCCAACCGGCATCAGGAACACCTTGGTGCCGGCAAAGCCCATCACTTCGGCCTCCACCTGCACAGGATGGTAGCTGTCGTCATTGATTACCAGGCAGCGACTGCCTACAGCGGCGCGCAAGCCCTCGGCCTCCAAGGTCAGGCCGACCATGCGTAGCAGACGGCCTTCGACCACCGGCTGGTCCGGTAGCTTCACGGCGTCCTGATAGCCCTCAAGACGCTTGGCGAAGCTGGTGCGTTCAAGGCGCATCGGTCTCACCCACGCGCGCGTCGAGCGCCAGTGAAATATCCGGGGCAGCCGGGTGCAGCGCCTGGTCATGGGACTGGTCGAACAGTTGCGCGATGGCTTTTTCGATACGGGTTTCCATGCTCGCATCGATGCGGCTGTGGAGGGTCTCGATACGGCAACCGCCCGGCAGCAACGCTTCGTCTTCGAGCAGCTTCCAGTTTTCCTCGTGCCGCTCGCGCAGCGCCTTGACCTGCTCGAAATCCTGCGGGTTGAGGTGGATGCGGATGTTGTCGGCGCCCATCGGCAGCAGCTTCAGGGCTTCGCGCAGCACATGGGTGATCTGGCTGGAGTCGCTGCGCAGCTCGCGGCCGATGACTTGGCGCGCCATGTGCGCGACCAGTTGCACCATGCCTTTCTCGATATGGGTGTCCTGCTCGGCGACCGGCTCCAGCAGGTGGCCCATCAGCTGTTCGAGCTGCTGCAGCTTGGCCGCCAGAGCCACTTCGGCCTCCTGGCGCACCTTCAGCTGAGTGCTATGGAAACCTTCGCGCTCACCGGTGGCGAAGCCTTCGTTGTAAGCCTCCTGACGGATGGCTTCGAGTTCTTCGAGGGTCAGCGGCTGGACTTCTTCCAGCGGCACCTCTTCGACTTCTTCAACGACCTCAGGCTCAGGTTCCGGTTCAGGCTCGGGCTCCGGGTCGAAGCTAGGCAGCGCCCAGACATCGACACCTTCGAGGTCGCGGGCGCGGATCAGGTCGCTGGGGTGTTCGGTGGTGGACATGGCAACGCCTACAGATGAAATGGGGTCGAGCGACAAGCTTCAAGCTGCAAGCCACAAGAAAAAGCAGATACGTACGCCGGCCTTCTCTTGCAGCTTGAGGCTCGCAACTTGAGACTTAAATCATTTCCTCGGCGCCCTTGCCACCGAGCACGATCTCGCCAGCGTCGGCCATGCGCCGGGCGATGGTGAGGATTTCCTTCTGCGCCGTCTCCACGTCGCTGACCCGTACCGGCCCCTTGGCCTCCAGGTCGTCGCGCAGCAGCTCCGAAGCACGCTTGGACATGTTCTTGAAGATCTTGTCCTTGACTCGCTCGTCGGCGCCCTTGAGCGACACCACCAGCACATCGGAAGACACTTCGCGCAACAACGCCTGAATGCCACGGTCGTCGACATCGGCCAGGTTGTTGAACACGAACATCAAGTCTTCGATCTGCTCGGACAGGTCGCTGTCGATTTCGCGGATCGCATCCATCAGTGCGCCTTCGACCGAGCTGTCGAGGAAGTTCATGATGTCCGCAGCACGCTTGATACCACCCAGCGTGGTACGCGCGGCGTTGGAGTTGCCCGAGAACTGCTTCTCCAGAATCTGGTTCAGTTCCTTGAGCGCCGCCGGCTGCACGGTGTTGAGCGACGATACGCGCAGGACGATGTCCAGGCGTACCTTGTGGTCGAAGTTGCCCAGCACCTCGCCGGCCTGGTCGGGGTCGAGGTAGGCGACCACGATGGCCTGGATCTGCGGGTGCTCGTAGCGGATGACGTCAGCCACCGCGCGCGGCTCCATCCACTTGAGGCTGTCCAGGCCGCTGGTATTGCCACCCAACAGGATACGGTCGATCAGGCCGTTGGCCTTGTCCTCGCCCAGAGCCTGATTGAGCATCTTGCGAATGTAGCCATCGGAGCCGACACCCAGACTGGTCTGGTCGCCCACCACCTCGACGAACTCGCTCATCACCTGTTCGACCTGTTCGCGATGGATATTGCCCATCTGCGCCATGGCCACGCCGACCCGCTGCACTTCCTTGGGCCCCATGTGGCGCAGGACCTGCGCCGCGTCGGTCTCACCGAGCGAGAGCAGGAGGATCGCCGCTTTGTCGACGCGGCTCAGCTTGGCGGTAACGGCTCGGTTGTCACTCATCGTCGTTGATCCACTCTTTCACGACCTGGGCCACGCGACCCGGATCTTCGGCCACCAGGCCCTTGATTGCGTTGAGCTGCGCCTCATAACCCTCGGTCGGGCTCGGCAACAGGATGCTTGAAGGACCACCCAGGCTGACGCGGTCGTTGGCCAGTTCGCCATCCAGACCGATCATACCGCCCAGTTCCATGTCGCTGTCCGTGGCAGCCTGCTTGCCGCCACCGGTGATGTTGTTGAGCACAGGCCGCAGCACACCGAACACCAGCACCAGGATGAACAGGACGCCCATCACTTGCTTGACGATGTCCCAGAACCACGGCTGCTGGTAGAACGCGATGTCGGCCAGCTCCTCGCCACGGTCGGCGGCGAATGGCACGTTGATCACCGTCACGCTGTCGCCACGGCTGGCATCGAAGCCCACCGCATCCTGCACCAGGCGGGTGAAGCGCGCCAGATCCTCGGCGCCCCAGGGCGTACGGGTGACTTCGCCGCTGGCTGCGCCGGGCTTGACCTGATCGTCCACCACCACGGCCACCGACAAGCGGGTCAGGCGACCCTGCTGCTGACGAGTGTGACTGATGGAGCGGTCCAGCTCGAAGTTCTTGGTGCTTTGCTGGCGCTTGTCGCTGGGGTACGGCGCCAACATCGGCTGACCAGTGGCCGGGTCCATGACCTGCTGGCCATTGGAGTCGACCAGCGGCTGGCCTGGCTGGATCGGACCTGTCGCACCAGCGGTGCCGCCAGTGGTCTGCGGCGCCGATGCAGGACCTGGCGGCTGGTTGCTCAACGCACCCGGTACGCCTTGCGGCCCCTGGCTGCTGGAGCGCTGTTCGTTGACCGATTGCTCGCTACGCAGCGCGGGCTGGTCAGGATTGAACTGCTCGGAGGTGGACTCGACGGCACTGAAGTCGATATCGGCCGAGACTTCGGCCTTGTAACGGTCGTTGCCCAGCACCGGTTGCAGGATATTGTGCACACGCTGGGTGAGCATGCCTTCCATGCGACGGCTGTAATCGAACTGCTTGCCGGCCATGGTCAGGGCGGTGTCCTGAATCTGCTCGGAGAGCAAGTTGCCCTTCTGGTCGACCACGGTGACTTGGGACTTGTCCAGCTCAGGCACGCTGGTAGCGACCAGATTGACGATAGCCATCACCTGCCCGGCCTCCAGGGCGCGCCCCGGATACAGCTCGACCAGTACCGAAGCGCTTGGCTTGCGCTCGTCACGCACGAACACCGAGCTTTTCGGAATGGCCAAGTGCACACGGGCGGCCTTGACGTTGTTCAGGCTCGAAACGGTCCGCGCCAGCTCACCCTCCAGGCTACGGCGATAGCGGGTGGCTTCCATGAACTGGCTGGTGCCCAGGCCCTGCTCCTTGTCGAGCAGCTCGAAACCGACGTTACCGTCGCTCGGCGCCACCCCGGCTGCTGCAAGTTTCAGGCGCGCACGGGAGAGATCGTCGGCCTTGACCAACAGTGCGCCAGAGTTTGGCTCCACGCGATAGGGAATGTCAGCGCCGCCCAGGGTCTCCATGACCTGCTTGGTGTCCATGCCGGCCAGACTGGGGTACAGCGGACGGTAGTCCGGCTGTTGCGACCACAGCACAACGGCAAAACCGATGGCCACGCTAGCGGCCAGGCCGACCAGCAGACCGATCTGGCGCAGCATGGGCATCTGCGAGATATTCTCCAGGAACGACAGGCCGAACAGCGGCGGCTTGGCTGCTGGCGGGCCGCTCTTGGCGGGGGCGTTATCGACGACTGCTTCGGCCATGACTCAACTCTCGCCCTTAAACCGGCATCTGCATGATGTCCTGGTACGCTTGCACCAGTTTGTTACGAACCTGGGTAAGTGCCTGGAACGACACGGAAGCCTTCTGCGAAGCGATCATCACATCGGTCAGATCCACGCCGCTCTTGCCAATCTCGAAGGCGTTGGACAGTTGGCTGGAAGCCTGCTGAACGTCGTTCACCTTGCCAATCGCCTGGCCAAGCATGTCGGCGAAGCTGCTCTGCCCTGGTGCCAGCTCAGGAGCGGCGACAGTCTTGGGCAGGGACATGGCGTCGGCCTGCATGGCACGCATGTCCAACATCAGACGATTGAATTCAACACCTTGGGTCATGGACTTCTCTCTCCGGCGGCCGCATTTTTTTGACAGTCATGCAGCGGATAGGCTGGAGCTAGCAAGAGGAGTGCCAGCCCACCCATCGAACATTCAAAACGGTGTTTCAGCCGAATAGGCTGGCCTCCACATCAAGCCCGGCATCACGCATCTGCGCAAGCTTGTAGCGCAGCGTACGCGGGCTGATGCCCAGTCGCTCGGCGGCCTCCTTGCGACGCCCACGCTCGGCACGCAAGGTATCGATGATCATCTGGTACTCGTGACGGCGCATGTCGTCGCCAAGGCCACCCGCCTCAACCGTCAATTCCCCGGATAATGGCTCAATAGTGGCCACTTGCGGCGCCGACAACGGAATGACACCTCCCAGACAGAAATCCGCCGCTTCGATCACCCCGCCCTGCTGCAGGATCAGGGCCCGCTGCAACGCATTGTCCAATTCACGCACGTTACCCGGCCAGGCATAGCCTTGCAGACAGGCGCGAGCATCGGCCGACAGGCGCACGGGGGCGTGTTTCATCTTGCCGACATGCCGGGCCAGCAACCGCTCAGCCAGTGGCAGGATATCCGCCGGGCGCTCGCGCAGGGCGCGCCAGGCCAAAGGGAACACCGACAGCCGGTAATAGAGATCTTCACGGAACCGTCCAGCCGCCACTTCGCCCGTCAGGTCGCGGTTGGTGGTGGCCAGTACACGGATATCCAAGGCGATCGGCTTGCGCCCCCCTACCCGCTCCACTTCGCGCTCTTGCAGTACACGCAGGAGCTTGGCCTGGAGCGCCAGGGGCATTTCGGAAATCTCGTCGAGCAGCAGGGTGCCGCCATCGGCCTGCTCGAACTTGCCAGCCTGGGCCGCGATCGCACCGGTGAAGGCGCCCTTCTCATGGCCGAACAAGGTGGCTTCGAGCATGTTATCGGGGATCGCAGCACAGTTTATCGCCACGAACGGCGCATCGGCCCGCGGCGATTGCTGGTGAATGAAGCGTGCCAACACCTCCTTGCCAGTGCCCGACTCACCCGAGATCAACACGGTCGAATCGCTGCGCGCCACCCGCGCAGCCAGCTCCAGCAACTGCCGACTGGCCGGTTCGCAGGCCACTGGGCCCTCCTGCTCGGCAGCCCCCAAGTGACCCGCCGCGTGCCGCTCCACCAGACTGAGCAGGGCACGCGGCTCGAACGGCTTGACCAGATAGTCAACCGCCCCCTGGCGCATGGCTTCGACAGCCCGCTCGACCGCGGCGTGGGCGGTCATGAGCAGCACGGGTAGCTCAGGATGGTTGCGCCCCAGCTGGGCGAGCAACTGATGCCCGTCCATGCCCGGCATGTTCACATCGCTGACCACCAGACTGAATGCCTCCTGCCCCACCGCCTGCAAGGCCTCTTCGGCCGACCCCACCGCACGGTGGGCGAATCCGCCGATTTCCAGGGTATCGACCAGCGCCTGGCGCAACACCCGATCATCCTCGACCAACAGCACCTTGATATCCATCAGTGCTCCTCCATTGCGCCGATCAGCGGCAGTACCACGTGGGCACAGGTACCGCGCCCAGGCTTGGAACGCAGTCGCAGCGTCCCTTGGTGGGCACGCACCACCGCCTGGACCACCGCCAGTCCTAGCCCGGTGCCGGTCGTCTTGGTGGTGAGGAATGGCTCACCCAGCCGCGCCAGCAACTCGGCATCGATGCCGCAGCCAGCGTCGCTCACGCACAGGTGAAGGTTTTGCGCACGGCGGTACAGATGCACTTTCAGGCGCGCCGGCTCGGCACTGGCCTGCAGACCGTTATCGATCAGATTGAGCAAGGCGCCCACCAGGGTATCGCGATTGCACAGCAACTCACCCAGATGGATATCGCACTGCCAGCGCACCGCATGCCCCTGTACATGCACCTGCGCGGCCTGCTGCAAGGCCTGGAACAAAGCCTTGGGGGTCAAGCGCTCGCCCAACGGCAGCTCGCCCCGAGCAAACACCAACATATCGCGCACCTGATGCTCCAGCTCCTGCAACCGCTCCTTGAGGTTACCGGCAAAACGCTGACGGGTTTCAAATGGCAAGTCACGCTCGCCATCAGCCAGATGACCGGCATAGAGCATCGCTGCGGCAAGCGGGGTACGGATCTGATGAGCCAGCGAAGCGACCATGCGCCCCAGCGACGACAGTCGCTCATGACGCGCCAACTGGTCTTGCAGGCGACGGGTTTCAGTCAGGTCGGTCAGCAGCACCAACTGGCCCGGCTCGGCGTCCAGCGAACGGGTCGCGATCGACAGGCGCCGACCGTCGCGCAGCGAGACTTCGTGGCCGTCATCCTTGCGCGGGGCGAAACTGCGGGCAATGACCTGACGCCATAGCTGACCGATCAGTGGCTCGCCCAGCAGCTCGCAAGCGGCCGGGTTGGCCTCGGACACGCAGCCCTGGGCATCGATCACGATCACCCCACCCGGTAGCAGGTCCAGCAGGTTTTGCAGACGATTGGCCAAGCGCTCTTTTTCACCAAGCTCGGCCATACGCTGGGCGCTGACGACCTCCAGTTCACCCTTGAGCTCGCTGACGCGCGCCTCGAGCATCCCGTAGGACTCGGTGAGCTGGGTCGATACCTGACTGAACAGGGCGAAGGCCTGTTCAAGGCCCAGTCGGCTTTCCTGCTCGACCGGGAGGCTCCCCTGCAAGGCAGGGACTCGGGAGTGATGGGCGGCCTGGGGCATCGTGCTCTCTCGCGTGGCTGACCGTCATAAAAACGGTGTGATGCCAGCGATATAGCAATAGCCGTGCCGGGGATGGGGAAATAGTCCAAACGGGCCACCCACCGCGCGCCACAAGCGCCCGCTAGGACAAACCCACCCCAACCCCAAGGCCGAACAGGCGTCAATCCTCCGCCTGCTCCTCGCCACCTTGGCGGCTCATGCCGTACTTACGCATTTTTTCCACCAACGTGGTACGACGGATGCGTAGACGCTCAGCGGCACGCGCAACGATGCCATTGGCATCATCCAGCGCCTGCTGGATCAGGCCTTGTTCCAGCCCGCCCAGATAGTCCTTCAGGTCCAGGCCCTCAGGCGGCAGCATCGCGTGGCTGGCAAAGCTCGGCGTATGGCCATTGATCGCCACCCGCTCCTCCAAGTCACTGCGCAGGCTGTCCACCAACTGCTCGTCTTCGTCATCGACATAGCGGAATTTCTTTGGCAGCTCGGAAACACCGATCACACCGTACGGATGCATGATCGCCATGCGCTCCACCAGGTTGGCCAGTTCGCGAACGTTACCCGGCCAACCGTGGCGACACAGCGACATGATCGAGGCCGAGTTGAAGCGGATCGAACCGCGCTTCTCATGCTCCATGCGTGAGATCAGCTCGTTCATCAGCAGCGGAATGTCCTCGACACGCTCGCGCAGGGGCGCCATCTCGATAGGGAAGACATTCAGACGATAATAGAGGTCTTCGCGGAACGTGCCGTCCTCGATCATGCTCTCGAGGTTCTTGTGGGTAGCCGCGATGATGCGCACGTCAATGCTCTGGGTCTTGTTGCTGCCCACGCGTTCGAAGGTGCGCTCCTGCAACACACGCAGCAGCTTGACCTGCATTGGCAACGGCATGTCGCCGATCTCATCGAGGAACAGCGTACCGCCGTTGGCCAGCTCGAAGCGCCCGGCACGGCTGGTGATGGCCCCGGTGAATGCTCCCTTCTCGTGACCGAACAGTTCGCTTTCCAGCAGCTCGGCCGGAATAGCACCGCAGTTGACCGGCACGAACGGGGCTTCGCGGCGCTTGGAGTGGTAGTGCAGGTTGCGCGCGACCACCTCCTTGCCGGTACCGGATTCACCGAGAATGAGCACGCTGGCGTCGGTATCGGCCACCTGCTGCATCATTTGGCGCACATGCTGGATCGCACGGCTGGTGCCTACCAGACTGCGGAACAGGTTGGGCTCGCGCTGGCGGCCGCGCTCGCGAGCCTGATCGTACATCTCGCGGTAGACCTGCGCACGGTGCAGCGAATCGAGCAGCTGACTGTAGCTCGGCGGCATTTCGAGGTTCGAAAGCACGCGCCGACGCAGCTCTTCGGGGAACTCCGCAGAAGAAATTTCACCCAGAAGCAACACCGGAAGGAACTCATCCCACCCAGCCACTGTCTTAAGAAGCCCGAGCACACTACCCGGAGCATTCACAGCCCCGATCAGCACGCACAGCACTTCACGACTAGACGATAACGACTCGACCACCTGCTGCCAGTTGTCACTGGAACAGGACAGGTTTTCTTCGCCGAGGAAATTCAGAACCACCGCCAGATCGCGGCGGCGTGCGCTGTCGTCATCGATCAGGAGAATCTTGGTTTCACGCCACATGCAATAGCAACTTCCCTAGTCATATCGGCGCCCTGGGGGCGAGCTCGACATCATTCCGACTGAATGGTCAGTGTTCGGACGTCTGAAATTCGAAAACAGCCACTAGTTAAGTCAAAAAATAGCGTGCAGTCAAATTAATGGCGCGCTATTTCTCGTATCGCTCGTGGTCAAGAGAACAGATGGTATACCTTCGCGGCGCTTTTCGCCTGACGTATCTGCATCATCTCGTCGACTATCGATTGCCGTTCACCACTGGCGACATCAATCAACTGCCGGTAGACCGCCAGCAACTCCTCGAGGCTCGCGCGCACCGCCCTCTCGTTGCTGCTCGCCTCGGCCAACACGTCCTCGACGCAAATCCGACATTCCAGATCGAGTTCCCCCACCGCATCCCAGTCACGACTGGCCAGCGCCGACAGCAGCGCCTCGCGGGTCTGTTCGATACGCTCGATCACCTCGCTCATACCACCTCCTGGATCACGGCGTCGCCACAGGCTCGGCGATCGCGTCCCAACCTTCCTTGACCGTGATCAGCAGGCGCGCTACTTCGTCGATGATCGCCGGATCACTTTTCACGTTGGCTTCGACCAAACGGCGGCTCATATAGGTGTAGAGACTGTCCAGGTCAGCCAGGCTCTCAGCGTGGTTTTCCAGGTCCAGACCTTCGCGCAAGCCGCCGATGATGTCGATGGCCTTGCCGATCAGGATGCCCTTCTGGGCCACGTCCTTGCGTGCGATAGCACCCTTGGCCTGGGCCAGGCGGTCCAGGCCACCCTGCATGAGCATTTGCACCAGGCGGTGCGGACTGGCTTCGGAAGTCTGCGCCACGCCGTTGACTTTCTGGTATTGCCGAAGGGCCAACATCGGGTTCATGAATCTACCTCGTTGCAGCGAAAAAAGTTGCCTATAGCCAGTGTATCGCCGACACGTCAAAAAACTTTAGGGGAAAAACAAAAAGCCCGGGACACCAGGTTGGCGTCGCCGGGCTTTTGGCGCCATCAGCGTATCAGGAGTTCTTCGCCTGGGCGTTGAGCGCTTCGAAGATCGCGGTGATCTGCGAGGCCTGGGCCTTCATCTTGCCCAGGTTGGCGTCCAAGGTCGCGTATTGCTTGGTCAACGAGGTGGTCAACGCGTCGATACGACGGTCCAGCGCGTCCTGCTGATCACTGAGGTTCTTGGCGATTTTGTCCAGACCAGACTTACGCGTAGCCAGACTACCGTCGGTCTTGTTGTACGGGTCGATTGCCTTGTTCATGCGGGCAATGATGCCGTTGTCACCAGTGAACAGCTCCTGCACCTCATTACCCAGCTTTTTGTCGTTCATCGCCGCGGTGAACTTGGTGCTGTTGAACTCGAGGGTGCCGTCCTTGGTGGTGTTGATACCCAGCTGGCTGAGGCTGGTCAGGCGATCACCCGAACCGACTTCGCTCAGCACCTTGCGGACATCACCCAACAGGGAGCGAGTGGTCGGGTCGTTGGTCAGCGAACCCAACACGATGTTGCCATCTGCATCCTCAGAGGTGGAGGTCAGCGAAGTGATGGCTTTCTGCAGGGTGTTGTAGGCGTCAACGAAGCTCTGAATGGAGGTTTTCAGGCCGTCGTTGTTGGTGGCCACGGTGACCTTGGTGCTAGTGAAGGCGTTGCCACTGGAGGCGCTGACACCGGTGAGCTCAAGGGTCAGGCCGCTGACTGCATCGGCCACCTTGTTGGTGGAGCTGGTCACCACCAGACCATCGATGGTCAGCTTGGCATCCTGAGCCGCCGCCTCGATGAAACCAGCGCCATTGGCGTTTTGGCTCATCGACTGGGTGCCATCGATCTGCAGTTCGGCGATATCACCGGTCACGGAGATGTCGTTACCGGCACCGGTGGTGCTGGAGCTCAACACCAGGCGCGAACCATCCTTGCCGTTGACGATGTTGGCAGAGATACCGCTGGCACCCAGCTCCTTGTTGATCTGGTCACGCACCGATTCGAGCGTGGCACCCGCGCCCACCTTGACGGTATAGCTGGTGCCAGTGCCCACACCGATGACCATGTCGCCTTCACTGATCGCCGTGGTGCTGCTGGCGAAGCTCTGGCTGGCAACCTTTGAGCTGGTTGCCAGGGCTTCCACGGCAATGCTGTAGCTGCCGGCCACCGCCTTGTTGCTGGCCGTGACCTTGATCACACCCTCGTTGGCCGACGTAGCCGCATAGGCGTTGAACGCCGGCGAAGTGCTGTCGTTGAGCTTGCCCATGGAGGTGGTGAATGCAGTGAGGGCACTGCGCAGCGCACCGATACCCGAGATCATTGCCGAGTTATTGCTGGTCTGGCGAGCGATCTGGGCCTTCTTGGCCGCCGTATCAGCGTTTACCAGGGTCTGGACGATCGTACCGATCTCAAGACCCGAACCGATACCAACGGAGGAAGTAATGGTTGCCATGCTGTGTCCCTCTTGATTTACGCGCCTTCCCCGCTCCTGCCGGGCCGACATGAATTACTTCAGGATGCTCGCTGCCAGGTCAGACCTTGGCATCGAACAGAATACTGTTGACATCGCTGAGGCTGTTGGCGATTCGCAGTGCCTCTTCGGAGGGCAACTGACGAACCAGCTCACCGGTCTCGCTGGCGATGACCTTGACCACGATCTTGCCGGATTCTTCGTCCGTGGAGAATTCCAGGCTGCGTCGTGTCGTACTGAGAAATTTTTCGATATCCGATACGGCGCTTTTGACCTTTTCGATATCGTTTGCACTATCGGCAGCGCTGATTGCCGTAGGTTCCAGCGAATCACTGCCATGGTTGTTTTGTACCGACTGGGCAGCCGGCTTCTCGCCTACCTGCTCGGCCGGACGAGCGGCCGGGTAGGACAGATTCAGCTTGACGCTCATGTCCATTTCTACCACCTCGCAACGAAAAGGCGGGGAAGTGCCCTATTATGCACTCCCCCGCCGGTTACCATCAGCGATTACTGAAGCAGTTTCAGTACGGCGGATGGCAGCTGGTTGGCCTGGGCCAGAACCGAAGTCGAAGCTTGCTGCAGAGTCTGCTGCTTGGTCAGCTGGGCAGTTTCAGCGGCGAAGTCGGTGTCCTGTACACGGCCACGGGCAGCTTCGGCGTTTTCGTTGATGTTCTGCAGGTTGTTGATGGTGCTGGTCAGACGGTTCTGCGAAGCACCCAGGTCAGCACGAGTGGTGTTGATGGTCTGCAGAGCGGCGTCGATGGCGTCCAGAGCAGCGTTCATGCTGGCTTCGGCTTCGTCGGAAGTCGAACCGGTGATCGCGATGGTAGCCGAGTCAACGCTCAGGGTAGCAGCGTCGAAGCCGCTGTCCAGAGTGATGGAGATCTGGTTGTCAGCACCGGAGTTCGAACCGACCTGGAAGGTCATCTTGCCAGCCGAACCGTCCAGCAGGTTTTTGCCGTTGAGCTGAGTCGAGTTGGCGATACGGGTCAGCTCGTCGGACATCTGGGCGAACTCTTTGTTCAGAGCTATGCGGTCTTCGGTGCTGTTGGAGTCGTTACGCGACTGGACGGCCAGTTCACGCATACGCTGCAGGATGTTGGTCTGCTCTTGCATCGCGCCTTCAGCGGTCTGTGCGATGGAGATACCGTCGTTGGCGTTTTTGATCGCCATGGTCTGACCGCGGATCTGCGAGGTCATGCGGGTAGCGATCTGCAGGCCGGCGGCGTCGTCTTTGGCGCTGTTGATTTTCAGGCCGGAGGACAGACGGGACATCGAGGTGCTCAGGGCATCGGTAGCACGGTTCAGGTTCTTCTGAACGCCCAGGGAGGTGGTGTTGGTGTTTACGGTCAAAGCCATGACGAATTCCTCGTGATATGGGTACTACGGCTTCCGGCCCTGGCATTCGCCGGGTGTGGCACAGAGAACCTTCGTAATAGTTATCGTCGTCAGGGCGGGTTGCTTTAGCGGATTTTCGAAAAAAATTACTGGCATCCTGCCAGCCCAATGAAATCAAGGACTTGACGCCAGATTACAGGCGCGCCCTTTGATGCAGCAGAAACAAAAACGCCGCCTGAAGCGGCGGCGTCTTGCGATGGCAAACAACGGTCAGTCGCGGCGCTCGATGATCGCAGAGCCCCACGACAAGCCCACGCCGAAGCCGCTCAACGCAACGCGCTGGTGCTGCGAGCCAATCACATGCTTTTCCAGCAGCAACGGGATGCTCGACGACACGGTGTTGCCGGTCTCGACCATGTCCTTGACGAACTTGTGCTTGTACTCGCCCTCGTCGAAACGCTGGGACACCGCATCGACGATCGCCGCGCTGCCCTGGTGCAGGCAGTACAAGTCGATGTCGCCCGCCTTAAGCTCACTGGCTTCGAGCAACTGCTGAAGGTGCGCCGGCACCTTCACCAAGGCGAAGTTGTAGACCTGGCGGCCGTTCATGAAGAACTTGCCGTCGGTGGTGCGCAGATGCTCGGCACCGGCACCGTCGCTGCCGAACAACGACTTGCCCAGTTGCCAGGCAGCACCCTCGCCCATCCAGGTGGCGGTGGCGGCATCACCGAACAGCATGGTGGTATTGCGATCTTCCGGGTCGACGATCTTCGAATATGGATCAGCGGTAAGCAGCAGTCCGTTCTTCAGGCCCGCTGCTTCCATGAAGCCCTTCATCGCGTACAAGCCATAGACATAGCCCGAGCAGCCCAGCGAGATATCGAAGGCAGCAATCGCAGTCGGCAGGCCCAGCTTGTGCTGGACGATGGCCGCGGTGTGCGGCAGGCCTTCGGCGTCGCCGTTCTGGGTGACGACGATCACGACATCAATGGCTGCAGGATCCAGCGAAGGGTTGGCAGCGAACAGGTTCTTGGCAGCCTCGACGCACAAGTCGGAGGTTTCCTGGCCAGCTTCCTTGCGCGGCAAGAAGGTCGAACCGATCTTGCCAAAGATGAAATCCTGATCCTTGCCGAATTTCGCGCCCTGGGCGTAGTTGTCCACGCCTTCAGTTGGCACGTAACTGGCGATGCTTTTAATGCCAATCATATGGCTTCCCAATTCAGTAACAGCGAAATACCCGCGCGCCTTCAACAGAAAAACGCCAGGCGATGGGGGCGGCCCTATCCCTGACGGCTTGTCCGGGTGCGACGCAGCGGTTCCCGGTTTCGACAATATACAGTGAAGATGCGCGTTATGACTCTCAGGTCACGCTCTTTTTGTCGAATCGACACAAGGGCTTGGCTGACCGTACCGACAAATGAAAAAGCCCTGGCCGTCACTCGACGACCAGGGCTCCATGCAACTGCCAGCTCGGCGTCAGCCGATCAGCGCCTGCCACTGCACTCGAGCCTCGAGGTCGAGGCTGAACAACTGGCCGTCATGCCGATGGCTGGCGTTGTGGCAAGGGTCTTGCGCCAGGGCCTGAGCCCAACGCTGGCGCAGCACCGGACAGGCCAACGCATCGTCGTTGACGGCCGCGTGTCGCACCGCCTGAGCCTGTGGCGTCAACACCACCAGCAGGCCGGAAGCGGCGGCCTGTAGACACAGATCGACCTGCGCGGCGCGCACGTCCGTGGCCTGTTCATCCAGACCACCCGCCGCCCGCAGCAGCTCGGCGCGCACCATCACACACCCAGACACCGCCGAGACATTGTGTTCGGCCTGCAAGCGCTGCAGATAACCCGCCGCGTCCTTGGCCTCTCCGGCGAACGCTGCACGCACACCCGCCTGACCTGCCAGCACCAGGCCGGCCTCCACCACCTTGCCATCGGCGCCCAGCAGCTTGCCGCCCACCACCCCGACTTCCGGACGCAGGGCCTGGTTGAGCAGACTTTCAAGCCAGTTGGCGTTGAGCACTTCGGCAGAACTGTCGAGCAGTACCAGGTACTCGCCGCGCGCCTCACGGCAAGCCAGGTTGAGCATGGCCGCCGGAGCCAGCGCCTGCTCGCTGCGAATCACCCGCACCCGGCTGCCAGCGGCTGCCAGGCTTCCCAACCAGTCGCGCAGCGCGGCGCTCTGGCTGGCGTTGTCGGCGATCAGGATCTCGTGATTCTGGTAGCGGGTACGCTGCAGCACGCTGACCAGGCACGCCTGTAGCTCGTCGAAATTGTCCTGGCAATGCAAGATGATCGAAACCAGCGGACGCGCCTCGTGGCGATAGTCGACCTGTAGCACGCCCGGATGGTTCATGCCGATCGCTGCGGCGTAGCCACGCTGCTTGATGTGGTGGGCCAGCACACTGCGCTGCTGGTCATGCTCGTCGGTGCCAGGTGCCGTGCAGATCAGCAGCGGCTCGGCGAGGTGCGCAAGGCCGGCCATGCCACCTTCGCCGATCAGGCGCAGCAGCAGGTCGAACTCCAGTGCCTGGGGATACTGCGCATCGAAGCCGCCACAGGCCAGCCACAGGTCTCGGCGCACCAGCCAGTGGCGCGCCATCAACCCCGGCACGCTTTGCAGCAGGTCGAGGTTGACGCCCGGGCGCAGCACTTCGCGCAGCGAACCATCGGTCTGGCTGTGCAGCTCATCCATGGCCACGGCACGCACACCGTCGACATTCAACAACTCAAGACCGGCGCGCAACAAACCACCGACGGTGAAGCGATCACCACTTTCGGCCAGCAGCAGCCAGTCGGTGCCCAGCTCGCGGGCGGCTTCATTCAGGCGCTGAACGTAGTCCTGCGTGCTGACCTTGACGAAGTGCACGGTCTGCTGCGCATGGGTGACCGCCGGCAGCTCGCCGGTAGTCAGCACCACCACCTTGAAGGCACGGCAGTGGCCGTTCATCAGGCTGTCGAAGGTCGCCTGCAACTTGGCCATGTCAGCGTCCAGGTCCAGCAGCAGGATGCCGAAGCTCGGCCCCCCCTGATGCTGCGCCAGGTGCTGAGCCGCACTGCGCGCCTGCTCGGCGCTCGGTTCGCGGGCCTTCAGCCAGTTCAACAGACGCCCCGATGGCAAGCTGTCGAGCAGCGCCTGGCTGTCAAAGCACGGCACGCTGTCGAGCTTGCCCAGCCACGCGCGCAGCGACGCCGCTTCGCTGTCTTCGCCGGCCTCTTCCAACGACGCCAGCAACTGCTGGACCACGACGCGGTTGAACGGGCTGAGCGTCAGCGCTTCCCACAAGCGGCTGCGGCGGGTCCGCGCATCATCGTTGGCCTGCACTTGCAGCAACTGCGACTGACGCAGCAGGATCGGTTCAAGCTCCAGCAATTGCTGGCGACCGGCCGGCATGGTGTGAATCAGGAATTCGCATTCAGCCAGCAGGTCGAAGGTAGGCTGGTTGTAGAACGGCATCTCGACGAACTGCCGCTCGCCGAAAATCCGCTCCGGCTCGGCCTTGGGCTGTGACCAGTACGAGCGAACGATCAAGCAGCCCTGTAGCGCACGCCCCGTGAGCAGGCCCTCAGCCATAGCCTTGAAACTGTCCAAGGCAATACGCTTGACTGCCTCTGCCCCCTGCCCGCTCAACGCGGTTGGGATGGAGGCGAGGAATTCGGCGAAGGCTTCGCGCCCACGCTGCGACTGCTCGTCCTGCAGCGCCAGCACGGTCAGCACGTTGGTGCTGTGCTCCGAGGCACCATAGTTGATCTCGCGCACTGCGTAAGGGATCGGCAGAATCCGCGCCTTGGCGTTGGCTAGCAGGTAGAAGGTATGACCGATCTCCTGCCATTCGAAATTAGTACCCGGCGGCAGCAAGGCATACCACTGCTGCAGCAACGCGGTGCGGGTGACTGCATAAAATGGCGGCAGGAACTGCCCCATGAACTCGATCAGGCGCTGCCCCGGCTCAACGCAGTAGTCTTCCTGCACGCGCTTGTCACGCCGATAGAAGTCCACCCGGGTACCGCGCCCGACGTACATCATGCCGTAGCCATGGCACATGCCGTAATCGGGATGCTGCTCCAGGAACTCGAGGGATCTCACCATGCCCTCGTGCAGCAGGAAGTCGTCATCAGCAGCGAAGGTCATGTAGGGCGTGCGGACTTCATTGACCCCGTAGCTGACCTTGTCCTGCAAGCCCTTGTAGGTGAACTGCGGCAGGTGCCGGTAGTCAACGTTTGGGTAGTCATCCAGCAGGGCGGCATTGCTCTGGGCGGAGGAGTCGAGCACCAGGATGCTGGCGGGGAAATTCCGATAGTAGTGCAAGGTCCGACGCAGAAACGCCGGGCGATTATGGGTAATCACCACGACAGTGAAGCGCTCGCGCAGCGAGCTGTCGATGCACGGGTTTTGCTGATACGGCATAAGGCGTTCCTGCTTGAGATCCACGATATTGATCAGCGCACTCGGCGCAGATAGCCATCCGGCGCGACGGTCAGCAAAAGCTTGTCCTGCAGCGGGCGATCGATTTCAAAGTCACCGTTTTCTTTCAGGTACTGCCACACGGCGGTTTTCGGATTGTCGCCATGGCCCCATGGGCGATCCGGGAAGAAGTCGGCCGGCATGTCTTCGACCACGGTATCCATCACCACGCAGTAACTGTCGACCGACACCAGCGGCGCATAGGCACGCAGCTCCTGCAAGACATGATCATGGGTGTGGTTGGAGTCCAGCACCACGATGACTTTTTTACCCGCAGCGATGCGTGCCACCTCGGCAACCATTTCCGGCGCGACGCTGGAGCCTTCCAACATGCTGATACGGTGGGCCATGGGGTGCTCTTCGATGGCCTGGCGGTTGTGCGGTCGGATGTCGACGTCGATGCCCAGCACCTGACCATGACCCACCAACTGCAGCAGCGACGCGTAGTAGATGATCGAGCCGCCGTGGGCGATACCGCATTCGATGATCAGGTCCGGCTTGATGCGCCACACCAGCTCCTGCATGGCGATCATGTCCTGGGGCAGTTGGATGATCGGCCGCCCCATCCACGAGAAGTGGTAGCTGTACTTGTGCCTGGCCGACTCGTTGAAGAAATCGCGAGCCAGGCCCTTGACTTTCTGATCCGCTGCCTGAGCGCTGATTTCGGCCTCGCACTCACGGGCGAATATGGCGTTGGGATGATTGTCTTGCATGTGAAATTCCTTGAAGTTCAGGAGGCCGTGACGCCATCTACGGCCAGATAGGTATACCGGCCACCGGTCATATGACGAATTTCGTCCAGATAGTTGGAGTTCATTACCAGGATCAGCGCCCCGGCAGGCAGTGTCTGGAGTAGCTGCTCAGGCGATGACACCAACTGCCCGCTCAGCGGAAGAAAACGACCTTGTTTGTCTGGGTTGATATCGACCACGCAATCGATGGGCACACCAGCACGCAGCAGGAACAGCGAGTAGATCACGCCCTTGGAAGACGCCCCCCAAAGGGCGACACGCCGCTCAGGCTGGGCCAACAGGGCACGCGCGGCAATGTCGGCGCCGGCCTTGAAGGCCGTTGGCAGCGACAGCGGGGCGAATGCCTGACGCGGCGCCCGCAGGCTCGCAAGGTCAGCAACGACATACAGGTACTGACCGCCAAACAGATGTCCGCTCTCGACAACGCGGCCGAACATGCGGGTAAAGTCGTCCAGGCGGAAATAGTTGACGTGCTCGTAGAACACATCGAACCAGGCGCAGCGCTCAATGATCCAGTCGAAACACGGCACCTCGATGTAGATCAACCCACCCTCATTGGCCTCGGCGATTTCGCCAAGAAATGCACAGGGGTCCTGAATGTGTTCGAGCACGTGGCGCAGAATCACACCGTCGGCCTGGATACCCAGCTCGCGAGTAAAGGGTGCGCAGACCACATCATCGCTCTGCCCTTCATAGGACGGATCAACGCCTTTCACGGCATAGCCGCGCTCACGCAACATCTGCAGGAAATAACCCTTGCCGCAGCCAACCTCCACCAGACTCGCGCCTCTGAAGTGACGGGCCAGAATGCCTTCGACAGCCTCCAGATGACGCTGAAAGTGCGGCGAATGGGCCTGCTCGTTCTGGTAGTCGGCGTCGTACACCAGCTTGCTGGGATCGAAGACCTGGTTGAACACCAGGCCACTGACCTCATCCTGCACCAGCAGCACGTCCGCCGCGCCACACGCGCGGGCCTGCTGGGCGGTTGCGAATGTGCGGTTCTGCAAGACCGGCAGCCCCGCGGCCCGATACAGTTCACGCGCCATGCTGCTCTCCTGTCAGTTGCTGCAGCCGCTGCGGATCGCCCCAGAACGCCATCGGTTCGTGGGCAGAATACGGGTAATGACCTAGCTGCAGCGCCATGCGGCTGTTGCGCCGTGCGAGGTGCTGTTCGACCAGCGACCGAACCGATATCGGCTCGCCGCTGCAACAATTGACCACACCGGAAAATTCGCGCCTGCCAAGGATGGCCAGTAGATGCGCGGCAACCTGCTCGATGGGCAGGTAGTCACGCAACTGCTCCCCGGCAGACATGGGGAACTGCGCATGCCCTTGGTCGATTGCCCGGTCTAGGCTAGCCAGCAGGCTATTGGCCGCTTGCCCAGGGCCATACAGGTAGAACAGCCGCACCCACTGCAGCGTGAAAGGTGTTTGTTGACGCATGTGCTCAAGGAACAGACGCAAGGCATTCTTCGCCAGCCCATAGGCAGTAGCCGGCTGAGCAGCATCGGTTTCACTCTGCGGTCCATTGCGCAGACCATATTCGAAGCAGGTCCCGGTAACCATCACCTGCCCCACCCCGGCGGCGACCACGCGCTTGATGAACTGTAAGTCCGCCGGCAGGTTGACCTCGTAATGAAAGGCCTGCTGATAGTTCGGCAGCCCTGACCACGCCAGGTGGGCGAGCGCGTCGACGCTATCGGTCAAAGCCTGCACGTCCAGGGCTTGATCGTGGATATCCGCCGCTACGAACTCCACCTGGTCGAACCAGGGCAGCACGCGCGCGCGCTCGGACGAACGGGCAACCGCACGCACCTGCACGCCAGCGGCCAACAGCGCAGCCACCAAATGTTGGCCAACGAACCCCGTGGCACCGGTCACCAGCACCTTGGCCGGCAGGCAACTCACAAGCGCACCCCGCTAAAACCTGCGTCAATCGGCGGATGTGCGGCATCCCGGGCAGACAGATTGGTCACTGGCAGCGGCCAAGCGATGGCCAGCGCTGTATCCTCCGGCCCAATACCCGATTCGTGGGCAGGGCTGTAGTCGGCATCGGAGCAATAGAGAATGGTCGCCTCTTCGCTCAACACCTGAAAACCGTGCGCGAACCCGGCTGGGATCAACAGGCTGCGGCCATCGCCGGCCACCAGCTCTTCGGCATGCCACTGCAGATACGTGGGCGAGTCGATCCGCAGGTCAACCGCCACATCCCAGATCGCGCCGGCAAGGCAGGTAATCAGTTTGCTTTCGGCATGCGGGGCATACTGAAAATGCAGGCCGCGCACACTGCCTTTGCCGAGCGTATGTGAGTGGTTGATCTGGCGAATGTCAAAGCGCTTGCCTTGCACCTGTAGGCGCGATTGGCAGAACAACCGGGCAAAGCGCCCGCGATGATCGGTAAAGACTTTCTGCTGAATCAGACACAGCCCCTCCAGAGGGAGCGCGTGCACATCAAAATCATTCATTGAGATTCCTTACACAGGGCCGTGGCCGCTCAAGGTACTGGCTCATAGCGACTCCTCGTATTGGCTAAGCTGAGTCAGGCTGACCGCGCGCATGTCCACGCCCTTGCGCCAAGCAAGATGCCATCCCAGGGTCTGGCCGAGGCATTCGTGCAACGACCAACGCGGGCGCCAGGCCAACAGTTTCCGGGCCCGGGAGCTGTCCAGACGCAACAGACCGGCCTCATGCATGTCGCTCTGCTGCACGACGATGCCCGGCGCCTGCGGCCACTGCGCGGCCATCAACTCGACCACATCGCCAACGCTGCACATGTCCTCATCGCTCGGCCCGAAGTTCCACGCCCCGGCAAAGCGCTGGCCATGCTCGTAAAGCGCGGCGGCCAGTTGCAGGTAGCCGGCCAGCGGCTCCAGCGCATGCTGCCAAGGGCGAACAGCGTGGGGCATGCGCAGAGTCACTTGCTCGCCCTCGCTCCAGGCCTTCAGCACATCGGGGATCAGTCGCTCGGGAGAGAAATCGCCGCCGCCCAGCACGTTGCCGGCACGCGCCGTGGCCAGGCTCAGGCCGTGCTCGGCGTGGCGCTCGGGGGGGAAGAACGACGCGCTGTAGGACTGCGTCAGGATCTCGCAGCAGGCTTTGCTGCTGCTGTAGGGATCGTGCCCGCCCAAGGCTTCATTCTCACGGTATGGCCAGGACCACTCCTGGTTGGCATAGACCTTGTCGGTCGTGACCACCACACAGGCGCGCACGCCACCTACCTGACGCATGGCCTCCAGCAGGTTGAGGGTGCCCATGACGTTGGTCGAATATGTGCCCAGAGGGTCGCGGTAGCCTTCACGAACCAGCGGCTGCGCGGCCAGGTGCAGGACGATTTCAGGCTCGACTTCGGCCATCAGTTCCAGCAGCACGCCCAGGTCACGCACATCGCCACGCCGATCATCGATGCCTTCTCCGGCACGGGCCAGCTCGAACAAGTTCGGCTCGGTGGCCGGGTCCAGGGCAAAGCCGGTCACTTGGGCGCCCAGGCGCTGCAACCAGAGGACCAGCCAGCTGCCCTTGAAGCCGGTATGGCCAGTGACCAGGACGCGCTTGCCCTGCCAGAACGCGGGGTTCAGGCCCACTGCTTCCATGGTGCCTCCCCGCTGCTCCAAAGGTGCTCGAGGTGGTTCTTGTCGCGCAGGGTGTCCATCGGGTGCCAGAAGCCGTCATGCTCGAACGACATCAACTGCCCCTCGCGGGCCAGGTTGGTCAATGGCTCGGACTCCCATGGGGTGGCATCGTCGGCGATATAAGGAATTACCCTGGGCGATAAAACGAAGAAGCCGCCGTTGATCCACCCACCATCACCACGGGGCTTTTCACTGAAACCCAGGACCTGATCGCCGTCACGCTGCAACGCGCCATAGCGCCCCGGCGGCTGCACGGCGGTGACCGTGGCCAGCTTGCCGTGGCCGCGATGGAAGTCCACCAGCGCGCCGATGTTCAGGTCCGAGACGCCGTCGCCGTAGGTGAAACAGAATGCCTCTTCGCCTTCGAGGTAGCGCGACACACGTCGCAGGCGGCCACCGGTCATGGTTTCCTCGCCGGTATCTACCAGGGTCACGCGCCACGGCTCGCTGTAGTTCTGGTGGACGTCCATGCGGTTGTTGCACATGTCGAAGGTGACATCGGAGGTATGCAGGAAGTAATTGGCGAAGAAATCCTTGATCGCGTAGCCCTTGTAACCGAGGCAGATCACGAAGTCGTGGATGCCGTGGGCCGAGTACTGCTTCATGATGTGCCAAAGAATTGGCTTGCCACCGATTTCGATCATCGGTTTGGGCTTGAGGTGCGACTCTTCGCTGATCCGCGTGCCGAGTCCACCCGCCAGAATGACTGCCTTCATCGTTTTCCTCATGTGCTTCGCGCCCCCCGGACCCCCAGGGTGAAGGATTTATGGCGATAGCCAGGGTTATTGCAGGAACTGCGCCAAGATTCACTGGACATGAAAAGGGGGCCGCAGCAGGCCCCCAATGGACAAGGATTGGCGATGGGCTACACAGCAGCCCCAATCCTGGCAGCGACGGTCAGTCCGCCAACCACCCCCACTCCCAGTGCCGCAGGTTGTCGTCGCGCAGCACGAAGTCGCGCATCACCGCCTCGCGCAACTCATCCCCCATGCGGTAGCTGGCTGCCGGGTCGCTCAAGTGCATGCGGATCGCCTTCAACCATTCCTCAGTGCTGTTGCTGTATACCCGAGTACACGGCAAGTAGCCGCGATAGGCTTCGGTATCGGTGCAGATGGTCGGGTAGCCGCAGGCGCCGTACTCCAACAGGCGCAGGTTGCTCTTGCAGTCGTTGAAGATATGGAATTCCAACGGTGCCAGGGCCAGGTCCAAGTTGAGGCTGGCAAGCTTGGCCGGATACGCCTGCAGCGGCACGCCCGGGTGGTACTCGTGGATATACGGCTTGAGCGCCTCCGGGCACATGCCGAAGAACACCCACTCCACCTCGTTCGCCAGCTCGCGCACCACCTCGGCAATGATCTCCAGGTCGCCGCTGTGGCTGGTGCCGCCACCCCAGCCCACACGCGGCTTGCTGGAGCTGCCACGGCGGCTCGGCGGCAGGTTGGTCCACAGGTGCGGCGCGAGCATGTTGGGCACCACGCGGATATCGCGATGCATGTCGGCCAGGGCGTTGGCCAGCGCCTGGGTGGTTACCACCACCCGGTCGCACAGGCCAATGCCGCGGCGCAGGTGCTGCTCGATATCGGCTGGCTTGTTACGGGCGTGGGTATTCTTCTTCGGCGCGCTGAGCACATAGTCGTCAATCTCGTAGACCCGGCGGGCATTGGAGAAACGCGCGATGCGCTCAATGTCACGCACCGAGTCATCGGCATGGCGCAGTTGCAGGATGATCACGTCAGGGTCCATGCGCGCCAACTGCACGACGCTGGGCGACTCGTAGGCGATGCGCCCGACCACCCGGCCGGCTGCCTCCAATTGTTGGAACGGCTGACTGACCCGATAGTGGCCTACAGCGGTATCGTTGACCGGCAAACCCAGCACGGACGGCAGCGCCCGCGCGCACAGCGGGTTCCAGCTGCCGCGTAGGCTCGGTTCGAGGCTGAAGTCGGCGGTGGCCAAGCTAAGACTTGGGTTATAGGCCGGATCGCGCACCACCTTGCTCAACCAGCGCTCGCAGAACGCCTGCTGCTGCTCCAGCGCCTGCTCCGGGTCAAGCGGCGTGCCCGGCGCGGTCGCGCCAGCCTTGAGCAGCAACGCATACGGCGTGCCCACTACCAGATAACCCAGGCGCCCGGCGCGCAGACACAGGTCCAGCTCAGCCAGCCCCTGGGCCAACGCCTGGCCGGCAAGCCCGCCCAACTCGTCGAACACAGCCTTACGCACCATCAGGCAGTCGCCGCCGACCGCGCTCCAGTTCTGCACCACCTGCAAGCGTTGCAGATAGCCTCGGGCTTGCAGCTCCTCACCGGCGAACGCAGGGCCTGCAACGCTGGAAACACCCAGCACGCGCCCCACCTCGACAACCCGGCCCTGCACATCGATCAGCTTGGCACCGACCACCGCCACCTCAGGGCGACGGGCATGCTGCAACAGCTCCTGAAGCCAATGCTCATCGAACACCTGCAGCGAAGCGTCGAGCAAAAGCAAGTACTCGCCGCGCGCTTGGCCGGCCGCCGCATCGAGCAGCGACTCACGCGACTGCTGGCCCGGCAGGCGCACCACGCGCAGCATCTGCGCATCCAGCTCGCCCATGGCCTGCAACCACGTCTCGACGTCTTGATCCTGGGACTGGTCCGCCACCAGCAACACTTCGTAATGGCCACGGGTATGTTCGATCAGCGACTGCACGCAGGCATGCAAGCGTGCAAGCTCTGCGGTCGCCGGGACGATCACCGAGACCAGCGGGCTGCCCTCGTGCAGGTAGTCAACCCGGTTGAGCAGCGGCATGTCGTCATGGCGGATGCGATGGGCTACGCCAAGACGCTCCAGGTGCGCCGCCAACACCGGCTCGCTCTGCGCCTCGACCACTGGCAACGACAGCCACTGGGCGAAACTGAAGGTCGATTGCACCAGGATTTCGGCGATATGCTCCACCGCCTGCGGTCCACGCTGCTCGACTAGGCGCCAGAGCAGATCGTGCGGTGACAGCTCGGCGAACTGACTGGCAAAACCGCCAAGATCCACAACGGCGTCGCGGGCAAATGCCAGGGTCCGCCCGACGTAGGGATAGCTGCGCAGCAAGTCGAGGTTGAAATCAGGTTTGAAAACCGGCTCGCCAGGCTTGCCATCCACCCAGCAGCCTTCGTCGCTGTAAATGCATGCCACACCCGGAAACACCGCGGCGCGTTCGGCCAGCAGCAGCAGCGCGGCCTCGTCCAGCTGATCACCGGCACGCAACAGGTAGATCCAGTCAGCCTCCGGCAGCGAGACCAACAACTGATTGAGCTGCCGCGACCAGTCCTGCTGCAACGGCTGATGGACCAGCGCGAGGTCGCTGCTCGGCACGTGCTCGGCCAGCACCACGCAGGCATGCACTGGGTACAGCTGCGCCTCCAGGCTAGCGAGGGTCTGCGCCAGGGCCTGGGTATCACCGGTGCTATCCAGCACCACCGGGACGATCCGTGGCTGACGCGGCCAGGCCGCGACGGTCTGCGGCAGCAAGCGGCGCTGCACATCGCTGAAGTGTCGCGCCGCCAACCAATGTTCGTAGAGTTCGGCGTAGCTTTCGCAATCACTGCCCACGCGGCCTTTCAGGCGCATCTGCCAGTTGCTGATGACGCGTACCAGGCACAGTTCCTGCCAGTTGCGCGGCTGCTGGGCGGCCTCCTGCACCGGCACATAACGTACCCATCCGCTGGCCGGCGCGGCTTCGCCGCTGCGCGCAGCGAGCATTTGCATCAGCCAGCGCCATTCCTGGGCCTGCGCTTGGGCCACCGCCTCTTGCTTGCTCAGGCGCTGCGGATGCAGGCGCTCGATCAGCCCGGGCTCGCTGAGCATGACCATGTTGGCGCGCCGCATCAGGCACACGAACAGCGCAAGGTCGAGCAGTGCGACGAAGGTCATGCCTTCACCGGTCAATGCCTGCAAGAACCCCAGGGCCTGTTCGCGACGCATCAGCGCGGCAGAGAAGTTACCGATAAAATTCACCGGCCGGCCATCGAGCAACGCCAGCATGTCCTCGCCCTTGAACAGGCTGTCGACGGCGGCGAAACGGGTATTGGCCACACGCATGGGCAGGATGTAGTTGTTCTCGTCGCACAGCACGCGCTGGGACAGCACCAGGCCGACCTCCTCATGCGCCAGCAGCACCTCGGCCTGGCGCTCCACGCACAGCGGGAACAGGCGGTCGTCATCGCACAGCACCTTGACCAGCTCGCCGCGGGCCAGCCCCACCGCGTGCAGCAGGTTGCCGACGAAGCCCTTGCGCGACGAATTGCGCACAAAGCGCAGGCGCGGATCATCCTGCACGGCGCGGACGATGGCTTCGATCTCCTCGCCCTCGCTGTCGTCGCATACCAGCACTTCCAGCGCGGGGTAACTCTGGCCGAGGGCGCTTTGCAGCGCCATGGCGAAGAATCGAGGGTTGTAGGCGGGAATGACGATGCTGACCAGTGGCTTTTCGTTCACGATGACGACCTTGCAAAAAAAATGCGCCGCACCTGACGGTGGCGGCGCATGGTTGACGACGCGTCAGGCGCGGTCAGATGTAGTTGACCAGCGACAGACTCGCCACCTTGGCATAGGCCTGCAACGAGGCCTGGAGCATGTTGGTCTGCATCTGCAGGCGCAGCATGACGGTGGCCGGATCGCTGTCGCGAATCGAGCTTTGGGTCTTGGTATTCTCACCGCTCAGGGCTTCGTTGGTTTCGGCCTGCACGTCCAGTGCCTGACCACGACCACCAATGGCGCTGATGGAGGAAGACACCTGATTGGTGGCGCTGCTGATGTTGCCGATAGCCGAATCCAGCGCAGCCTTGAATTTCTGCGTGGCCGCCGGGTCGCCATCGATAGGCGTGTTCAGCGCGGTGCGCAGTTGGCCGATGGTGTCCAGGATGTTCTGGGTCTGGTGGGTATCGACCTTGACGCCGAACGAATCACCAGCCGCTGGCGCGCCGGACAGCTCGAACTCCACGCCCATGGCCGTGGCGGTGGTGCCACTCAGAGTTCCACTGGTGACAGGACGGCTGTTGGCTGTCACGGGCGATGCGTACAGCTCGAAATCAGTGGCGCTGGTGAACTTGAGCACCGCACCTTCCGGGAACGCTGCCTTGTAGGCCGCCTGGTCGGTGATGGTGGCGTCAGTGATCTGCGCAGAAGAACTGTTGCCGGCGCTACGGGTACCGCTGATCTGATCGGCCTTGGAGCTCAGGCTGAAGGTGTGGCCGGCGATGGCCGCATCCGGGTCGGCGGCGTCGCCCGCCTGGAAACTGACAGCCAGACGCAGGTCGACCCCGCGGAAGCTGATCATGGTGTTGTCGCCGTTAGGGTCGAACTTGCCGCCCTGGGTGGCTTCCAGGGTCACGTCGTTGCCGCTGGCATCGGTGATCTTGAACTGCGTGCTGCTGGTGAACTCGATGCTGTAGGGCTCGCCGCTACGGAAGCGGTCGTTGTACACCGAGCTGCCCGACACCTGGCCATTGGACAGGCTAACGCGACCGTCATCGGTGGCCGGCGAGGTCAGTTGAGTTTCGCTGCGGCTGGTGTTCAGTGCCTGCTCGAACGCATCGTAGCCGGTCTCGTTGGCCGCCAGGGTCAAAGCATCGCCGACCTGCAGCTTGAGCTGGGTCTGGTCGCCCTGGTAGGTGTAAGTGCCGTCAGCGTTGCGCACATAGGGCTGGGTGTCACCCTTGGAGCCCGAGAACAGGTACTTGCCGTTCTCATCCTTGCTGTTCATCAGCGAGAACAGCTGTTGCTCCAGCGCCTCCAGCTCCGCAGCGTTGGATTTACGGTCGTCGTCGGTCATGCCCGCGTTACCCGAACTCACCGCCAGTTCGTTGACACGCTGCAGAATATGCCCGATTGAGGTCAGCGTGCTTTCGGCCGAGCCCAGCGAGTTACGCACGCGGACGATGTTGTCGCTGTACTGCTTGAGCATGTTCTGCTGCTGCTCAAGCTGTAACAGGCGCGCGGCACCGACCGGATCGTCGGCGGCAGTGCGCACGCGGATACCGTCGCTGGCCTCCTGACGGGTCTTGTCCAGGCTGGCGAAGTTGCGCTGATAGTTGGCGCTGGTGGTGTTGTAGAACTGCGAAGTAGAGATGCGTACGCTCACGATCTACGATTCCTTAAAGACTGTTGATCAGGGTGGCGAAGGTTTCCTGGGCCGCCTTGATGATCTGCGACGACGCGGTGTAGTACTGCTGGAACTTGATCAGGTTGCCGGTCTCTTCATCGACCGACACCCCTGACAAGTTGTCGCGGGCATCCAGTGCCGACTTCTTCAGCGCGGTGGTGGCGTCACTGTCCATCTGCGCCTGCCCCGTCTTGCCGCCGACGTTGGACACAAGCTTTGCGTAAGCGTCAGTGAAGCTGATGCCCTTGCCATCGGCATTCAACTCGACCGTGGGCTTGGTCTGCAGATCGAGCACCGATTGGGCGTTGCGGTTGTCGGCCGAGCCCGAGGCAGTCAGCGACACGGTGAAGCTATCGCCGGTCTTGGGCACACCCGCCACGTTCATCTCGAAACCGAAGGTCTTCTGGGTAACGCCATCGGCTTCATAAATCGGGTTGCCACTGGCATCGACCATCGGCACCGACAGCTGCAGGGCGTTGTCCTGGCCCGGCACGATGGTGCCGCTGCCGATGTTGTTGCCTTGGGCGTCGAACAGGGTGTAGGCCTGCGGCGAAGCGGTGTCGTCGCCGAACACCAACTTGACCGGGGTGGAGTACTTCAAGCCCGTCTGCAAATCAGCCTTCTGGGTGGCATCGTAGATGTCCACCAGTGAGGTCAACGTCGGCTGGGTGATCGAACCAGTGCCTTTGTTGCCCGAACCGCTGACGGCGGTAAGGGGCGCGGCCATAGCCAGGCGCTTGGGATCGGTCAGGGTCGCATTGATGCTCGCCGCTTCGTTGCGGGTCGGGGTGATCTTGAAGCTGTCACCGGCGCTCATTCCACCGCCATTGAGCGACAGGCTGAAGCCGTCGATCACCGGAGCCGGGTCGTCACTCAGGTCGTAGCTGCCCATGTCGGTGCCTTCGGGCAGCTTGCGCACGGTGTAGCCAGTAGCACTGGTGAAGGTCACCTGGTAATCGCTGGTGCTCAGCTTGCCGGTGTCTTTGATGGTCACGTCGAGGTTGCCGGAACCTGCACTGTTGCCGGTCTTGGCAACACTGCGGTTGGCGATGGCCTTGGCGCTGTTGATGTCGGCGAACAGACTGGCGCCGAACTCGCCATTCTTGTCGATGCCTTGGCCCAGTTGA
This sequence comes from Pseudomonas sp. NY15463, assembly GCF_048068415.1. NCBI lineage: Bacteria > Pseudomonadati > Pseudomonadota > Gammaproteobacteria > Pseudomonadales > Pseudomonadaceae > Pseudomonas > Pseudomonas sp. NY15463. The sequence continues at coordinate 363,480 of NZ_JBLUQD010000007.1, forward strand.
CGGTTGATGGCATCGGCCACCACCAGCGCCACGCGCCCCAGCTCGTTGAGCGCCGGGTCCAGGGTTTCCTTGCGGTAGCGGATCAGGCCGCCCAGTTCACCACCGGTAGTGCTGTTGGTGATGTCCATTTGCGTCGAGCCGCGGTTGAGGATCAGGCTCATGCGCGTCGGATCGGTGGCACTGGCGGCCACGCCGATGGTCTGGGTGGTGTTGCCCAATACCAGCGCCTGACCGTTCTTCAGGTAGATGTCGTAGTTGCCGTTCTTTTGCTCGACCACGTCGGCGCCGATCAGCGACGACAGTTGACGCACGGCACCGTCGCGTTGGTCCAGCAGGTCGTTGGGCTGGCCGGTGATGGCACCGACCTTGGAGATTTGCGCATTGAGGTCGGCGATGGTCGCAGTCAGGTTGTTCACCTGGGAGGCCAACGACGCCATGTTGCTGTTGATGTTGCTGTTCTGCTGGTTCAACTGCGAAGACAGGGTGTTGAAGCGCTTGGCCAGCGATTGCGCGCTGGTCAGGAGCAACTGGCGCGAGGCGTCTTCGGTTGGCTTGGCCGAGGCGTCCTGCAAGGCACTGAAGAAACTTTGCAGAGCCGCAGTGATACCGGTATCGGCACTGGACAGGGCTGTGTCCAGGGGCGTGATCTGGTTCAGGTACGAGGTAGCGTCGCTAGACAACGAGGTGGTAGTGCGCAGCTGGCTTTCCAGATAGGCGTTATAGACCCGGCGTACGTCGGCCAAGGTGGTGCCGGTGCCGATAAACACCTGGCCAACCTGTTGGCCACCCTTGGTTTTCTGCACGACCTGCTGGCGCGAGTAGCTCTCGACATCGGCATTAGCGATGTTGCTACCGAGGGTGTACAACCCCGACTGCGCAGCGCCAAGTCCCGACATACCAATGTTTAGCAAACTCGCCATGGTTCAAGCCCTTAAAGTTTCGTGGTGGTACCGAGCGACGCGTAGCTCTCGTACGACTTCATCTGTCTTGCGATCTGCGAGATCTTGCTGGCGTAGTTCGGGTCGGTTGCGTACCCGGCCTTTTGCAGCTCTCGCACGAACTGTTCTGGTTTATCGGCCGACTTCACCGCTTCTTGATAGCGCGAATTGTTCTGCAACAGGCTGACCAGGTCGTGGAAACTGTCTTGGTACGAATCATACGAACGGAACGCGGCGGTTTCCTTGACGAACTGTCCATCGCGGAATTCGCTGGTGATCGCCCGCGCCTCGCCCCCTTGCCAGTTGCCGGTGGCCTTGATGCCGAACAGGTTGTGACTGCTGCTGCCATCGCTGTTGCGCATGACCGACTTGCCCCAGCCGGTTTCCAGGGCAGCCTGGGCCACCAGGTAACGCGGGTCGATGCCGATGCGCTTGGCGGCTTGCTCAGCCATCGGCAGCATGGTGGCGACAAAGGCGTCACTGTCGGCGAAGGCTTTCTTCGGCGCCAGCGGCGGTTGCGCCACGGCCCGTCCGAGAATGCGCGTGCCGTCGGTGCCGACGCCGAAGGTCTGTGCCGGCTGCCAATCGCCCTTGACCACGCCATCGACCAGGGTTTGGCCGTCACGCAGCGGCAAAGCCACCGTGTTGGGGGTGGCCGCCGACGGTACGATACCGGCCAGCAGGCGGTCGGTGAGCTTGCCTGGCAAGGCCAGACGGCGCGAGTTGAGCGCCGCCACGTCGTTGCGGTGCACGGTGGACTGGGTCGTATTGGCCTGCTCGTCCACTTTGGCGCCCCACAGCGTCGGGGCCTTGCCTTCGATACGCGGGAACGGGCTGGTGTTGACGGGAGCCGCCTTGTTCTTCGACAACTGCCGCACCAGCACATCCTGCAGGCCGATCCCGCCGCCCTCGCGAGACATGCTCACCGCCAGCTGCTGGTCGTACATGTCACGGTACTGCTTGACCGTCGAACTGTTCATCGGACTGTCTTCGTCAGCCAGCACGTCGGACGCCTTGCGCGAAGCCTTGAGCATCTCGCTGACGAACAGCGACTCGAACTCCTGGGCCACCTTACGCACATTGGCATCGCTGTCGCGGTCACCATGCTTGAGCGAGTTCAGGCGATTGAGGTCAGTGAAGGCGCCACTGTCGGCGGGGCTGGAAACCAGGCTTTTCGGATTCATCAGCGGCGCCCTCAGATCACGATCAGGTCGGCCTGCAACGCACCGGCCTGCTTCAGGGCTTCGAGGATCGCCATCAGGTCGCCGGGGGCGGCGCCTACCTGGTTCACCGCACGGACGATCTCATCCAACGTGGTGCCAGGGCCGAATTTGAACATCGGCTTGGCCTCTTGCTGGGCGTTGATTCGCGAGCGCGGCACCACGGCGGTCTGGCCGTTGGAGAGCGGGCCTGGCTGGCTGACGATTGGATCTTCGGTGATGGTCACCGTCAAGCTGCCGTGGGTGACCGCCGCAGGCGATACCTTGACGTTCTGACCGATCACGATGGTACCGGTACGCGAGTTGATGATGACTTTGGCCACAGCCTGGCCGGGATCAATCTCCAGGTTCTCGAGGATCGACAGGTAATCGACCCGCTGGCTCGGATCCATCGGCGCACTGACGCGCACCGAGCCGCCGTCCAAGGCCTGGGCCACGCCAGGACCGAGCAGTTCGTTGACTTTGTCGACGATACGCTTGGCGGTGGTGAAATCGGGACGGTTGAGGTTCAGGGTCAAGCTGTTGCCCTGGTTGAAACCACTCGGCACCGCACGCTCGACCGTGGCGCCGCCAGGAATCCGACCGGCCGACGGTACGTTGACGGTGATCTTCGAGCCGTCACGGCCTTCGGCATCAAAACCGCCAACCACCAGGTTGCCCTGAGCGATGGCATAGACGTTGCCGTCGATCCCCTTGAGCGGGGTCATCAGCAAGCTACCACCGCGCAGGCTCTTGGAGTTACCAATCGACGACACGGTGATATCGACTACCTGGCCAGGCTTGGCGAAGGCCGGCAAGTCCGCATGCACCGAGACCGCAGCGACGTTCTTCAGCTGCACGTTGCCCGAGCCTGCCGGCACCTTGATACCGAACTGCGAGAGCATGTTGTTGAAGGTCTGCAGGGTGAACGGGGTCTGGGTGGTCTGGTCGCCCGTACCGGCCAGGCCCACCACCAGACCGTAGCCGATCAGCTGGTTGGCACGTACGCCGGAAATGCTGGCGATATCCTTCAGACGCTCGGCATGGGCACCGAACGCGCAGGTCAGCAAGAGTGTCGCGGCAATCAACCGCCTAGCGTTGAACATGGTCATCCGTACTCAGAAGGGCCAGAGCGGGCTGATGAAGAAGCGGTCCAGCCAACCGGGTTGGCTGGCATCGGCGAACGAACCGGTACCCGAATAGGTGATGCGCGCGTCGGCCACACGGGTGGACGGTACGGTGTTGTCGGTGGCGATGTCGTCGGCACGGATCATGCCGGCGATGCGCACCAGCTCTTCACCGGTGTTCAGGGTCATCCACTTTTCGCCGCGCACGGCAATGATGCCGTTGGGCAGCACCTCGGCCACGGTGACGGTGATCGAACCGGTCAGGGTATTACCTTGCGAGGCGGTGCTAGCACCCTTGGTGGCCCGGGTGCCGCTGTAGCCAGCGTTCAGCGTAAGGTCGCCGCTGCCCAGCGGGTTGTTGGTGTTGGGCACGGCACCGAACAGCGAGGTCAGGCCGAGGTTCGCGGTGCTGTCCTTGGCAACCTGGGATCCGGCGTTCTTGCTCGCGGAGGTACGCTCGTTGAGGGTGATGGTGATGATGTCACCCACCCGGAACGCCTTGCGATCGGAATACAGGTTCTGCTCGAAGCCGGACTGGTAGATCGAACCGTTGTTGGCCGCCGCCGGCAACGGGGTGCGCGGTAGAACCGGCGCGTAGTACGGGTCGTTGGGCTTGGGCGTCGGCGCGACGCAACCGGCCAACGACACCGCCCCCCCAAGGGCGAAAACGGACAACAGACGCTTCATGACACTTACCTCACGGTGTTACTGGCTCAGGGCTTACAGCTGCTGGGTAACGAACGACAGCATCTGGTCGGCGGTGGAGATGACCTTGGAGTTCATCTCGTAGGCACGCTGGGTGGTGATCATGTTGACCAACTCTTCCACCGTGCTGACGTTGGAGTTTTCCAGGGTCTGTTGCAGGGTGGTGCCGAAGCCGTTCAGGCCTGGCGTGCCAACCTGCGGCGCGCCGCTGGCAGCGGTTTCCAGGAACAGGTTGTCGCCAATGGCTTGCAGACCGGCCGGGTTGATGAAGTCGGCGGTCTGGAGGTTACCGATCACCTGGGGTGCGGCGTTGCCAGCAACGGTGATCGAGACAGTGCCGTCCTGGCCAACCGTGAAGGTCTGGGCGTTGTTGGGCACCACGATCGCAGGCTCCAGCGGGAAGCCATTGACGGTGACCACCTGACCGTCAGCGTTCAGGTGGAAGGTGCCGTCACGGGTATACGAAACGGTGCCATCGGGCTGCAAAACCTGGAAGAAACCACGGCCATTGACCGCGAGGTCCAGCGGGTTTTCGGTGGTTTGCAGGCTACCGACGGAGAAGTTCTTCTGGGTGCCGACGATGCGCACACCGGTACCGACCTGCAGGCCCGACGGCAGCTCGCTGTCCTGGGTGGACTGCGCGCCCGGCTGGCGTTTGATCTGGTACAGCAGGTCCTGGAACTCGGCGCGATCACGCTTGAAGCCGGTGGTCGAGACGTTGGCCAGGTTGTTGGAAATGACGGTCAGGTTGGTGTCCTGGGCGGACAGGCCGGTTTTAGCGACCCAAAGAGCCGGAAGCATCAGTGTTCTCCTCGTGCGCCTGTTTTACGGCACCCGTTCAAGTGTGGTTAGCCGATTTGCAAAACACGCGCCATGGCTTCATCGCCTTCTTTGGCTGCGTTCATCATTTTCACGTGCAGTTCGAACTGACGGGACAGCGCCAGCACCGAGGTCATTTCCTCGACCGCATTGACGTTGCTGCCTTCCAGGAAGCCCGACACCACGCGTACAGTCGGGTCGATGTCGGCAGGCTGCCCGCTCTTGGTATGGATCATGCCGTCCAGACCCTTGGTCATGGCGGTGGTAGCGGGATTGACCAGCTTGATGCGGTCCACCTCAGCCATCACCCGCGGACCTTCGCCCATGGAGCGGATGCTGATGGTGCCGTCAGCCCCCACCTCGACCTTCTGCTCCGGCGGCACCGCGATAGGACCGCCATTGCCGAGTACCGGCATACCGTTGCCGGCACGCAGCACACCCAGGGCGTCAATGTTCAGGCTGCCGGTGCGCACATAGGCTTCGCTGCCGTCGGGCGCCTGCACGGCAATGAACCCCTTGCCGGACACCGCCACATCCAGGTCACGCCCGGTTTCGACCAGCGGGCCTTCACTGAAATCGGTGGCCGGACGCTCGGTCATGGCGTAGGCGCGCGACGGAAAGCTGTCGCCGAACACCGGCATCGAGCGCGCCTGTTCGAGGTCTTTCTGGAAACCATTGGTGGAAATGTTCGCCAGGTTGTTGGCGTGGGCCTTTTGCGCCAGCGCGTTCTGGCTGGCGCCGGTCATGGCCACGTAAAGCATCTTGTCCACAGTCATCCTCCGCTGCACTGGCGATCGTTTGCCGCTCGCCGTTGCTGTACAGGCTACAAAGCAAGTTCCGAACCAACTTTTGAAAAACACGAAAAAGCCCGTGGAATCGGGCTTTTGCAGGACCGATCAGCGGGCGCGCCGTCGGATAACCGGCGCGGAATTGCCGGTGGGTGGCAACACAACATCAAGGCTCGCGACACCCCGCATTGGTGTAGGGCCCGGCGAACTTCTTCCAGCCCTCCCCCGGCGACCATTGCGAACACACCAGGCGCCCGTCGGCCTGGCTTTCCCAGCGCCACCAGGGTGCAGTGCCGGCCTGGGCCTGACACAGGCAGAACGCGACTAGCAACGCCACAAGCAACTTGTTCATGATCCCTCCTGCAAAAACGACGAACCCCTTCGCACGCAAAGGGGTTCGCCGAACACGCTCAGTCAGGCCGTATCAGGTCATCTGGATGATGGTCTGCATGATGGTGCTTTCAGTAGAGATGGTCTTGGCGTTGGCCTGGTAGTTGCTCTGCGCCTTGATCAGCTCGACCAACTCCTGGGTCAGGTTGACGTTCGAGGCTTCCAGCGAGTTGGACTCGACGCTACCCAGAATGCCAGTCTTCGGCGAGTCGATGCCCGGAATACCCGAAGAGAAGGTCTCGGTCCAGCGAGTACCACCGATCTGCTGCAACCCCTGGTCGTTGGCAAAGCTCGCCAGGGCGATCTGACCGATGGCGCGGGACTGCTGGTTACTGAAGCTGGCGAACATCACGCCGGTGGAGTCGATCGACAGGCTCGACAGAATACCGGTGGCGTAGCCGTCCTGGGACTGCGACGAGCGCGCGGTCTCGGTGTTGTAGGAGGTGGTGCTGTTCATCGACAGGCGCATGCCAGCGGTGTTCTCGGCCGAACCGTTGGACACCCAGTTACCCGAGGAATCCTGAGTCGCCGGAATCCAACCCTTGAGGCTGAAGGTATTGTTGGTCACAGCCCACTCGGCAGTGGCCGGCGCGCCGACCGGGATACTGGTGGCGTCGGCGTCCATCGCTTTCACGGTGCCATCTTCATTGAACGAAATGGTGCCGATCAGTGGCGAGGTACTGGAAGGATCCATCGGATTGCGACCGTCGATCAGGGTATACATGGTCCACTCGTTCTGATCGGTCTTGCGATAGAACTGCTCCATGGTGTGTTCGTTACCTTGGGTGTCATACACCTTGGTGGCGAACGACTTGGTGTACGTGGTGTCATCGGACGGGTCGAAGGCGATTTCGCCAGGCCCCGGCGGCGTGGCGGTCGGCAGTGGGATATCGTCGGCTTCGGAGTTCAGGTTGATGCCCTGGTCGATCAGCGAGGTCGCCTTCGGCGCCAGCGCCGAGGTGTCGATCCTCAGATCAGTCAGGATGCCCTTCTTGATGTTGCCATTGGCATCGGCGGCATAGCCTTGTAGGCGCAGGCCGTCCGAGGTAACCACATAGTTGTCCTTGTTGCTCTGGAAAGCACCCGCACGGGTGTACACCATCGAGCCGTTGTCGGACAGGATGAAGTAGCCAGTCCCCTGGATGCCCATGTCCAACACGTTGCCGGTGTTGTTCACATCGCCCTGGGTGAACTGCTGGGAGATCGCCGCCAGGCGCACGCCGTTGCCGACCTGGTTCTTGCCCACGCCCAGGCGGTTGGCGCCAGCGTACACGTCGGCGAATTCGGCGCGCGACGACTTGAAGCCGGTGGTATTGACGTTGGCGATGTTGTTACCGGTGACATCCAGTTGCTTGTTGGCCGCGTACAGACCGCTAAGACCGATATTGAAAGACATGCTGTTGCTCCTTTTTGCCGTTCTGTCGGCCTTAGATACCGATGGTTTGGATGTCGGACAGCGAAACCTTGCCAACCCCAGCCAGGTTCAGGACCATCTCGCCAGTGGTGTTGAAGCTGACGCTGGTGACCTTGGCGGGCAGCAGGGTGTTCATCTGCACCGACTGACCATCCACCGTGGTGGTGGCAGTGAAGGTGTAGGTGCCCGGATCGACCTTCTCGCCACTGCTGTTGGTGCCGTCCCAGATGAAATCGGCGTAACCGGCTTTCTGCTCGCCCAACTCGATGGTCTTGACGGTCTTGCCGTCCTTGTCGGTGATGGTGATCTTCGCTTCGCTGATCGCCTGCGGCACAACGAACTGGGCATTGAAGCTCTCGGCGGTGTCGACGACCGCCTTGTCGTTCTGCACGATCACCGAGCGACCAACCAGCGAGGAGGCTTGCAGGGCCTGCGACGAGGCCATGGCGCTGGTAATGGCGGAAACCGATTCATTCAGCGAGGTGATGCCTTCCAAGCTGCTGAACTGTGCCAGCTGGGCAACAAACTCACCGTTGTCCTGCGGGTCCAGCGGGTTCTGGTGCTGCATCTGAGTCACCAGCAGCTGCAGGAACGCGTCCTTGCCGAGGGTGTCGTTACCGGTGGTCTTGGTGGTCGTTCCGCTGAGCGCGCTCTTGCTGGTGCCGGAGCTGACGCCGGATGCCGCGAGCACGTCGTTGAGATTCACACCCGTGGTGCTGGTATCGATAGCCATGGTCTGGGTTCCTTATTACTGACCCAGGGTCAGCACTTTCTGCATCATGGTCTTGGCGGTGTTCATCAGCTCGGCATTGGTCTGGAACGAACGGCTGGCGGAGATCATGTCGGCCATCTCCTCGACCACGTTGACATTCGGGTAATAGACATAGCCGTCCTTGTTCGCCGCCGGGTGGTTAGGCTCGTAGCGAGCCTCCAGGTTGCTCTGGTCCTCGACGATGCCGCTCACCTGAACACCCTGCCCAGCCTCACCCTGATCCTCGAACAGCGACTGGCCCGTGCCGTTTTGCGCGTTCTGGAAGGTGGTGGCGAATACCGGGTGGCGGGCACGGTAGGTCTGATCGATGCTCGACGAGACGGTCTCGGCGTTGGCGATGTTGGAGGCGACGGTGTTGAGGCGGGTGTTCTGCGCGCTCATGCCGCTACCGGCGATATTGAAAACACTGGAAAGGGACATGAATTACTCTCCGCGCAGGGCCGACACCAGCCCTTTGAATTTACTGTTGAGCAAGGTGAAGCTGGCCTGGAAATTGATGGCGTTCTCGGCGTAGTTCGATTGCTCGATCTGCGCGTCCACAGTGTTCTGGTCAATCGATGGCTGAGTCGGGGTACGGTACTTGAGGCTGTCGTCAGCCATGGCCAGGCCTTCGGCCTCGATGTGCCGGCTGTCGGTGCGCTCAAGGGTGATACGACCCTTCTGCTGCTTGTCCGCCTCGGCGGCGAGCACCGACGAGAAGTCCATGTCACGTGCCTTGTAGTTGGGCGTGTCGGCGTTGGCGATGTTGTTGGCCAGCACTTCGGCGCGCTGAGCGCGGAAGCTCAGTGCCTTTTCGTGGATGCCGAGCGCTTTGTCGAAGCTGATGCTCATGTCGGGGAAACCTTCGAAGGTTGACCGGAATTTCGTTGGCAAAGCTTTAGCAAGCCCTGTGCCAGTTTTGCCAAAGACCGAATTCACGGGGCTGCACGCCCCTAAGGCGATCGATGGATGCCAGAAAAGCGGCAAAGCGGTTCCGCCCAATGGCAGACAAGCGGCAATTGCCGGGTGGCAAAAGCGGCAAAACGGAAAATTGACGCCAGGACTTGCCTCTTGCTGCGACACCGCCCAAGAACGAAAAAGGCCGGCGTCTTGCGACACCGGCCTTCGTTCAACGCCTTACTTGGCCTGGTAGATGATCCCCGGGCTGCACTGGACCATCTGGTAGTGCTCAGGCAATCCGTTGAGCGCCTCGGAAGCACCAAGGAACAGGTAGCCACCGGGCTTGAGGGTGGCATGGATGCGCATGAGGATGTCTTTCTTGACCTGGGCCGAGAAATAGATCAGTACGTTGCGGCAGAACACGATATCGAACTTGCCCAACGGCGCATAACTGTCGAGCAAGTTGTAGGAGCGGAACTCGACACGACTGCGAATCGGCGCCTTGACCGCCCAGCGCCCCGGCCCCTTGGTGTCGAAATAACGCTGCAGGCGCTCCTGCGAAAGCCCCCGGGCGATAGCCAGGCTGTCGTACTCGCCGGTCTTGCAGTTGGTCAACATGGAGCCTGACAGGTCTGTGGCGACGATCTGCGCACCCATTTTCAACTGACCGATATTACTGCGCTCGAACTCGTCGATGGCCATTGAGATGGAGTACGGTTCCTGGCCAGAGGAACAGGCAGCCGACCAGATACGCAGGCGCTGCCCTGGGTTTTGCTTGATGAACTCAGGGATGACCTTGCTCTTGAGCACCTCGAACGGATAGGTGTCGCGAAACCACAACGTCTCGTTGGTGGTCATGGCATCGACCACCTGCTCGCGCAGACCGCTACGCGGCTGGGCCTGGATGCGCTGGACCAGCTCGCCCAACGATTTGATACCCTGCTGCTCCATCAACTTGTTGAGACGGCTGGACACCAGGTACTGCTTATTCTCGCCCAGCAGGATGCCACAGGCTTTCTCCAGGAAGACCCGGAACTGTTCGAAATCCAAATTACCCGTAGACAAAGCTGCCGCCTCTTTTCAAATCACTAAAGCCGGGGCGTACCCCGGCTAATTCAATGCATTGCCTTGATCCGATCGACCACGCGCTGGGCGAGATCATCCGGCCTGAACTTGGCCAGGAAGTCATCGGCACCGACCTTCTTCACCATTGCCTGGTTGAATACCCCGGAAAGCGAAGTATGCAGGCAGATGTGCAACTTTTGCATGCGTGGATCGCTGCGGATTTCTGAGGTGAGGGTATAGCCGTCCATTTCCGGCATTTCAATGTCGGAAATCATCATCAGGAACTCGTCCTCCGGCCGCTTGCCCTCATCGACCAGCTTGCGCAGGTAGTCCAACGCCTGCTTACCGTCATTGAGCGCCACCACCTCGACACCGACGGTTTGCAGGCAACGGCTGACCTGCTTGCGCGCCACCGACGAGTCGTCGACGGTCAGCACCCGCAGCATCACGGCCTTGTCAGCCACCTCAGCATCCACTACACCTGCCGACACCGACTGTGACGACGGTGAAACCTCCGCAAGCACTTTTTCCACGTCGATGATCTCAACCATGCGGTTGTCGACCCGCGTCACCGCCGTCAGGTAGTGATCGCGCCCGGTGCCCTTGGGTGGCGGGTGGATCTCTTCCCAGTTCATGTTGACGATGCGCTCTACCGAATGCACCAGGAAACCTTGGGTCTTGGTGTTGTATTCGGTGATGATCACGAAGCTGCTGCGGGTGTCTTCCTGCAACCCCGGCAGCCCCGTGGCCATGGACAGATCCAGGATCGGGATGGTCGCCCCACGAATGTTGGCCACCCCGCGCACCACCGGATGAGCCTTGGGCAGCAGCGTCAGTGCCGGGCACTGCAGCACCTCCCGGACCTTGAACACATTGATGCCGTAGAGCTGCTCGCCATTGAGGCGAAATAACAGCAACTCCAGGCGATTCTGCCCCACCAGCTGCGTGCGCTGGTTGACCGAATCCATCACTCCAGCCATGCCGGACTCCTTGAACGATTGCCTGCGTACCAAATCGGCACGGGCTTTGCTTTTTTGAGCACCATGTACACGAAAACGACATTTTCCCGACGACTGACGCGCCTGCTGACTAGCTCGCTCGCCGCCTTGTGCCTCATGGCACCCAGCGCTCGTACACTGGCGGAGGCGTTCACCTTGCCTGAACAGCTTATCGGTGTCACTCAAGGGTTTCTTGAATTCACGGTGGAAGATTATCTGGCTAGCACCCAAACCCAGGGGCGCTATGAGATCCAGGTCAACAACCTCGACCCGCGCTTGCGCATGCCACTGTGCAGCCAGCAACTTGACGCCTCACTGGAAAGCCCCGCGCCACTGGGACGCGTAACGGTGAAGGTCCGCTGTGACGGCAGCTCGCCCTGGACGGTTTACGTTCCGGCGCAAGTGCGCCTATTGCGCGACGTGGTGGTGATGACCCGGCCGCTCAAGCGCGAAAGCGTGATCGAGGAAGGCGACGTAGGCCTGCGCGAACGCGATGTCGGCACACTCGGCCAGGGCTACCTCACCACGCTGGAGCAGGCCGTGGGCATGAAACTGGTGCGCCCGGTGGTGCACGACCAGGTGCTGACGCAGGTGCATATCGAGCAAGCCGAAGTGGTGCGCAAGGGCGATCAGGTGGTGATCATCGCCCGCAGCGGCAACCTGAGCGTGCGCATGCCGGGCGAAGCACTGAGCAAAGGCGGCTTGCAGGAACAGATCCGGGTGCGCAACCTGAACTCCAAACGTGTGGTGAAGGCCCGTGTGACAGGGCCTGGCCAAGTCGAGGTGGCAATGTAGCACGCCCCCCGACAACGAAGTGCCGGCGAACGACGCAAGACTGGCGGCGCGCAACCGCTGCCCCTAAACTGTGTCGGAAATCGGGTGACGCATGCCTGCTGACAGGCGGCGACGCATTCGTGCCTAAAGTTTATTTCGGGTTGGCCGAAAACAAGGCATGCGTCCCAATACCCAGAGGTTCTGATCATGGTCATCGACTTCAGTCGTTTGAATAATTCTCCGTCCGTCACAGGCGGCGTTCGCAGCAACACGGCATCGGGCAGCCCCGAAAAAGCCGGTGAAGCCAGCGAAACCACCGTGCGTAGCAATGCCAGCGGAGAATCGGTACATCTCAGCCAAGAGGCACAGCAGTTGCAGAAGATCAGCGACAAGCTGCGCGACCAGCCCACCGTCAACAGTGCCCGCGTGGCTGAGTTGAAGCAGGCTATCGCAGACGGCAGCTACAAGGTCGATGCCGGCCGGGTCGCCAGCAAACTGCTCGATTTCGAAGCTCAGCGCTAACCGTTTGGCGCGCTGACTTCAAGGACGCAACACAGCCAAGAGTTAGCCATGCACGACATCACTCTGCTGCAACTGATCGAAGACGACATCGCACCTACCGAGGAACTGCTTGACCTTCTCAAGAGGGAAGCAGTCGCCCTGCATGGTCGCGACATGGTGGTGCTGGAACAGATCCTGGCACGCAAGCAGTCTTTGATCGTCTTGCTCGAGCAGCAGGGCCAGCGGCGCAACCAATTGCTCATTGGCCAAGGTTTCAGCGCCGATCGCGCAGGCGTCATGGCGGTGGCCGCACAATCGGCCAACGGCGACATCATCCTGCAGCAACTCGACGTGCTCACCCAATTGATGGATACCTGCCAGAAAGTCAACGAGACCAACGGCCGGATCATTCAGATGCAGCAAAACGTCACGGCCAACCAGATCAGAATCCTCAACGGCGGCGATTCTCCGTCGCTGTACGACAGCCGTGGCGCTACCTCTCCGATGGCCAAGCCCCGGGCGCTCAGCCAAGTGTGATTGTTTCTATTCAAGGCACGGAACATACTGGCAAAATGCCGTTACTTGCGTGTGTCGTTTTTGCCTGGAGATTGATAACCCGTGTTCAATGAAACCGATGCCCCCCAGCCACCGAAGGTGCTAAACACCCCTTTGGAGATCACGGCCAACCTGCGCCAATTGCTGGAGAGCCACGACCCGCTGATTCTCACTTTCCATGAGCGCAGCCAGCGGTTCCAGAGCTATGTGGTGCACGTGGACCGAGACACCGGTGTTCTCGCCCTGGACGAAATGATCCCCCGAGACGGCGAAAAGTACATCGAGAACGGCGAACCGTTCCGTGTCGAGGGCTTCCACGACGGCGTGCGCATCGCCTGGGAATGCAACACCCCCCTGACCATTACCGAAATCGACGGCCACCGCTGCTATCGCGGCCCGCTGCCCGAGGAAGTCACCTACCACCAGCGCCGCAATGCGTTCCGCGCCGCGCTGAAGCTCTCGCAGTTGGTCGAGGTGATCCTCGATGGCACCCACCTCAAGGGTAACGGCGCCCTGCGTGGCAAGTTGCTGGACATCTCGGCTACCGGTTGCAAGCTGCGCTTTGACGGCGACATCGAAGATCGCCTACAACTGGGGCAGGTGTACGAACGCTTCAAGGCCGCCAACCCGCTAGGCCTGTCAGACACCATGGTCGAGCTGCGCCATCTGCACTTCGAAGAACGTATCAACACCACTTTCGCTGGCGTGCGCTTCCACAACCTGAACGGCCAGGCACAGCGCAAGATCGAAAGCTTCGTCTACCAGCTGCAACGCGAGGCGCGGCGCTTCGACAAAGACGACTACTGATCGCTCGAGCCTTCTGAAAACGCCACCCACTCGGGTGGCGTTTTTCATTCGCACAGAGGATACGAAACACCACCTGCCGACCACAGCACGGGTAAAGCTCCCCCAACTGAGCTGGGCAACTGCGCATCGCTCTGTCAGTGCCCTGTCTCGGAAACAAGCTGTTCACTTTCGGCGGTGCCTTGGCCGAACACTCCGGTCATTCATCAAAAGGGAACGCATTTCCCAGACAAGGCACTAGGTCGGTCGACCCAACTCTGGCTCGGCCTGGCGCGGCCCGGGTGCAGCAGGTTCTTCTTCGGTATCTTCCGCCGCCACCGGTGCCTGCATCACGTCCTGGACGGTCTGCTCGTCAACCCGTGGATCAAGCGCCGCCGACAAGGGCGAGCCAGCTGCCGGCATGGCCACGTGCCCCAGCGGCGCATCTTGTACCTGATGCAGGCCCGTAACGGCCTGAGGACGGATACGCCAGACCAGTACCAGCGCGAAGAACAGGAAGAAGGCATAGAGCATCTGCGGCCCCAGCAGCTTCATCAGCACGCCGGCCGCCAATGGCCCGATGCAAGCCCCCACGCCATAGGTCACCAGGAGCATGGCCGTCAGCGACACGCGGCGCTCACTTTCTACGTGGTCGTTGGAAAATGCCACGGCTAGCGGATACAGGCCGAATTGCAACAGCGAAATGACGAAGCCGACGCCGAACAACAGCTCCAAAGGCACGCTCGGCAAAATGGCCAACGGCGCCGAGGCCACAGCCAAGCCAATGGCCACGCTGCGGATAAGCACCGCGCGGTCGTAACGGTCGGATAACCAGCCCAACGGCCACTGCACCAGCAGGCCGGCAAAAATGCAGCTCCCCATGAACAGACCGATCTGTTCGGTGCTCAGGCCCTGGTTAGCGGCATACAACGGCGCCAAACCGTAGAACGAGCCGACGATCAGGCCCGATCCGAGCACGGTGGACAGCGATTGCGGCACGCGCTTGATGAAGAACTTAGGGTCCATCGGTGCAGGACGCAATGGCGCAGGGTGAATGCGCCGCGTCATAGCGACCGGAACCAGGCACAGGGCGAAGCACATGGCCACCAGCATCAATAGCTCCGGCCCCAGTTGCGGGTGTACCACCAGGATCAGTTGCCCCAGTACCAGTCCCAGGTAAGAGGCGATCATGTAGCCGCTGAACACCGCGCCACGGTGCTTGGCATCGGCCTGCTCGTTGAGCCAACTCTCGATGACCATGTACTGGCACATCATGCCGAGGCCGACGATCATGCGCAGGCCAACCCATACCGGCAGCCAACTGGTCATGCCATGGCCGAGCACGGCCGCGCCAACAATGCCAGCGCAGGTGGCGTAGGCACGGATGTGCCCTACCCGCCCGATCAGCCGATGCCCGACCTTGCCGCCCACTGCCAGGCCGAAGTAGTTGGCGGCCATCAGCGCACCGACCCATAGGCTATCGACATGCTCAGCAGCCAGGCGCAAGGCCAGGTAGGTACTGAGCAAGCCCGAGCCGATCAACATCATCAACGCGGCGAAATACAACGACTGAAACGGTTTCCAGATAGTGCGCATACGTCCCGAAAAGCTCCCTGGGTCAGGTGGCAGCGGTGCACGCTAGCATAAGGGCAAAACGGCTGGGGTGCAGGCCTGCGTAATCGAAAAAAACACGGGCGGCGCGCTTGTTACACCTTACGTCGCGCACAGACCATGGCGCAGCGCTCACTCGCGCAAGGTCATGCCGTTGGCCGGCAACGGCAGCGCCGTCTTATAGCGCACCTGCTTGAGGGCGAAGCTGGAGCGAATGTTGGCCACCCCGGGCAAGCGGGTCAGATAGTCGAGAAAACGCTCGAGCGCCTGGATGCTGGGCAGCAGCACCCGCAACAGGTAATCCGGGTCCCCCGTCATCAGGTAGCACTCCATCACCTCGGGCCGCTCGGCGATCTCCTCCTCGAAGCGGTGTAACGCCTGCTCCACCTGCTTTTCAAGGCTCACGTGAATGAATACGTTGACGTCCAGCCCCAGCACCTCGGGCGACAGCAAGGTCACCTGCTGGCGGATCACCCCAAGCTCTTCCATGGCCTTGACCCGGTTGAAACAGGGGGTGGGCGATAGGTTCACCGAACGCGCCAGCTCCGCATTGGTGATCCGCGCGTTTTCCTGAAGGCTGTTGAGAATGCCGATATCGGTGCGATCCAGTTTGCGCATCAGACAAATTCACCCGGTTTTTGTGTTTGTGCGGAATGTTTATCTCCCGCGCCAAACAAAGGCAACGAACTTGAGAGAAAAATTCTCCGTCAGCCCCCCTATGATGTAACTGACGCTGACCTGCCAGTCACGAGCCGGCACTCAGCGGCGACCGCTTCAAAGCTCACAAAAACAACATCCGAGCGAGCGTAAAAGCATGAACGAGTACGCCCCCCTGCGTTTGCATGTGCCCGAGCCCACAGGCCGGCCAGGCTGCCAGACCGATTTCTCCTACCTGCGCCTGAACGACGCAGGGCAAGTCCGCAAGCCTCCCATCGATGTCGAGCCGGCAGACACCGCTGACCTTTCCGGCAGCCTGATACGCGTGCTCGACGAGCACGGCGACGCCTTAGGCCCATGGGCCGAGGACATCGCCCCAAGCGTGTTACGCCAGGGCATGCGCGCCATGCTCAAGACGCGCATCTTCGACAGCCGCATGGTGGTTGCCCAGCGCCAGAAGAAAATGTCCTTCTACATGCAGAGCCTGGGCGAGGAAGCCATCGGCAGTGCCCAGGCGCTGGCGCTCAACCGTAGCGACATGTGCTTCCCCACCTACCGCCAGCAGAGCATCTTGATGGCCCGCGACGTGTCGCTGGTCGAGATGATCTGCCAACTGCTGTCCAACGAGCGCGATCCACTCAAGGGCCGTCAGTTGCCGATCATGTATTCGGTGCGCGAAGCCGGCTTCTTTACCATCAGCGGCAACCTGGCCACCCAGTTCGTGCAGGCGGTCGGTTGGGCCATGGCTTCTGCAATCAAGGGCGACACCAAGATCGCCTCGGCCTGGATCGGTGATGGCGCCACGGCCGAGTCCGACTTCCACACGGCCCTGACCTTCGCTCACGTGTACCGTGCTCCGGTGATTCTCAACGTGGTCAATAACCAATGGGCGATTTCGACATTCCAGGCCATCGCAGGCGGGGAGTCGACCACCTTCGCCGGTCGTGGTGTGGGCTGCGGCATTGCCTCGCTACGGGTAGACGGCAACGATTTCGTCGCCGTGTACGCCGCCTCGCGCTGGGCCGCCGAACGCGCCCGCCGCGGCCTTGGCCCGACGCTGATCGAGTGGGTGACCTACCGCGCCGGCCCTCATTCCACCTCGGACGACCCATCCAAGTACCGCCCCGCCGACGACTGGAGCCACTTCCCGCTGGGCGACCCGATCGCTCGCCTGAAGCAGCACCTGATCAAGGCCGGCCACTGGTCCGAAGACGAGCACCAGGCGGTCACCGCCGAGCTTGAAGCCGAGGTGATAAAGGCCCAGAAGGAGGCCGAACAGTACGGCACCCTGAGCAACGGCCACATCCCAAGCGCCGCCTCGATGTTCGAGGACGTGTACAAGGACATGCCCGACCACCTGCGCCGTCAACGCCAGGAACTGGGGGTTTGAGATGAACGACCACAACAACAGCATCGACCTGGAAAACGCCATGTCCACCACCACCATGACCATGATCCAGGCCCTGCGCTCGGCCATGGACGTGATGCTCGAACGCGATGACAACGTGGTGATCTACGGCCAGGACGTGGGTTACTTCGGCGGCGTGTTCCGCTGCACCGAAGGCCTGCAGGCCAAGTACGGCACATCGCGGGTGTTCGACGCACCGATCTCCGAAAGCGGCATCGTCGGCACCGCCGTGGGCATGGGCGCCTACGGACTGCGCCCGGTGGTGGAGATCCAGTTCGCCGACTACTTCTACCCCGCCTCCGACCAGATCGTGTCGGAAATGGCGCGCCTGCGCTACCGTTCGGCCGGCGAGTTCATCTCGCCACTGACCCTGCGCATGCCCTGCGGCGGGGGCATCTATGGCGGCCAGACCCACAGCCAGAGCCCGGAAGCGATGTTCACCCAGGTGTGCGGCTTGCGCACCGTGATGCCGTCCAATCCCTACGACGCCAAAGGGCTGCTGATCGCCTCGATCGAATGCGACGACCCGGTGATTTTCCTTGAACCCAAGCGCCTGTACAACGGCCCGTTCGACGGCCATCACGAGCGCCCGGTAACGCCCTGGGCCAAGCACCCGCACAGCACCGTGCCAGACGGTTACTACCGCGTACCACTGGACAAGGCAGCCATCGCCCGCCCCGGCAACGACGTCACCGTGCTGACCTACGGCACCACCGTGTACGTTTCGCAGGTGGCCGCCGAAGAGAGCGGCGTCGATGCCGAGGTGATCGATCTGCGCAGCCTCTGGCCGCTGGATCTGGAGACCATCGTCGAGTCGGTGAAAAAGACCGGGCGCTGTGTGGTAGTGCATGAAGCGACGCGCACCTGCGGCTTCGGCGCTGAGCTGGTGGCGCTGGTGCAGGAACACTGCTTCCACCACCTTGAAGCACCGATCGAGCGTGTCACCGGCTGGGATACCCCCTACCCCCACGCACAGGAATGGGCCTACTTCCCCGGTCCTTCGCGAGTCGGCGCGGCATTGAAACGGGTCATGGAGGTCTGAATGGGCACGCACGTCATCAAGATGCCGGACATCGGTGAAGGCATCGCGCAGGTCGAGTTGGTGGAATGGTTCGTCAAGGTCGGCGATGTGATCGCCGAAGACCAGGTCGTCGCCGATGTCATGACCGACAAAGCCACGGTTGAAATCCCCTCGCCGGTCAGCGGCAAGGTCCTGGCTTTGGGCGGCCAGCCCGGCGAAGTCATGGCGGTGGGCAGCGAGCTGATCCGCATCGAGGTCGAAGGCGGCGGCAACCACATCGATACGCCCCAGGCCAAACCCGCAGAAGCCGAAGCCGAACCCGAGCCAGTACCGGCCAAGCCTCACACCGAACCGCACACGCCGGCGCAACCGACAATCGCTGCGCAACACCCAGCAGCGCCCATCGTCCCGCGCGAGCCGCACGACAAACCCTTGGCCTCCCCGGCCGTGCGCAAGCGTGCGCTGGATGCCGGCATCGAACTGCGCTACGTACAGGGTAGTGGTCCAGCCGGGCGCATCCTGCATGAAGACCTCGACGCCTTCATCAGCAGACCGCACATCAGTGCGAGCCAGCCCCCCAGCGGCTATGCCCGACGCAACGACAGCGAACAGGTGCCAGTCATCGGCCTGCGTCGCAAGATCGCCCAGCGCATGCAGGATGCCAAGCGTCGCGTGGCCCACTTCAGTTATGTCGAGGAAATCGACGTCACCGCCCTGGAAGCCTTGCGCCAACAGCTCAACGCAAAGTATGGCGAAAGCCGCGGCAAGCTGACGCTGCTGCCGTTCCTGGTTCGTGCAATGGTCGTCGCCCTGCGCGAGTTCCCGCAGATCAACGCCACCTACGACGACGAAGCGCAGGTCATCACCCACCATGGCGCGGTGCATGTGGGCATCGCCACCCAGGCTGACAATGGTCTGATGGTGCCGGTTCTACGCCATGCCGAGGCCGGCAGCCTGTGGGGTAACGCCAGTGAAATCGCGCGAGTGGCTCACGCCGCACGCAACAACAAGGCAAACCGTGACGAGTTGTCAGGCTCGACCATCACCCTCACCAGCCTCGGCGCACTGGGCGGGATCGTTAGTACACCGGTGGTCAACACCCCGGAAGTGGCAATCGTCGGCGTCAACCGCATGGTTGAACGCCCGGTGGTGGTCGACGGGCAGATCGTCGTGCGCAAGATGATGAACCTGTCCAGCTCGTTCGACCATCGTGTGGTCGACGGCATGGATGCAGCCCTGTTCATCCAGGCCATGCGCGGCCTGCTCGAACAACCCGCCTGCCTGTTCGTGGAGTAAGCATGCAACCGACTATCCAGACAACCTTGTTGATCATCGGCGGCGGCCCGGGCGGCTACGTGGCGGCCATCCGTGCCGGACAACTGGGCATCCCCACGGTACTGGTCGAAGGCCAAGCACTGGGCGGCACCTGCCTGAACATCGGCTGTATTCCATCCAAAGCGCTGATCCATGTGGCCGAACAGTTCCATCAGGCCAGTCGCTTCACTGAACCCTCGCCGCTTGGCATCAGCGTGTCGTCACCGCGCCTGGATATTGCACGCAGCGTGGAATGGAAAGATGGCATCGTCGACCGACTCACCAGCGGTGTCGCGACCTTGCTGAAGAAACAGGGCGTGAAGGTGATCCATGGCTGGGCAAAAATCCTCGACGGCAAGCACGTCGAAGTGGACGGCCAGCGCATTCAGTGCGAGCACCTGCTGCTGGCGACCGGCTCCAGCAGCGTCGAGTTGCCAATGTTACCGCTCGGCGGCGCGGTGATCTCGTCCACCGAAGCGCTGGCGCCCAAGTCAGTACCTAACCACTTGGTCGTGGTCGGTGGTGGCTACATCGGCCTGGAACTGGGCATCGCCTACCGCAAACTGGGAGCGAGGGTCAGTGTGGTCGAGGCGCGCGAACGCATCTTGCCCACCTACGACGCCGAACTGACGGCGCCGGTGGCCGCGTCACTGAAGAAACTGGGCGTGGATCTGCATCTGGGCCACAGCGTACAGCACTATGCCAACGGTTGCCTGAGTGCTCGGGACGGCCAAGGCAACGAGCTGCGCATCGAGGCCGATCAGGTGCTGGTGGCCGTTGGGCGCCGACCGCGCACCCACGGTTTCGGCCTGGAACAGTTGGACCTGAAGATGAACGGCGCCGCCATTGCCATCGACGCGCGCTGCCAGACCAGCATGCGCAACGTCTGGGCCATTGGGGACGTGGCCGGCGAGCCGATGTTGGCCCACCGTGCCATGGCCCAGGGCGAGATGGTCGCTGAATTGATCGCCGGCAAGGCGCGCCGTTTCGAGCCGAACGCAATCGCTGCGGTGTGTTTCACCGACCCCGAAGTCGTCGTGGTCGGTGCCACGCCCGAGCAGGCCAGCCAGCAAGGCGTCGACTGCATCGTCGCGCAGTTCCCTTTCGCCGCCAACGGCCGGGCAATGAGCCTGGAATCGAACAGCGGTTTCGTGCGGGTCGTGGCCCGACGGGACAATCACCTGATCCTGGGTTGGCAGGCGGTGGGGGTGGCAGTGTCTGAACTGTCCACAGCCTTTGCCCAGTCGCTGGAGATGGGCGCGCGCCTGGAAGATGTGGCCGGCACCATCCACGCCCACCCCACTCTGGGTGAGGCCGCACAGGAAGCGGCGCTCAAAGCGCTGGGGCATGCGCTACACGTCTAGGTACTGAAGCGGCGAAAGCCGAGTTGGCCCGTGACGTTACCAGGCGTCGCGGGCATTTTTTTGCCTGGCCGCTAAGGCATAGTCAGCATGAGCGCACAACGCCAAACCCTCACTCGGCAACGGTGTTCTTGCCCGCCGCCTTGGCCCGGTACAACGCCTGATCGGCCCGTGCCAGCAGGCCTTGCTGACTTTCGCCTGCGCGCCACTGCACCACCCCATAACTCATGCTCAGCCGACAATCCCCTACTGACTCAAGCGTCGCCAGTGCCTGACGAATTCGCTGGGCAGCCTCGCGCGCGTCGGCAAGCGAGGTACACGGCAGCACCACGACAAACTCATCACCGCCCCAGCGCGCCAGCAGGTCATGCTCGCGCAGGCACTGGCGCACGCGCTCGGTCACCTCGATCAACACCGCATCGCCGCGGGCATGCCCGTGCACGTCATTGATGGGCTTGAAGTCATCCAGGTCCATGACGATCAGCGCCAGCGGCTCGCGAAAGCGCCGGGCGCGCTCACAGGCCTGTTGCAAGGTGTTCTCCAGATGATAACGGTTGGCCGTGCGGGTCAGCGGGTCACGCTCAGCCAGCATGCGGTTTTCGTCCAGTTGCCGTTGCAACTGCTGGTTGACCCAGGACAGCTCTTGAGTACGCTCGGCCACTAGGCTCTCCAGCGACTTGTTGCGCAGTTCAAGCTCCGCAACCAGCCGCTTGCCGGCATCGATGTTGCGATGGGCACCGAGCATGCGCGCCACCGAGCCATCCGGGTTGTGCGCAATAATGTGCCCGCTGTCCTCGATCCACAGGTAGCTGCCATCCTGGCAACGGCAACGATATTCGATGCGATAGCGTTCACTGCGGTGATCGAGATAGGCCTCAAAATGGGCCATCACCCGCGGGTAATCCTCGGGGTGGATCAGGTTTTCCCACGTGAACACCGAATTATCCAGGGAATGGCTGGGATAGCCGAGCATCGCGTACCAGCCTGGATTGCGATACACATAGCCGGTGTTGGCATTCCAGTCCCAGATCCCGTCGCTGACCAACTCGAACAGAGTGTGCAGTTGCTGCTCGGTGAAGCCGGTTGGCACCGGCTTTGTAACCTCACTCATCGCCCCACTCCCTCGCAGTTCAGCGGCTGCGTCCCTGTCAGGGATTGCCGTTAGCTCACTCGATTGCCGCCAGCGGCAATCCTGTTCCTCTGGCGGGCAAGCTCGTGCCAACCCGCGTCCCACCAGAATAGCCAATTCTTGGGATTTTAAGGGTTTACGAGCGCTGGCACAGCTTTTGCCGTTTTACAGGCGTCCATCGACTCAGTCAGGAACAGACTATGAGCATCGCATTGAACGGGCTGGGGTGGCAGACCGCCCTCCAGCAGCAGAACCGCGTCAGCGGCGAACTCGCGTTGAGCCAGTTCACGCCGGTGCAACCGGTAACGGCAACCGCCGATACCACAGCGCAGCGCAACAGCCAGGGCAGCCTCTCGCAGCACAATACCGAAGACAATCAGAAAGAAGCCTTCGCCAAGCTGCTGGTGATGCTCCAGAACCCCGACAACGATGCGCGCCGACAGGCCAGCGTCGGTAAACAGGAGCAAAGCACGGCGGCACAGGACTTCCACGACTATATGGCCAAGTCGCCGGAGGAAAAAATCAAGGAGAAGATGCTTCAGGAGCTGGGGCTGACCGAGGAGGACTACAACAACCTGCCGCCTGAAAAGAAAGCGCAGATCGACGATAAGATCGCACAACGGATCAAGGAAGACGTCGAAATCAAGACCCAAGCCAAACTGCAGCAGCAGGCAGAGAAGCAGGCGCAGCAGGTCGGTAGCGGCCTGGCAGTGGCGGCATCGGAGGCTGAACGTAGCGAGAAACAAAAGACAGCCGAGCTTTGAATGGCTGACCGGGACCGGGGCAAGCCCAGCGCATGAGGGGAATGGCGTCCCAGGCAGGATTTGAACCTGCAACCTTCCCCTTAGGAGGGGGATGCTCTATCCAATTGAGCTACTGAGACCTGTCGAGCGCTGTACGCTGAAGACGGCGTGCATGTTAACCAGCATGCAGCCGTTTGTCATGCCTCAATCAGGCAGTTTGCCCGTCGGAGAATTCCCAAGCAGGCCCTGCTCGCGCAAAAGCCCGAGCAATGCCTGCACGACGCTGTCCAGCGGGCCCGAGTTATCCAGCACGTGAACGTCGCTGTCATAGGGCGCCAGGCTGGCGTTGCGCGCCAGGCGCTGCTCGATTTCAACGGGGCTCTCTCGCCCACGCGCCAGCAGCCGGGCACGTAGCACTTCGGGCGCGACGGTAAGGCCAACGGCCAGCAGATCCGGGTAGCGGCGACGCGCTTGCGGCAAATACCCACGTGAGCCATTGACCAGCACCGAACGTCCCGCCGCCAGCCACTGCTCAATCTGGACCGGGATGCCATAGCTCAAGCCATTGGCGCGCCAGTCCAAGGCGAATGCGCCCTCTGCGCGCATACCTTCGAAACGCTGCGGGTCGACGCCCTGAGCGGCTTCACCCTTAGCCTCGGCAGAGCGGGTGATGACCCTTCGGGCGATGTCTACCCCTGCGACTTGCAACGCCCCCCTGGCAGCGTCGATCAGGGAATCTTTTCCAGAACCGGACGGTCCGATCAGGAAGATCAGTCGCCCAGGCAGAGGCAATGTGCCGCTTGCGTCATGTTGCATAGCCACTATGCTCATTATGAGGGTGAACGCGCGCATTCTAGGCTTTTTCCCTTGTCTTTGCCGCCTGTTACCAGATTTTGACGACAAAGGCCTGACACCGGTGGGAATGGATGAACGTTAAACTTTTCAAACCAGTGCTCATTTCTGATAATTGGTACTGGCAGAAAGCCTTTATCCAGATCACTATTTGTCACAGAATTGACGCCAAGGAAACGGCGACATTGAGGCAAGATGACTAACCAAAATCCAACGACGGTTGAACATTTTGTCGTCGCCGCGGTCGTACCACCACCGTGCGGCCAATTTGAGAACCGCTTCCCCTGAACCAGAACAACCGGTCAATTTATATGCGCCCAATGAAACAGGCTATCTATTCGAGCCGCACCGCTGACAAGTTCGTCGTCCGCCTGCCAGATGGGATGCGAGAGCGCATTGCCGAGGTAGCGCGCAACCATCACCGCAGCATGAACTCCGAGATCATCGCCCGCCTGGAACAGAGCCTTCTTCAGGAAGGTGCGCTGGGTGACGAGCTGAGCATGCGCCTGGACAGCCCAGAGCTCAGCCTGCACGAACGCGAGCTGTTGCAGCGTTTCCGTCAACTGTCACACCGACAGCAGAACGCACTGGTTGCCCTCATCGCCCACGATGTAGAGATGGCCGCCGACGCGTCCTGATCGAGCAACTGACGCCGCACACGAAAAAGCCAGCAAAAGCTGGCTTTTTCGTGTGCGGCTCATGCGATGCCTACCGCGTGGGCACCCCTACTGCATCAGAGCAGGAACAAGGTGGCCAGCCCAAGGAAGATGAAGAAGCCACCGCTGTCGGTGACGGCAGTGATCATCACACTCGACCCCATAGCCGGGTCGCGACCAAGGCGCGTCAGAGTCATCGGAATCAACACCCCCATCAGCGCCGCAAGCAGCAAGTTCAAGGTCATGGCGGCGGTCATCACCAAGCCCAACGACCAGCTGCCATACAGCCAGAACGCCACCGCCCCGATCACCCCACCCCAGATCAGACCATTGAGCAGTGATACCGCCAGCTCCTTGCGCATCAGGCGACTGGTGTTGCCCGGCGTCACCTGATCAAGCGCCATGGCACGCACGATCATGGTGATGGTCTGGTTGCCGGAGTTGCCACCGATACCGGCCACGATCGGCATCAATGCGGCCAACGCCACCAGTTTTTCGATGGAGCCTTCGAACAGGCCGATGACCCGCGAAGCGAGGAAGGCCGTGATCAGGTTGATGGCCAACCAGGCCCAACGGTTGCGCAGCGAGCGCCAGACCGACGCGAAGATGTCTTCCTCTTCACGCAAGCCGGCCATGTTGAGCACTTCGCTTTCGCTTTCCTCGCGGATCAGATCGACCATCTCATCGATGGTCAAACGACCGATCAGGCGCTCGTTCTTGTCCACCACCGGGGCAGACACCAGATCGTAACGTTCGAAGGCCTGAGCCGCGTCATAGGCATCTTCCTCGGGGTGGAATGCCACCGGGTCGTTGGCCATGACGTCGGCGACCTTCTTATCCGGGTCGTTCACCAGCAGACGCTTGATCGGTAACACGCCCTTGAGCTTGCCGTCGTAGTCGACGACGAACAGCTTGTCAGTGTGACCAGGCAGCTCCTTGAGGCGACGCAGGTAACGCAGCACCACTTCGAGGCTGACGTCTTCGCGGATGGTCACCATCTCGAAGTCCATCAGCGCACCGACCTGCTCCTCGTCGTAGCTCAAGGCCGAGCGCACGCGCTCGCGCTGCTGGGCATCGAGGCTTTCCATCAGCTCGTGGACAACATCGCGTGGCAGCTCAGGCGCGAGATCGGCGAGTTCGTCGGCGTCCATTTCCTTGGCGGCAGCCAAAAGCTCGTGATCGTCCATATCGGCGATCAGGGTCTGGCGTACAGCGTCGGAGACTTCGAGCAGGATATCGCCGTCGCGATCCGAACGTACCAACTGCCAGACCGTCAGACGGTCTTCCAGCGGCAAGGCTTCGAGGATATAGGCGATGTCGGCAGGGTGAAGGTCGTCAAGCTTGCGTTGCAGTTCGACGAGGTTCTGGCGATGGACGAGGTTTTCCACCAGGTCGTGGTGGTGGCCTTCCTGACGGTGCGTCAGGTCTTCGACCACCCGCTGGCGCTGCAGCAGCTCGATCACCTGAGCCAGGCGATCCTGCAGGCTCTCTTGGGCTTTCTTTACTTCGATTTCAGTCATAGGCGAACTCCACTCCCAGCAGTGGGCACGCCGGGAGATTCAATCAGGCAAATCTGGCTGTATGAAACGGATTAACGAGTAACTACTGGGTAAGTCCATGGTGGGATTCCACAAGCCCCGGCGGGGCTGACGGGCGCAATCATACACTGTACAAGCTGTCGGATCGCTTAAATTTTTGGCCAG
Source organism: Pseudomonas sp. NY15463 (assembly GCF_048068415.1). NCBI lineage: Bacteria > Pseudomonadati > Pseudomonadota > Gammaproteobacteria > Pseudomonadales > Pseudomonadaceae > Pseudomonas > Pseudomonas sp. NY15463. The sequence goes on from NZ_JBLUQD010000007.1 coordinate 389,642, forward strand.
AACAATCGTTTGCGCGCTAAAGCTGTGACAACGCTCGAAGCCAACAGTGCGACGGCGCACAGACGGTAAAAAGCACATGAACGGGTAAAGGCAGGAAAACCCGGAGTGATTGGCATCTAGCCTCAGCCGGCCAATCGAGCGCTACCGCAGTGAATGCAGTAGATAAAGAAAAAGCCCGCTTTGATAAGCGGGCTTTTCAGATATGGCGGACTCAGCAGGATTCGAACCTGCGACCGCTCGGTTCGTAGCCGAGTACTCTATCCAGCTGAGCTATGAGTCCGTGGTTGGTAGTTTTAGACCAGATTACCACTGGCTTGTTGAAGCGTCTTCGTCAGCAAAGCCACTTCAAAAGTGGCGGACTCAGCAGGATTCGAACCTGCGACCGCTCGGTTCGTAGCCGAGTACTCTATCCAGCTGAGCTATGAGTCCGTGGTTGGTAGTTTTAGGCCAGGTTACCACTGGCTTGTTGAGGCGTCTTTGCAAGCAAAGCCACTTCAAAAATGGCGGACTCAGCAGGATTCGAACCTGCGACCGCTCGGTTCGTAGCCGAGTACTCTATCCAGCTGAGCTATGAGTCCGTGGGGTATTTTTAGACCAGGTTACCACTGGTTGATTGAAGCGACCTTGCAAACAAAGCCACTTCAAAAGTGGCGGACTCAGGAGGATTCGAACCTCCGACCGCTCGGTTCGTAGCCGAGTACTCTATCCAGCTGAGCTATGAGTCCGTGTCTTACTGTGCCATTCAGATCGCCAGAAGCGCTCTAGGCAAATAATGGCGGTGAAGGGGGGATTCGAACCCCCGATACCCTTATGAGGTATACTCCCTTAGCAGGGGAGCGCCTTCGGCCACTCGGCCACCTCACCGCAACACGGGGCGTATATTAACCAGACCCCTCCCCGTTTGCAAACCCTTTTTTGAAAAAAACTTCAAAAAAATTAAAGGCTTGGTTCTTCGTCCTTCTCTTTCTTGATTCGCAGGTAGATTTCTTCGCGGTGAACGGCCACTTCCTTGGGCGCGCTCACGCCAATACGCACCTGGTTGCCCTTGACACCCAGGACCGTCACGGTGATCTCACCATCTCCAATGATCAGGCTCTCGGCGCACCGACGAGTCAGAATCAGCATACTTTTCTCCTTACAGGGATCTACAGGAATAACAGTCTGTGAAAAACAGGCAGTGCCGGGGACGACGGCATTGCCCGGTTGGCGATTGAAGGCGCCTGGACAGAAGCCCCTCCAAAAGCCAGAAACGCGAAGGGCGCGGCAAGCCGCGCCCCTCTTGGCTGCGCGTCACTCGCCCTGTCGGGCAGGCGCATCGAGCTCGAACGCGGTGTGCAGCGCGCGAACAGCCAGCTCCAGGTACTTCTCTTCGATCACGACCGAGACCTTGATCTCGGAGGTGGAGATCATCTGGATGTTGATGCTCTCCTTGGCCAGGGCTTCGAACATGCGGCTGGCGACACCGGCGTGAGAACGCATGCCAACACCGACGATGGACACCTTGGCGATCTTGGTGTCGCCGCTGACTTCACGTGCGCCGATTTCGCGAGCAGTGTTTTCCAGCACGCTCAACGCTTTCTCGTACTCGTTGCGGTGCACGGTGAAAGTGAAGTCGGTGGTGTTATCGTGCGAAACGTTCTGCACGATCATGTCTACTTCGATGTTCGCGGCGCTGATCGGGCCGAGGATCTTGAAGGCGACGCCTGGAGTGTCCGGGACGCCACGAATGGTCAGCTTGGCCTCATCACGGTTGAAGGCGATACCGGAAATGATCGGCTGTTCCATGGATTCCTCTTCATCAATGGTAATGAGGGTACCCGGACCCTCCTTGAAGCTGTGCAGCACGCGCAGCGGAACGTTGTACTTGCCGGCGAACTCCACCGAACGAATCTGCAACACCTTGGAGCCGAGGCTGGCCATTTCCAGCATCTCTTCGAAGGTGATCTTCTCCAGGCGCCGGGCCTGAGGCACGACGCGCGGGTCGGTGGTGTAGACGCCATCGACATCGGTGTAGATCTGGCACTCATCGGCTTTGAGCGCTGCCGCCAAGGCCACGCCAGTAGTATCCGAACCACCACGCCCGAGGGTGGTGATATTGCCGTGCTCGTCGACGCCCTGGAAACCTGCCACCACGACCACACGCCCGGCCTTGAGGTCGGCGCGAATTTTCTGGTCGTCGATCTGCAGGATGCGCGCCTTGTTGTGAGCGCTATCGGTAAGGATGCGCACCTGGTTGCCGGTATACGAGACCGCCGGTACGCCACGCTTCATCAAGGCCATGGCCAACAATGCGATGGTCACCTGCTCGCCAGTCGAGACGATGACGTCCAACTCGCGAGGCTCTGGTTTATCGCAGATCTGCTTGGCCAGGTCGATCAGGCGGTTGGTTTCACCGCTCATGGCCGACAGCACGACCACCAGGTCGTCGCCCGACTCACGGAATTTCTTGACCTTGTCGGCAACCTGCTCGATCCGCTCGATGGAACCGACAGAGGTACCGCCAAATTTCTGTACGATCAACGCCATTTCAAAGGTGCCTCAGCCCACAAGGGCCCCAAAAAACAATCCAACATGAGGGACGGCGACCAGGCCGCCGCCCCTGCATCTCAAAGTCCCTGCTCGGCGAACGGCACTGCCAAGGCCAGGGCGCTGTCCAAGGCTGCGACGTCAACGCCACCGCCCTGGGCCATATCCGGGCGACCACCGCCCTTGCCACCGACCGCCGCAGCGGCTTGTTTCATCAGGTCGCCAGCCTTGAGTTGGCCGGAGAGGTCCTTGGTCACGCCAGCCACCAGCACGACCTTGCCCTCATGCTCACTGCCCAGCAGGATCACTGCGTGGCCGAGCTTGTTCTTCAGTTGATCGACGAGCGCCAGCAGCGCCTTGCCATCCTGCCCATCCAGGCGGGCGGCGAGCACCTTGGCACCCTTGACCTCAACGGCCGCATTGGAGAGATCGTCCCCGGCGGCGCTGGCGGCCTTGGCTTGCAGCTGCTCGAGCTGCTTTTCCAGCTGACGGTTGCGCTCAAGCACAGCCGACAGCTTGTCGATCAGGTTGTCACGGTTGCCCTTGACCAGTTGCGCAGCTTCCTTGACCTGCTCTTCGGCAGCGTTCAGGTAGGCCAGTGCAGCAGCGCCGGTGACCGCTTCGATACGGCGTACGCCAGAGGCCACACCGCCCTCGCTGATGATCTTGAACAGGCTGATGTCGCCGGTACGCTTGGCGTGGATACCACCGCACAGCTCGACGGAGAAGTCGCCGCCCATGCTCAACACACGCACGGTATCGCCGTACTTCTCACCGAACAACGCCATGGCGCCCTTGGCCTTGGCAGTCTCGATGTCGGTCAGCTCGGTTTGCACTTCGGTATTGCGCCGAACTTCGCGGTTGACGATTTCTTCCAGGGCCTTGATCTGCTCAGGCTTGACCGCCTCGAAGTGGCTGAAGTCAAAACGCAGGCGCTGGCTGTCGACCAACGAGCCCTTCTGCTGCACGTGCTCGCCCAGCACCTGGCGCAGCGCTTCGTGCAGCAAGTGGGTCGCGGAGTGGTTCAGCGACGTGGCGTGCTGCACCTCGGCGTCGACCTTGGCCTCGACCGTGGCCCCGACGCTCAGCGCACCGCTGGCGACTACGCCGTGGTGCAGGAAGGCGCCACCGGTCTTGGTGGTGTCACGCACGTCGAAGCGCACTGCACCGGCTTGCAGGAAGCCGGTGTCGCCCACCTGGCCACCGGACTCGGCATAGAACGGGGTGCGGTCCAGGACCACGACGCCCTGCTCGCCTTCGCCCAACTGCTCGACAGCCTGACCGTCCTTGTACAGGGCAATCACCTTGCCCTGGCCTTCGGTGACGTCGTAACCGAGGAAATCGGTAGCCGTGTCGACCTTGACCAGGCTGTTGTAGTCCATGCCAAAGGCGCTGGCGGAACGGGCACGCTCGCGCTGAGCTTCCATTTCCCGCTCGAAACCGGCCTCGTCGAGGGTCAGTTCGCGCTCGCGGGCGATGTCGCCGGTCAGGTCCATCGGGAAGCCGTAGGTGTCGTACAGCTTGAACACCACATCACCCGGCACTACCGAACCCTCGAGCTGGGCCAGGTCCTGTTCGAGGATACGCAGGCCCTGCTCCAGGGTCTTGGCGAACTGCTCTTCTTCAGCCTTGAGCACGCGCTCGATGTGTGCCTGCTGGCCTTTGAGTTCCGGGAAGGCCTCGCCCATCTCGGCCACCAGGGCCGCGACGATCTGATAGAAGAAGCTGCCTTTGGCCCCCAGCTTGTTGCCATGCCGGCAAGCGCGACGAATGATGCGGCGCAGCACGTAGCCGCGGCCTTCGTTGGACGGCAGCACGCCGTCGGCGATCAGGAAGCCGCAGGAGCGGATGTGGTCGGCGACCACTTTCAGCGAAGCCTGGCCTTCGTTGCTGCAACCGATGGCCTTGGCCGCCGCGTCCAGCAGGTTCTGGAACAGGTCGATCTCGTAGTTCGAGTGCACGTGCTGCATCACCGCACTGATGCGCTCAAGGCCCATGCCGGTGTCCACCGACGGGGCTGGCAGCGGGTGCAGGACGCCATCGGCAGTGCGGTTGAACTGCATGAAGACGTTGTTCCAGATCTCGATGTAACGGTCACCGTCTTCTTCCGGCGAGCCAGGCGGGCCGCCCCAGATGTCGGCGCCGTGGTCATAGAAGATCTCGGTGCACGGGCCGCAAGGGCCGGTGTCGCCCATGGTCCAGAAGTTGTCGGAGGCGTACGGGGCGCCTTTGTTGTCACCGATGCGCACCATGCGCTCGGCCGGCACACCGACTTCCTTGGTCCAAATGTCGTAGGCTTCGTCGTCACTGGCGTAGACGGTGACCCAGAGTTTCTCCTTCGGCAGGTTCAGCCACTTGTCCGAGGTCAGGAAGGTCCAGGCGAAGGTGATGGCATCGCGCTTGAAGTAGTCACCGAAGCTGAAGTTGCCCAGCATTTCGAAGAAGGTGTGATGACGAGCGGTGTAGCCGACGTTTTCCAGGTCGTTGTGCTTGCCGCCGGCGCGCACGCATTTCTGGCTGCTGGCCGCGCGGGTGTAGGCGCGTTTTTCCTGACCGAGGAAGCAGTCCTTGAACTGGTTCATACCGGCATTGGTGAACAGCAGGGTCGGGTCATTACCCGGGATCAGGGAGCTGGAGGCGACGCGAGTGTGTCCCTGCTCTTCGAAGAAGCGAAGGAAGGCTTCACGGATTTCTGCGCTTTTCATAGGTTCTTCCACGGAAACGGCGGCCACGTCGAAACGACGGCAAAGGGCCGCATTATATCGGTCCTGCAGTCTGGGTGCAGTGTGTTTATGCGATAGAAACCGTCGTTTGGACGGTTTTTAGCGGCTTGAAAACCAAAAAGACATGGCGCGATGCTAAATGCAGGCTTTCGTCACTGGCAAGCCGATTAGCAGCCAAGGGAGGGGAAAAGCGAATAGGTGCTGATGAAAGGGCATTCAACCCCGATCAGGATCCCACCTAAACGCGCGGGCGGCCGTCAGTCCAGGCGCTGCCCCGAATCCGGCACGATCAGAATGCCGGCGCGCAAGCCATTGCGTACCTTGGGGTTAGGGAAGATGATCCGCGCCCCCTCCTCCTCCACGATCCAGCGCGTCTCGGCGAGGTCCTCGGCCAGCAGGTAGCCCTTGCTCAGTTCGGAGAAGTTCTCGATGTCTGCGGGCAGGTGCAGGTGGAAATTGTCACTGTGCTTGATGATCTCACGGGCCACGCTGAACAGTTTCAGGCCCTCGAGGGACTGCTCGGTTTCAGGCTCGGTGTGCTCGATGATCTGAATCAGCCGCGCTTCGAGCCGATCAAGATTGACCTGCTCGTTCTGCCCGAACGGACGCGCCTTGCCCAGCTCCAGGGTAAAGGCCTCGGCGTCGAGCTGCTCGTAGGTGAAAGCGCTGAAGGTAATCGATGACTTGCTCTGCAATAGCACCGCTTCCATACCGGCCGCCGCCAGGCGGGCCAACTCGCGGCGCGAGTGCTTGCGCCCTTCCTTGTACGGATAAAGTGCGAACTGCTCGATTTTCGAGCCACGAATGGCCGTGTGCAGGTCGTAGTGCAGGCGGGTACGCTCAGGCTTGCTGAAGAACACCCGAGCGAACTGCTCGAGCTCTGCAGCACGCAACGCCTCGAACCCACTGGAAAGCTCATGCCGGCCATTGAACAGGCGATTGATATCCTGCTCGATGAAACGCTCGCCCTTGCGGATCGCCGCCGGATTGCCGAACAGGAACAATATCCTGGCCCGAGGCTTGATCTTGCCGTTGGCCACCCCATGCAGGAGCCGTTCAAGCAGCTCGATCGGCGCAGTCTCGTTGCCATGGATCCCGGCCGACAGCAACAGGTCGAGCTGGCAGTCCTCGGCTTCGGGCGGACGCACCTCCAGCGCGCCCTCCCCCAGCCAGCGCAAACGCACGCCCCTGGGAGTCACTTGGGTCTTCTCGGCCGGTTCGTGATCGGTCAGGGTCAGCTCAAGCAATTTGCCAAGGGCGAGCATAGGCGCTTCCTTAGTGGTGGTGGCCGCAGTCCGGGCCGTGGACGTGATCGTCGTCTTCACCGGCATCGGCCGGTTCCATCTCCAGTTGCAGGCTCACCAGGTTGGTGGCCATCGGGCGCAGCAGCAGGTTGGCGTACTCCGCATCGCCTTCCTCGACGTCGACACCGATCAGCAACTGGCCACGGCCGTCCTGCTGAATCCAGACCTCCTTGCCTTGCCAGACCACGGCAAAGCGGGTGCAGGAAGTTTCCAGCTGGGTGCCGTCTTCATCTTCCAGGATCAGGCGCAGGGCATCGGACATTGCAAATTCTCTCTATCAAGGTTGGCGTTGGAACGGATAGACCGAGCCCAGCTTGAGAATGCCGGTCAGTTCATCCAGTGCCGTGCGGCATTCGTCCAGCAACTGTGGGTCGGCCAGGTCCGCTTCACCGAGGCGATCGCGGTAGTGCTTGTCGACCCACTGCACCAGGGTGTCGTACAGCGGGGCGGTCATGATAACGCCTGGATTGACCGCCGCCAGTTCCGATTCTTTCAGCGCCACGCGCAAGCGCAGGCAAGCCGGGCCGCCGCCGTTCTGCATGCTCTGCTTGAGGTCGAATACCTTGACCTCCTTCACCGCACCGCCTTGGTGGGTGAGTTGCTGCAAGTAGTCCCATACGCGCTCGTTGTTGCGACACTCCTCCGGCACGACCAGCAGCATCGAGCCGTCGTCGCGGCTGAGCAACTGGCTGTTGAACAGGTAGGAGCGCACTGCGTCCTCTACCGTAACCGCCGAACGCGGCACGCAAATGCCCTGGAAATTACCGCCCTTGCTGGCCAGTTTAGCCTGCAGCTGGGCAAGCACCGCTTCGGTTTCAAGAAACGCGTCCTCGTGGTAGAACAGCACCTCACCGTTGCCCACCGCGATCACATCGTTGTGGAACACCCCCTGGTCGATCACCGCGGGATTTTGTTGAGCGTAGACCACCCCACCCTCGCTCAGCCCGTGCAGACGCGCCACTGCCTGCGAAGCCTCCAGGGTCTGGCGCGCCGGATACTTCTGAGGCGCCGGGTAGCGGCTGTCGAAGGCGCTGCGGCCGTAGACGAAGAACTCGACGCCGGCCTCGCCGTAGCTGCGGCAGAAACGCGTGTGATTGGCCGCCCCTTCGTCACCGAACTGCGCCACTGCCGGCAGCGCCTCGTGATGGGCAAAAACGCGCGCGTCGTGGAACATCGCCCCCAGCACGCGGCTGGTGGTCGGGTGCTCGATGCTGCGGTGGTACTTGCAATTGAGGTTGGCGGCAGTGAAGTGCACGCGACCATCGGCAGTATCGGCGCTCGGGCTGACGGTCGCGGCGTTGGCCACCCACATACTCGACGCCGAGCAACTGGCCACCAGCAAGGGCATGGCTTGCTTGGCGGCACCTTGAATCACCTCGGCGTCACTGCCCGAGAAGCCCAGGCGGCGCAGTGCTGCCACATCCGGGCGCTCTTGCGGAGCCAGCACGCCCTGCTTGAAGCCCATGTCCATCAACGCTTTCATCTTCGCCAGGCCCTGGCGCGCCGCTTCGCGCGGGTTGGAACCCTGCTGGCTGTTGCTCTGCGAGGCCACGTTGCCGTAGGACAAGCCGCCATAGTTGTGGGTCGGCCCCACCAGGCCATCAAAATTCACTTCGTAGGATTTCATCGGCTAGGCTCCGAGACCGGTTGTTATAGGGTGACGCCCGGCGTCAGAGTCGCCGGCAATGCAAGGCTGGCGGTCTCCAGCGATGCCACAGGGTAGGCGCAATAGTCGGCTGCGTAATACGCACTGGCGCGGTGGTTGCCACTGGCACCGACACCCCCGAACGGCGCGCTGCTGGCAGCGCCAGTCAGTTGCTTGTTCCAGTTGACGATACCTGCACGGCTGCGCAACCAGAAGTGCTGGTAGCGCGCGTTGGAGTCCGACAACAGGCCAGCGGCCAGGCCATATTGGGTGTTATTGGCCTCCTCGATGGCAGCATCGAAGTCGGCGTAGCGAATCACCTGCAACAGCGGCCCAAACAACTCTTCGTCCGGGCGCCCGGCCACCCCGGTGACATCCAGCAGACCAGGGGTGAGCAACGCGGAACCGACCTGCGGCTGGGTCATTGGCAAAAGGGCCACAGCGCCCTTGCCGAGCAGTTCGGCCTGGGCTGTCAGCAGCGCCTGTGCAGCCTGCAGCGAAATCACCGAGCCCATGAACGGCGCCGGTTGCTGATCAAAGGCGCCGACGCTCAGGCCACGGCTGACTTCCACCAGGCGCGCAAGCAAACGGTCGCCCCAGGCGCCTTGCGGCACCAGCAGACGACGGGCACACGTGCAGCGCTGCCCGGCAGAAATGAACGCCGACTGGATGATGGTGTACACCGCCGCATCCAGGTCCTTGACCTCGTCGACCACCAGCGGATTGTTGCCGCCCATTTCCAGGGCGAGAATCTTGTCAGGGCGCCCGGCGAACTGCTGGTGCAGCAGGTTACCGGTACGGCTAGAGCCGGTGAAGAACAAGCCGTCGATGCCAGGGTTGGCAGCCAAGGCGACGCCTGTCTCTCGGGCGCCCTGCAACAGATTGAGCACCCCTGCCGGCAACCCGGCTTCGATCCAGCATTGCACCGTCAGCTCAGCGACCTTGGGGGTCAGCTCGCTGGGTTTGAACACCACACAGTTGCCCGCCAACAGCGCCGGGACGATATGGCCGTTGGGCAGGTGTCCAGGGAAGTTGTATGGGCCGAACACGGCCACCACACCGTGCGGCTTGTGCCGCAACACAGCGGTGGCGTCAGCCAGTGGGCCGCTTTTTTCGCCGGTACGCTCCCGGTAGCTCTGCACCGAGATCGCCACCTTGTTGACCATGCTGGTAACTTCAGTCGCCGACTCCCACAACGGCTTGCCGGTTTCCTCGCCAATGCACTGCGCCAACGCGTCGGCGCGGGCCTTGAGTGAAGCGGCAAATGCTTCGAGGACGGCGATGCGCGCATCCAGGCTCAGTTGCGCCCAGCCAGGGAAAGCCTGGCGCGCCGCCGCAACGGCGGCCTCGACCTGGCTCGCATCGGCACCCTGCCCAGCCCAAACCACGGCCTGGGTGACTGGATTGAGCGATTGCAGCGGCTCGCCGAGCCCGGCCTGCCATGCACCGGCAATGAAATGCGTGGTCATTTACTGGGCCTCCCGACTGGCTGTCAGCGGCACCGCGCGCACGTTGTCGCCGACCCCCATGCGTAGGCGCTTGGCGGTCAAGGGATCGACCACCAAGGTACCGGCTGCCAGGCGCGCGGGGGCGGCAGTGATACGACAGTCATCGCGCTTGCGGTTATGGATGATGTAAGGCGTCGCGTCATCGCCCGGGGTACCGACGGCCAGCACCAGGGTCTGACTTTCGCGCACCGCGCGGATTTTGGCGGTCTCGCATTCGATGGCAGGGCCGGCGTCGAAGATGTCGACGAACCCCTGGTAGTTGAAGCCTTCACGCTTGAGCATCGCCAGCGCAGGCTCGGTGTCCGGGTGCACGCGACCAATCGCGCTGCGCGCAGCCTCCGACAGGAAACAGGTGTACAACGGGAACTTGGGCATCAGCTCGGCGATGAACGACTTGTTGCCAACGCCGGTGAGGTAGTCGGCCTGGCTGAACTCCATCTTGAAGAAGTGTCGGCCCAGGCTTTCCCAGAAAGGCGAACGGCCGTGTTCATCAGACATGCCGCGCATTTCGGCGATGATTTTCTTACCGAACAAGTCGGGGAATTCGGCGATGAACAGCATCCGCGACTTGGACAGCAGGTGACCGTTACGCCCGCTGCGGTAATCGCTGCGCAGGAACAGCGAGCACAGTTCCGAGTTGCCGGTCAGGTCATTGGCCAGGAACAACGTGGGGATTTCACGGTAGATGTTCAGTTCCTGAGAGGCGCTGACAGTCAGGCCGACCCGGTAGTTGTACCAAGGCTCGCGTAAACCCACGGCACCCGCGATGGCGCTGATGCCCACCACCAGGCCCTCATCGTTCTCCAGCACGAACAGGTAGTCCGTGTCGCCGCGCTCGGCTTGGCCGCTGAAACTCTTCTCGGCCCAACCCACACGCCGGGCGAGTCGCTCTTCATTGGCCGGCAGTGTAGTCAGCCCGGTAGTTCCAGTGCTGCGGGCCAGGTCGATCAGCGCGGGTAAATCGCTGCTGCGTACGGGACGAACGATCATGCTTTCTCCTTGTGCAGCGGGCGTGGCCTGCCGCAAAACTCACTGTTCCGGCGTTTCAGACCGCGACCAGGCGCACACTGGCGCCCTCGCCGACACCCAGTGCATCCGCTGCCTGTGCATTCAAGATGACCGGTTTGCCCGGCACCCAATCCAGCTCCAGCAGTACGGCGCGGTAATCCTGCAACTGACCATTGCACACCAGGTACGGGCGCGTGCCCTTGACCGGGCTATCGTCGAGCTTGACCGGTACTACACGGCTCTGGGCGATCGAGCGGATGCCCGAGGCGCGCGCATGCAGGGTCGGCCCGCCGTCGAAAATGTCGATGTAGTGTTCGGTCTCGAAGCCTTCGCGCATGAGAATGTCGAAGGTGATCTGCGCGCGCGGGTGCACCTGCCCCATGGCCTCCTGGGCCTGGTCAGGCAACAGCGGCACGTAGATCGGGTAATGCGGCATCAGCTCAGCCAGGAAGGTACGGCTCTTCAAGCCGCACAGACGCTCGGCATCGGCGTAGTTCAAGTCGAAGAAATTGCGTCCGATGGCATCCCAGAACGGCGACTCACCCTGCTCGTCGCTGTAGCCGACGATTTCGGTGACCACTGCATCGGCGAAACGCTCAGGGTGCGAGGCCATGAACAGCAGGCGGCCGCGCGAATTCAGCTCGGCCCAGCCGCTGTCCACCAACTCGGGCAGCACATAGAAGCTGGTCAGCAGGCTGTTGCCGGTCAGGTCATGGCACAGCGACAGCACATGAATCTTGTTGTGGATTTTCAGCTCGCGCGAGGCATGCACGAAGGTTTCGTTGCGAAAGCTGTAGAACGGTTCGGAATAGCCGGCCGAGGCGACGATGGCCGAGCACCCGACGAGCCTGCCGGTGTCGCTGTCCTCGAGCACGAAGAAATAGCTCTCTTCACCGTTGAAGCTCACTTCGGCGGCGAAGGAGGTTTCCGAGGCGGCGATCTTGTCGCCCAGGCGGCCGGCATCGTCCGGTAGCGAGGTGACACCCACCGGACTGTCGGCAGCCATGCGCTGCACTTCGTTCAGATCCGCCATTTGCGCGGGGCGCATCACCAGCATGGTGTCACTCCTTTGGGGAAAGCGTGCCGCTCACATCGACACGGAAAAACAGCGGGCACACGCCACCACCTGCCAGCAGGTGCCCGCCTTGAATTCAGGTGCCGCCGGCCCTGCACAGGGCCGGCGAACAAGGCCGGTCAGGCCTTGATCAGTTGCGCCACGGCGCGCTCGAAACGGTCCATGCCTTCGTCGATGTCGGCATCCTCGATCACCAGGCTCGGGGCGAAACGCACCACGTCAGGGCCTGCCTGCAGCACCATGACGCCTTCTTTTTCAGCCGCGTTGAGCACGTCCTTGGCCTTGCCCTTCCAGGCCTCGCTCAGCACGCAGCCGATCAGCAAGCCCACGCCGCGCACCAAGCTGAACAGGCCGGTATCCTGGCCGATCTTCTCGAGACGGGTCTTGAAACGCGCGTGCTTGGCCTTGATGCCCGCCAGGGTCTCGGGGGTGTTGATCACGTCCAGCACCGCACACGCCACCGCGCAGCCCAGCGGGTTGCCGCCATAGGTGGTGCCGTGGGTGCCGACGGCCAGGTGCTTGGCAAGCTCGCTGGTGGTCAGCATCGCGCCGATCGGGAAACCGCCGCCCAGGCTCTTGGCGCTGGTCAGGATATCCGGGGTCACGCCGTAGTGCTGGTAGGCATACAGCGAGCCGGTGCGGCCAACGCCGGTCTGCACTTCATCGAAGATCAGTAGGGCATTGTGCTCGTCACACAGCTTGCGCGCGCCTTCCAGGTAGGCCTTATCAGCCGGCACCACGCCGCTCTCACCCTGGATCGGCTCAATCACCACAGCGCAGGTCTTGTCGGAAATCTGTGCCTTGAGCGCTTCCAGGTCGTTGTATGGCACGTGGCTGATGCCGGTGATCTTCGGGCCGAAACCGTCAGAGTACTTCGGCTGGCCACCCACGCTCACGGTGAACAGGGTGCGGCCGTGGAAGCTGTTGACGGTGGCGATGATCTCGTTTTTTTCCGCACCGAAACGGTCGTGGGCCACGCGACGGGCCAGCTTGAAGGCCGCTTCGTTGGACTCGGCGCCGGAGTTGCAGAAGAACGCCCGGTCAGCGAAGGTCGCGTCCACCAGCTTGTGCGCCAGGCGCAGTGCCGGCTCGTTGGTGAACACATTAGAGACGTGCCAGAGGGTGTTGGCCTGCTCGGTCAGGGCCTTGACCAACGCCGGATGGCAGTGACCCAGCGCGTTGACGGCGATGCCGCCGGCAAAGTCGATCAGCTCGCGACCCGACTGGTCCCATACTCGGGAACCCTCGCCTCGCACAGGAATGAAGGCCGCCGGAGAATAATTGGGGACCATCACCTGGTCGAAATCGGCACGTTGCACCGGGGCTTGCTCAACGGACATCTGAGTCTCCTGAAGAGGAACGCTGGTCTGGAAGTGGCCAGCGATGGGGGGATTGTAAGGACTGATCGGCGCCTGTCCTTGCTGCCAGGCGACAACTTGTTACAGCGCCAAACCCTGTTTTAACAAGGCTTTCGGCAATGCGACAAACAGTGTCGCAATCGCGCAGTGTAAAGGGAGACAGGGGCTGGGTGAACGGGTGTTCACATAAGAAAGGATGTTACCTGTCCCGGCCCTTTCGCGGGTAAGCCCGCTCCCACAGGGACCGCACAGGTTTCAAATGCTGTGCAGGTCCAGTGGGAGCGGGCTTGCCCGCGAAAAGGGCCAGCACAAGCAATAAAGAAATCAGCCCTTTTCGGCAGGCGCCGAACTCAGCTCGAACGGGCTGCTGCTGCGCCGCTGGTTGCGGTCTTCACGCGGGGTGGCGCCAAAGAAGTTGCGGTAGGCGCTGGAGAAATGCGGCCCGGACGAGAATCCGCACGACAAGCCGATCTGGATGATCGACTTGCTGGTCTGCATCAGCATCTGCCGCGCCTTGTTCAGGCGCAGCTCCAGGTAATACTGACTCGGCACGCGGCTCAGGTACTGCTTGAAGATGCGCTCCAGCTGACGCCGCGAGACGCACACGTGCTGGGCGATTTCATCCGTGGTCAAAGGCTCTTCGATATTGGCCTCCATCAGCAGCACGGCCTGGGTGAGCTTGGGATGGCTAGAACCTAGACGGTTTTGCAGCGGAATACGTTGCCGCTCGCCCCCTTCACGAATGCGCTCGACCACCAGCTCCTCGGACACCGCGCCCGCCAGCTCCGCACCATGGTCGCGGGCCAGCACCGCCAGCAGCAGGTCGGTCAGTGCCATGCCGCCGCAGGCCGTCAGGCGGTCACGATCCCAGTCGAACAGGTGACTGGTAGCGATCACTTTGGGGAAGCGCTCGGCGAAATCGTCCTGCCAGCGCCAATGAACTGCGGCCCGGTAGCCATCGAGCAAACCCAATGCAGCCAGTGGATACACGCCAGCCGACAAGCCGCCGATCATGCAGCCACCCCGGGCCAGTTGCTTGAGCGCCGCAGACAACGCCGCACCTACCGCGGCAGGCGGCTCATCCGCCATCAGAAAGAGCTTATGGCAACCTTCCAGGCGCCCATTCCAGGCCTCGCCCGGCAAGCGCCAGGCGCCCTCCTGAGCCGCTTCGGCGTGCAGGAATACCTGCTCGTAGACCACATCCGGATGCACCCGCTGAGCCACCAGCAACACTTCTTCGGCCAACGCCAGGGTCAGCGGCCGCGTGCTGGGCCAGATGAGAAATCCGATTCGCTGGGTGGTCATAGGGCGTGGTCCGAAACCTGAAAGAAGGTGGTGCGCGCCTGTGGCGCAGGAAGCAGGCTACGTGCACCACGCAGCATGCCCCATTCTGGTGCAAAAGTGCAGCTTTACTTCAGGCTGCCCGAGAGGAACTGCTTGAGCCGCTCCGACTGCGGATTGACCAGCACTTCGCGCGGGCAGCCACGCTCCTCCACCAACCCTTTGTGCAGGAACACCAGCTGGTTGGAAACCTCGCGGGCAAAGCCCATCTCATGGGTAACCACGACCATGGTGCGACCCTCCTGGGCCAGCGACTGCATCACCTTGAGCACATCGCCTACCAGCTCCGGGTCGAGCGCCGAGGTGGGTTCATCGAACAGCATCACCTCAGGCTCCATGGCCAAGGCGCGGGCGATTGCCACGCGCTGCTGCTCGCCCCCCGACATATGCCCCGGGAAAGCGTCCTTGCGATGGGCCACACCCACCTTGGCCAGGTAGTGTTCAGCCTTTTCCAGGGCCTCTTTCTTGTTCACGCCCAGCACGTGAACCGGTGCCTCGATGATGTTCTCAAGGGCCGTCATGTGCGACCACAGGTTGAAGTGCTGGAACACCATCGACAGGCGCGAACGCATGCGCTGCAGCTGCTTCGGGTCGGCAGCCCTGAGCGCGCCATCCTTGCCAGCCACCAGTTTGAGTTCTTCGTTATTGAGCAGGATCTTGCCGCCGTGGGGCTGCTCGAGCAGGTTGATGCAGCGCAGGAAGGTGGACTTGCCCGAGCCGCTGGAGCCGATGATGCTGATCACATCGCCCGCCTTGGCCTCGAGGGAGACGCCCTTGAGGACCTCGTGGCTGCCGTAGCGCTTGTGCAGGTCCTGGATTTGAAGTTTGTACATGCTGTCGGTTCTCACAGAGCGGTCAGTGCTTGCGCGGCGCCAGGTAGCCGAGCCAGCGGCGTTCGGCCATCTTGAACAGGCGTACGAGGATGAAGGTCAGGCACAGGTAGAACACGCCTGCCGTGATGTAGGCCTCGAAAGGCAGGTAGTACTGGGCATTGACCGTGCGTGCGGCACCGGTGATATCGATCAGGGTGACGATCGACGCCAGGCTGGTGGTCTGCAACATCATGATCACCTCATTACTGTACTGCGGCAGCGCACGGCGCAGCGCCGAGGGCAGCAGGATGCGGCGGTACATCTTCATGCGCGACATGCCAATCGCCTTGGCCGCCTCGATCTCACCGTGCGGCGTGGCCTTGAGGCTGCCGGCGATGATCTCGGCGGTGTAGGCACTGGTATTGATGGCGAACGCAAGGCAAGCGCAGAAGGTCGCACTGGACAGCCACGGCCACAGGACGCTCTCGCGCACCGCCTCGAACTGAGCCAGGCCGTAGTAGATCAGGAACAATTGCACCAGCATCGGCGTGCCACGGATCACGTAGGTGTAGAGCCAGGCGCTCATATTCACCAGCGGCTGTTTCGACACTCGCATCAAGCCCAGCGGAATCGCCGCCAGCAGGCCAAAGAACAGCGACAGCGCCAGCAATTTGAGGGTGGTCAGCAGGCCGCCCACGTACAGCGGCATGGCCTCCCAGATCACGTTGTAGTCGAAAATCATAGCTCAGCCACCTTGACGCCAACCGAGTAGCGCTTCTCGAGGTACTTCAGCGCCAGCAGCGAGACACTGGTGAGCACCAGGTACAACGCAGCCACCGCCAGGAAGAAGGTGAAGGGTTCGCGGGTGGCGTCGGCAGCCTGCTTGGCCTTGAACATCATATCTTGCAGGCCCACCACCGAAATCAGTGCCGTGGCCTTGGTCAGTACCAGCCAGTTGTTGGTGAAACCTGGAATCGCCAGACGGATCATCTGCGGCACCATGATTCGGAAGAATACCTGCACCCCGCTCATGCCATACGCCGCACCGGCCTCGGCCTGGCCCTTGGGAATCCCCAGGAAGGCGCCACGGAAGGTTTCCGAAAGATAGGCACCGAAAATGAAGCCCAACGTACCGATACCGGCCGCCATCGGGTTCAGGTCGATGTAGTCGTCATAGCCAACCAGCGGCGCGACCCGGTTGATGATGTCCTGGCCACCGTAGAAGATCAGCAGGATCAGTACCAGGTCCGGGATGCCACGGATCACCGTGGAGTACAGATCCCCCAGCCAGGCCAGCCAACGCACCGGCGACAAGCGCAGCGCCACGCCGATCAGGCCGAGGACGATGGCCAGGGCCATCGACGACAGGGCGAGCTGCAGCGTCAGCCACGCCCCGTCGAGGATGACTGCCCCATAGCCTTTCAACATGATTGGAATTCCTCAGGGCTTGGGAATGAAAAAATGGTGCAAACCTCAGCGATCCTGCTGTTTGCACCATTGCACAGGTGAGACTCGACGGCTTACTTGGATTCCGGACCGTAGATATCGAAGTTGAAGTACTTCTTCTCGATTGCCTGGTATTTGCCGTTAGCGCGGATGGCGTCGATCGCGGCGTTGATACGCTCGGCGTTAGCCTTGTCGCCCTTGCGCACAGCGATACCCACACCGTCGCCGAAGTATTTCACGTCGGTGAACGCCGGACCGACGAAGGCGAAGCCTTTGCCGGCATCGGTTTTCAGGAAACCGTCTTCGAGCAGGGTCGCATCAGCCACGGTGCCGTCCAGGCGACCGGCAGCGACATCCAGGTAGATTTCGTTCTGCGTGCCATACGGCACGACAGTAGCGCCTTTGGGGGCCAGCACTTCCTTGGCGAAGCGGTCATGGATCGAGCCGCGCTGTACGCCAATCTTCTTGCCCTTGAGCTCATCGAGGCTATCGCTGACCACAGCGCCTTCCTTCATGACCAGGCGCGCTGGGGTGAGGTAGTAGCGCTTGGTGAAATCGACGGATTTCTTGCGGTCTTCGGTGATCGACATCGACGACAGGATCGCGTCGATCTTGCGCACTTTCAGCGCCGGGATCAGGCCGTCGAACTCCTGTTCGACCCAGGTGCACTTGGCTTTCATCTCTTCGCACAGGGCGTTGCCGATGTCGTAGTCGAACCCAGCAATACTGCCATCAGGCTGCTTGAAGGCGAAGGGTGGGTAAGCAGCCTCGATACCGATCTTCAACGGCTTTTCATCGGCCTGCGATACCAGGGAAAACATGGAAAGCGCCAGGGCGCCAAACAGTGCGAGCTTCTTCATCAGGTAACTCCATCGGTACGGGGCAATACGAGGCAGTTGTAACGGCTGCCCGCTATGCGAATGGGTACAACGCGAGCCGCGCAGGTTTCGACCAAGGTCGCAGACCACGAGCGAGTGAGTGGCATTCTAACGACAGCCCTTTAGTCGATATTTCTTCAAAGCGACAACTAGTTATAGAAGCGCCTGAAACCGCGGCGGGCGATATTGACAGCCCTTGCAAATTATGCAAGAGCAAAAGGAAAATAACCTTTATCCAAAGCAATAAGCGGGCCCATTATTCGCAAACCCTTGAATTCCGGCAAGTCCAGCGTGTCACCTCAGGTAAAAAGACGACGAAAACGCCCCGGTTTGGCGCATGAGTGTTTCCACAAGCCCCAGCATTGTGCGAAAGCTCCGACAACATCAGTTACCGATGAATGTCGGAGTAACAGTTCCCTCCTCCCTTGAGTAAAGCAAAAACCCCGCCGGTTGCCCGGCGGGGTTTTCATTAGGCGGCTTCACATAGCCGGTGCGATGTCTGTCAGGGCAGATCTGGCCCTAACGCCGCTCGCACGCCACCGACACGGCTTGCCTCGATCAGGCCGACGCCAGGCTCATGGCCTTGTGGGTGTCGATCAGGTGCTGCACCACACCCGGATCAGCCAACGTGGAGATATCACCCAGTGCGTCGTATTCGCCGGTGGCGATCTTGCGCAGGATACGTCGCATGATCTTGCCCGAACGCGTCTTCGGCAATCCCGGGGCCCACTGGATCACGTCCGGCGAGGCAATCGGGCCGATTTCCTTGCGCACCCAGTTCTTCAGTTCCAGGCGCAGCTGCTCACTCGGCTCTTCGCCTGCATTGAGGGTGACGTACACATAGATACCCTGCCCCTTGATGTCGTGCGGCACGCCCACCACCGCCGCCTCGGCGACTTTCGAGTGGGCGACCATGGCGCTTTCGATCTCGGCGGTCCCCATACGGTGGCCCGAGACGTTGAGCACATCGTCCACCCGGCCTGTGATCCAGTAGTAGCCGTCTTCGTCGCGACGCGCACCGTCACCGGTGAAGTACATGCCGCGGAAGGTCTTGAAGTAGGTATCGACGAAGCGGTCGTGGTCGCCGTACAGCGAACGCGACTGGCCCGGCCAGGAGTCGAGGATCACCAAGTTGCCTTCCGCGGCGCCATCGATCAGGTTACCCAGGTTGTCCACCAGTGCCGGCACCACGCCGAAGAACGGACGCGTGGCTGAGCCAGGCTTGAGCGCCGTGGCACCCGGCAGCGGGCTGATCAGGATGCCGCCGGTTTCAGTCTGCCACCAGGTATCGACGATCGGGCAACGCTCCTTGCCCACGGCCTTGTTGTACCAGTTCCAGGCTTCCGGGTTGATCGGCTCACCTACCGAACCCAGCAGACGCAGGCTGGAACCGTCGGCACCGGCCACCGCAGCCTGGCCTTCGGCCATCATGGCGCGAATGGCGGTAGGGGCGGTGTAGAGGATGTTGACCTTGTGTTTGTCGATGATCTTCGACACACGAGTGATGTCCGGGTAGTTAGGCACGCCTTCGAACAGCAAGGTGGTCGCACCATTGGCCAGCGGGCCATACACGATATAGCTGTGGCCGGTGACCCAACCCACATCCGCGGTGCACCAGTACACCTCGCCCGGGCGATAGTCGAAGACCCGCTCATGGGTCAGTGCGGCATACACCAGATAACCGCCAGTGGTGTGCAACACCCCCTTGGGCTTGCCGGTGGAACCGGAAGTGTAAAGGATAAACAGCGCTTCTTCGGCCCCCATTTCCTTCGGCGCGCAGTGGCTGGAGGCGACCTTCATCAGGTCTTCGTACCAGATGTCGCGATGCTGGTGCCAGGCGATGTCGCCACCGGTGCGCTTGCACACGATGATCTTCTGCACGCTATTGGTTTCAGGGTTGGTCAGGGCCAGGTCGACATTGGCCTTGAGCGGCGTGCGGCGGCCACCGCGCACCCCTTCGTCGGCGGTGATCACCACCTTGGATTTGCAGTCGATGATGCGCCCAGCCAGGGCCTCGGGAGAAAAACCACCGAACACGACCGAGTGGATCGCGCCAATACGGGCGCACGCCAGCATGGCGACGACGGCCTCAGGGATCATTGGCATGTAGATGGTCACCACATCGCCACGGTGCACGTCCTGGCCACGCAAGGCGTTGGCGAACTTGCAGACCTGCTCGTGAAGTTCGCGGTAGGTGATGTTGCGGTGCTCGGAAGGGTCATCGCCTTCCCAGATGATCGCCAACTGGTCGCCGCGCGTTTCGAGGTGACGATCCAGGCAGTTTGAGGAAACGTTCAGAGTGCCATCGGCGAACCACTTGATATCGACATGATGGTCGTCGAACGAGGTCTGCTTGACCTTGGTGAAAGGCTTGATCCAGTCCAGACGCTGGGCTTGCTCGCGCCAGAATCCGTCCGGGTTGATCACCGATTGCTGGTACATGGCCTTGTAGGTGGCCTCGTCGGTCAGGGTACTGGCCGCAACCTCGGGACGAACGGGATACAGTGGAGCCGCACTCATCTGTGTTACCTCGGTGTAATAGTTGTTTTTGTATGGGACCGTTTGTAACTGTACCAGAGCGTCATAGGCCATTCGACGTTGGTAGTAACACGACCGACTGCACCCCCGGGAAAATGGAACGACCGCTCTAGATCATGGCATACAGCCACTTCCACAAAGACCGCTTTACTGTCGAGCGGTGATTGTTACAGATTCCGCCAACAGTCTTTATCAAAACCCGCTCTGTTTCAGGCGCGCCAGCGCCCCTAAAATTCATCTCGCCAGCAACGGCAACGCGATTAACTTCCGCTAACACCCCCACGCAGGCAAGTTAATCGGCAGTTCATTCAGAACATTGAAACTCGTTGTACTCGCGGCGCCACAAGCGCCGCGTGCCCCCTTACGACCTTAGACAGGTAAATTGAAAATGAAAGCTTTACTGGTATTGGTACTTGGCAGTCTTTGCGGCGCGGCAATGGCCGGCGAGGCAAAAGATGCCGAGCAGATTCCGGTCGAACAGTACAGTTACGCGCAGCACTTGGATATCGCCCGCGTCATTTCCATGAGCGAAGTTCCGAATGTCTGCGAAGTGGTGCCCGCGCGCATGACCTACGAGGACTCCAAGGGCCAGAAGCACATTCTCGAATACCGCGTCATGGGCAACGGTTGCTCCAACGGTTGATTCGCCCAACCCCATCGCCAGACCGGCCTGCACCACGACAATCATGTGGCCGCAGGCCGGCCCTTGAGATCCGCTCGACACGCGAACTTTCTATTTCACTGCGCCGACTTGCCCACGGCATAATCACGTAATTTATTGGCAATCGTCGTGTGTGAAACACCTAATCTTTTGCCCAGCGCCCGACTACTTGGAAAGTCATTCAGCAAACGTTCCAACACCGCTTTTTCAAAGCGCCCGACAATCTGCGCAAGATCGCCCTCCAGGGAAAATTCACCCAACGGCTGACGTGCACCATAATCTGGCAGACGAATATGCTCCGCCTTCACCACGCCGCCTTCGCATAATGAAACGGCCTGGAATAATACATTTTCCAATTGCCGTACATTGCCTGGCCAATGATAGTGCGCCAACTTGTCCATCGCCGTGGGTAACAAGCGCGGCATTGCACAACCGATCTGCCGACTGGCTTGGTCGAGGAAGTGCTGTACCAGCCCATCCAGCCCATCCATGCACTCACGCAACGGCGGAATGTGCAACGACAGCACGTTTAAACGGTGATACAGGTCCTGGCGGAACTCGCCGCGCGCGCACAATTCGGACAGGTCGACCTGGGTCGCGCAAATCACCCGCACATCCAGGTACACCTCCTCGTCGCTGCCGACCCGCCTGAAGCATCCATCCTGGAGAAAACGCAGCAATTTCACCTGCAAGCGAGGGCTCATCTCGCCAACCCCATCGAGGAACAAAGTGCCCCCGGCAGTCAGCTCCAGCAACCCGAGCTTGCCCTCGGCCCGTGCCCCCTCGAAGGCACCTGGGCCGTAGCCGAACAGCTCGGTTTCGGCCATCGACTCGGGCAAGCCCGCGCAATTGAGGGCCATCAACGGCGCCTGGCCACGCGGGCTGGCCAGGTGACAGGCACGCGCCAGCAGTTCCTTGCCAGTACCCGTTTCGCCCTCGATCAACAGCGGCGCGTCCAGCGGCGCCATGCGCCGCGCCTCGCGCACCACCGCGGCCATGACCCGCGAGCTTTGAAAGATACTGTCAAAGCCCCGCAGTTCCTGCTTGCGTACGTTATAGATGCGCTCGCCAATACGGTCGGCGCGGTGCAGGGTCAGTACCGCGCCTGCCAATGCCTCGCTGTCATCGTGCTCCGATTGCAGCGGAGCAATGTCGGCCAGGAACACATCGCCCTTGACCTTGATGCGCAGCCCATTGATGCGCGACTGGTTAGCCCGCACCAACTCTGGCAGGTCAAAATCCTCGACATAGCGTGACAGCGGCAACCCCGGCACCTCATCCACGCGCACCCCGAGCAACTGCGCAGCCGTCCGGTTGGCGGCGACGATACTGCCCCCCATATCGACCGACAGCACCGGGAAATCCAGCGCCCCCAACAACGCGTTGAGTTCCATGTGCCGCCGCTCACTGGGCATCAGCCCGACCCGCTTGACCCCGAACACCCCGGCGATGGACTCGAACTTCGGCCGCAGCGCCTGGAACTGCAAGTTGATCAAGTTCGGGCAATGCAGGTAGATGGCATTGCCATGGTCGCCGCCGACTTCGCCACGCAGCACGTTGATACCGTACTCGACCAACAGGTTGAGGATGTCGCGCAGAATGCCGATGCGGTTCTGGCAATGCACTTTGATACGCATGGAAAACCCCAGGAGCGCGGGAAGTTTCGCTTCGTCACGCAGAAAAGTCGTAAAGATAAGCTGACAAAAACCCCACGACAGCCAGCCTCAGGCACCCGATTTTCCGCGACATCGCGATCTTTGTAAAATAAACGTTACAAAAACAGCGATCGCGCCGCCGTGTACCTCAGCCTCTCCCCCCTGCAAAGCTGCTCTGGCCGGGATATTTCTAGGGCATGTTCCACTCATAACAAGAAGCCCTCACCTGGAGAGCCACATGAAACAGACGCACTACGTGGCACGCGAGCCCGATGCGCACGGCTTTATCGACTACCCCGAGCAAGAGCATGGGGTATGGAACACCCTGATCACCCGTCAGATGAAGGTCATCGAAGGCCGGGCGTGCCAGGAATATCTCGACGGCATCGAGCAGCTCAAGCTGCCACATGAGCGCATCCCGCAGTTGGGCGAGATCAACAAAGTGCTGGGCGCCACGACCGGGTGGCAGGTCGCCCGGGTGCCGGCGCTGATCCCGTTCCAGACGTTCTTCGAGCTGCTGGCCAGCAAGCGCTTCCCGGTGGCCACCTTCATCCGCACACCGCAGGAGCTGGACTACCTGCAAGAGCCCGACATCTTCCACGAGATCTTCGGCCACTGCCCGCTGCTGACCAACCCATTCTTCGCCGAATTCACCCACACCTACGGCAAGCTTGGCCTGGCCGCGAGCAAGGAACAGCGCGTGTTCCTGGCACGCTTGTACTGGATGACCATCGAATTTGGCCTGATGGACACCGCCCAGGGCCGCAAGATCTATGGCGGCGGCATCCTTTCCTCGCCCAAGGAGACGGTCTACAGCCTGTCCGGCGAGCCTGAGTACCAGGCCTTCGACCCCATCGAGGCCATGCGCACGCCATACCGT
The DNA here is from genome assembly GCF_048068415.1 of Pseudomonas sp. NY15463. Lineage (NCBI taxonomy): Bacteria > Pseudomonadati > Pseudomonadota > Gammaproteobacteria > Pseudomonadales > Pseudomonadaceae > Pseudomonas > Pseudomonas sp. NY15463. Next base: position 413,000 of record NZ_JBLUQD010000007.1, read on the forward strand.
ATCGATATCCTGCAGCCTGTGTACTTCGTGCTACCCAACCTCAAGCGCCTGTTCGACCTGGCTCACGAGGACATCGCAGGCATGGTCCAACAGGCCATGCAGTTGGGGCTACATGCCCCGAAGTTTCCCCCGAAGGCGGCGGCGTGAGCCGCCCTTGTCGATAACAATTCAAACCGGAAAATCACCATGAATGCCTTGAACCAAGCCCACTGCGAAGCCTGCCGCGCCGACGCGCCGAAGGTTACCGATGAAGAGCTGGCGGAGCTGATCCGCGAGATCCCGGACTGGAGCATCGAAGTACGCGACGGCCACATGGAGCTTGAGCGTGTGTTCCTGTTCAAGAACTTCAAGCACGCCCTGGCCTTCACCAACGCCGTCGGCGACATCGCCGAGGCCGAAGGCCATCATCCAGGCTTGCTGACCGAATGGGGCAAGGTCACCGTTACCTGGTGGAGCCACTCGATCAAGGGCCTGCACCGCAACGACTTCATCATGTGCGCACGCACCGATGAGGTGGCGAAAGGCGCAGAAGGCCGCAAATAGGTACGTACCACGTGGATGGCACCGGCTTCGCCGGTGCTCGCGGTACCCGCAAGTGCCTTGCTTGCGCCCAGACTATCAATACACTCACGACCTCCTCCCCGTCCGATATCCGCACGCAAAACCGACAGACGTGCCGGAAAATTTTCAAACTGTCATCCGCACTGCGGTATCCTGCCCCAGCTTTTCGAAGCCCTCACGCGCCAAGCGCAGCCTTCTCACTCACACTTGCGAGGAACGACGAGATGCATGAAATCCCGAATCTTCCCTTCCCAAGCCTGAACCCCGAAGAGCAATCCGTTGCTGCCCACGCCGAACCGACGCCTGCCGTCGAACCTGGCAACGACGATCAATCCAGCGCCGACCAGGACTAACCGCGCCCATCGACAGTGTGAAAACGGCTGGCTTGTGGGAACCTCCCCGTCATCGCGTTTTCACACCGTCCAGACCCTCTGCCCACCGAAGGCCCCATGCCCGATTCACCGCGCCCCCTTGCGGTCACCCTGCAAGTCGTCTCCATCGTTCTGTTCACCTTCATCGGCTACCTGAACATCGGCATTCCCCTCGCCGTCCTGCCAGGCTATGTACACAACCAACTGGGCTTCAGCGCCGTAATCGCGGGCCTGGTGATCAGTGTGCAGTACCTCGCCACCCTGCTCAGCCGCCCGACCGCCAGCCGCATCATCGACAACCTCGGCAGCAAAAAGGCGGTCATGTGGGGTTTGGCCGGCTGCGGCCTGAGCGGCGTATTCATGCTGGCCTGCAACTTCCTCACGGCCTGGCCTTGGCTGAGCCTTGCGTGCCTGCTGATCGGTCGCCTGGTGCTAGGCAGCGCTGAAAGCTTGGTGGGCTCGGGCTCGATCGGCTGGGGCATTGGCCGGGTTGGCGCGAACAATACCGCCAAGGTCATCTCTTGGAACGGCATTGCCAGCTACGGCGCACTGGCCATCGGCGCGCCGCTGGGCGTACTGATGGTCAAGAACCTCGGGATGTGGAGCATGGGCGTGAGCATCATCCTGCTCGGCGTGCTGGGGGTGTTGCTGGCCTGGCCCAAGCGCGCCGCCCCGGTGGTGGCTGGCGTGCGCCTGCCGTTCCTGCGGGTATTGGGCAAAGTCTTCCCACATGGGTCGGGGCTGGCCCTGGGCTCGATCGGCTTCGGTACAATCGCCACATTCATCACCCTGTACTACACCAGTCGCAACTGGCCGAACGCAGCTCTGACCCTGAGCCTGTTCGGCGCTAGCTTCATTTGCGCGCGGCTGATGTTCGGCAACCTGATCAACCGTATTGGCGGCTTTCGCGTGGCCATCGCCTGCCTGTCGGTGGAGACGCTGGGGCTGCTGATGCTGTGGTTGGCGCCCAACCCGCACCTGGCCTTGGCCGGTGCGGCATTGAGCGGGTTCGGCTTCTCGCTGGTGTTCCCCGCACTGGGGGTCGAGGCGGTCAATCAAGTGTCGGCGGCCAACCGGGGCGCGGCGGTGGGCGCGTACTCGCTGTTCATCGACCTGTCGTTGGGGATCACCGGCCCACTGGTGGGCGCGGTGGCAGCGGGGTTCGGGTTCGCTTCGATGTTTTTGTTTGCCGCAGCGGCGGCGGCGTGTGGATTGGTGTTGAGTTTGTATCTGTACCGGCAGGCACGGCGACTGCGCCAGAACAGCTGATCTGCTCGAATCTGCGCCAGCCTCTTCGCGGGTAAACCGGGGCGCCGAACCGCCGCTCTCACAGGTACAGCGCAAGCTTGAGACCCTGCGCAATCCTGTGTGAGCGGGCTTGCCGGAGTGCCGGACCACCGCGAAGCAGGCGGCGCGGTAGGTGGCACCGGCTACACCGGTGTTCGCGGCACAAGGCCGCTCTCATAGAACTACATATAACTTGTTGATTTAGAAGGAATCTGTGGGAGCGGGCTTGCCCGCGAACACCGGCAAAGCCGGTGCCATACACCGAGTCGCCTGCTTCGCGGTGGTCCGGCACTCCGGCAAGCCCGCTCCCACAGGGTACGCGGAGCGCTTGCGAAATCAGTTCTCTGCGCGACAGCGCAGCCCAAAGGGCTGGGTGATCTCCTACAGGTACAGCGCTGGATTCAGGTTTCGCGCAATCCTGTGGGAGCGGTGGTTCGGCGCCCCAGTTTACCCGCGAAGAGGCCGGTGCAGGCTTGAGACCACTCAGCGCTGCGCGTACTGCAGCACCACCTCCAGCGGATGGCGCAACTGTTTCTCGGTCATGCGCTTGACCTGGCTGCGGCACGAATAGCCGGTCGCCAACGCCTCACCGTCCTTGTCCAGCTTGGTCGCCCAGGACTGCTCGAAAATGGTCTTCGAGGTCTGCTGGTTACGCGCCTCGTGCCCATAGGTGCCGGACATGCCGCAGCAACCAGTGGCCTCGGTGGCCAGCTTGAGCCCTATGCGCGCGAACACCTGCTCCCACTGCTTGGTGCTGGCCGGCACGTTGGTTTTCTCGGTGCAGTGGGCCATCAGACGGAAGCTGCCCGCGCCAGGCGCAGCCTGCTCAGGCAGCACATCCATCAGCCACTCCTGAGGCAGCAGCACGGGCGGGCAGTCCACGCCATCGACCTTCTGGTACTCCTGGCGATACACCAGGGTCATGGCCGGGTCCAAGCCCACCAGAGGCACACCACAGTCCGCCAACGCCTTGAGCTGGGTGGCATTGCGGATCGCCGCCTTGGCGAACGCGCCAAGGAAGCCCTGCACATGCAGCGGCTTGCCGTTGGCGCTGTAGGGCGCCAGGAATACCTTGTGGCCCAGGCGATGGGCCAGCTCAATGAACGCCGCCAGCAGCGGCGTCTCGAAGTAGCGGGTGAAAGCGTCCTGCACCAGCACGATACTGCGCTCGCGCTGGGCAGGCGTCAGTTCGCGCAGGGCCGGCACGCTGGCCACCTGAACCCGGCAGCGGGTCAGGGTGGACTGGAAGTTGAAGCGGCTGATCAGCGGGCTGTCGAGCATGCCGATCTTGTCCGCCAGCAAGCGACTGACCCACTTCGACCCCATCACCGCGTTGTACAGCCCAGGCGCGTGGGCCAGGTACGGAATGGTGAATTCCAGCGAGCCGATCAGGTAGTCACGCAGCGGGCGCTGGTAGCGGCCGTGGTACAACTCGAGGAAGCGCGAGCGGAAGTCCGGCACATTGACCTTGATCGGGCATTGCCCCGCGCACGACTTGCACGCCAGGCAGCCCGCCATGGCGTCGTACACCTCATGGGAGAAATCGGCCTGGCCCTGATGTTTGGCCCGGCTGTTGCGCAGCCGCGCTGGCAGGCCCTTGAACCACGATGCCTTGCGCTGGGCGGCGGCCAACACATCGATATTGGCCTCGCCCTGCAAGCGCAGCCATTCGCGAATCAGCGAGGCGCGCCCTTTGGGCGAGTGCTGACGCTCACGGGTGGCCTTCCACGACGGGCACATAGCGTCGTTGGGGTCGTAGTTGTAGCAGGCGCCGTTGCCGTTGCAGTGCACGGCGCTGCCGAAGTCCTGCCAGACACGCTCGTCGATAGTCCGATCGAGGTCGCCACGCAGGGTCACGCCATCGACCGGGGTCAAGCCTTCAGCGCTGTCCGGCGGAGTGCAGATTTTGCCAGGGTTGAGCTGGTTGTGCGGGTCGAACGCACCCTTCAGACGCTGCAAGGCCGGGTACAGTTCGCCGAAGTACTCCGGCACGTATTCCGAGCGCAGGCCCTTGCCGTGCTCGCCCCACAGCAGGCCGCCATAACGTTTGGTCAGTGCCGCCACCGCATCGGAGATTGGCTTGACCAGCGCGGCCTGGGCCGGATCCTTCATGTCCAGCGCGGGACGTACGTGCAACACCCCGGCATCGACATGGCCGAACATGCCATAGGCCAGCCCATAGCCATCGAGCAACGCGCGGAAGTCAGCGATGTAGTCAGCCAACTGTTCCGGCGGCACGGCAGTGTCTTCGACGAACGGCTGCGGGCGTACTTCGCCCTCGACGTTACCCAGCAGCCCCACCGAACGCTTGCGCATCACGTACACCCGGGTCACGGCCTCGGCCCCCTCGGCCAGGGTATGACCCAGGCGCTCGACGCTGGTATCGGCCTGCAAGTGTTCGACGAAGGCCTGCACCCGGGCGTTGACCTCGGCCGGCTCATCGCCGCAGAACTCCACCAGATTGATGCCCAAGGTCGGCCGCTCGGGGTCGGCCGGGAAGTACTCGGCGACGCTGTGCCAAACGATGTCTTTCATCGCCAGCATCAGCACCTTGGAATCGACGGTCTCGATCGACAGCGGCTTGTGCGCCATGAGCGCATTGGCATCGCGCAGGGCGTCCATGAAGCTGGTGTAGCGCACGTTGACCAGCACTGCGTATTTTGGGATCGGCAGCACATTGAGCTTGGCTTCGACCACGTAGCCCAGCGAGCCCTCGGCGCCGCACAGCACGCTATTGAGGTTGAACCGGCCCTGCTCATCGCGCAGGTGCGCCAGGTCGTAACCGGTCAGGCAGCGGTTGAGCTTGGGAAAGGTGCTTTCGATCAGCTCGGCCTGGGTTTGCTGGATCTCGCGGGCCATGCGGTACACTTCGCCGACCCGACCAGGGGCGGCACAGGCCTGCTCCAGCGTGGCGTCGTCGATCGGCAGGCTGTGCAGGCGCTCGCCCCCCAGCAGGACGCTGTTCAGCTCAAGGACATGGTCGCGGGTCTTGCCGTAGGTGCAGCTGCCCTGGCCGCTGGCGTCGGTGTTGATCATGCCGCCGACGGTGGCGCGGTTGGAGGTGGACAGTTCAGGCGCGAAAAACAGGCCATGCGGCTTGAGCGCGGCGTTGAGCTGATCCTTGACCACACCAGCCTGCACCCGAACCCAGCGCTCCTCGACGTTGATCTCGAGGATGCGATTCATGTGCCGCGACAGGTCGACGACGATGCCATCAGTCAGCGACTGGCCATTGGTGCCAGTGCCGCCACCGCGCGGGGTCAGCTTGATGTCGCGAAAACGCGGGTCGGCCATCAGCGTGGCGACCCTCGCCACGTCGTCGGCGTCCAGCGGGAACACCGCAGCCTGGGGCAGGCGCTGGTAGATCGAGTTGTCGGTGGCCAGTACCGTGCGGGTGCCGTAGTCGGCGCTGATCTGGCCGCGGAAGCCGCTGTTCTTAAGCGCTTCGAGGAATTCAGGATAGTTGGCGGCAGGCGCACGGGTCGGCAACTGGGCGATCATCAGGGGATGGCCTCTTGGTATGGGCTGGTTCACGGTTTCAGGCGTCAGGCCTGGGCTGTGAAAGCGGGCTCGCTCGCTTGCACAGATGCGTTTAGTTGTCATTCGCGCATGAATGGATTCGCAGCGGATGACGTATGCACCAATGTTCCTGTAGTTTCGCGCCAGGGGCAAACGGATATTCCTGCCGCTATCGATGAGTTTTATGAATGAATTACCGCCACCTGACCCCATCGATGTCGCTGTTGCTGGCCTTCGAAGCGGCCGCCCGGCATGAAAGCTACACCCGCGCCGCCGCAGAGCTTTCGCTGACCCAGAGCGCGGTGAGCCGCCAGGTACAGGCACTGGAGCAGCAGCTGGGGCTGACCCTGTTCCGCCGCGAAGGCCGCCAGGTGCAACTGACCGACGTCGGCCGCCTGTACCAACGCGAACTCAGCGAGGCCCTGGGGCGTATCCGCAGCGCCACGTTGCAGGCACTGGCCTACCAGTCCGGGGTCGGCACCCTGCGCCTGGCCACCCTGCCGACCTTCGGCTCCAAGTGGCTGCTGCCGCGCCTGCACGCGTTCTACGGCGCACACCCCGGCATGCTGGTGCATATTCATTCACGTATCGAAGCGATCAATTTTGATACCAGCGAGATCGACGCCGCCATCGGCGTGGCCAGCCACGACCTGCCCGGACTCATTTGTCACCGCCTGCACGCCGAGGAACTGGTAGTGATCCTGCCGCCACAGGGTGCTGCCGACGGCCAATGGGACCCGACGCGGATCAGCGGCCAGGTGTTGCTGAACGTGGCCAACAACCCGCACGCCTGGGGAGAATGGTTCTCCCACCACGCCCTGCCGCACCGCGCTATGCGCCTGGGGCCTAGCTTCGAGCTGACCTCGCACCTGATCCAGGCAGTTCGCGCCGGAATTGGCATCGGCCTTGTGCCGCGCATCCTGGTGGAGGAAGAGCTGGCCAGTGGCGAGCTGGTCAGCGCTGGCGCACCGATCGCCAGCCAGCGCAGCTATTACCTAATCTACCCACCCCGCAACGAGGCGCTGCCATCGTTGCGAGCGTTTCGTGGGTGGTTGCTGGAGCAAATTTGATCCTTGCATGCTTTGCGCTGCCGCCCCACAGGATGTGCGCCAAACCTGTGGGAACGGGTTTACCCGCGAAAAGGCCAGCACAGACAACAAAAAGCCCGATGCCAGTTACCTGACATCGGGCTTTTGCGAAGCCGCGTCGCTTACCTGGCCACACTACCTTCGCGTGTCTGCGCCCCACGCTTGCCCTTGAGCAAGTGAGCCACGTACATCACCACCAGCCACACCGGAATCGCATAGACCGAAATCTGGATCCCTGGAATCAGCAGCATGATACCCAGGATCAGCACCACGAACGCCAGCACCAGGTAGTTGCCGTAGGGGTACAGCAGCGCCTTGAACAGCGGCTTCTGGCTGGTACGGTCGAGGTGCTGACGGAATTTTAGGTGCGAGTAGCTGATCATCGCCCAGTTGATCACCAAGGTCGCGACCACCAGCGACATCAATAGCTCCAGGGCGTTCTGCGGCATCCAGTAGTTGAGCAGCACAGCGATCAGGGTCACCGCCGCCGACACCAGGATCGCGCGTACGGGTACGCCACGCTTGTCGACCTTGGCCAGGGCCGCGGGAGCGTCACCCTGCTCGGCCATGCCCAGCAGCATGCGCGCGTTGCAATAGGTGCCGCTGTTGTACACCGACAATGCGGCGGTCAGGACCACGAAATTGAGCAAGTTGGCGGCAACGTCGCTACCGAGCAACGAGAACACCTGGACGAACGGGCTGGAACCGTAGCTGCCACCAGAGGCATCGATGCTCGCCACCAGGTTGTCCCACGGGGTCAGCGACAGCAGCACCACCAGGGCACCTACGTAGAAGATCAGGATGCGGTAGATGACCTGGTTGATCGCCTTCGGGATCACAGTCTTCGGCTTGTCGGCCTCGGCGGCGGTGAAACCGAGCATTTCGAGGCCACCGAAGGAGAACATGATGAACGCCAGGGCCATCACCAACCCACTGACCCCGTGCGGGAAGAAGCCGCCGTGGGACCACAGGTTGCTCAGCGAAGCGTCAGGGCCGCCATTGCCGCTAGTCAGCAGCCAGGCGCCCAGGCCGATCATGGCCACGATCGCCACGACCTTGATGATGGCGAACCAGAACTCGGCTTCACCGAAGATCTTCACGTTCATCAGGTTGATGGCATTGATCAGCAGGAAGAAGCCCGCAGCAGTGACCCAGGTCGGGATCTCCGGCCACCAGTAATGCACGTACTTGCCTACTGCCGACAGCTCCGACATACCGACCAGGATGTACAGCACCCAGCAGTTCCAGCCCGACAGGAAGCCTGCGAAACCGCCCCAGTACTTGTGCGCGAAGTGGCTGAAGGAACCGGCCACAGGCTCCTCTACGATCATCTCGCCCAGCTGGCGCATGATCATGAAGGCAATGAAACCACAGATGGCATAGCCGAGGATCATCGATGGGCCAGCGGATTTCATCACCCCGGCCGAGCCGAGGAACAATCCGGTACCGATGGCGCCACCAAGGGCGATCAGTTGGATATGGCGGTTCTTCAAGCCACGCTTGAGCTCGCCGGTCTGAGGGTTGTGTCCACTCATGAACGAAGTCACCTGCTTGTTTTTATCTGTGACGGAATCGGACCCACCGCGCTCGTGGCGCAGCGGAATGGGCAAGGTGGTTACCTTGATTTCTTGGACGGGCAATCGACGCAAGGGCAAGGAGCCCAGTCCGATCAGCCGGGTGTCAGCAAGAGTGCGCGGTACGCAAAGGGGTCACAGGTAAAACGCGGCGCACTGTATACCCCTGCAAACGCGCAGGCGTCAACGCGTTGCACCGTTTCCTTGAGAAAAAGCGCAGCGTTCCTGGGGTGAAGGCCCGAAAAGGCGAGGTGATCGGCGTACATAGCGCCTCCATTTGTTGTTCTGTTCGCCCGGCTCTGCGGCCCGGCTGTGCACGTGGCAATGGCGCTATCTCAGCGGTTGGGCGGGGATTTGGGAAGGGGCCTGGACCAGGGGCGAGCGCCTAGGGCAGCCGACGATTGGAAAGTTTCTTTTACAGGTGCCGGAAAAATCGGATTTTGAAGCGAATCCTGGCAACCAGCGTACAAATTTCTTTACGAGATGGTCTGAAAATTTTCCAGCTGCGCAAAATCTGTTTTCTATTCAGTGGCTTGGGCATTTGCAGCACCCACAAAAAAGCCAGCCCGAAGGCTGGCTGTTTCGCTACCGGGCTGAATCAGCCGCGCGGCTTGCCGCGACCACGGCCAGTCGGCTTGTCGCCCTCCGCACGCGCTGGACGCTTGCGCATCTCGCTCGGACGCTCAGCCACCGTACTGCCACGGCTACCTTTGCGTGGTACGGCCTCTTCGCGTGGTGCGCGGGCCGGACGTTCGGCGCCGCCCTCCTGGGCCGGACGCAGGGTACGCACGCGCTCGCTACGGCCCAATGGACGGGTCGATTTGCGCTGCATGCGCTCCAGACGGTCCTTGGCCTTGAGGTTCATCTCTGGCAGCGCTACCGGCTGCAAACCGACCTCGGCGGAGAGGATGTCGATTTCGTTCTGGCTCATTTCGCGCCAGCGCCCCATGGGCAGGTCGGAATTGAGGAACACCGGACCAAAACGCACACGCTTCAGACGGCTCACCACCACGCCCTGGGATTCCCACAGGCGACGAACTTCGCGGTTGCGACCTTCCATAACCACACAATGGAACCAGTGGTTGAAGCCTTCGCCGCCCGGCGCTTTCTGGATATCGGTGAACTTGGCAGGACCATCTTCGAGCATCACACCAGCCTTGAGGCGCTCGAGCATATCGTCGTCGACCTCACCCCGCACACGCACCGCGTACTCGCGGTCCATCTCGTAGGACGGGTGCATCAGGCGGTTGGCCAACTCGCCGTCGGTGGTGAACAGCAGCAGGCCGGTGGTGTTGATGTCGAGGCGGCCGATGTTGATCCAGCGCCCCTCTTTCGGGCGCGGCAGGCGATCGAACACGGTCGGACGGCCTTCAGGGTCGTCACGGGTGCAGATTTCGCCGTCGGGCTTGTTGTACATGATCACCCGGCGGGTCGCTTCGGCGGCCTCGACGCGCTTGATCAGCTTGCCGTCGACGGTAATGGCGTCGTGCAGGTCGACGCGCAGGCCCAAGGTCGCCTCGACGCCGTTGACCTTGATACGGCCCTGGCTGATCCAGGCCTCGACGTCACGACGCGAACCGACGCCGATGCGCGCCAGTACCTTTTGCAGTTTTTCGCCGGACGGAGGGGTGGGTTGTTGGTCTTGCAGGTCTTTGTCACTCATCTGGGCACCTCCCGGTGTAGTAGTGAAAGCGGGCGCGCACTATACGCGGTTTGAGCAATTAACGCATCTGGAGGGTAGAGGGTTTTATGCACCCCAAGAGGATTTTCTGCCTGACGGTTATCCGTTGCCGGTGCCGGCCCTTTCGCGGTGGTCCGGCACTCCGGTAAACCCGCTCCCACAGGTGAGGCGCTCACCTCACTAGCGGTGCAGGCGGCATTAAAAGGCAATCAGGATTACAGCTTGCCGTCTTCTTGCGCCGAATCCTCATGCGCTTCATCGCGCAAATCATCGAAATCGATCTTCAATCCCTCTTCCATGGCATCGAGTTCCACCAGCAGCGAGCGGAAGCTGGTTTGTGCCTTCGCCTCGTCTGGCGCCTCTTCCTCCGCCAGACTGGCATCGGCCAGGGCCTGCAGGTACGCCGGGACGGGCGCATCGTCCGGGTCGAACGCAGGTTCCGGCTCAGGCTCCAGTTCACGCAATTCGGCCAGCGCTGGCAACGCGTCGAGACTTTTGAGATTGAAATGGTCGAGAAACGCCCGGGTGGTGGCGAACATCGCCGGGCGGCCGGGCACCTCACGGTAGCCGACGATACGGATCCACTCGCGCTCGATCAGCGTCTTGATGATATTGCTGTTGACAGCCACACCGCGCACATCCTCGATTTCGCCACGCGTGATCGGCTGACGGTAGGCAATCAGCGCCAGGGTTTCGAGCAGTGCACGCGAGTAGCGCTGCGGACGCTCCTCCCACAACCGGCCCACCCAGGGGGCATAGCTTTCGCGGATCTGCAGGCGATAGCCGCTGGCGACCTCCTTGAGCTCGAAGGCCCGACCATTGCACGACTTGGCAAGCACCTCGAGGGCTTTCTTGAAGATCGCAGGTGCCGGGCGCTCAGCCTCTTCGAACAACTCATACAGGCGTTCAAGCGATTGCGGCTTGCCCGAGGCAAGCAGAAAGGCCTCGATCAATGAGGCAAGTTCGCGAGGTTCATTCAGATTCATCGGTCGTCAGGTCACTCTGTCCGGGCGCGGACGTGGATCGGGGCGAAGGGCTCATTCTGCACCAGTTCGATCAGCGATTCCTTCACCAACTCCAGAATCGCCATGAAGGTGACCACCACACCAAGCTTGCCTTCCTCGGCGCTGAACAGCTCAACGAACGGCACGAAGCCGCCGCCCTTGAGGCGCTCGAGCACGTCGCTCATGCGTTCGCGGGTCGACAACACTTCGCGGGTAACCTGGTGACTCTCGAACAGATCGTTGCGCCGCATGACTTCGGCCATGGACAGCAGGATTTCTTCCAGGGCCACCTCGGGCAGCAGCTTGCGGGCCTTGGCCTGAGGCGCATCCAGGCGTGGCACAAGGACATCGCGCCCCACTCGCGGCAACCCGTCAATACCTTCGGCGGCGGCCTTGAAGCGTTCGTACTCCTGCAGGCGACGGATCAGCTCGGCGCGCGGGTCGCCCTCCTCTTCCTCGACATCGGCCGAGCGCGGCAGCAGCATGCGCGACTTGATCTCAGCCAGCATCGCGGCCATGACCAGATACTCGGCGGCCAGCTCCAGACGCACGCTTTTCATCAACTCGACGTAGCTCATGTACTGGCGCGTGATCTCGGCCACCGGAATGTCGAGGATATCGACGTTCTGCTTGCGGATCAGGTACAGCAGCAGGTCCAAAGGCCCTTCGAAGGCTTCGAGAAAGACCTCCAGGGCATCTGGCGGAATGTACAGGTCCACCGGCATTTCGGTGAGCGCCTCGCCATACACCAGCGCCAGCTGCATCTGGAACGGCGTCTGGGCCTCGGGGACCTGCGCCTGGGGCGCGTTTTCCAAGCTCACACGTTGGCCATGAATGGGCTCGGGTCTCCGCAGCCCTCGCGGATCAGTTCGGGCTCATCGCCCGACAGGTCGATGATGGTGGAAGCCTTCAGGTCGCCGAAACCGCCGTCGATCACCAGGTCGACGTGGTGCTCCAGGCGCTCGCGGATCTCGTAGGGGTCGACCATCGGCTCATGGTCGCCGGGCAGGATCAGGCTCACGCTCATCAGCGGCTCCCCCAGCTCGGCCAGCAACGCCAGGGTAATGGCGTGATCCGGCACACGCAGGCCGATGGTGCGGCGCTTCTCATGCAGCAACAAACGCGGCACCTCGCGGGTGCCATTGAGAATGAACGTGTAGGGGCCGGGTACGTGGGCCTTGAGCAGACGGAACGTGCCGGTGTCGACCTTGGCGTACAGCCCCAGCTGCGACATGTCGCAACACATCAGGGTGAAATTGTGGGTCTTGTCCAGGCCACGCAAGCGCCTGACACGTTCGATGGCAGCCTTGTTGCCGATCTGGCAACCCAAGGCATAGGCCGAATCGGTCGGATACACCACCACCCCGCCCTTGCGGATGATCTCTACGGCCTGACGAATCAGGCGCGGCTGCGGGTTTTCCGGGTGGATCTGGAAAAATTGGCTCACGGAGTCTTCCTGTTCATACCGCCATAGGCTGTTCATGTCGGAATCGGTGCCACAGGGGTGGCAGGTCCTCGGGCAATGGCCGATAGGCACCGATCTCGCCCCAGGTGCCGGGGCCGTGGAAATCGCTGCCAGCACTTGCCAGCAGGCCGAACTCACGGGTGAGGATCGACATCGTCCCCACTTGCTCGGGCGGCATCATCCCGTTGACCACTTCCAGTGCCTGCCCACCTGCCTGAATATAGTCGGCAATCAGCCGTCTGCGCTTGCTGCGGGTTAGCTCGTAGTGCATCGGATGCGCAAGACTCACCCATGCGTTGGACTCGCGCAGCGTCCCGACAGTTTCTTCGAGCGTCGGCCAATGCAGCTTGACGTCTCCCAGCTTGCCAGCGCCCAGCCATTTGCGAAACGCCTCGCCACGGTCCTTGACGAAACCTGCACGCACCAGGAACTCGGCAAAATGCGGGCGGGCCGGGGCGTTGCCGCTGTCGCCCAGTTCCTGCTGCACTGCACGTGCGCCCTCCAGCGCGCCCGGCATGCCCTTTGCCGCGAGCTTGCGGTCGATTTCCTCGGCGCGCAGCCAGCGGCCACGATGCAGGCTCTCGATGGCCTCGAGCAACGGCGCTGCATCGAGGGCAAAATCGTAACCCAGCACGTGGATGGTGGCGCCCCCCCAGGTGCACGACAGCTCCACCCCGCTGACCCAACGCATGCCAAGCTCGGTGCAGGCCTGGCGCGCTTCAGGCAGGCCTTCGAGGGTGTCGTGATCGGTGAGCGAGAGCGTTTGCACCCCATGCTCATGGGCCCGGGCGACCAGTGCCGTGGGCGACAGGGCGCCATCGGAGGCCGTGCTGTGACAGTGCAGATCAACATTCATGGTGAAGCGCTTTCGCAAGAATCGATGTTTGTTATTATGCCGTCACATCCCGCTTCTGGCTGCCATTGTGAAACAATTCATCGATTTCATCCCGCTGCTGCTGTTCTTCATCGTCTACAAACTGGACCCACGCACGGTCGAATTGGCTGGCCACACGTTCGAGTTCGGCGGCATCTACAGCGCCACGGCAATGCTGATCGCCAGTTCGGTAGTGGTCTACGGCGCGCTGTTCCTGCGTCATGGCAAGCTGGAAAAAGGTCAATTGCTCACCCTGGTGGCATGCCTGGTGTTCGGTGGCCTGACCCTGGCGTTCCACAGCGAAACCTTCCTCAAGTGGAAAGCACCGGTGGTCAATTGGCTGTTCGCCCTGGCCTTCGCCGGCAGTCACTTCATCGGCGACCGGGTGCTGATCAAGCGCATCATGGGCCACGCGCTGACCCTGCCCGATGCCATCTGGAACCGCCTGAACGTCGCGTGGATCGCGTTCTTCCTGGTCTGCGGCGCCGCAAACCTGTTCGTCGCGTTCACCTTCCAGGACTTCTGGGTCGACTTCAAGGTGTTCGGCAGCCTGGGCATGACCGTGCTCTTCCTGGTGGCCCAAGGCTTGTATCTTTCGCGTCACCTGCACGACACCGACCCGTCCACTTCCAAACCCAAGGACTGACATGCTCTACGCTATCATCGCCAGCGACGTCGCCAATTCCCTGGAAAAACGCCTGGCCGCGCGCCCTGCGCACATCGAGCGCCTGCAGCAGCTCAAGGCAGAAGGCCGCGTGGTCCTGGCCGGCCCGCATCCAGCCATCGACAGCAACGACCCAGGCCAGGCCGGTTTCAGCGGCAGCCTGATCGTCGCCGAATTCGACTCGCTAACCGCAGCGCAAGCCTGGGCCGATGCCGACCCTTACATCGCAGCGGGCGTGTACGACAAGGTGGTGGTCAAGCCTTTCAAGCAAGTGCTGCCGTAAACCGCTAGACCGAGTTGCCCCGCTCGCGGGGAAAGCCGCTCCCACAGGTTCATCGATGCCACTGGAAGCCGGTTTACCCGCGAACGGGACGACTCTGTGTCAGGACCATTCAGATAATCGGCGTAACGGCCGACAACCTCCTGAACCGATTCCAATCAGGAGTTCCAATGCGCCAAGGTCCAATCCTGCTTTGCCTGTTGCTGCTCTCCCCCCTGGCCAAGGCCGAACAGCCGCTGTCGCTGGAAGCCGGGGCACGGATCACCGAATTGCAGCAACGCCTGGAAGACAGCGAGAAACAACGCGACCTGCTCGCACAGCAGTTGCAAAGCCAGGTCAGCGAACGCGAGAGCGCCCAACTCGCCCGCCTGCGCCAGGACAATCAACGCCTCAAGCTGTCCATAAAGGAGCTGCAAGCCAGCGCCACCCCCTCGCAACGCCTACTGACCGATCAGCAACAATGGTTCCTGATTGGCTCGGGCGTTGCACTGTTATCGGTCGTCTGCGGTATCTTAGCCAGCGGCGGACACAGAAGACGCCGTCAATGGTTGAATTGAGTGAGACATGAGCGAGCTGTTACTGATTGACGATGACCAGGAACTCTGCGAGCTGCTCGGCAGCTGGCTGACCCAGGAAGGGTTTGCCGTTCGCGCCTGCCACGATGGCCAGAGCGCGCGCCAGGCCTTGGCCGCCCAGGCTCCGGCGGCAGTGGTACTGGACGTGATGCTGCCCGACGGCAGTGGCCTGGAGCTGCTCAAGCAATTGCGCAGCGAGCACGCCGAGCTGCCGGTGCTGATGCTGTCGGCCCGTGGCGAGCCGCTGGACCGCATCCTGGGTCTGGAACTGGGCGCAGACGATTACCTGGCCAAGCCGTGCGACCCGCGCGAGCTGACCGCCCGCCTGCGCGCGGTGCTACGCCGCAGCCACCCCACTGCACCAGCCACGCAGGTCGAGATAGGCGACCTGGCCTTCAGCCCGGTGCGCGGGGTGGTGAGCATCGACGAGCGCGAAATGACTCTCACGCTCTCCGAAAGCCGCATCCTCGAAGCGCTGCTGCGCCAGCCTGGCGAGCCGCTGGACAAGCAGGAGCTGGCGCAGATTGGCCTGGGCCGAAAACTCACGCTGTACGATCGCAGCCTGGACATGCACGTAAGCAACCTGCGCAAGAAGATCGGCCCGCACCCTGACGGGCGCCCACGCATCGTCGCCCTGCGCAGCCGCGGCTACTACTACAGCCTCTGAAGGCAGCCACAAGCTTTAAGCTGCAAGCGACAAGAAAGAGCAGATCGCACGCTGGCCCACCCTTTCTTGCAGCTTGCAGCTTGAAGCTAGCTCCTCTTTACCCAGCCTTTACCCTCACCTGACCGCCCTTGACCTTGATCTCCCTAGACTGGGCTCATCCGGTAAACACCGGCCCATGACAGGAGAGACACCATGCGCAAGACCCTTATCGCCCTGATGTTCGCCGCCGCCCTGCCAACCGTGGCCATGGCCATGCCTGAAGGCGGCCCACGTCACGAAGGCCCGCATCACCGGGGTGACGCGCCGTTCGCCCAGTTGGACCTGAGCCGCGAGCAACGCCAGCAGATCGGCAAGCTGATGGGCGAGCAAATGAAGCAACGCCGCGACATCACCGAACGCTATCTGGACAAGCTCCCAGCCGCTGAGCAGAAAGCCATGCAGGCTGAGCTCAAGGCCAGCCACGACAAGACCGACAGCCAAGTGCGCGCACTGCTCAAGCCCGATCAGCAGAAGCAGTTCGACGAGCTGCAAAAGGAACGCGCCGCACGCAAGGCCGAGTGGCAAGAGTTCCAGGCCTGGAAAGCTGAAAAAGCCAGCAAGGCCCAGTAAGCTGTGAGCCCCACGCCCGGCCCGCTTGTTCGCGGGCCGGGCTTTTGTCATTCCACGGAGGTGCTCGTCTTGCGTTCACTGTTCTGGCGCATCCTGGCCAGCTTCTGGTTGGCCATCGCCCTGGTCGCCGGCTTGTCGATCCTGCTTGGCCACATGCTCAACCAGGACACTTGGATTCTCAGTCGTCATCCGGGGCTGAACACCTTGGCCAGCCGCTGGGCGCAGCATTACGAGCAAGAGGGCCTGGATGCCTCTCAACGCTTTCTGGAGCGACGTAAAGAGCGCTACAAGATCGACGTGCAGGTGCTAGACGACAGCGGTGATGCGGTTGTGCCGGGTACTTTCCCGCGCCGCGCCGCCGCCTTCGAGGCGCGCCAGAACAATGACGAGCGCCGCCTGCCCTGGCGCCGCCTGACCGAGGAGTACACCAGCCCCACCACCGGCCAGACTTACCTACTGATCTACCGCATCCCGCATCCAGCGCTGGAGGAATGGCACCGGGATAGCCTGATCTGGCCGATCAGCGCCCTGGGCATCGCCCTGGTGGTACTGACCTTGTTCAGCTTGCTGGTGACGCTGTCGATCACCCGCCCCCTTAGCCGCCTGCGTAGCGCAGTACACGACCTGGGACAGACCAGCTACCAGCAGAACAGCCTCGCAAGACTGGCGGTACGCCGTGACGAGTTCGGCGTGCTGGCCAATGACTTCAACAAGATGGGCGCCCGCCTGCAAAGCCTGATCGGCAGCCAACGCCAGCTACTGCGCGACGTATCGCATGAGCTGCGCTCGCCACTGGCACGCCTGCGCATCGCCCTGGCCCTGGCCGAACGGGCGGAGCCCGAACAACGCCAGGTGCTGTGGCCACGCCTGACCCGCGAGTGCGATCGCCTGGAGGCGCTGATCAGTGAAATCCTCGAACTGGCGCGGGTCGATGCCGAACAGGCCCACGCCGAGCCGGTGGACCTCAACGCACTGCTGGGCAGCGTCCGTAAGGATGCGCAACTCAGCGCGCCAGAGCAGGAGCTACGCCTGGAGGCACAACCAGGCCTGACACTGCTGGGCTGGCCAACGCTGATCGAACGGGCGGTGGACAACCTGGTGCGCAACGCGCTGCGCTTCAACCCGGTCGGACAACCCATCGAGATCTGTGCCAAAAACGAGCAAACACGCATCGTGCTGAGCGTACGCGACCATGGCCCAGGCGCCCCAGCAGAGCACCTGGCACAGCTGGGTGAGCCGTTCTATCGTGCACCCGGACAGCAAGCACCGGGGCATGGGCTGGGGCTGGCGATCGCACGCAAGGCAGTCGAACGCCACGGCGGTAGTCTGAGCCTGGCGAATCACCCGCAGGGTGGATTCGTGGCAACGCTGGAATTGCCCCAGCCCGTCAGCGCCCGGGGATAAACGCCCCCAGGCGCAGGAGCGGTTTACTCACCCCAGGCGCTGACGTAATCCTCGGTTGCCAGCACTGGCGCCGTGCGCGGCTCGGCGGCCGGTGTGCCGACATACAGGTAGCCGATCAACTCTTCATTGGCGTCAAGCCCCAAGCCCTGGTGCACATGCGCATCGAACGCCATGTCGCCGGTGCGCCACACCGCACCGATGCCCTGGGCATGGGCGGCGATCAGGATGCCATGGGCGGCGCAACCGGCGGCCAGGCGCTGCTCGGACTTAGGCACCTTGAAGTGTTCCTGCAAACGCGCCACCACCACGATCAACAAGGGCGCCCGCAGCGGCATGGCGCGAGCCTTGTCCAGCGCGGCCTGGCTGGCATCGCCCTTGGCCTGCAAGGCACTGGCGAACAGCTCACCGAGCTTGTCGCGGCCTTGGCCTTCGATGGTAATGAAACGCCACGGGCGCAGCTGACCGTGATCCGGCGCACGCAGCGCAGCCTGGAACAACGCCTCGCGCTGGGCGGCGTTGGGCGCAGGTTCGGTCAGGCGTGGCACGGAAACACGGTTGAGCAATGCGTCGAGAGCCTCCATCGGCTACCCTCCTGGCAGATTGAAAGTGCCGCCATTCTCAAGCTGCAAGCTTCAAGCTGCAAGCCGCAAGAAAAAGCAGCCGTGATACCGCCTTGTTCGTACTTGAAGCTTGCAGCTTGCAACTTGCGGCTTAAAATGGCGCCCCTTTCATAGCCAGTCAGAGCAGATCACATGGCGTTGCCGACCTTAAGGATCATTGGTTTCATCATCGGCATCTTCCTGATCACCCTGGCGGTGAGCATGGTGGTGCCCATGGCGACCCTGGTGGTCTTCGAACGCACCGGCGACATGCCGTCGTTCCTCTGGTCGAGCATGATCACCTTCGTCGCAGGCCTAGGCCTGGTGGTCCAGGGACGCCCCGAACACGTGCACCTGCGCCCACGCGACATGTACCTGCTGACTGTCAGCAGTTGGGTGGTGGTCTGCGTCTTCGCCGCCTTGCCGTTCCTGCTGACCCAACACATCAGCTACACCGACGCGTTCTTCGAGAGCATGTCCGGCATCACCGCAACCGGCTCGACCGTGCTCAGCGGACTGGACAGCATGTCGCCGGGTATCCTGATGTGGCGCTCGATGCTGCACTGGCTGGGCGGCATCGGCTTCATCGGTATGGCGGTGGCGATCCTGCCGCTGCTGCGCATCGGTGGGATGCGGCTGTTCCAGACCGAGTCGTCCGACCGCTCAGAGAAAGTCATGCCGCGCTCGCACATGGTCGCCAAGTACATCGTCGCGGTATACGTCGGCATCACCGTGCTGGGCAGCCTGGCGTTCTGGTGGGCCGGGATGAGCCCGTTCGATGCGATAAACCATGCCATGTCGGCGATCTCCACTGGGGGTTTCTCCACCTCCGACCTGTCGCTGGCCAAATGGGACATCCCCGCCGTGCACTGGGTCGCGGTCGTGGTGATGATCATGGGCAGTGTGCCGTTCACACTGTACGTGGCGACCCTGCGCGGCAACCGCAAGGCCATGCTTCGCGACCAGCAGGTGCAGGGCTTTCTCGGGCTGCTGGTGGCCACCTGGATCGTACTCGGCACTTGGTACTGGGCAACCACCAACCTGCACTGGCTCGACGCCCTACGTCACGTCGCGTTGAACGTCACCTCGGTCGTGACCACCACCGGTTTCGCCCTGGGCGACTACAGCCTGTGGGGCAACTTCTCGCTGATGCTGTTCTTCTACCTGGGGTTCATTGGCGGGTGCTCGGGGTCCACCGCCGGCGGTATCAAGATCTTCCGCTTCCAGGTGGCCTACATCCTGCTCAAGGCGAGCCTTAACCAACTGATCCACCCACGCGCGGTGATCAAGCAGAAGTACAACGGTCACCGCCTCGACGAAGAGATCGTACGTTCGATCCTGACCTTCTCGTTCTTCTTCGCCATTACCATCTGCATCATCGCCCTGTTGCTGTCGCTGCTCGGCCTAGACTGGATGACGGCGCTGACCGGCGCGGCCAGCACCGTCTCCGGCGTGGGCCCGGGGCTGGGCGAGGTGATCGGCCCGGCCGGCAACTTCGCTTCGCTACCGGATGCGGCCAAGTGGATTCTGGCTGGCGGCATGCTGCTGGGCCGCCTGGAGATCATCACGGTGCTGGTATTGTGCATGCCGGCGTTTTGGCGTCACTGACTGCCAGGCGCGCACGGTACTCGCTGGGGGTGACATCGAACCAGCGACGGAACGCCCGGTAGAAGTTGCTCGGGTCAGCGAAGCCCAGCAGGTAAGCGGTTTCCAGCAAGGTGGTCGAAGGCTGGGCGAGATACTGCTCAGCCAGTTCCCGACGGGTGTCGTCGAGCAGGGTCTGGAAGCTGGTGCCCTCATCTTGCAGGCGCCGCTGCAAGGTACGCTGGGACAGATGCAGGGCTTGGGCCACGCTTTCGCGCTTGGGCTCGCCCTGAGGCAGGATACGGCAAAGCACCTGGCGCACACGATGAGTCACGCGACTCTCGGAAAACCGCGCCAGGTACTCGCCGGCAAAACGGTCGTGCAGCACAGCCATGGCTTCATTGGCGGTAGGTAGCGGCGCTTCCATGTCTGCACGCTCGAACACCAGCGCATCATGCGGTGCATCGAACACCAGCGGTGAGTGGAACGCCACTTTGTAGGGTTCGACATTCTTCGGCTGAGGCCCTTGAATCAGCACGCGCCGAGGCTGTATTGGTCGACCACTGAGCCAGGTACACAGCGACAGTGCGCAGGCCAGCGACGCTTCAGCACTGTGACGGGTGGGCGGCAGGTGGTCGCCGTGCACGGTCAACACCAGCGAATAACCTTCCGGGCCCAAGCGAAAACTCAGGTCGGAGCTTTCGGCGATGATGCGCTGGTAGCGCACCAGGCGTTCGAAACCTTCGGCGAGGGTGCGACTGGACATCAGCGCGTAGCCGACGACGTGGAAAGAGGCCGGACGCACCACCCGAGCCATGTTCAGGCCGATGGCCTCGTTACCGGACAACTCCACCGCCAGTTGCCACAGACGGGTCATGGCGTCCTGCGGAAAGCGTGCGTCGGGGTCGTCGAGGGCGGCGAAATCGAGCCCCAATTGCCTGAACATACCTTGGCAATCGAGCCCCTCCAGCTCTAGCGCCTTCACAATCCCTGATGCCCAGCTGGCTGACGTGGTTCTTTCACTCATGACAGGCTTCTTGTGCTAACCGCTCCAACGATGAATCCAAAGGATACTCAATTGGCGCTTATTGTCACTGGTCGGCGTTTTCAGTCACTCTAGACTCGATTCAGGCTCCATGCCGTGTATCTTGCCTCCAGACACGCAGACCCGGAAAGCACCGCCATGACCCGCACAGCGCAGTTCCGCAGTTTTGCCGAGTTCTACCCGTACTATTTGGGCGAGCACAATAATCCCACCTGCAGACGCCTGCATTTTGTCGGGACCAGCCTGGCAATTGCCCTGCTCGCCTACACCCTTGGCAGTGGCAATTGGTTGCTGCTGCTGGTCGTACCGTTGGCAGGCTACGGCTTTGCCTGGGTCGGACATTTCTTTTTCGAGAAAAATCGCCCGGCCACCTTCAGCCACCCGTGGTACAGCCTGATCGGCGATTTCGCCATGTTCCGCGACATCTTGCTGGGGCGTATCGCCCTCTGAAAATGCCGGCAGGGCAGGCGCTGCGCCGTAGATGCGAGCGTGCCCTGCGATCAGATCATTACCGCTTCAGGCCGGTTCGCCAAGCTCTGCAAGACGCTGCGCGGCCTCCCGTGCCTGGGCATCAGCGAAGCGGTACAGCTCGATTTGCCCGTCCCAATGCTCGATCAACGCTGTACACGACTCGACCCAATCGCCGCAATTGAGGTACTCGACCTCGCCCACCTGGCGGATCTCGGCGTGATGGATATGCCCGCACACCACGCCATGGAAACCACGCTTGGTGCATTCGTGGGCGATGGCATCTTCGAAGTCGCTGATGAAGTTCACCGCACCTTTGACCTTGTGCTTGAGGTACGCCGAGAGCGACCAGTAGCCGTAGCCATAGCGGGCGCGCCAATGGTTGAGCCAGCGGTTGAGCACCAGGGTGAATTCGTAGGCGCGATCGCCCAGAAACGCCAGCCAGCGGTGGTAGCGGGTGATCACGTCGAACTGATCCCCGTGGATCACCAGCAGGCGCCGGCCATCGGCGGTGAGGTGCTCGGCCTCGTCGACCAGCTGGATATTGCCCAGGATGAGCTTGGAATAGCGGCGCAGGAACTCGTCGTGGTTGCCGGTGACGTAGATCACCTCAGTGCCGCGCTTGCTTAGGGTCAGCAGGCGGCGGATGACGTTGGTGTGGGCCTGTGGCCAGTAGATGCCGCTGCGTAGCTTCCAACCGTCGATGATGTCGCCGACGAGGTAGATACGGTCGGCCTGGTAGCCCTTGAGGAAGTGCGAGAGGTGTTCGGCCTGGCAGTCCCGGGTCCCGAGGTGCACGTCGGAGATCCACAGGGTTCGGACACGCTGCTTGCGTGAGGGGCGGGGGAGTTCGGCTTGGGTCATGGGGGGGCTCCGGCGCTGTTTGCTGGAGACTGGCAGGGGTTGATGACAGATTCGTGGCGGGGTTGTGACTATCTGAGCTGAGGGGGTTCGGGTTCCGGGATCAGGAGGTTTGTTTTTGGAGATGTATGCACATTCATTTTGGATGTCGACTTTTAGTCACCTTTTCGCCCTTACGGCGACCTACTTTTGCTCTTGGGCAAAAGTAGGCAAAAACCGCTCGCTCCATCATCCGGCCCCTGCGCTGCGCGCAGGGGTTCCCTCGC
>NZ_JBLUQD010000008.1:0-346376 GCF_048068415.1 Pseudomonas sp. NY15463
AGGGCCCAAGGTGCGCAGCACCCTTCGGCGCAGCCGAAGGCGCGAGATGTAGACTTGCGCAGCAAGTCGGAGGCCGCGCGGGCCCGCAAGTCACCGTAGCGAGGGAACCCCTGCGCGCAGCGCAGGGGCCGAATGAATGGAGCGAGGATTTTTTGGTGACTTTTTGATTCTTCAAAAAGTTACCCGCCGTCAGGGCGGAAAGGTGACTCAAAGTCAACATCAATAATGAATGCAAATACAACTCCCAGCACAATCAAACCAATCAAACCAATCAAACCAATCAAACCAATCAAACCAATCAAACCAATCAAACCAATCAAACCAATCAAACCAATATGACACCAGAAAAACAAGCCCACTCCCGTAACCCCACAAGAGCAGGCCCGCCCTACCCCGTCACTGCGCCGGCGCCACCGCCGGAGGCGCCTCCTGAGTCACCCGCAACAACCCCCACAACCCAGACGTATTCCCATAAGCCGCATAGTCCCGGAACAGATAATCCCCAGGCACCCCATTCACCCCCCCAGCACTAGGCAGCATGAAACTGAAGTGCGCCGCCGGCAACACGCTCTCCTGGGCCCCGATGTAAATCGACATCGGGTTATAGCCAAAGCGCACCGAGCCAATCCCCGGCAGCCCCATGGGATACCCATTCACATCGCTTTTCTCAGCCTGATAGCTGTGCAGCGGCCACAAATGCCCATCGAGCTGGTACGTGATCCCCCGACTACCACCGCTTGGCATCAGCACATGATTACGCACCGGCTGACCAGGCTTGGCCCACAACACCGGCGTCTGCGGATCCCCACCGACCAACGCATTGCTATAAGCCATATGCGCGTTAGGCACATCGGCGAACCCGGCTCCATCGGCATGCCCGAACGGCGCATCCGGCGCCCGACCAAAACGCAGCCAGAGCGGCTCGGTCTTGTAGTTCATCGCCATGTTGCCATTGTCCTTCGGATCCCCCGGCACACCGTTGCCCTCGGTCGCGATGCCCTCCACCGGACGACCGTCGGCCCAGCGCATGTTCAGCGCGCGCTGCCATACCGTGACGAAGTCGCGGTAATCCGCTTGTCCACTGACCTTCACCGTCGCCTGGGCGCGGCTGGCGGTGTCCTCGGTCCAGGTGGCCGTCTGCGGCAACACACTCATCCCCCCCACCAAGCCCTTCTGCGGCTGCTTGATGACATCCGCCGGGGTCAGATTCAGGCCGCCAAACTCAATCGCCGTAGCCTCGATGTTGTCCACCGTACGGCCCAGTTGCAGCACCGGCTTACCCTCACGCTCCAGGTGCCCCGCGTAATACTGGTAGGTACGGGTCGGCCAGGCACCGCTGCTGCCCACCCGTGGCGCCACGGTCTGCAGCGGGTTGAGGCCAACGTTCACGCCATCGGACTTGGTGATGTCGTAGGCCAGCAACTGCGCGTGCAGACCCACGTGGCTGGAGGGGCGCATCAGGTTGTTGTTGAACGCCGTGGAACCCTCGCCAGCGTTGCGATCACGCTTGACCACGTTCTGCATCACTGCCGTGCTGGGCAGGTCGGGCATCACCGAGGGCAAGCGGTTTTCCAGGGTTATGCTGATGCAGTCGCCAGCATTCGCGCGTAGCACCAGCGGCTCCACAGGCACCCCGGCCTTGAGCTTGCCGGTGCTGGTATCCAGGTCGGCCTTGCGCACGTACAGCACGGCGGTTGGATCATGCAGCGGCGAACTGTGCCCACCGACGGTGAAGGTGATGCCATCCTCCGCGTCGGTCACCGTGGCTAACGGGATCGTCACCTTGCGGCTGTTGAACACCAGCGTGCCGCCGTTGGCCTTGAGCGCTGCGCCGACATGCTGGCCGATGCTGGCCGGATCGGTCAGGCTCACGCCCTGGCTGTTGATCAGGATGTCGTTGGCCAGCGCGGCGACGATCTCGTAACTGCGCTTGACCGTCGGCCGGCTGCCAATGCCATTGGGGTTGGCCGTGGTTTTCGGGCAAATGCCATCGAAGTTCACGGTGTTGCGCATGGCCACCGGCTGCGGATTGTTCGACAGCGGGAACAGGTCGGCACGCTGGGTGGTGTAGTTGCGCATGATGCCCCAGATACCGTTCCAGTACCCCTCCAGCGCGGCATCCAACGAGTACAGGTAATCACCGGTGGTGGCCGCGGAGCTGGAGATCATCGACACCGGCGCCATGAACCCAAGCTGCTCGGAGATCCCCACCATCTGCGAGGCTTTCCACCCCGAGTTGGAGCTGTTACCGAAGCCCGAACCATTCTGCAGCCATTTCACCCCATGCAAGGTGACGTTGTGTTCCTCTTCATGGCCGCCAGCGTGCATACGCAGGCGCACGTTGTCGCCCGAGTAGGTACGCAGCAACGGCGTGAACGGGTCGCCCGGCTCGGTGCCTTGGTTGATGTGCGGCGGGAAGCGCGTGGTCCCCCCCGTGGGGCCTACCGCCTGGGTGATCGCCGAGGGCGCCAGGTTCATCGCTGCAATGACGCGGTCGGTGCGCGTCTGCAAGGCATAGGCCAGATCTCCGCCGAGCCCATCGGCCTGCATGCCGCGCTTGCCATCCGGGGCCACCTTGTTCGGGTCGAACACCCGCAGCGCCAGCGGCTCGTTACGGTAGTTGACAACGAACATGCCAGGATCGTCCACTGAAATGGCCTGCGGGCACGGCCGTGTCGGGCAGCCAGGGTTGAGCCCGCCACGCGACTCGACCACCGATTCGAGCAACGTCGAAGCTTTCTGACGCACTGGCGGGTTGATCGCGTAGCGGAAGCTGTCGGCGGTGGCCGGATAGGCCTGGGCATTGGGTACGCCGTCCGGGCCTGCCCCCACGTAGACGCCAGCCTCATAGGCATGCTGGAAATCACTGTATTCGAGGAAGAACTCGCGATAGCTGTCGTTCCTGCCATCGCCATCGTGGTCGCCGGTCTGGATCACCGCCTGCCACGAGGTCGGGCCACCGTCCTGGCGGGTGGCCGGGTTGTAGAGTTTTTCGCCTGTCTCGGCGTGGAACCAGGTAGAACCGGCAGGCTCGGCCAGCACGGTGGCATAGAGGCCCAGTTGCTGGTGAGTCGACGGCCCGAGGTGGTCATGGGTGAAGATGGTGCCCAGCCCACGGTCGACGTTATGCACGTTGACCAACGGGTCAGCGAACCAGCGCTGCATGGCTGTACGCGCGCCAAGCCAGTCGGCTCGGCCAAAGCGCCCAAAGTATGGGTGCTGGCGAGCTTTCGGGCAGGCTGCGGTGCCATCGCGTGTATCGGCCTCGCTGCATTGGTTGAACGCCCGGATCGCCTGGATGCGCTCGACCACGCTGCCGGGCGAGAGAATGCCGTCCTCGTAGTTCCAACCGTTGGCCGAGCCATCGGCGGCGGTCAGGTCCCATTTGGGCAGGTGAATGTGCTGACCGATCACGTCGGTGGGCGTGCGCACTTGGTAGTCGTCCATCTCGTAGAACGACGGGATCAGGTTGGTATGCACGTACTGGGTGCAGTCGAAGGTGTTCATGCGCATCACCAGCGGCTCGGGCGGGCGCTGCTTGGTGATCACCGGCCAGGCGTCCTCCCACAACGCCAAGATGCGCGCCTGCGGGAAGTGATAGCCAACCTTGTTGTAGACCGCATCGAACTGGATATTGGCCCCCTTGTAGATGCGCGGACGGTCGGCGGTGAAGGTCGAAGCGCCGCGAAAATTGAGCCCGGTGAGGCTCTCGCCGCTGAAGAACTCACCAACCCCGGAGGTCTGGGTCAGGCGCTTGCCACGGTCGTCCATGCACGGCTCGTAGTACGGCGCGCCCGCTGTGGGCAGCGCGCCGTTGGTACGGAACGCCTTGGCCACCGGGCTGCTGCCGGGCATCTGGGCAAAGCTTGGATGCTCGGCTTTGGCATGGAACTGCATGGCGGCCTGTTCGACTTCGGTGCCCTCTTCTGGCAGGTAGATAGGCTTGGCCTTGTGCACCAGCTTGGAGAAGTCCAGCTTGGTAGTGGTGGTCACCGCCTCACCCCCGGCCGATACGCCGTCCAAGGCGTGGCGCCCCAGGCCACCATCCCAGCCATCGACCTGATTGGGGTCGAGGTTGGCCCACAGCGCCTTGCCACTGTCCTTGAGTTGCCGCGCCAAGGCCGGGTCGAGCATGTCCAACGGCGGCGTTGGCGGGCGTTGGCCGACACTGCTTTCCATGCCGCCGATCCAGAATGGATAGCCGGGGTTCTTCAGCGAACCGTCGGCATTGCGGTTGCTCTCGCTGCGGTCGACCAAGGCCAGGGAGCCCACGGCAACCGGTGCGGCGACCGGCTCAGCGCCCTCCTGCGGCGCGTCCTCGTGCGGCTCAGGCACGCGAGTACCGAGCTTGGGCACCACGCTGACCTTGCCCGGCATCGGCGCCATGGCCTTGCCAGGCAGTGGCACGATGGCAGGAATGGGCGTACCAGCGATGATCTCGCCGTCAGGCAGGGCGCGCGCGCCAGGGGCCGGCTTGCCGCTGCGCAAGGCAAATGGTGTTGTGTGGAAGCCATCCTCGCCTTCGCCACTGACCGCCAGCCGGGTGCCCGGCTCGAACACGTCATGCACCCGCCACATGGCCCACATGCCCTGGGCGAAATGCGGATAGAAGTGGCAGTGATAGATCGCATCCCCGGCCACCCGATTGCGGTTGCCCGAACCGCCGTTGGCGATCTCATAGGTGTAGCCAACCCCCGGCCCGATGCCTTGGGCGTCTATGTAATCGGAGTTATCGTCGTTCGGATTGAACAGCCATTGGTGCCCGTGCAGGTGGAAGATGTGCTGTTCATGGCCGTTGTGGGTGTTACGGAACTTGGTGAAGTCGCCAATGTAGCTGTGGTGCACGTTGGCAGGCTCGGATGGGTACAGCGCCATGCTGGCCTTGACCCCGGTGGCACTGGCCGGCGGGACTTCACCGGGGCGGATGTGCTCGAGCCCGACGTTGGCCGGCACGTCCACCAACGTGCCGATATCGCCCACGGTATGGGCACTGAGGAAGAATTCCTCGTACGCGCAAGACAAACAGTCGTGCATCGGCCCCACGCCCAGGCGATTGGCTACCACCTCGGCGCCCATCCCGCCTGAGCCGTAGTTGATCATGAACGAATCCCGCGCAGGCTCCAGCACATGGCCCATCACCGGGTCTGCCCAATAGCCGGGGAAGGCCTGGGTACCGGCCACCTCATCGGCGAACTGCGAGGCGAAATCGCGAAACGCCTCAAGCCGATTGGGCAGCGCCGGGTTGCGCTTGCCGACGCTCTCCAACGGGTAGGTGCTGGCGGGAAAACTGCCGTCAGGGTTAGGGCCCATGACGATGGCGTCAGTCTCGCTGTTGAGGATCTCGTTGCCATCGATCATGGCGATCACCGGTTTACCGGCCTTGCCCTCGCTGAGCCAGGGTTCGCGCTGCGGATAACGCGCTTCGTAGTCGATCACCGGTTGGCCGGTGGCGGTGCGGCCGGTGGTGGCCAGGCGCATCTCCTCCTCGGCCAGGGTATTGCGGTAGCTGCGCGCGCCTCTGGGTAGCACCACCACTTGGCCGAACAGGCCGTTGGCGACATTGCCGGCGTTGCCCTCCCCGCCAAACGTCGCGCCCTGGCTGGTGACGGCGAAGGCGCCTTCTCGCTCGGCGTATAGGGTGTAGCTACGGCTCGCGCCCGGGGCTACCAGGAAATTGCCGTTACGTCCGGTATTGGCGGCAATGTCGGCGATGCTGTTGACTGCCTGCAAGCCATTGACCTGGAAACCGACGTGCCGATCGGTAACCTGCTCGTCAGCGACGGACGCCCGCAGGTTCTCGGTTTCGGGCAGTTCGCCTGCATCCTCTGTCTCGTCCTCGGGGGCTTCAGGCTCGATGCCATGCTTGTTGGGGTTGGCCTGGTACGCCAGCAGATTGGTCAATTGCACCGTGAGGCAGTCACCGGCGGCTACGCGCAGCACGATCGGGCGTGGACGCTTGTCCGCACGCAGGGTGACTTTACCTGGCACCGCCGCGCCACCCCGGCTGAGTGGCACCTGATGTTCGTCGACCACGTCCTGACGCAAGGCGTAGAGCATGCCGTTGGCATTCTGGGCGCCGAGGCGGTTGAACATCAGCGGCTGGTCGAGGGCCACCACCTGGGCCGTCAGGGTGCGTTGGCACTGAACAGCGGCTTGGCCCTCGGCATGCCAGCCGAGCAAGGCGAGGATCAGGGTGGACACGGCCGGGCCTTTGCGCAGAATCGTCGTCATCGGGCACCTCCAGGGCGCTTGGGACTCTGCGAAGGGCTACAGCAAGCGTTGTGCCAGCTAAAAAATTCTTTTTTTTCAATAAGATGCTGACACCAAAAACGCAAACCGGGGAAGATTCCCCGGTTTTTTCCCCTGTATCGGGGGCAAGCTGCCAGGCTTTGCTGATCTCGTCAGTCGGCCTGTGCCTGATCGAACGCCGCTTGAGCTTCCCAGCCCCCGCCAAGCGCGGCAATCAACTGCACACTGGCGATCAGGCGGCCTTGCAACAGGTTGAGCACGCTACGCTCGTTGCTCAGTGCGGTGGTCTGCACGTTGACGACATCCAGATACCCGATCAGCCCAGCCTTGTACTGGTTTTCGGTCAGGCGCAGCGACTCGCGGGCAGCGTCCAGTGCTTGCTGGCGTACCCCCGCCTCGTCTTCATACACCTTCAACTGCACCAGATAATTCTCCACCTCCTTGAACCCATCTAGTACGGTCTGGCGGTACTGGGCCACGGTCTGGTCGTAGGCGGCCACGCTGCGATCGACCTCGGCACTGCGCTTGCCGGCATCGAACAAGGTCAGCGCCAGTTGCGGCCCTACCGACCAGTAACGGTTGGGCAACTCGATCCAGTTGTTGAAGCTGCTGCTGGAATAGCCGCCGCTCATGCTCAGCGACAGGTCCGGGAAGTACGCGGCGCGCGCCACGCCGATATTGGCGTTGGCTGCCATCACGTTACGCTCGGCTGCCGCGATATCGGGGCGACGCTCGAGCAACTGCGACGGCAGGCTCACCGGGATCTGCGGCAGAGCTGGAATGCTGTTGGTGGCCGCCAGGGCGAAATCGGCCGGCACCTTGCCCATCAGCACGGCGATGGCGTTCTCGTACTGGGCGCGCTGCCAGGCCAGGTCGATCAAATCGGCCTGGGTACTCTTGAGTTGGGTGCGCGCCTGGGCCACCGCGTCAGGGCCGGAAACACCGGCCCGGTACTGGTTCTCGGTCATTTTCAGCGAGCGCTCGTACGCTGCCAGCGTGGCTTCGAGCAAGCGCTTCTGCTCATCGATCACTCGCAGTTGCAGGTAGTTCTGCACCAGTTCCGATTGCTGGCTCAGGCGCATCGCCGCCAAGTCCGCCAGGCTCGCCTCGGCACTGGCTTGGTTGGCATTGCGGGTTTCACGCAGCTTACCCCACAGATCGATTTCCCAGCTCACGCCCAGCTGGGCATTGTAGGTGTCGCGGATGCCACTGCTGTTGTTCGACAAGCTGGAGCTGGAACTGCCGGTGCCCTGGGCCGAACGATTCTTGCTGCCGGTCAGGTCCAGCGACGGAAACAGCGAGGCGCGGCTGCTGCGTACCAAGGCCTGGGCTTGTCGGTACTGGGCTTCGGACTGCGCAACCGACTGGTTGCTGCGGTTGAGTTCCTCGACCAGCGCATTGAGCTGCGCATCGCCGTACAGCTCCCACCAAGCCCCCCGGGCAATGGCATCGGAGGGATTGGCCTGGGTCCAGCCTTCGGCCTGTTTGAACTGCGCCGGGGTGCTCAGCGCAGGGCGCTGGTAATCCGGGCTGAGGGTACAGGCGCTGAGCATCGCCACGCATAAGCCGGCACTGAGCAGGCGCGAACCACGCCCGTGGGTCAGTCGCTTGAGGGTGCGGTGGATGCGGGTCTGGGCAAAGTTCATAGCGGGGTATCCAGGGCAGCGTCGGTGCGCACGCCGCGCCAACGGTTGAAACGGTGGCGCAGGCGGTCGAGGTACAGGTAGACCACAGGCGTTGTGTACAGCGTCAGGACCTGGCTGAAAACCAGGCCGCCGATGATGGTCAGACCCAACGGTTGACGCATCTCGGCGCCCTCGGCCTGGCTCAGCAACAGTGGCAGTGCGCCGAGCATGGCGGCCAGGGTGGTCATCAGGATCGGCCGCAGACGCAGCAGGCAGGCGCGGCGGATCGACTCCTCCGGCGCCAGGCCTTCCTGACGCTCCAGTTGCAGGGCCAGGTCGATCATCAGGATCGCGTTCTTCTTCACCACGCCGATCAACAGGAACAGCCCCAGCAACGAGATCAGGCTGAACTCGCCACCGGTCAGGTACAGCGCCAGCAAGGCACCGACGCCTGCCGAAGGCAGCGTGGAGAGGATGGTCAGCGGGTGGATGTAACTTTCGTAGAGAATGCCCAGCACCAAGTACACCAGCACCAAGGCGCCGAGAATCATCAACGGCTGGCCTTGGGTGGTCTTGCTGAAGGCATCGGCAGTGCCGCCAAGCTTGGCGATCACCGACTCGGGCAGGCCGAGCTTGGCCACCGTGCGCTCAAGCGCGGCCATGGCCTGATCGGGGCTGTAGCCTTCGGCGACGTCGAAGGCGATGTCTTCGGAGGCAAACTGTCCTTCGTGGCTGACGCGGTCGTTGGCCAGGCTGTTCTCGTAGCGGGCAAAGCTCGCCAACGGCACCCGGGCGCCGTCGGCGGTGATCACCTGCACCTGCTCCAGGGTCGTCGGGTCCCAGGCGTACTTGGGGTTGATCTCCAGCACCACTTGGTACTGGTTGAGGCTGTCATAGATGGTCGAGATCTGCCGCTGGCTGTAGGCGTTGTTCAGTACCGTGGTGACCATGTCCATGTCGATGCCCAGGCGCTTGGCCTGATCGCGGTCGACCACCAGGGTGACCTGTTGCGTACCGGCGCCGTCGCGAGCATCGATGGCCGTCAGCTCAGGCAGTTTGCGTAGCGCTGCGACGACCTTCGGGAACCACTCGCGCAGCGCGGTCAGGTCGCCGCTCTGCAAGGTGTACAGGTACTGAGAGGTGGTCTGGTCACGGCCGCCGCCACCCAGTTGCAGGTCTTGATCGGCCATCAGGAACAGCCGCGCGCCGGGCACCTTGGGCAGTTCCTTACGCAGCCGCTCGATGACTTTCTGCGCGCTGTCCTTGCGCTCGCTGATCGGTTTGAGGCGTACCAGCACAAAGGCGTTGTTGGTGCCACTGTTGCCGCCGATGAAGCCTGCCACGCTCTGCACCGCCGGGTCCTTGAGCAAGGCACGTCGATAGGTCTCCATTTTCGGCTGCATGACGGTGAACGAAAGGCCATCGTCACCCCGCACGAAACCCTGCAACTGGCCGGAGTCCTGTTGTGGCATCAGGGTCTTGGGGACCACCACGTACAGGGCAACGTTGAGCACGATGGTGGCCAGCAGGCTGAACAAGGTCAGGCGCTTGTGCCGCAGGGCCCAGCCCAGGCTTTTGTCGTAGCCGGCGACCATGCGCTGGTGAACCTGATCGCTCCAGCGTTGCAGGCGGGTCTGCGGTCGCGGCCCGTGCACCCTGAGCCAACGCGAGCAGAGCATGGGGGTGAGCGTGAGCGAAACCACCAGCGAGACGATGATCGCCGCCGCCAGGGTGATCGAGAACTCCATGAACAGCCCGCGTACGATACCGCCCATGAACAGGATCGAGACGAACACCGCCACCAGCGAGACGTTCATCGACAGCAAGGTGAAACCGACTTCCTTGGCGCCTTTGTAGGCGGCGCGCATCGGCGGCTCACCGTTCTCGATATGCCGCGAGATGTTTTCCAACACCACGATGGCGTCATCCACCACCAACCCGGTGGCGAGGATCAGCGCCATCAGCGACAGGTTGTTGAGCGAAAAACCGCACAGGTACATCACCGCGAAGGTGCCCACAAGCGACACCGGCACGGCCAGGCTTGGAATCAGCGAGGCGCGCAAGTTGCCCAGGAACAGGTAGACCACCAGGATCACCAGCACCACGGCGATCAGCAAAGTGTGCTCGGCCTCCTTGAGCGTAGCCTTGATCACCGGCGAGCGGTCCATGGCGATGTCCAGCTTGACGCTGGCCGGCAGCAGCGATTGCAACGCCGGGAGCTGCGCCTTGATCTGCTCGACGGTCTGGATGATGTTCGCGCCGGACTGGCGGTTGACCACCAGCAGCACGGCTGCATCATTGTTGAAGAAGCCACTGTTGTAGCGGTTCTCGACACCGTCGCTGACCTTGGCCACATCGGACAGGCGCAAGATCGCGCCATCCTGTTGTCGGATCACCAGCGGCTTGTAGTCGTCGGCCTTTTCCAGTTGGTCGTTGGCACGCACCTGCCAGCTGCGCTCGTGGTTCTCGACAAAGCCCATGGGCCGGCGCTGGTTGGCGTTCGCCACCGCGGTGCGCACGTCATCGAGCGCCAGGCCGTACTGGTTGAGCAACTGTGGCTCCAGTTCGATGCGCACCGCCGGCAACGAACTGCCACCGATCTGCACTTCACCGACCCCGCTGACCTGCGCCAGGCTCTGCGAAAGGATGGTGTCGGCCAGGTCGTACAGCTGGCCTTTGGCGAGCACGTCCGAGGTCAGCGACAGCACCATGATCGGCGCCTGCGAAGGGTTGATCTTCTTGTAGGTGGGCATGCTGCGCATGCCGCTGGGCAGCAGGTTACGCGAAGCGTTGATCGCCGCCTGCACTTCGCGGGCGGCGCCATCGATATCGCGGCCCAGCTCAAAGCCGATGACCACCCGGGTCGAGCCCTGGTTGGAGCTGCTGGTCAGGGTCGTAACCCCGGCAATACTGCCCAGCTTGCGCTCCAGCGGCGTCGCCACGGTAGATGCCATCACCTCGGGGCTGGCACCGGCCAAGTTGGCGCTGACCACGATTACCGGGAAATCCATCTGCGGCAACGGTGCGACCGGCAGCAGATTGAAGCTCACCCCGCCCAGCAACATGATCGCCAGGCTCAGCAGCATGGTGGCCACGGGGCGGCGAATAAAGGGTGCGGAGAGGTTCATATCCAGCTCCAGGCTTCACGCTTCAAGCGGCAAGAAAAATCACGTGCGCCAGGCAGGATCGGACTCGCTCCGATCTGCTTGAAGCTTGCCGCTTGGAGCTTGTAGCTCGCGTCGCTCATACCGACTCCTCAGCCAGACGCGAATTGCCCCAGCGACGCGCCAGGCGGTCGAAGTACAGGTAGATCACCGGCGTGGTGAACAGCGTCAGCACCTGACTCACCAGCAGGCCACCGACCATCACCAAGCCCAATGGCTGGCGCAGCTCGGCGCCAGAGCCGGTGGCGAGCATCAGCGGCACGGCGCCAAACAGTGCGGCCAGGGTGGTCATCAGGATCGGCCGGAAACGCAGCAGCGCCGCCTGGTAGATCGCCTCCCGCGGGCTCATGCCTTGGTGGCGCTCGGCCTCCAGGGCGAAGTCGATCATCATGATGGCGTTCTTCTTGACGATGCCGATCAACAGGATGATGCCGATGATCGCGATCATGCCCAGGTCGTTGCCACTGAGCAGCAACGCCAGCAACGCCCCCACTGCCGCCGAAGGCAGTGTGGACAGGATGGTAACGGGATGGACATAGCTCTCGTAGAGCACGCCCAGCACGATATACATGGTTACCACGGCGGCCAGGATCAGCAGCAAGGTGCTCGACAGCGAAGCCTGAAACGCCTCGGCAGCCCCCTGGAAACGGGTCTGCACGCCAATCGGCAGGCCAATCTCCTGCTGCACCTGCTCGATCACCTTGACCGCTTCGCCCAGCGAGGCCCCGTGAGCGAGGTTGAACGACAGGGTCACCGCCGGGAATTGCCCCAGGTGCGAGATGGCCAACTGCGCCTGGCGCTGCTCGACGCGCGCCAGGGCCGACAGGCGCACCTGGCTGCCCTCGGCGGTCTTGACATGGATCGACTCCAGCGCCTGTGGGCCGAGGCTTGCGGCGGTCTGCGCCTGCAACACCACGCGGTACTGGCTGGCCTGGGTATAGATCGTGGAGATCTGCCGTTGGCCGAAGGCGTCGTACAGCGCGTTGGTGATCTGCGACACGCTGACGCCCAAGCGGCTGGCCAGGTCGCGGTCGATCACCAGATAGACTTGCAGGCCTTTGTCCTGCAGGTCGCTGGCCACATCCTGAAGTTCTGGACGTTGCTGCAAGGCCTGCACCAGCTTGCCGCTCCATTCGGCGAGCATATCGGCGTCCGGCGAGCTGAGGCTGAACTGGTACTGGGTACGGCTGACGCGGTCCTCGATGCTCAGGTCCTGCACCGGCTGCATGAACAGGCGAATACCGACCAGTTTGTCGAGCTGCGGTTGCAGGCGGGCGATGACTTGGGCAGCCGTGACGTCGCGCTCGCCGTGGGGCTTGAGGTTGATCAGCAG
This sequence comes from Pseudomonas sp. NY15463, assembly GCF_048068415.1. Taxonomy (NCBI): domain Bacteria; kingdom Pseudomonadati; phylum Pseudomonadota; class Gammaproteobacteria; order Pseudomonadales; family Pseudomonadaceae; genus Pseudomonas; species Pseudomonas sp. NY15463. The sequence continues at coordinate 12,372 of NZ_JBLUQD010000008.1, forward strand.
GCGGCCGCTGTTGAGGGTGGCGTTGTCACCGTCCACGCCAATGTACGAGGACAGGCTCTGCACCGCAGGATCGTTCAGGATGACCTCGGCCAGTGACTGTTGCCGCTGGCTCATGGCCGCGAACGAGGTGGCCTGGGGGGCCTCGGAAATACCCTGGATCACCCCGGTGTCCTGGACCGGGAAGAAGCCCTTGGGCACGATCATGTACAGCACCACGGTGAGAGCCAGGGTTGCCACCGCGACCAGCAGGGTCAGTGGCTGGCGCTTGAGCACCCAGGTCAGGGCGCTGGCGTAGTGCTTGATCAGCCAGTCGATCCAGGCGCCGCTGGCGCGGTAGAAGCGCCCCTGCTCTTCCTCCTTGGGTTCGCGCTTGAGCAGGCGTGCGCACATCATTGGCGTCAGGGTGAGCGAAACCACCAGCGAAATCAGGATGGCCACCGCCAGGGTGATGGCGAACTCGCGGAACAGCCGCCCGACCACATCGGCCATGAACAGCAGCGGGATCAACACCGCGATCAGCGAGAAGGTCAGCGACACCAGGGTGAAGCCGATCTGCCGGGCCCCTTTGAGCGCGGCCTGTAGCGGGGTCTGGCCCTCCTCGATATGACGGGAGATGTTCTCCAGCATGACGATCGCGTCATCCACCACGAAACCGGTGGCGATGGTCAAGGCCATCAGGGTGAGGTTGTTGATCGAGAACCCGGCCAGGTACATCACCCCAAAGGTGCCAATCAACGACAGCGGCACGGCGATAGACGGGATAATCGTGGCACTGACCCGGCGCAGGAACAGGAAGGTCACCATTACCACCAGGGCGATGGCGAACAGCAGTTCGTGCTGCACGTCGCGCACAGCGGCGCGAATGGTCTGGGTGCGGTCGGTCAGCACGCTGACATCCAGGCCGGCCGGTAAGTTGTCGGTGACCGACGGCAGCATCTGCTTGATGCGGTCAACCACCTCGATGACGTTGGCCCCAGGCTGGCGCTGGATGTTCAACAGCACCGCCTGGTTCCGGTTGGCCCAGGCGGCCAGGCGCTCGTTCTCGGCGCCATCGACGATCTCGGCGACATCCTTCAGGCGCAGCGGCGCGCCGTTGTTGTACTTGAGAATGAGGTTGGCGTACTCGTCGGGTGAACGAAGCTGGTCGTTGGCATCGAGCATCGACACCCGCGTCGGGCCGTCGAAGTTACCCTTGGGCTGGTTGACGTTGGAGGCACCGATCAGGGTCCGCACGTCATCGAGGTTGAGGCCATTGGCAGCCAGGGCATCGACGTTGACCTTGATGCGCACCGCCTGGCGCTGGCCACCGGCGATGCTGACCATGCCCACGCCGCTGATCTGCGCGATCTTCTGCGCTATGCGGGTATCGACGAGGTCGTTGAGCTTGGGCAGCGGCAGGGTCTTGGACGAGATGGCCAGCGTCAGCACCGGGGTATCTGCCGGGTTGACCTTGTTGTACACCGGCGGCGCCGGCAGGTCGCTAGGCAGCAGGTTGCTGGCAGCGTTGATCGCAGCCTGCACCTGTTGTTCGGCGACATCCATGTTCATGTCGAGGCTAAAGCGCAGGGTCAGCACCGAGGCGCCACCGGAGCTGGTCGAGGCCATCTGCTCAAGGCCCGGCATCTGGCCGAACTGGCGCTCCAACGGAGCGGTGACCGCGCTGGTCATGACTTGCGGGCTGGCGCCAGGGTACAGGGTCATGACCCGGATGGTCGGGTAATCGACCTGCGGCAAGGCCGAGACCGGGAGCATTTTGTAGGCGATCAAGCCGGCCAGGACAATGGCCAGCATGCTCAGCGTGGTGGCGACCGGGCGGAGGATGAACAGGCGCGAGAGGTTCATGCGCCCGCCTTGCTGCCCGATTCATTCATGTCGGCAGCACCCTTGGCGTCCTGGCCCTGCAGGTGTTGCCCAGGCGTACTGGGGACCTGCGAGCTGTCCTCGACCACCTCGACCTTGGTGCCCTCGCGCAGGCGGTCGGTGCCTTCGAGCACCAGCCGATCGCCAGCGCTCAGGCCTTCGACGATCACGCTGTTCTGACCATCGCTGGCGCCCACCTTGAGTTTGCGAATCGTGACCGTGTTCTGTGGGGTGACCACGTACGCGAAGGTCCCGTCGTTGCCGAACTGGATCGCCGCAGCAGGGGCCAGCACTACCTGCTTGAGGGTGTCGGCGAGCAGGCGCACGTTGACGAACTGGTTGGGGAACAAGGCATGGTCCTTGTTCTGGAACGTGCCCTTGAACTTCAAGGTGCCAGTGGTGGTGTCGATCTGGTTGTCCAGGCTGCCCAGCACGCCGCTGGCCTGCAACTTGCGATCACCGCGATCCCAGGCCTCGACCGGCAGTCGGGCACCGCTGCGGTAACGCTCGAGCACGGTGTCGAGTTCGGTTTCCGGGAGGGTGAAAGCCACGCTGATCGGTTCGGTCTGGGTGATGATCACCAAGGCGGTGGTGTCGTTAGCCGCCACCAGATTGCCCAGGTCAAGCTGACGCAGGCCCAAACGGCCACTGATCGGCGCGCGGATCTCGGTGAAATCGAGGTTCAGGCGCGCATCGTTGACCGCAGCCTGATTGGTCTTGACCAGGCCCTGGAACTGCGCCACCTGCGCCTCGGCAGTGTCGAGGGTTTGCTTGGCGATGCTGTCCTCGGCGTACAGGCCTTTGTAGCGGGCCAGATCGACCTGGGCGTTCTTGAGCTGCGCCTGGTTCTGCGCCAGGGTGCCTTCGGCCTGTTGCAAGGCGATGCGATAGGGACGAGGGTCGATTTGCGCGAGCAAATCGCCGGCCTTGACCTGTTGACCCTCCTGGAAGTGGATCTTCACCAGCTCCCCCGCCACGCGGCTGCGCACGTTGACCGTGTTGGTCGCGGTCACCGTGCCCAGCGCCTTGTAGTACAGCGGGAAGTCCCCCACCTTGACGGGCTCGACGCGCACCGGCACAGCCTCGGTAGAGCCGCCGAAGCCGGGACGCCCTCCCATGCCCATCCCCATGCCGCGCCCTGGGCGGGCGCCGGTCGCCTCCTTGTGGGCCGGCGTTGCAGGCCACAGCCACCAGGCCAGTACGGCCACCAGCAGCAGGATCAGCAGGCCGAACAGCCAGCGAGAGGAGGTACGGGACTTGGGTACTTGCATGGGTCGAACGAACCTTGTTCAGAGAAGAAGACGGGCTGGAAGAGAGTGAACGATAAGCACTGGCACTGGTTTAGCAAAGCGGCTTTACCGGTGTTTTACCTTCGCCTGACGTTCATGAAGGGCTGGATCTTAAATGAAAACGGCCTGGAACAGGTTCCAGGCCGTTTCAACAAATGACAGCGATGCCCGCCGCCACGTACTGCCTGTGCCGTGTTACTTCAGCACAGCCAGGGCCGCCTCGTAGTTCGGCTCGTCAGCGATTTCAGCGACCAGCTCGCTGTGCAGCACCTTGTCGTTTTCGTCCAGCACGACCACCGCGCGGGCAGCCAGGCCAGCCAGCGGGCCGTCAGCGATGGCGACGCCGTAGTTTTCGAGGAACTCGGCGCCACGCAGGGTCGACAGGTTCTTCACATTCTCCAGGCCTTCAGCGCCGCAGAAGCGCGCCTGGGCGAACGGCAGGTCAGCCGAAATGCACAGCACCACGGTGTTGGCCACGTCATTGGCCTGGGTGTTGAACTTGCGCACGGAGGTGGCGCAGGTCGGGGTGTCAACGCTTGGGAAGATGTTCAGCACCTTGCGCTTGCCAGCGAAGTCCTTCAGCGAGGTGTCGGCCAGGTTGCCGGCGACCAGCGAGAAGGCAGGCGCCTGGGCACCGATCTGTGGCAGGTTGCCTTGGACCTGTACCGGGTTGCCTTTGAGAGTCACTTGAGCCATGGCGGAATCCTTATGCGGGGTGGGAAAAGGATCCAGAGTTAAGCATGAAGGCGCGCAGGTGCCTATAAGCAAAGCAGAAATTGTTGTATTGCCGGACAAATTCTGTGGACAAAAAAATGTCCGGGTGGCGACAGCCGACCCGGACATTGCCTACCGCCTGCGCTGAATCAGCTCAGCAGGCCGTATACCACCGAGGTCAGGGCCACCAGGCCAACGACCACGACGAACAGGTTCGACAGCGCGCCACTGTACTTGCGCATCGACGGCACGCGGCGGATCGCGTACATCGGCATCAGGAACAGCAGCACCGCAATGATCGGCCCGCCGAGCGATTCGATCATGCCCAGGATGCTCGGATTGAGCGTGGCAACGATCCAGCACACCACCAGCATCAAGGCCGCGACTACGCGGTCCAAAGCCTTGGTGCCAGGACGCATGCCGGTTTTGAGGATCATGCCCTTGAGGCCTTCGCTGGCACCGATGTAGTGGCCCAGGAACGACTTGGCAATCGCGATGAAGGCAATCAGCGGGGCAGCAAAGGCAATCGTCGGCTGCTCGAAGTGGTTGGCCAGGTACGACAGGATCGACAGGTTCTGCGCCTTGGCTTCGGCCAACTGGCCGCTGCTCAGGGTCAGCACGCAGCTGAACACGAAGAACAGCACCATCACCACCATCAACAGGTGCGCGCGGCGCAGGATCTGCCCACTGCGCTCATCGGCGTGCTCGCCGTAACGGCGCTTCTGGTCGACAGCGAAGGCCGAGATGATCGGCGAGTGGTTGAACGAGAACACCATCACCGGAATCGCCAACCACACGGTATGCAGGAACGCCGACCCGGAAGGCACCTGGTTTGCGGTGTCGAGGATTCCCCCGGTCCAATGCGGCACCAGGTACAGGGCCAGCAGCGCCAGGGCGACGATGAACGGGTACACCAACAGGCTCATGACCTTGACCGTAGCCTGCTCGCCGCAGCGCACGATGGCCAGCAGGCCGAGGATCAGCAGGAACGACAGCACCGCCCGTGGAGGCGGGGCGATGTGCAACTGATGCTCCATGAAGCTGCCCACGGTGTTGGTCAGCGCCACGCTATAGATCAGCAGGATCGGGAAAATGGCGAAGAAGTACAACACGGTAATCAGCGCACCGGCCCGGATGCCGAAGTGTTCTTCCACCACCTCGGTGATGTCGCCGCCGCTGCGCCCGGAAAGCACGAAACGGGTCAGCCCGCGGTGAGCGAAATAGGTCATCGGGAAGGCCAGCGCGGCCAGGATCAGCAAGGGCCAGAAACCGCCAAGGCCAGCGTTGATCGGCAGGAACAAGGTTCCGGCGCCGATAGCTGTGCCGAACAGGCCCAGCATCCAGGTGGTGTCGTGACGCGACCAACTGCCCAAGGTGGCGGGGGTCGATTCTACAAAGCGTTGTTCTACGCTTGGGGCCTGCTCATTCATTCCGGGTGACGCTCCACTCGCAAGACTGCAACAGGCTGAGAATGGCGAAATAGAGGTTTCGCCCAACTCAACCGGATAAAGAGGGGCGCGATTGTGCATGCAAAGGTTGCACTTGGGGAAGCCCCGCCCGAGGGACGGTTGCACTTGTCTGTACAAGCGCGCAGGTTTTACCTGTGTAAACGCATCGCGGGGCAAGTCGGGACGCCGAACCGCCCCGCCCCTGTCGCCTGCAAACGAGGTCGACGGTGGGCGCGGCGGTTCGGCTTCCCGACTTGCCCCGCGAGTGGGCCGTGCCGGTCAGTGCAGGGCTCAGGCCCCGTGCACCGCCGCGAACGCTTCAGCCACCTGGCGCAGGTTGGCCGGACGCAGGCCGGACATGCACACGCGGCCACTGTCGATCAAGTACACACCGAACTCGTCACGCAGGCGACGCACCTGCTGGACGCTGAAGCCGGTGTAGCTGAACATGCCGCGCTGGCGCAGGAAGAACTGGAAGTCCTGGCCTGGCAGCAGTTCACCAAGCAGATCGACAAGGCCCTGACGCATGTCGAGGATACGCTTGCGCATGACTTCCACCTCTGCCGCCCACTGGGCGCTCAGAGCCGCATCGCCGAGCACGCCGGCCACCAACTGCGCGCCAAAGGCGGGTGGGCTGGAGTAGTTGCGGCGCACGGTGGCCTTGAGCTGGCCGAGTACGCTGACAGCGGTGGCCGCATCGTCGCAGACCACCGACAGGCCCCCTACCCGCTCGCCGTACAGCGAGAAGATCTTCGAGAACGAGTTGCTGACCAGGCACGGAACACCGGCACGGGCCATTTCGCGGATGGCGAAGGCATCTTGCACCAGGCCTTCACCAAAGCCCTGATAAGCGATGTCGAGGAACGGGATCAGCTCGCGTGCCTTGACCACTTCCACCACCTGCTGCCATTGGCCCGGTTCCAGGTCGACACCGGTGGGGTTGTGGCAGCACGGGTGCAACAGCACGATGCTGTTGGCCGGCAGGGTATTCAGGGTGGCCAGCATGCCGGCGAAGTCGACACCGCGAGTGGCGGCGTCGAAGTACGGGTAGCTGTGTACCTTGAAACCGGCACCTTCGAAGATGGCGCGGTGGTTGTCCCACGTCGGGTCACTGACCCACACCTCGGAACCTGCGAAGTAGCGCTTGAGGAAGTCGGCACCGACTTTCAGCGCGCCCGAGCCACCCACCGTTTGCACGGTCGCCACGCGGCCATCGGCCACGGCGGGGTGATCGCTGCCGAACAGCAGCGCCTGGATCGCCTGGCGATAGGCGGCCAGGCCTTCCATGGGCAGGTACAGCGAGGCTTGGTGCGGCTGGCCGGCCAGGCGCTTCTCCACCTCGGCCACCGCTGCCAGTTGCGGCACCACGCCGGCTTTGTCGTAGTACAGGCCGATACTCAGGTTGACCTTGTCGGCGCGTGGATCGGCCTTGAAGGTTTCCATCAGCGAAAGGATCGGGTCGCCGGCATAGGCATCGACATGTTTGAACACAGCTTGCAGCTCCTTGGAGATCAGGACAGTTCAGGAAAGCGTGTACAGAGAATACCCGCAGTGGCGGCGCAGGGACATCATTGAATACGCAAGGTGCTTGTGCAGCCCTGCATAGCGCTCTGAGCACGCTTTGAAAACGCGCACGGGCGCCGCACCCAGCAGCCCCTTAGCCAGCCAACGCCTTGAGCCCAGCCAGTTCCTGCGCCGTCAGCGCCACGCCTTCGCGCTCCGCCAGCGCACGCTCACGGTAGCGACGCTCACCCGGCAGGCGCGAAAGCCCTGCGGCGAGCATCTGCTCCACCAGCGCGCGACTGCGCAGGGCAAAGCGCTCGCCCTCGGCCAGCGAAGGGTCGATGACGATGATCAACTGCCCAGTCCAGGGCGTCTTCGCCCCTGGATGGCTGGCCCAGTCGAACTCCCAGGAGAAATTGCCCCCGGTCAGCGCGGCGGCCAGCAGTTCGACCATCATCGACAGCGCCGAACCCTTGTGCCCGCCAAAGGGCAGCAACGCGCCACCGTCCAGGATGGCTTGCGGATCGCTGCTCGGCTGCCCCTGGGCGTCCACCCCCATGCCTTCAGGCAAGCGCTGCCCGGCACGCGCGGCGATCTGCACATCGCCATGGGCCATGGCGCTGGTGGCCATGTCGAAGACGATCGGGGCGTGTCCGGCGCAGGGCGCGGCGAAGGCGATCGGGTTGGTGCCGAACAGGGGCTTGCGCGCGCCGTGGGGCACTACGCAGGTCATACTGTTGACTACGCTCAGGGCGACCAGGCCCTCGTCGGCGAAGGGCTCGACATCCGGCCACAAGGCGGCGAAGTGGTGTGAGTTGTGGATCGCCAGCACGGCAATCCCCGCCTGGCGCGCCTTGTGGACCAGCAGCTCGCGGGCCGCCGCCAGGGCCGGCTGGGCGAAACCACCGCGGGCGTCTACCCGCACATAGCCCGACGCCACGTCGCTGACCTGCGACACGGCCTTGCCATCCACCCAGCCACTGGCCAGGGTCGATACATAACCCGGGATGCGGAACACGCCATGGCTGTGGGCGCCGTCGCGCTGCGCGCTGGCGCAGTTGTGGGCCAGCACGGCGGCCACCTCGGCGCTGCATCCATGGCGGTGCAGGATGCTCTGCAAGAGCGCCTGCAATTCGGTAAACGCTACGCGCACGAGGGGACCGGTGGACGGTGCGGACATCTGAAGCTCCTTTATGGGTATTGGATCGGCTACAGCGCAACGCTGAGGAATGTCCCGCGAATTCCCGGCCGCTGTCAAAGTGTCCCTGCGCAAGCCCAATCCCCCTCTTACAACGGTGCCCTTGCAGGCCTTCTAGCACTCTCAGGCACGCGCCAGCGGCAGGCCAGCGCGCGGCTTCATTGCAGCCACGCAAAGACCCAACTGCATCGTTAAATATTATTGACCTAACCCGCCGTCAAACCCTTGTCACCAAAGGGGCCGAAAGCCTAAAGCCCCCGAAAACAGGCGCCTCACCCCATCACTGCTCGTTTGACATATCGAACGGCTCTGGCAAGCTAGAAGCCAGGCCCCGACCGGAATCGCCGCGATGGCGAGCCGGCAGTGCTCGGGGCTACAGGCTGCACCCAAGGCCCCGGCCGTGCGCCTGCACAACAACGACAGGCATGACCTGTCCCAAGGTGACATATGTCCAACAGCAACATTGGCAACAAGCAACCCGCCCTGCGCAAACCTGTCGTGCTGATGACCATGGGCAGCCAGGCACGCAAAGGCCATGACTATCAGGTCATGACCCACAAATACATCACTCCGCTGGTCGAGTTCTCCGATTGCGTGCCGGTCCTGGTTCCGACCTGCTGCGGCACTGACGACCTGGACACCTATCTGGACATGGCCGACGGCGTGTATCTGACCGGCGCAGGCAGCAACATCGATCCGGCCCTCTACGGCCAGGAAAACCAGACCCCAGGCAAGGCCCAGGACCAGAATCGCGACCTGTTCGACCTACCGCTGGTCAAGGCGGCGATCAAGCGCGGCCTGCCGATCTTCGGCATCTGCCGGGGCATGCAGGAAATCAACGTAGCCCTGGGCGGTGACATCCACCAGAAGGTCTATGCCGAGCCAGGCTTCAACGATCACCGGGAAAACCCCGAAGATCCGGTTGAGGTGCAGTACGCCCAAGTGCATGGGGTGAAGATCAAGCCAGGCAGCTGGCTGCATGAAACCCTGGGCACCGACCAGATTCGCGTCAACTCGCTGCATGGCCAAGGCCTGCGCAACCTCGGCGCTGGTATCGAGGCGATCGCCCACGCCGAGGACGGCTTGGTCGAGGCGATCCACGCCCCGAGCATTTCGCCCTTCCTGTTCGCGGTGCAGTGGCACCCTGAGTGGCAGGCAGCGAACAACCCTGATTCGATCAAGATGTTCCGGGCCTTCGGCGATGCCTGCCGTGCGCAGGTCCGCAAGTCCCAGGTCAAGCGCCACCAGGCCGCCTGACCCAACAACAAAGCTTCGTTAGCTTTGATCGCGGGGCGGCGCAAGGTCGCCCCTGCTTCCCAGGTCATCCTCTGCTGGTCCCAGAACACTTACCGTGGAAGCGGGCGGCGGGCTTGTGCCTGTCTCCGCGATCCTTTTTGCTCTCAAGAGATACGATGACTGATCGCAACAACTGTTCGGCGTCGGTCCATCCTTCTTTCTCCTCGCTACCAGCTCGCCTTCACCGCCCTTCAAGCCAAGCAGAATAGCGCGGGAGCGCGCTTGCCCAGCAAAGGGGGCGACACAGCCGGTGCCAGCCCCAGCTACCCCACCCAGAAAAAATTCCATGCAGGGACTAGTCATCGCTCAAGTTGTACGATAACTTACATCTAACGAAACAACACCCTCACACCCAAGCGCCACAGGATGCCAACAACAATGACTCCACAAGAACTGAAATCCATCCTCTCCCACGGCCTGCTGTCCTTCCCTGTCACCGACTTCAATGCCCAGGGCGACTTCAACCAGGCTGGCTACATCAAGCGGCTGGAATGGCTCGCCCCTTACGGTGCCAGCGCCCTGTTCGCCGCTGGCGGCACCGGTGAGTTCTTCTCCCTGGCTGCCAGCGAATACAGCCAAGTCATCAAGACCGCCGTCGATACCTGCGCCACCTCGGTGCCAATCCTCGCAGGCGTAGGCGGCTCCACTCGCCAGGCTATCGAATACGCGCAAGAAGCCGAGCGCCTGGGTGCCAAAGGTCTGCTGCTGCTGCCCCACTACCTCACCGAAGCCAGCCAGGACGGCGTTGCCGCCCACGTCGAAGCGGTGTGCAAGTCGGTCAACATCGGTGTGGTGGTGTACAACCGCAACGTCTGCCGCCTGAACGCAGACCTGCTGGAAAAACTCGCCGAGCGCTGCCCGAACCTGATCGGCTACAAGGACGGCCTGGGTGACATCGAACTGATGGTGTCGATCCGTCGCCGCCTGGGTGATCGTTTCAGCTACCTGGGTGGCCTGCCTACCGCCGAAGTGTATGCTGCTGCCTATAAGGCTCTCGGTGTGCCGGTTTACTCCTCGGCGGTGTTCAACTTCGTTCCGAAAACCGCGATGGACTTCTACCACGCCATTGCGCGTGACGATCACGCCACCGTCGCCAAGCTGATCGACGATTTCTTCCTGCCGTACCTGGACATCCGCAACCGCAAAGCCGGTTACGCCGTGAGCATCGTCAAGGCAGGCGCCAAGATCGCCGGTTACGACGCAGGCCCGGTGCGCACCCCGCTGACCGACCTGACCGCGCAAGAGTACGAAATGCTCGCTGCACTGATGGACAAGATGGGCCCGCAAGGCCTGTGATGTCCGCGGGCCGCTGAGCGGCCCGGCGCCTGCCTAACCTGTTCCCACGGTGACCGCCTGCCTGGCCCCGTGGGAATTGGCGCAAGCCGGCGAAAGCGCCCTGCCCTGGCGCCACACAATTTAATTGCCCGCACAAAAATAACTAGTGGGAGGACTCAGCATGCAGGCGAAACAAAAGACGCATGTACGCTACCTGATCCTGTTGATGCTGTTTCTGGTAACCACCATCAACTATGCAGACCGCGCGACCATCGCCATTGCAGGTTCCAGCCTGCAAAAGGACCTTGGCATCGACGCCGTCACCCTCGGCTACATTTTCTCCGCCTTTGGCTGGGCCTATGTGGCTGGTCAAATCCCAGGCGGTTGGTTGCTGGACCGTTTCGGTTCCAAGAACGTCTACGCCTTCAGCATTTTCACCTGGTCGTTGTTCACCCTGTTGCAAGGCTTCGTCGGCGGCCTGCCGGTGGCGTGGGCAGTGGTGACCTTGTTCACCCTGCGCTTTTTGGTCGGCTTCGCCGAAGCCCCATCGTTCCCTGGTAACGCACGCGTGGTTGCTGCGTGGTTCCCAACCCAGGAGCGTGGCACCGCCTCGGCGATCTTCAACTCGGCGCAATACTTCGCCACCGCGCTGTTCGCCCCCATCATGGGCTGGATCGTGTTCAGCTTCGGCTGGGAGCATGTGTTCGTGGTCATGGGTTCGCTGGGCATCGTGTTCTCGGCAGTGTGGATGAAAACCATCTACAACCCACGCCAACACCCACGCATCAGCGCCAGTGAGCTTGAGCACATCGAGAGCAACGGCGGCCTGGTCGACATGGACCAGAAGCGCGGCAACGACGGCCCGAAGTGGGGCTACATCAAGCAACTGCTGACCAGCCGCATGCTCCTGGGCGTGTACCTGGGCCAGTACTGCATCAACGCCATCACTTACTTCTTCCTCACCTGGTTCCCGGTTTACCTGGTGCAGGAACGCGGCATGACCATCCTCAAGGCCGGCTTCATCGCCTCGCTGCCGGCGGTATGCGGCTTCATCGGTGGCGTGCTGGGCGGGGTGATCTCAGACTGGCTGCTGCGCCGTGGCAACTCGCTGACCTTCTCGCGCAAACTGCCGATCGTCTGCGGCCTGATGCTCTCGACCACCATGGTGTTCTGCAACTACGTCGACGCTGAGTGGATGGTGGTGGGCTTCATGACCTTGGCGTTCTTCGGTAAAGGTATCGGCGCGCTGGGCTGGGCAGTGGTGGCCGACACCTCTCCCAAGCAGATCGCCGGGTTGTCCGGTGGCCTGTTCAACACCTTCGGCAACATCGCCTCGATCACCACACCGATCGTCATCGGCTACATCATCAGCGCCACCGGCTCGTTCAAATGGGCCCTGGTATACGTGGGCGCCAATGCCCTGGTGGCGGTGTTCAGCTACCTGGTGATCGTCGGCCCGATCAAGCGCATCGAACTGAAAGACACCGCAACACCGGATGCAGCGCCGAGCGCTGAGCTGGCCGTCTCGCGCCATTGAGTGAAACACGTCGGCGCCCTGCACAGGGCGCCGACGGCCGTACATAAAGCCTGAAAGAAATGACAAGAAGGGCCTGACCATGCAGTTGATCGAACATTCCGAGTCGCCCCGCTACGTCCGCCTGCACGATGACGACAACGTCGTGGTGGTGGTCAACGACGGTGGCCTGGGCGAAGGCGCCCGTTTCGCCGATGGCCTGACCCTGGTCGAAGGCGTACCCCAAAGCCACAAGGTCGCCACCGTCGATATCCAACCCGGTGCCCCTGTGCGCCGCTACGGCCAGATTATCGGCTACGCACGCGAACTACTGCGCCAAGGCAGCTGGGTCAAGGAAGATCAGCTCGACATGCCCGCAGCACCCGAACTCGACAGCCTGCCACGCTGCGACGCGGTGCCCGCCGCCCTGCCCGCATTGGAAGGTTTCACTTTCGAAGGCTACCGCAATGCCGACGGCACCGTCGGCACCCGTAACATCCTTGGCATCACCACCACCGTGCAGTGCGTGACCGGCGTGCTGGATTTCGCGGTCAAACGCATCCGCAGCGAGCTGCTGCCTAAGTACCCCAACGTCGATGACGTGGTCGCCCTCACCCACAGTTACGGCTGCGGCGTGGCGATCAACGCCCGCGACGCCTATATCCCGATTCGTACCGTGCGCAACCTGGCGCGCAATCCCAACCTGGGCGGCGAAGCGCTGGTGATCAGCCTGGGCTGCGAAAAACTGCAGGCCAGCCAGGTCATGCACGACAACGACCCGTCGGTGGACCTCAGCGAGCCATGGCTGTACCGCTTGCAGGACGCAAGCATGGGCTTCACCGAAATGATCGAGCAGATCATGGGCCTGGCCGAAACCCGCCTGAAGAAACTCGACCAGCGCCGCCGTGAAACCGTACCGGCCAGCGAGCTGATCCTGGGCATGCAGTGCGGCGGCAGCGACGCCTTCAGCGGTATTACCGCCAACCCTGCGCTGGGCTATGCGGCCGACCTGCTGGTACGCGCCGGCGCCACGGTATTGTTCTCGGAAGTGACCGAGGTACGCGACGCCATCTACATGCTCACCTCCCGCGCGCAGACCCCGGAAGTGGCCGAAGCGTTGGTCCGTGAAATGGACTGGTACGACCGCTACCTGCAACAAGGCGCCGCCGACCGCAGCGCCAACACCACGCCAGGCAACAAGAAAGGCGGCTTGTCGAACATCGTCGAGAAATCCCTCGGTTCGATCGTCAAGTCTGGCAGCGGCGCCATCCAGGGTGTGGTTGGGCCAGGCGAGCGCGTCTCGGGCAAGGGCCTGATTTTCTGCGCGACCCCCGCCAGCGACTTCGTCTGCGGCACCCTGCAACTGGCTGCCGGCATGAACCTGCACGTCTTCACCACCGGCCGTGGCACGCCCTACGGGCTGGCCATGGCGCCAGTGGTCAAGGTGTGCACCCGCACCGAGCTGGCACAGCGCTGGCCCGACCTGATCGACATCGACGCCGGGCGCATCGCCAGTGGCCGTTCGAGCATCGAGGAGCTGGGCTGGGAGCTGTTCCACTACTACCTGGACGTGGCCAGCGGCCGCAAGCAGACCTGGGCCGAAAAGCACGGGCTGCACAACGACATCACCCTGTTCAACCCGGCACCGATTACCTGATGCCCCGGACTTGCCCGATTTACCAGTGTGTCGCGCCCCCCTGTGGGAACGGGCTTGCCCAGCTAAATAGCCTACATTCATTCATCTCTACAGGAGCACCCCATGCCTGAGATCCTCGGCCACAACTTCATCGCAGGCGCACGCAGCGCCGCCGGCCCACAGCGTCTGCAAAGCCTGGACGCCACCACCGGCGAAGCCCTGCCCTACAGCTTCGCCCAGGCTACCGAGAGCGAAGTCGACCAAGCCGCCACTGCGGCCAAAGCTGCCTTCGTCGAATTCCGCCAGATGAGCCCGGCCCGACGCGCCGAGTTCCTCGATGCCATCGCCGCCGAACTGGACGAGCTCGATGACAGTTTCGTCGCCATCGTCTGCCGTGAAACCGCACTGCCTGCTGCCCGCATCCAAGGTGAGCGCGGCCGCACCAGCGGCCAGATGCGCCTGTTCGCGCAAGTGCTGCGTCGGGGCGACTTCCTCGGTGCGCGCATCGACCTAGCCCTGCCAGAGCGCCAGCCGCTGCCACGCGTTGACCTGCGCCAGATGCGCATCGGCGTAGGCCCGGTCGCGGTATTCGGTGCCAGCAACTTCCCACTGGCCTTCTCCACCGCAGGCGGTGACACCGCCGCCGCGTTTGCCGCAGGTTGCCCAGTGGTGTTCAAGGCCCACAGCGGACACATGGCCACCGCCGACCTGGTCGGCGCCGCGATCATCCGCGCCGCCGAGCGCACCGGCATGCCCAAGGGCGTGTTCAACATGATCTTCGGCAGCCGCGTGGGCGAGGCGCTGGTCAAGCACCCTGCGATCCAGGCAGTCGGCTTCACCGGCTCGCTCAACGGCGGCGATGCACTGTGCCGTCTCGCCGCCGAGCGCCCGCAGCCGATCCCGGTGTTCGCCGAAATGTCGAGCATCAACCCGGTGATCATCCTGCCAAGTGCCCTGGCCAAGCGTGGCGAGGCCATCGCCCGTGAACTGGCCGGTTCCGTGTGCATGGGTGCAGGCCAGTTCTGCACCAACCCTGGCATGGTGATCGGCCTGCAATCGGCGTCGTTCAGCCAACTGCTGACTGACCTTGGCCAGCACCTGGACGCCCAGGCCGGCCAGACCATGCTCAACGCGGGCGGCCTGCGCAGCTACGTGGGCGGCCTGGAGCACCTGCACGCACATGCCGGTATTCAGCACCTGGCCGGTCAACCCCAGGAAGGCAGCCAGGCCCGCGCCCAGCTGTTCAAGGCCGATGCCCGCCTACTGGTAGAGTCCGACCCGCTGCTGCAGGAAGAAGTGTTCGGCCCGACTACGGTGGCTGTGGAAGTGACCGACAACGAGCAACTGCGCGCCGCCCTGCTGGGCCTTCGCGGCCAACTGACTGCAACGCTGATCGGCGAGCCGGAAGACTTCGAAGCCTTCGCCTGGCTGGTGCCACTGCTGGAAGAGAAAGTCGGTCGGATCCTGGTCAACGGTTACCCGACCGGTGTCGAGGTGTGCGATGCGATGGTCCACGGTGGCCCATACCCTGCCACCTCCGATGCGCGTGGCACCTCGGTCGGCACCCTGGCCATCGACCGCTTCCTGCGCCCGGTGTGCTACCAGAACTACCCGCAGGCATTGCTGCCTGAGGCGCTGCGTGACGGCAACCCGCTGGGTATTCGTCGACTGGTGAATGGGCAGTGGAACGACGGGGCGATCTGATCGTCCTTGAGCGAAGAAAGAAAGCCCCGCTGATGCGGGGCTTTCTTATTTCCAGTGCAAGGGCCTGATACTCAGGCTCTTTGCGCCTCGGCCTCGGCATGCGCCTGGCGCAGGCGTTCGCGGCTGTTGCTCAGGTGCAGGCGCATGGCCATTTTCGCCCCCTCGCTGTCGCCACGGGCGATGGCTTCATAGATGGCTTCGTGCTCGTGCATCAGCCGGCCCATGTAGTGGGCCTGATCATCATGGGCCAGACGCGCGGAATTGAGCCGGGTGCGCGGAATGATGCTGGTACCCAGGTGATGGATGATGTCGGCGAAGTAGTGGTTGCCACTGGCCTGGGCGATGCGCAGGTGGAACTGGAAGTCGGCCGATACCGCATCGGAGGCGTGTGCCGCCCCCTCGTTGAGTTCGTCCAGCGCTGCGCGCATACCCACCAGTTCCTCTTCGCTGCGCCGTTGCGCGGCCAGGCCTGCGGACTCGATCTCCAGGGCGATGCGCAACTCCAGCACCGACAGCACTTCGCGCAAGGTGACGATGGTAGCAGGGTCGATACGAAAACCGCCGGTGCTCGGCGCATCCAGTACGAAGGTACCGATGCCGTGGCGGGTCTCGACCTGGCCTGCGGCCTGCAACCGCGAGATCGCTTCACGCACCACGGTGCGGCTGACGCCTTCCTCGACCATGATCTGCGACTCGGTCGGGAGCTTGTCGCCGCGCTTGAGCTGGCCGCTGCGGATACGCTCGGTCAGCACGGTGACCAGCTCCTGCGCCAGGCTGCGGGGTTTGCGTCGGGTGCGTGGCTGTGCCTGCTGCTCTGTCATGCCCTGTACATTTGGTAGTGATAGACAGGCGCCATGATAGCGCATGCAGTTGTACGATCACATATCTATCCAAGGGTTTTTCAAGGCGTTTGCAGCGGCATTGGTAAAATGACGCGCGCCCCACGGCACTGCGGCTGACGGTCTTGGCAATGTGTCGCACCAACGGCTGCGAAACACCCCCCCGCGCATGCCCATCACCTGGCGGCAAAGTGGTGGCCCCCGGCGCCCTCAAGAACGATCAGACTCCGTTCTCCTTCAGACGCTTAGGACAGCAACATGCGGGTAATTCTAGCAACCGTGGCCAGCTGCCTGCTGGCCTTTGCCAGCGCTGGCGCACAGGCCCGGACATTGAGCCAGAACGAACGCCAAGTGTGTGGCTGGGGATCGCAGATCGCCGCCGAGGCCCAGCAGGCCAAGCTTTCCGGGGTTACCCAATACGCCATGCGCAAGAAGCTACAGGCGCGCAAGTTCCCCAAACCATGGATGCGCATGACCGCCTTTGGTATTACCGAACAGACCTACAACAGCCGTTCGCGGCTCAAGCCAGCAGCGATCAAGCAGACCTACTACGAGCAATGCGCTCAACACGCCGTCGCAAAGAAATAAATGCTTTAGATCAGATAGTTACAGTAAATACCTAAGGCGATTTATGGAATCCAGAATGTCTTTTCAAGAATCAATAAATCGCTATAAATCAATACCTTATGCAAACTATCTAATCTAAATCCGTGAATTACCCCGTCGCCAGGGTGCGCCGTTCTTGAAGCAGGCCTCCAACCAGGCCTTGAACGCCCGTAACGCTGCCGTATTCAGGCGCGCCGACGGGCGCACCAGGTAGATTCCCGCCGCCACATCCAGTTGCCAATCCGGCAGCACACGAACCAGCCGACCGGCTTGCAGGTCATCCACCATCAACCAGTCACCACCGGCCAGAATACCCACACCACGGCGCGCGGCCTCCAACAGCGCTTCATTGTCGTTGCTGCGCAGCGACCCGCCCACCTTCACGCTGACCTGCTCCCCCGCAGTGGTCAGGCGCCAGTCCGGGAAACTGAGCAGCCCACTGAAACCCAGGCAATTGTGCCCAGCAAGCTCAGCAGGTTGCTGCGGAGTGCCTAGACGTGCCAGGTAGTCAGGAGCAGCGCACAGAATGCGCAGGTGATCGCACAGCTTGCTCGCCACCAAGCGGTTGTCGGCCAGCTCGCCAATGCGGATGGCCGCATCGAAGCCTTCACCGATCAGGTCGACGAAGCGGTCGGCGTATTCGGCCTCGACCGACACCTGCGGGTGGGCCAGCACGAAATCGGCCACCACGGCGCTCAGCCAGCGGCGCCCCATGGCTGCCGGAAGCGCCAGGCGCAGACGACCACGCACCTGCGCAGCCCCCTGAGCGGCCTCCTGTTCGGCTTCGTCGATCAATCGGCCGGCATGGCGCAAGCGCTCCACCAGCCGCTCACCTTCATCGGTGAAGCGCAACTGCCGGGTGGATCGCTCCACCAGGCGGATACCCAGGCGTAGCTCCAGTGCGCCAAGGCGGCGCGACAGCACCGAGGGATGACGCTCCAACTGGCGCCCGGCAGCGGCGAACGAACCCTGCTCGTGCAGGGCCAGCAGGGTGGCCAGTTCATCGGCTCGGTGGCTGTCGAAGGGGTCCATGGCAAGGCTCGTGCAGGTTCAAGGAATGAGTACCAGCGCCCCTTCCGAACGGCCTTGTTCCAGATCCTCATGGGCCCTGGCAACCTCGCCCAGCGGATAGCGGCGCCAGGTCCGCGCCTGGATGATACCCGCCTGCAGGGCCGCCAGCACAGCGTCCGCCCGAGCCTGGTACTCCTCGGCGCTGGCCGTGTGGGCAGCCAAGGATGGCCGCGTGACGAACAGCGAGCCCTTGGCGTTGAGGGTGGCCATCTCGATGGCCGCCGGCGCTCCGCTGGTGGCACCGAACGATACCAACAGACCGCGCGGGCGCAGGCTGTCCAGGGAGGCTTGCAGCGAGACGCGGCCGACGCTGTCGTACACCACGTCCACCCCCTGCCCGCCAGTCAGCTCACGCACCTCGGCCGCCAAGGTCGCGGCGTCGAACACCAAGACATGCTCGCAACCGGCCGCCTGAGCCCTGGCCACACTCTGCGGCCGCGACACCACGCCAATCACCCTGGCGCCCAGGTGTCGAGCCCATGGCACCATCAACTGCCCCAGCGCACCGCCAGCACCGTAGATAAGCACCTGCGTTCTCGGCCCCACCAGGTAGGTACTGGTCAGCAGGTACTGGGCGGTGATGCCCTTGAACAGGGCCGCCGCCGCCTGCTCGTCACTAACCCCTGACGTGAGCTTGACCAGGCGCTCAGCCGGGAACAGCCGCGCCGAAGCGTAGCTGCCCACAGGGCCGGTGGCATACCCCACGCGATCGCCCACCTGCACGTTGAGTACCCCTGCCCCCACCGCCGTCACCCTTCCTGCGCCCTCCAGGCCCAAGCCCGCAGGCAGCGGTAAGGGCGCGACGCCTTTGCGTTGCAGCACATCCAACGGATTGACCCCAATCGCAGTCTGTTCCAGCCAGACCTCCCCCGGTCCCGGCCGTTGCTCGGACACCGCTTGCAGCTGCATCACGTCCACGTCGCCGGTTTGTTGCAGCACGATTCGCTTGGCCATGTTCGGTTCCTCAAGGGTTGTGCAGGTACAGGCAGGCTAGAGCGCTGCACCAAACCGAACAATGACCCTTGCTGAAGATCATTCGTGCATCAGAAACAGCAATGCACCCTGCCCGACACACCCCGCCAAGCGCGGCTCAATCCTTGCGCGCCACGACCCCGAACGCCATGTCCCCCAGATAAATCTGCGTCGACGCGCAGCGCTCGGCATCGAGCCGTGCCTGCAAGGTATCGATACCCACCTGCCTCGCCGTCGCCACCCCATGGGCAATGATCCGCGGCAGGCAGGCACGGACGATATCGCCCAGCGCATAGGCGTGACTGGGCGTTTGCACCAGGGCCTCGGCACGCAGGTCCTCGACCTGGAGCCCTGCCTCGCTGAAAACCCGGTGCAGGTTGAACCCAATGTGCAGGTCTGCCCCCTCGTGCACCAGCATGCGCCGCAGCCACTGCTGGGCCTTGCGATGCACAGGCAATGGCGCAAGGCTCGCCGGGGTAAGGGTGCTGTCATGCTCCTGAAACACCATCACGCCGCCGGGCAGCAGCAGCCGGGCCAACGCCCGCACGGCCTTGACCGCATCGCCCTGATACATCAGCACCCGGCGCCCGACAATGGCGTCGAACAACCCCAGCGAAGCCGGTAGCGCGTGCAGGTCGCCGACGATGAACTCAGGTCGCGCAGCCCCCTTGGGTGTGTCGCGTCGGGCCGCCATCAACAGCGCCTCTTCGGCCTGATCGACCCCCACCACAGCGCCGTCGCATTCCACCAGGCGGGCCAGCAACCAAGTCACATCACCGCGGCCACAGCCGACGTCGAGCACGCGCATGCCCGGGCCGATCTGCGCATCCTGCAACAGACGGGTAGTGAAATCCGTTTTCGACACAGGCATGCCGTGCTCCTTTTCGAGGACGTGTCAGTGTGCCGAGGGTCAGGCGCCAGATACAAGGCTGGTGACTCGGGTAGTCGATCTCGTGTGCCAGGCCGGCAGTATGGCCTACCCTTGTTCCTCACCCGTAAAGGAGGCGCCCATGCCCACCGACATCGACCTGCTGCAGAGCTGGCAGCACAATGCCCACGCCTGGATCGACGCCGTGCGCTCAGGCAGTATCGCTTCACGCCAGCAGGTGACCGACCAGGCCATTTTGCTAGCCTTGCTTGGCCTGGGCCCACAACGGGTGCTCGACCTGGGCTGTGGCGAAGGCTGGCTGCTGCGGGCATTGACCGAACGCGGCGTGACGGCCGTTGGCGTCGATGGCGATGCGCAACTGGTGGCCGCTGCACAGGCAGCAGGATCGGCACCGGTGCACCTGGCCAGCTACCAGCAACTGGCAGAAAACCGTGTCGATATCGGTGATGACTACGACCTGATCTGCGCCAACTTTGCCCTGCTACAGCAGGATATCGTGCCGCTGCTCAGCGCCCTGCGCGGGCGACTGACAGCCGACGGCGCGCTGGTGATCCAGACCCTGCATCCGTGGGCGGCTGCAGCTGGCCTCTATCAGGACGGCTGGCGTGAAGAGTCGTTTGCAGGCTTCAGCGGACACTGGCAGCCCATGCCATGGTACTTGCGCACCTTGGGCAGTTGGCTCGATGCCTTGGCGCTGGCTGGTTTCAACCTTGAAGCGTTACGCGAACCGCAGCATCCGCAAAGCCCGGCCCCACAATCTCTGTTGTTGGTGGCGCGGTCTTGTCAGGCACGCCGGGCAAACGATAGGGTCATCGGCTAACGGCCCGTCCAAGGAACGCTGCATGCCTCGTTTTACCCCCCTGCTAATCGCCAGCGCCTTGGCGCTGAGCGCTCCACCGGTGCTGGCCGCCGACCTGCAAAGCATGGTCGATGGCACGGTCGAGCCACTGATGCGCGAGCACGGTATCACCGGCCTGGCCGTGGCGGTTTACGCCAATGGCCAGGCCCACTATTTCAACTACGGCGTGTCCAGCAAACGCGATAAGCAAGCGGTCACACGTGACACGCTGTTCGAAGTAGGCTCGGTGAGCAAGACGTTCACCGCCACCCTCGCAGCCCTGGCCAGTACCGAAGGCAAGCTCGACCTCGCCGCCAGCGCCAGCCACTACCAGCCAGCCCTGGCCGGCACACCGATCGGCAGCGCCACACTACTGGATCTGGCGGCGTACAGCGGCGATTGCCTGCCGCTGCAATTCCCGGAGGCGGTGCAGACGCCCGCGCAAACCTTGGCGTTTTTTCAACACTGGCAACGGCGCAGCGAGCACGGCACCCAGCGCTGCTACTCGAACCCGAGCCTGGGCCTGTTCGGCGACCTGGCCGCCCGCGCCCAGCACACGCCATTCGCCGAGCTGATGAGCGCCACTGTGCTTCCCCGACTAGGCCTGCAACACACCTGGCTAGAGGTGCCACTTGCGCAGCAAGGGCTGTATGCCCAGGGCTACGATGCGCAAGACAAGCCGGTACGGGTCGGCCCAGGTCCCTACGCCGACCAGGCGTACGGCATCAAGAGCAGCGCCAGCGACCTGCTGCGCTACGTGCAGTTGCAACTGCATCCAGACGAATTGGACGCACCCCTGCGCCGGGCCATCGCCCTCACCCAAGGTGGCTACTTCCAGGTGGGTAGCATGACCCAAGGCCTGGGCTGGGAACGCTACCCCTACCCCGTCAGCCTAGACACCCTGCTCGCAGGCAACAGCGCGCAGATGATCCGCGAGCCCCAGGCCACCCGCGCGCTCACCCCGGCACTGCCCGCGCTAGCCAGCGCTTGGTACAACAAGACCGGCGCCACCAACGGCTTCGGCGCCTACCTGGCGTTCGTGCCGTCGAAGCAGATGGGCATCGTGCTACTGGCCAATCGTAACTACCCCAATGATGCGCGCGTGCGTGCCGCTTACCGCATTCTTTCGAGTCTGGAGCAATGAACATGTTGAGAATCCTTGGCAAGGCCGCGTCGATCAACGTACGCAAGGTGTTATGGACCTGCGCCGAACTGCAACTGCCCTACCAGCGCGAGGACTGGGGCAGCGGTTTCCAGCCCACGGACGCACCGCAATTTCTGGCCCTGAACCCCAATGCCATGGTGCCGGTGGTGGTCGACGGCGATTTCGTGCTGTGGGAATCCAACACCATCATCCGCTACCTGGCCAACCAGCACGGCGGCGCACACCTGTACCCCAGCGCCCCGCGTGCCCGCGCGGCGGTGGATCAGTGGCTGGACTGGCAGGCCACCGACCTCAACGACGCCTGGCGCTACCCGTTCATGTCGCTGGTACGCCAATCACCCGCCCATCAGGATCCAGCACTGCTGGCCGCCGGCTGCGCGACCTGGAATGCCCGGATGCAGCTACTGGAACAGCGCCTGGAGGCTACTGGCGCGTACGTTGCTGGCAACGATTTCAGCCTGGCCGACGTGGTCATCGGGCTGTCACTGAACCGTTGGCGGCGCACCCTTGCCCAGCGCCCGGAACTGCCGGCACTGGAGGCGTACCACACGCGTCTGCGTCAGCGTCCAGGCTTCCTCGAACATGGCGACAACGGCTTGGTTTGAGGGCAGATGCTGGATTGTCGGACAAGATGTAGTGATAAAAAATATTCACTACAAAACTGTTGACGCCTCTCCTGGCCCTTGTGCATGATGAGGCCGTCTCCCTGATCGGGAGCGGTGGCAAGGGTGTTCCAGACGGCCTGCGCGGTAACGCAGGCCGTTCGTGGAGAGGGAAACTGCCCAGAAGGCAGCGTGAGAAAGCCCCTGTTGCGAAGCTGCTGTAGCAGCCTTGGTTAGCGCGCTACATGTGTAGTGCCGAATGTGAACTTCACAACGTTGTTCACCAACGAATGAGAGTAATGGGGGCTTTATGATGAACTTGAACAACAATCCGACTATTGACCAATTGGCCCAGCTGTTCGCCGCGCGCAAGGACAGCCTGGACGATCATCTGCTGTGGGTCAGCCAAACCGGCGAAGTCCGCCTGGACCGCCTACCGCCGAACACAGCCGAAGCTGAATTCGAATCGCACATGCCGAGCATGCGTGCCCGCTTCAAGGTCTACCGCCGTGGCCAAGGCTACGTCGGCAAGAAGGCCGCCGCCGACACCGGTTTCGTCGGCCGCGTCCTGCAGACCCTGCAACAACAATGGCCCGACGCCCGCGAGCATCAGGCCGTCAAGGTGATCGACACGCTGAACTGACAAGGCGCGTCATTCATCCTCGCTTAGCCCGGCCCACAAGGCCGGGCTTTTTCATGACGGCGGCAAGCGCCTCAGGCTCACTCTCAGGCCCGCCGCCGGCAAGGCACTTGCCCGGGCATCGGCAAGGCGCCCGTCGCCAACGCCCGAACCCGATCCACGCCCCACACCAGCGCACGGGTCATGGTTTCGCCAGGACGCGCCGGGTAGTACTCCTCCAACAGCGCGCCGCCATTGCGCGCGTAGATCCCGAGGAACAACTGTGTCGCCCCCAGGCGCGACAACCGCACCTGCACATCCAGGCTAGTGCCATCGCTGAGCACTTCGTCGTGGCTACGGCTGTGCAACTGTGCATCAGCCCACTGCCAGTAGGTTTCTTCCCTGATTCGCATTGGCGTCGATACTCCCTCTGATCGAATGCCGCGCAAGAAAACCACAGACCCGTAACGTTGGCCAGAGCGACCTGTCCTAGCCATGCGCCGGATCAACGAATGCAGGAAAAACCCCACCATTCGGCGGTAATCCAGCCCCTCTCTCGGCACAAAACCGCCCCTACAGCGTCCGTGCAGGAGCGGCCTTGTGTCGCAATGGGCCGCACAGCAGCCCCAGCAATCTCAAGTGAACAGCAGGTGGGTCATTTTTTCGAGGGCACACGCGGGGTGAAGCGGCCCTTCTTGCTGCGCTGCAAATGGGCAGGTTGCAACTGCTCCGATTCATCCAGGGTCATGTGGGCAAAGCCCAGGCGGAACGCGGCCTGGCCGCAGCGCACTTGGCTGTTGATCGGAAATGAATCGTTCATGTCTTCGAAATAGGATTCGCTCATGCCCTTGTCTCCCTCCACTGGTGACCGTGCCGGCAAGCAGTGCGCTTGCCCAATTAAGCGGCGGCCCTGATGAAGTTAGACTAGCCGGTCATTTGCAGACCTATCGGACATTTTCCCCTTGCCCGACCAGTGGCACTTAGCCTTACCTGAGGCGCACCGCCGTGCCGGCGGCGAACACCACGACCATGCCACCCTGCACCGAGGGCATGCTGATCTCGAAGTCGACACCCAGCACAGCATCGGCCTGCAACAGCCGTGCCCGAGTCTGCAACTCTTCGGTGGCCTGCTCGCGGGCAAGCTTCAGCGCGCTTTCCAGGGTCTGTGAACGGCCACCGAAGACGTCGCGAAAGCGTGCAAAGAAATCGCGCACGAAGTTGATACCCTGCACCGATTCGGCGCTGACCACGCCGAGGTATTCGGCAACCGGGCGGCCTTCGAGCTGGCTGGTGGTAGAGATGATCACGGCGGGCGCTCCCTTGGGCTGGCGAAGGGAGCGAGTCTAACAGAGCCTCAGGCGGGCGAGCTCGCCCACCTCTGCATCAATGTACAACAGTAGCCGCCCGCAGACGCTGCCCCAAACGCGGTCCGAACACGTTGATCAGTAACCCCAGCATCACCAGCAACGCGCCCCAGCCCTGGACAGCACTCAAACGCTCGCCCAGCAGCAGCGCCGAGGAACTCAGGCCAATCACCGGGACCAACAGCGAGAACGGCGCCACCTTGCCGGCCGGGTGACGCGACAACAGCGTACTCCACAGGCTGTACCCCAGCATGGTGGCGACGAACGCCAGGTAGATCAGCGCTAACACCGAACTCCAACTGATGTTGAGCAGCGCATGAGCAATGCGCTCGGGCCCCTCCAAGTACCACGACAGCGCCAGGAACGGCAGCGGCGGGATCAGTCCACCCCAGATCACCAACGCCACCAGGTCGACCTTGCCGAAGCGCCGAGTGATGATGTTGCCCATGCCCCACATCGCGCCCCCGCACAATGTCAGCAACAAGGCGATCAGTGGCACGTGGCTGCTGTTTTCGCTGCCTATTACCGCAAGGCCGCTGGCGGCCACCAGGAGCCCCAGCACACCGGCCATGCGCAGGCGCTCACCCAGAAACAACGCGGCGAAGCCCATGGTGAAGAACGCCTGCGATTGCAACACCAGCGACGCCAGCCCCGGTGGCATACCGCTGTACATGGCCTGGAACAAGAACGCGAATTGGCCCAGCGAAATGGTCGCGCCATAGGCGATAAGCCAGCGCCATGGCAAGTTCGGGCGCTTGACCAGCAGCACAGCGGGGAACGCCACCAGAGCAAAGCGCAAGGCGCCCAGCAACATCGGCGGCAAGCCATCGAGGCCGACCTTGATCACCACGAAATTGACGCCCCAGGCGATGATCACCACCAGGGCAATCAGCAGATCCTTGAGTGGCATGGCACGCATTCCTTCTTCAGGCTTGTTCTAGACATATTTGGAAACAGCATAAGGTTATTCCTGAACCATGGACCAGCACAGTTACGCAGCACCCTTGCATAACAGTAGGCTGTGATGCCCCGCCCGCCCCTGCACGCCAATCGCGCAAACATCGGCTTGACCTTACTTGTATATACATGCTCATATCAGCACTAGGTCATCGCCCTGCCGATCACCGCCGCCCTGACAAAAACAACGAAGCGGAGCCCTTTGCCGATGTCCAGCACACCTGTGATCGAGCGGCGCTCGATCGACTACATCCCCGAATCCGAGCGCCACGGGCGCGTCTACAGCCAGTTCACGCTTTGGCTGGGGGCCAACTTGCAAATAACCGCAATCGTCACCGGGGCCCTCGCCGTGGTGCTGGGCGGCGATGTGTTCTGGTCGCTGATCGGCTTGCTGCTGGGCCAGTTGATCGGCGGTGCGGTGATGGCCCTGCACGCCGCCCAAGGTCCGCGCCTGGGGTTACCCCAGATGATTTCCAGCCGCGTGCAGTTCGGCGTGTACGGTGCAGCCATCCCCATGCTGCTGGTGTGCCTGATGTACCTGGGCTTCACCGCCACCGGCACGGTGCTCTCAGGCCAGGCCATCGGCCAGTTGCTCAGTGTCAGCGACAGCACCGGTATCCTGATCTTCGCTGCGGTGATCGTGCTGGCGACCCTGGCCGGCTATCGGGTGATCCACTGGATCGGCCGGTTGGCCAGCGTGCTGGGCATCATTGCCTTCGTTTACCTGTTCAGCCGCATCCTGATGCTGGCAGACATCGGCCAACTGCTCGACAACCGCCACTTCAGTTGGGCCAGCTTCCTGCTGGCGGTGTCACTGGCAGCGTCCTGGCAGATCGCCTTCGGCCCGTACGTGGCAGACTACTCGCGCTACCTGCCAAGCAACACGTCGCCGCTCAAGACCTTCCTCGCCGCTGGGCTGGGCTCAGTGCTCGGAGCCCAGGCCTCGATGATCCTCGGGGTATTCGCCGCCGCCATCGCCGGCGGCCAGTTCTCGGGGCGCGAAGTGGCCTACATCGTCGGGCTGGGCGGTGCCGGCACCACGGCGGCACTGCTGTACTTGTGCATCGCCTTCGGCAAAGTGACCATCTCCACGCTCAATAGCTACGGCAGCTTCATGTGCATCGCCACCATCATCAGCGGGTTCCGTGGCCATGTGCAGATCAGCCGGACGCAGCGCCTGGTGTTCGTGCTGGGGATCGTCGGGGCGGCCACCTTGGTCGCGCTGCTCGGCCAACATGCGTTTCTCAGTGCCTTCAAATCATTCATTCTGTTCCTGCTGACCTTCTTCGTGCCGTGGAGTGCGGTGAACCTGGTGGATTACTACTTCATCACCAAGGAGCGCTATGACATCCCGGCACTGGCCGACCCGGATGGCCGCTATGGGCGCTGGAACTGGCCGGGTATCGGTGTGTATACCCTCGGCGTACTGGTACAGATGCCATTTATCGACACCAAGCTATACACCGGGCCCCTGGTGGCGCATCTGGGAGGCGTCGATGTGTCGTGGCTGATCGGTCTGGTGGTGCCGAGCGTGCTGTACTACTGCGTCGCCCGCCGCCGGGCAGCCGAGGCGCCAGCACGGATCATCCTGCCCGAGGGGCGTTGAGCGAAGGCTGAACGACGCAGGCGCCCTGTCATCCGACGGTCACGCTACTGTCGTAATCTGCGGCGCAACTCTGCGCCACAGGTCTTCGGCATGCACCGCCTGCTTATCGCGACGCTCTTCGTGTTCCCCATGCTGGCCCTCGCTGAGACTGCGCAAGTGCGCATCCAGGGCTCCAACACCATCGGTGCCGCGCTGGGCCCGGCACTGGTACGTGGCATGCTGCACGCGCAAGGGGCCAGCGCAATCGAGACCCTGCCTGGCGCCCAGCCCAACGAAACGCTGATCCGCGCCCGCAGCCGCAATAACCAGCCGCTGCGCATCGAGATTGCCGCGCATGGTTCAAGCACCGGCTTCGCCGCCCTGGCCGCTGGCGAGGCGGACATGGCCGCCGCCTCGCGGCCAGTCAACGATCAGGAAGTGCGGCAACTGCAAGCACTGGGCAACCTGCGCGGCGCAAATACCGAGCAGGTAATCGGCCTGGACGGTGTAGCGGTGATCGTGCATCCCGACAACCCTCTGACCCAACTGAGCATCGCGCAATTGGCGCAGGTGTTCGCAGGCCAGGTGCAGCGTTGGGAACAGTTGGGCGTGCCAGGCGGGGCTATTCACGTGTACGCCCGCGACGATCGCTCGGGGACCTTCGAGACATTCAAGGCCCTGGTGCTCGACCCACAACAGCGACAGCTGTCGAGCCAGGCGCGACGTTTCGAGTCCGCCGATGACCTGGCCGAAGAGGTCGAAGGCGACCGCCAAGCCATCGGTTTCAGCGGCCTGGCCTCGGTACACCAGGCCAAGGTGCTGGCCGTCGGCGAAGGCGATGCCACTGCGCTGCCACCCAGCCCTGCACTGGTCGCCAGCGAAGACTACCCGCTGTCGCGCCGATTGTTCTTCTACCTGCCCGAGCATCCCCGCACCCTGGCCCGAGCGCTGGCTGATTTCGCCCAGAGTCCGGCGGGCCAGGCTATCGTCGCTGAACAAGGGTTCGTCTCTCAACAGGTGCGCGCATTGCCCATGCCTGCCCAGCCGGATATGCCCGCACGCTACCGGGCCCTGGCGGGCCAAGCCAAGCGCTTGACCGTGAACTTCCGCTTCCAGCAAGGCAGTGCCAATCTCGACAACAAGGCCCTGCGTGATGTGCAACGGGTCAGCGACTACCTCGTGCGAGCCGGCAAGCTGAACGATAAGGCTGTTCTGGTGGGCTTTGGCGACCCCAAGGAAACGCCAGGCCGCGCTGCCCTGCTCTCACGCCTGCGGGCCATGGCGGTGCGCCGCGAGCTGGCACGCGCCGGGGTATTGGTGAGGGATGTGATTGGCATGGGCGATGAGCGGCCGGTGGCTGACAACGAGCGGGCGCAAGGGCGCCTGCGCAACCAGCGGGTGGAGGTCTGGGTGTACTGACAGGAAACGATATGTAACACCCTGCACCGCCCTGCCGCGCGCTGGACGACTAGGCTCGAATCTATGTGATACCGGGCCCCTCTGACGGTTAACGCCGCCATGTCGGAATCACTGTTGCGATGCAACGTCGACAATCAAGGAGGGGCTCATGACAGCTCTGCACACTTTTCTGTTTACCCCGTTCCTGGGTACCAGCGCGTGGTTGTGGCTGGTGTTCATCATCATCGTCGTGGGCCTGCTGGTGCTCGATCTGGGCGTACTGCACCGCCACGACCGCGAAATCGAAATGCGCGAAAGCCTGCTGCTGTACGCCGGATACTTCAGTGTCGGAGTGCTGTTCGGCGTATGGGTCTGGCATGAGCTAGGGTCGCAGGCGGCTCTGGAGTTCTATACCGGTTTTCTGGTCGAGCAGTCGCTGTCGATGGACAACGTGTTCGTCATGGCAATGATCTTCAGCTTTTTCGCCATCCCCCGCCGCTACCAACATCGGGTGCTGTTCTGGGGCATTCTCGGGGTGGTGCTGTTGCGGGCGATCATGATCGGCGTGGGCGCTGCGCTGGTGCAGCATTTTGCCTGGGTGCTGTACCTGTTCGGGGCGTTCCTGCTGTTCACCGGGATCAAGATGGCGCTGTCGAAGGCCGACGCCCATCCCGACCTTGCCAACAACTCGGTGCTGCGCTTCGTGCGCCGGCACATGCGTGTTACCGACCAACTGCATGGCCCACGCTTTTTCGTGCGTCTGACACCGCCTGGGGCCAGCCGCAGCGTGCGCTACGCCACGCCACTGTTCCTCGCGCTGGTGTTGATCGAGCTGGCCGACCTGGTGTTCGCGGTCGACAGCGTGCCAGCGATTTTCGCCATCACCCAGGACCCGTTCATCGTCTACACCTCGAACATCTTCGCCATCCTTGGCCTACGCTCGTTGTACTTCGCCTTGGCGGCGTTGATGCACCGCTTCGTCTACCTCAAGTACGCCCTGGCGCTGGTGCTGATCTTCATCGGCTGCAAGATCTTCTGGCATGGGATGGTCGGCAAGGTACCGGCAGAGGTGTCGCTGGGGGTGACCTTCGGATTGCTGCTCGGTGGCGTGGTGCTGTCGCTGCTGCGCACACGGCGGCAGCCGCAATAGCCGGTTGAAAGGGGGCCGCAAAGCGGCCCTCCCCCTCGTTCAGGGCTGGATGCCCTCGACGATGATCACCTCGGCCTTGGCCACCCCCTGCCGGTGCTTGCAAGCCTCCTGATACAGGTCTGAGCGATAGCACGCCAGGGCCTGCTCGTAGGAGTCGAACTCAATCACTACGCTACGCTGAGGCGTGGCCCGTCCTTCCATCGCTTCGCTACGCCCGCCACGGGCCAGAAAGCGCCCACCGAAGGCAACGAACGCCGCAGGGGCGCGCTGGGTGTACTGCTGGTACTGCTCGGGGTCGCTAACATCCACGTGGGCGATCCAATAGGCCTTCATGCGTCGTACTCCTGCTTCAGGGATATTTGTGTATGATGGTATACCATAAAAACCACTCCACCACCGCGAGCGTGCAGCATGGCATTCAACAGCATCGAAGAACTCTTAGAGGACTACCGGCAAGGCAAGATGGTCCTGCTGGTGGATGACGAAGACCGTGAAAACGAAGGTGACTTGCTGATCGCTGCCGAGCGTTGCGACGCGGCGGCCATCAACTTCATGGCCCGCCAGGCGCGCGGCCTGATTTGCCTGACCCTGACCGACGAGCATTGCCAGCGTCTGGGGCTGGAGCAGATGGTGCCGAGCAACGGCAGCGTGTTCAGCACTGCTTTCACCGTCTCCATCGAGGCCGCCAGCGGCGTCACCACCGGCATTTCCGCAGCCGACCGGGCACGTACCGTAGCTGCGGCGATGGCGCCTGACGCGCGCCCCGAAGACCTCGTGCAACCGGGCCATATCTTCCCCCTGCGTGCCCGTGAAGGCGGCGTGCTGACACGCGCCGGTCACACCGAGGCGGGCTGCGACCTGGCGCGCCTGGCCGGCTTCACGCCCGCCTCTGTGATCGTCGAGGTACTCAACGACGACGGCAGCATGGCCCGTCGCCCGGACCTCGAAGTGTTCGCGGCGCAACATGGCATCAAGATCGGCACCATCGCCGACCTGATCCACTACCGCCTGAGCACCGAACAAACCATCAAGCGCATCGGTGAACGCGAACTGCCCACCGTGCACGGCTCCTTCCGCCTGGTTACCTACGAGGACCGTATCGAAGGTGGCGTGCACATGGCCATGGTGATGGGCGAGATTCGCCACGACCACCCCACTTTGGTGCGGGTTCACGTGATTGACCCGCTGCGCGATCTGGTCGGTGCGGAGTACGCCGGCCCCGCCAACTGGACCTTGTGGGCAGCCCTGGAGAAGGTTGCCGCCGAGGGTGCCGGGGTGGTGGTGATCCTGGCCAACCACGAGTCGTCCCAAGCGTTGCTCGAGCGCGTGCCGCAGCTGACGCAGCCGGTGCGCCCGTACCAGCGTGGCCAATCGAAGGTGTATTCGGAAGTGGGCACCGGGGCGCAGATTCTTCAGGACCTGGGCGTGGGCAAACTGCGCCACCTCGGCCCGCCGCTGAAGTATGCGGGACTGGCAGGGTACGAGCTGGAGGTGGTGCAGAGCATCCCGTTCGAACCGCAGGCTTGAGCTACAAGCTGCAAGCTGCAAGCTGCAAGACAGAAGCAAGTGTGCGCCACCACGCGATCCGCTTTTTCTTTCAGCTTGCCGCTTACCGCTTGCGCCCCCCCCAAGAGAGTGATGGCCGGTCGCCCATCCCTCTTGCGAAAAGTTTGGAATACCATAATATGATATCCCGTAGACCTTGAAATCTTTGGCCGAACCTACAATCACAAGACGGCCGCGCGACAACACTTAGATAGCTGCTCCCCGAACACTATTGGCGGGCGCACCACAGGCCCCGCCTCGAATAACAAAAGCAACGAGGGCGTAACCATGCTGTTGAGCAAACGTGTAACCGCAGTGCTGTCCGCCAGCCTGCTGACCTTGGCATGTCAGGCCGCACAGGCCGCCGACAGCCTCAATTTCGTCAGCTGGGGTGGGACCACCCAGGATGCCCAGAAAGATTCCTGGGCCGCGTCATTCACCAAGGACACCGGCATCAAGGTCGTTCAGGACGGCCCCACCGACTACGGCAAACTCAAGGCCATGGTCGAAAGCGGCAACGTGCAGTGGGATGTGGTCGACGTCGAAGCCGACTTCGCCCTGCGTGCCGCCAGCGAAGGCCTGCTCGAACCCCTCGACTTCACCCAGATCAAGCGCGACAAGATCGACCCACGCTTCGTCTCCGACCATGGCGTCGGTTCGTTCTTCTTCTCCTTCGTGCTCGGCTACAACGAAGGCAAGCTCGGTGCCAACAAGCCGGTCGACTGGACCGCGCTGTTCGACACCAAGACCTATCCCGGCAAACGCGCCCTGTATAAATGGCCGAGCCCCGGCGTGCTCGAACTGGCGTTGTTGGCCGACGGCGTAGCCCCCGACAAGCTCTATCCGTTGGACCTGGACCGCGCCTTCAAGAAACTCGACACCATTAAGAAAGACATCGTCTGGTGGGGCGGCGGCGCCCAATCGCAACAGCTGCTGGCCTCCGGTGAAGCCTCGCTCGGGCAGTTCTGGAACGGCCGTGTGTATGCCCTGCAACAAGACGGTGCGCCAGTGGGCGTGAGCTGGAAACAGAACCTGGTCATGGCCGACTTCCTGGTCATCCCCAAAGGCGCCAAGAACAAGGACGCGGCCATGAAGTTCCTGGCCAATGCCAGCAGCGCCAAGGGCCAGGCCGATTTCGCCAACGCCACCGCCTACGCGCCGGTCAACGTCGACAGCGTCGGGCGCCTGGACCCGCAACTGGCCAAGAACCTGCCCACCGCCTACGGCAGCGACCAGGTGACCCTGGACTTCGCCTACTGGGCGAAGAACGGCCCGGCCATCGCCGCCCGCTGGAATGAGTGGCTGGTCAAATGAAAGTTGCCATCAACGCCCTGCACAACGCGCAAGGTGCCCCTTCGGGCACCGGCGCTCCAGGCGCGGCCAGCCGCCGCGTGAGCCTTGGTCAACGCTGGAAAGGCAGCCGCAACCTGCTGCCCGCCCTGCTCTTTCTGGGCCTGTTCTTCTTCGCCCCGCTGATCGGCCTGTTGCTGCGCGGGGTGCTGGAACCGGTACCGGGCCTGGGTAACTACGAGCAGCTGTTCGCCAACTCGGCCTACGCACGGGTGCTGTTCAACACCTTCTCGGTGGCCGGCCTGGTCACCCTGATCAGCGTGCTGCTGGGCTTCCCGCTGGCCTGGGCGATCACCCTGGTACCCAAGGGCTGGGGGCGCTGGCTGCTCAACATCGTGCTGCTGTCGATGTGGACCAGCCTGCTCGCACGCACTTACTCGTGGCTGGTGCTGCTGCAAAGCTCGGGGGTGATCAACAAGGCGTTGATGGCGATGGGCATCATCGATGCCCCGATAGAAATGGTGCACAACCTTACCGGGGTGGTGATCGGCATGAGCTACATCATGATTCCGTTCATCGTGCTGCCGCTGCAGGCGACCATGCACGCCATCGACCCGATGGTGCTGCAAGCCGGCTCGATCTGCGGCGCCAGCCCCTGGACCAACTTCTGGAAAGTGTTCCTGCCGCTGTGCCGCTCGGGGCTGTTCTCCGGCGCGTTGATGGTGTTCGTGATGTCGCTCGGTTACTACGTCACCCCGGCGCTGCTGGGCGGGGCGCAGAACATGATGCTGCCCGAGTTCATCATCCAGCAGGTGCAATCGTTCCTTAACTGGGGCCTGGCCAGTGCCGCCGCAGCGCTGCTGGTGGTCATCACCCTGGTGCTCTTCTACCTGTACCTGAAGCTGCAGCCGGAATCCCCGGTTGGCAACGCGAGGTAATCCGTCATGCTTCTGTCCCCCAATGCCATGGGCCGCCCGCTGCGCACCGGACTTTACCTGACCACCGGGGTCATCGCGGCGTTCCTGCTGCTGCCGGTAGTGTTCATCGTGCTGCTATCGTTCGGCTCCTCGCAATGGCTGGTGTTCCCGCCACCAGGCTGGACGCTCAAGTGGTACGCCCAGTTCTTCTCCAACCCGGAGTGGATGGACGCCGCCCTGGCCAGCTTCAAGGTCGCCGTACTGACCACCATCGCCGCCGTACTGCTGGGCCTGCCGACCGCCTTCGCCCTGGTGCGCGGGCGCTTCCCGGGGCGTGAGCTGCTGTACGGGCTGTTCACCATGCCGATGATCGTGCCACTGGTGATCATCGCCGTGGCGGTGTACGCGCTGTTTCTCAAACTGGGCTACACCGGCACGTTGTTCGCGTTCGTGGTCAGCCACGTGATCGTTGCCCTGCCCTTCACCATCATTTCGATCATCAACTCGCTCAAGCTGTTCGACCAGTCGATCGAGGACGCAGCAGTGATCTGCGGCGCTTCGCGCCTGCAAGCGATCCTCAAGGTGACCTTCCCGGCGATTCGCCCAGGGATGATCGCCGGCGGCCTGTTCGCCTTTCTCGTCTCGTGGGACGAAGTGGTGCTGAGCGTGATGATGGCCAGCCCCGACCTGCAAACCCTGCCGGTCAAAATGTGGACCACCCTGCGCCAAGACCTGAGCCCGGTGATCGCGGTCGCCTCGACCCTGCTGATCGGCCTGTCGCTTCTTGTCATGGTCATTGCCGCCGCCCTGCGCCGGCGCGCCGAAGTCAACGCCTGAGTGCCCGGAGACAATAACAATGAGTGCTGTGATCAAAGACAACGCGCACACCAAGACCCTGGTCAGCCTGCGCGGCCTGAACAAGCACTACGGCGACTTCACCGCCGTGGACAACCTCGACCTGGAGATCCAGGACGGCGAATTCCTCACCTTCCTCGGCTCCAGCGGCTCGGGCAAATCCACCACGCTGTCGATGCTGGCCGGCTTCGAAACCCCCAGTAGCGGCGAGATTCTGGTCGATGGCCAATCGCTGGTGAACGTGCCGCCGCACAAACGCGATATCGGCATGGTATTCCAGCGTTACTCGCTGTTCCCGCACCTGAACGTGCGTGACAACATCGGCTTCCCGCTGGCCATCCGCAAGTTGGGCGCGGCCGAAACCGCCAAACGCGTCGACGCCATGCTCAAGCTGGTGCAACTGGAAAAGTTCGCCCACCGCCGCCCTTCGCAGATGTCCGGCGGTCAGCAGCAACGGGTGGCAATCGCCCGGGCGCTGGTGTACGAGCCGCGCATCTTGCTGATGGACGAGCCGCTCGGCGCGCTGGACAAGAAGCTGCGTGAAGACCTACAGGACGAGTTGCGCCAGTTGCACCGGCGCCTGGGCATCACCATCGTATACGTGACCCACGACCAGGAAGAAGCCATGCGCCTCTCACAGCGCATCGCCATTTTCAGCCACGGCAAGATCGTCGGCCTGGGTACCGGCTACGACCTCTACCAGAACCCACCGAATGCCTTCGTGGCCTCGTTCCTGGGCAACTCGAATTTCCTGCGCATCAAAGCCAGCGGGAACGGCGCCGGTAGCTTCGAGGGTCAGCCGGTGGCGATTCGCCTGACACCGAACCTGGCCGCCGGGCAGGACGCGCTGATCATGGTACGCCCGGAAAAGGCCTTGGCCCTGACCGCAGAACAAGCTGCTCGTGAAAGCCTGCCAGCCGGCTGGAACGAGGTCACCGCGACCGTGGGCGAGGTATTGTTCCTGGGCGAAAGCCAGACCTGCCATGTGCTGACCCCAGGCGGTACGGAGCTGACCGTCAAGGCACTGTCCGCAGCGGGAATGCCGATGCAGCCGGGAGATAAGGTCAAGGTACGTTGGGCGGTGGCCGATGCCTGCATCTACACCGAATGGGCAGAAAGCGATTTGAGCAAAGGCGCCGGGGCGCACTGAGCCCTGGGCGCGGGCCAGGCGCAGGGTGTTGAAACCTGCGCTGAACCTGTGCCGACGAACCTCTTGCCGAGCGCCTCGGCAAGCACCCAGCTAGGCCTTATTGCGCTGCATCCACGCAGCGCCCAGCCCACTCAGGCAGATGATCGCGATCCCCACCAAGCTCACCCCATCCGGCGTGTGCCCAAACACCATCCATCCCAGCAGACCCGCAAAGACGATCTGGCAATAGCTGAACGGCGCCAGCAAGGCTGGCGCTGCATGCCGGAACGCCTGGGTCAGCAACAGGTGCGCAGTCATCCCACAGCCGCCGAGCCCGAGCATTAACAGGACGTGCGTCCAGTGCGGTACCTGCCAGAAGAACGGCACCAGCGCCGTCATCACCAGTGTGTTGCACAGCCCTGCGTAGAAATTACTGGTGGTCGGGCTGTCGTAAGCCGCCAGCTTGCGCGTCAGCAGTTGGTAGAAACAGAACCCCAGCGCAGAACCGAACGGAAACAGAATCGCCGGGGTGAACATCGCGCCGCCCGGATGCACCACCACCAACACACCCACAAAGCCCAGAACTACCGCCACCCACTGCCCCACGCTGACACGCTCCTTAAGCAGCGGCACCGACAGCGCGGTGACCAGTACCGGCGCAAGGAAGTTGACCGCCGTGGCCTCGGCCAGCGGCAGGTACTGTAGGCCGGCAGTGAACAACAGGCTGGTACTGAGCAGGCTCAGGGCTCGTAGCGTCTGCAGCAACGGTCGCCGGGTACGTAGCACCGCCACGCCCGCCTTGGGCAGGAAGATCCCGGCCATCAGCAGGGTATGCACCACGTAGCGGGCCCAGACCACCATGATGATCGGGTAAAGGCCGCCAAGGAATTTCGACAACCCGTCATGGCTGGCGAACAGGAAGGTGGCCACCACCACCAGCACGATGCCGCGCAGCGGCTGGTTGACTCCGGACAGCGGCGTACTGGAACTCATGGGGCCCTCGGGCAATGGCCCGGACTTGGCGTGCGGGCATGCGCGGATTCTAGAAGAGATCGACGCCGATGAACATTGTGCGCGCAGCGCAGTGTGCTTGGCCGACTAGGTTTTGTGCGCTAATCGACCACTTTATGCGGCATCCCGCCGCCAGCCGGGGCGTAATCGTGGATCATGCCCCTTCGTTTTAGATCCGTACAAGGAGTTCCCATGCACAGGCTCACGACTCGCCTAGGCCTCGACATGCCCGCCCTCGGCCTAGGCACCTGGCCGATGACCGGCAGCGACTGTACCCGCGCCGTACATCAGGCACTGGAGCTGGGCTACCGGCACATCGACACCGCCACCGCGTACGCCAACGAAGCCGCCGTCGGCCAGGCGCTGCGCGACAGCCAGGTGCCACGCGAAGCCATTCACCTGACGACCAAGGTCTGGTGGGACCGTTTGCAACCCCAAGCCATGCGCCAGTCCCTGGAAGACAGCTTGCGCGCCTTGGGCACCGAGCAAGTTGACCTGTTTTACATTCACTGGCCTGCCCAGCAATGGGACTTGGCCCGCAGCCTGGAAACCTTGGTGCAGTTGCGCGACGAGGGTAAGACACGCTGCATCGGCGTGGCCAACTTCCCGCTAGGCCTGCTGCGCCAGGTGGTGGAGCAGTTAGGCGTACCGCTCTCGGCGATCCAGGTGGAATACCACGCCTTGCTGGATCAAAGTCCACTGCTGGCCTTCGCGCGTCAGCATGACCTGGCCTTCACCGCCTACACGCCTCTGGCCCGGGGCCAAGTGGCCGAGCAAGCGGCGGTGCGCGCCATTGCCGAGAAACATGCAGTAACGCCAACCCAAATCGCCTTAGCCTGGTTGCTGGAGCAGCCGGGCGTAGCCGTGATTCCAAAGGCCAGCAGCCGGAAGAACCAATTGACCAACCTGGCGGCACTGCAAGTGCGTCTGGATGACGCCGACCGTACGGCAATCGCGGCCTTGCCGAAAGATCGGCGCGTGGTGAACCCTGAGTTTGCGCCGCAATGGGATAGCTGAACGCCGCCCCTCGCCCGCCTTCAGGCCTTAGTGCCTGAGTGCGGGCTCGGCGAGCTAGGTCGGGTTACTCGTCGCTCCCCACCTGCCCCACCTGTTTCAGGCGCTCACTGGCCGGCACCGGTCGCCCATACAAGTACCCCTGGAAATTCGAGCAACCCTCGGCCATCAGCCGCTGCATCTGCTCAGCCGACTCCACGCCCTCGGCCGTGGTCTTGATCATCAGGCTATTGGACAGCTCCGTGATCGCGCGCACGATCGACATCGCCTCACGGCTGTCGCACATGTCGTGAACGAACGACTTGTCGATCTTGATCCGGTCGAACGGAAACGAACGCAGGTAGCCGAGCGACGAATAGCCCGTACCGAAGTCGTCCAGGGATATCGATACCCCAAGGTCCTTGAGCGCGCGCAGCGTACGCACGTTCTCTTCGCTGTTGCCCAGTAGCACCGACTCGGTGATTTCAAGCTCCAGGCGGCTGGCCGGCAAGCCCGAATCGGCCAGCGCCAGGGCCACCGTATGCACCAGCCCGGTGTTCTTGAACTGCACCGGCGACAGGTTCACCGAGACACTCTGTTCGCTGTCCCAACTGGCCGCCTCCTGGCAAGCCAGGTTCAAGGCCCGGGCACCGATCTCGTGGATCAGCCCGGTTTCCTCGGCAATCGGAATGAAGTCCATGGGCATGATCATGCCGCGCGCCGGGTGTTCCCAGCGCATCAGCGCTTCATAGCCGGTGACGGTGTTGTTCTGCGGGTCGATGACCGGCTGGTAGTGCAGTTGCAATTGGCCCAGGTGCAGCGCAGTACGCAGGTCGGTCTCCACCAGGCGGCGTTGGCGGGCGGCGACGTCCAGTTCGACATGGAAACATTCGAAACGGTTACGCCCGTTGCGCTTGGCCTCGTACAACGCCATGTCGGCGTAACCAAGCAATTGCTCGCCCTGTTCGTGATCGACCGGTGCGACGGCCACGCCGATGCTCACACCTACGGTGAACTGGTGGCCTTCGATCAGGAATGGTGGGCAAATCGACTCGATCAGGCGCTGTGCGGTGTTGCTGGCCGCTTCACGGTTGTCCAGCCCTACCAGCACCACGGCGAACTCATCGCCCCCCAGACGCGCGAGGGTGTCGTGCTCGCGTAACTCACGGCGCAGGCGCTTGCCCAAGGCACGTAGCAATTTGTCGCCAAAGGCATGGCCGAGGGTGTCATTGATGTTCTTGAAGTTGTCCAGGTCAAGACACAGTGCGGCGGTCAACTTGCCACTGTGCTCGCCGCTCAGCAGCGCCTGCTTGAGACGCTCGTTGAATAGGGTGCGGTTGGGCAGGCCGGTCAGCGCATCATGGTGGGCCATGTGATGGATCTGGGCGTGGGCGGCGAGTTCTTCGGTGACGTCTTCGGCCACGAACAGCACATAGTCGCTCTGCCCTTCGCGGTTCTGACAGAGCATGGCGCGGCTGCGCAAGGTGCGCGTGCCACTGGCAGTGTCCACCCGGGTCTCGGCGCGGTAGCCCTTGGTGCTGCGTGCGCCGCGGGCCAGTTGTTGTTCGAGGTAGTTAGCGGCAGCCGGCGCCAAGCATTGGCGCGGCAGCTTGCCGACCAGGCTCACACCCTGGCCCCCGAACAGCCGCTCGGCCTGCTGGTTGGTCAGCAGAATCTGGCGGCTGCGCAGGTCCTGGACGATGACACTGGCAGGGATATTGGCGATCACCGAGTCGAGAAACTGCGACAGGTTGGTCATCTCCTGGCTGTACTGCTCGGCCAGTTCCTTGGCCTTGAGCAGCTCCTGTTCCTGCTGCCGGCGTTCGGTGATGTCACGGGTGATCTTGGCAAACCCGATCAACTGGCCACTGTCTTCGTCGTGGATCGGCTCGATCACAACGCTGGTCCAGAACAACGAACCATCCTTGCGCTGGCGCACGCCATCGGCCTGAAAACGACCCTCCAGGCGCGCGGTCGCAAGGCTAAGCGCCGGCAGACCGGCCTCGCGATCAGCTTCGGTGTAGAAGACCGAGAAGTGCTGGCCGACGATTTCCTCGCGGTGATAGCCCTTGGCCCGCTCGGCGCCTGCGTTCCAATTCACCACATGGCCATGGGTATCGAGCATGTAGATGGCGTAGTCACGCACGCCCTGCACCAACAGTCGGAAATGCCGCTCCTGCTCGCGCTGGGCGAGCTGCGCCCGATACTGCTCGGTGCAGTCACGGGTGATCTTGGCGAACCCCACCAATTGCCCTTCATCGTCATGCACCGCCTCGATCAGCACATGGGCACGAAACGCCGAGCCGTCCTTGCGCAGGCGCCAGCCGTGCTCCTCGAAACGCCCAGTGCTACGGGCCTGTTCGAGGTTACGCGCCGGCACCCCCGCAGCACGCTCATCCTCGACGTAGAACAGCGAATAATGCTGGCCGACGATTTCCTGTGCGCTGTAACCCTTGGCGCGCTGGGCACCGGGGTTCCAGTTGGCGACGAAGCCGTCAGGTGTGAGCAAGTAGATGGCGTAGTCCACCACGCTCTGGATCAACAGCCGGTACATGACGTCGGGACTTGCAGCTAGCGACATGGAATTTACCTGAACCTGCAACGGGCACGAAAAGGCGCATGCCGAGCTCCTGGGTCAGGTCAGCTAGGACGCGCAAAATACTGGCATTATGCCGGCTGACGAACGGCTTAGGTCAGTTCATGACGAAAAATACGCCGCGCACTTCAGTGCCGCACCCCGCTCACCAGGAAGTTGCGCAAATTCGGCTCGTCATCCAACGCGATTTCCTCCACCGCACGTGGCAGATCCGCCAACAACGCCTGGCAGAAGGCCAGGGCAGACGCATCGCCGCCATAACAGCGCAACAGCCAGTTGGCCTGGCCATGGCACAGAAACTGACGGGCCACAGCGCTGCCCACGCCCTGGCGCCTATAACGCTTGAGGATGAACAGGTCCGCCAGTTCCCGCGCCTCCAACCCCGGCACTTCGCTGCCCTCGATCAGCACGAAACCTGCGATGAACCCGTCCACCAGCACCAGGTACGCGCCCCAGCCGGGCGACTGCCAGTAGCGTTGCAAGTGCGGTTCATGCACATAGAAACGTCCGTCCACCTCGACATCCTCCTGCTCCCAGTCGGACGATTCGTAGGCGTAGAACTGGTACAGGTTGCGCACAAGCTCAGCCTGCTCGGGACCGGTCGGTAGCAGTTCGATGGAGGCAGGCATGGCGGGCTCGGGCGAAGGAAGGGAGCGCGATTGTAGCCGTGTGGCCCGCGCCCCACCATCGGCCGACGCTTATCAGGCGGGCAATGCTGCCAGTGCATCGATCTCGATCAACATGCCATCGAGCGCCAGGCGCGGCACGGGGATCAGCGTGCAGGTGGGGAGCATCGCCCCGGCCCACGCCTGCTGGGCCTCGGCCACCCACTGGCGCAGGCGTGGCTCGCTGTGATCGACGATCAGCAAGGTGAGCTTGTACACATCGCCAAGCCCAGCGCCCTTGGCTGCCAGGGCGAGCCGCAAGTTGGCCAGCGCCTGCCGGGCCTGTACCTCGAAATCAGGCGCCAGGCGCCCCTGCGCATCTTCCCCGCCCTGCCCGGCTACCGCCAACAAGCGGCTACCTGGGCGCACCTCGGCGAGATGGGAATAGGCGTTAGGGCTCGGGTCGTAGAGCCCTTCAGGGTTGCACAGGGAGAATGCGGTGGACTGGGCCATGTGGGCGCTCCATCGTGGGAAAGAGCGCCGAAGTATCAAACCTTGGGTTAACTTGAGGTCAAGCCCAAATCATTTTTCCTCCAGCACAGCCCGCCCCTTCACCGCCCGCGGACCCCGCCAAGCCCAGACCAGCAAGCCTGGGAACGGTGCGTAAACCACGAATACGATCCACAGCATCTTGCGTTCGGCGCGTCGCTCGCTGCCGATGATGTGCCAGATGGCGAAAATTTCCAGGGCGATCACCGCAAGCGCGACGATGATCCAGATCGTTCCAATTTCCATGAACCTTCTCCCGTTGGCATGTACAGGGTTGGGTCATGCCCAG
Organism: Pseudomonas sp. NY15463; assembly: GCF_048068415.1. Taxonomy (NCBI): domain Bacteria; kingdom Pseudomonadati; phylum Pseudomonadota; class Gammaproteobacteria; order Pseudomonadales; family Pseudomonadaceae; genus Pseudomonas; species Pseudomonas sp. NY15463. The sequence continues at coordinate 53,642 of NZ_JBLUQD010000008.1, forward strand.
TGCCGAGGGTTCAACTGGATTTCGCCGCAGTGCCACGCATCAGTTGCCCAACGCTTGTAACGCGGCCTTGAGCAGCGCAGCGTCGGCATATTCACGCTGCTCCACCAGTACCCCGTGGTCCAGCGTCAGCCACAGCACCTGGCCTTCGGTCCCGGCATAGCGGCTGGCCACACGCCCGTCGCGGTCGAGCATCACCCGATAGCTGTAGTCACGCATGGCGGGGATGGCGAACAGCTTGCTGATCACGGCCGGCATGCGCTCGATGTCAGCGACGAATACCGCACCGCGGGCTTCGAGGTAACCCTTGGGCTGATCGGCCAACGCGGCCTTGACCAGCTTGGCACCGTCCATGTCGCGGGCCACCAGCAACAGGCGTGTGTCGGCATTCAAGCTGTAAGGCTGCTCATACTGGTCAAGCAGCGTCCACGGGGCCAGGCGCTCACCTGGCTCGACAGCATGGGCAATCAGGGGTAACAGGCTCAACAGCAGTGCGGCGGCATATTTCATGGCGGAACACGTCCTGGATCGATGGGTGGTCAGCATAGCGCAACCACGCCAGGGACTGCTCGGCGCGCGCGGTGTTGTCTTTCCGCGCGCCGCCTTGCACACTCATCGCGCCAGCCAGGAAACGGAGTCCGCAGTGCCCACACCACGCCAGTTCAGCAAGAAGGCCAGCACCAGCAATATGCTGCGGCTCAAGAACAACGAGGGTAACGCGCAGCGCCCCTACCGGGTCGACTTCGTGCTCCTCGAGCATTTTTCCATGGCCAGCTTTACCGTGGCCATGGATGTGTTGGTCACCGCCAACCTGCTGCGTACCGAGAGCTTTGCCTTCAATGCGCTGTCGTTGGGCGGCGACCGGGTGCTCAGCGATCTGGGCCTGGAGCTGGTCGCCACCCCCCTTGATCCGAGCAGCCTGCAAGCACTCGATCTGCTGGTGATCTGTGGCGGTTTGCGTACGGCACTCAAGTATCCTGCCCTCGACCGCCTGCTGGGCGATTGCGCTGCCGATGGCATAACCCTGGGCGGGCTGTGGAATGGTGCGTGGTTCCTGGCCCGCGCCGGGGTACTCGATGACTATGGATGCAGCGTACACCCCGAGCAACGTGCCAGCCTTGCCGAATGTAGCCCGCAAACCCGCATCACGCCGGCCAGCTTCACCCTGGATCGCGACCGCCTGACTGCCGCCAGCCCCAACGGCGCCATGGAGTTGATGCTCGGGCTGGTGCGGCGCTTGCACGGCGACGCGCTGGCCGAAGGCGTGGAGGAGATCCTGTCGTTCTCCGGGGCGCGCTATCGTCAGGTTGGGCCGGGGGCAAAGAAGTCGATGAGCCTGCACCTGCGCACCATCGTCGAATTGATGGAGAACAACCTCGAGGAAACCCTCAGCCTGGATCAGCTGGCTGCCTATTCGGGCCGCTCGCGGCGGCAGATCGACAGGCTGTTCCAGGCTCAGCTCGGCACCTCGCCACGGCGTTACTACATGGAATTGCGCATCACCAAGAGCCGGCGCCTGTTGCAGTATTCGGACCTGTCGGTGATGGAGGTCGCGGTGGCCTGCGGGTTCGTCTCGGTCTCGCATTTCAGCAAGTGCTATGCGGCCTATTTCGGCTACCCGCCCTCGCGCGAGCAACGGCTGGGCGAATGAACCCAGCCCAACGGGCTAATGCCGGTCAGTGACCTTTCGCGGTTACTGGATTGGGCCGCTTAGAGCGGCCCTCTTGATCACCGCGCCACAATGGCCTGCAAACGCGCCCACAGCCGCTCGACATCCCCCCGCTCGGTCGGCAGTGCACCCACCGACACCCGCACCATCCAGCGGCCTTGCAAGGTCGCCGGGGTGACATACGCGTCACCGGACGCATTCAAACGCTCGGCCCAACCACGGGTATGCGCGTCCAGCGCGTCCTCTTGCAACCCTTGGGGTCGATGGCGAATGCACAACGTCTGCAACTGCACCGGCGCCAACAGCTCCCAACCCTCGGCAGCCTCAACCTGCTCGGCCAGCCAACGCGCATTGTCCAAGTCGCGGCGCAGCCGCTGTTGCAGGGCCTCGACGCCTTCGCAGCGCAACATGAACCACAGCTTCAGCGCGCGGAACCTGCGCCCCAGTGGAATCCCCCAATCACGCAGATTCTTCACCTCGCCATCGACCGCCGATTGCAGGTAGCTGGGGTTGGTGCTCATCACCCGGATCAGGTGCTGCGGATCACGCACGTAATAGATCGAGCAGTCGAAAGCCACTCCCAGCCACTTGTGCGCATTGACCACCACCGAGTCGGCCAGCTCGATGCCGTCCCACATCCAGCGACACTCGGGCAGGATCATCGCAGAGCCGGCCATGGCCGAGTCCACGTGCAGCCACAACTGGTGCGCCTGGGCGATCTCGCCAATCGGACGCAACGGGTCCAGTGCGGTGGTCGCGGTGGTGCCGGTGGTGGCGACCACCGCGCAGGGCTGGTTACCCGCCGCCAGGTCCTGGGCAATGGCCTCGCGTAACGCCTCCGGGCGCATGGCGAACTGCTCGTCGGTGGCGATCAGGCGGATGTTGTCACGCCCGAACCCCGCCAGCAGCGCGGCCTTGTCCACTGAACTGTGGGCGTGGGCGCTGACGTAGACGATCAGGGGCTTTGCCTGGGCTTGCAGGCCGCCGCGCACCAGCGCGTAATCGGTGCTGCGCTCGCGGGCGCAAATCAGCGCGACCAGGGTGCTGGTCGAGGCGGTATCCTGGATCACCCCGCTCCACTGGCTCGACAAGCCCAGCAGTTGGCGCAGCCAGTCCAGGGTCGTCTCTTCCAGCTCGCTCAGGGCCGGGCTGGACTGCCAGGACAGGCCGAGCACGCCGAGGCCCGTGCTGAGAAAGTCGCCCAGCACCGACGACAGCGTGCCGTTGGAGGGGAAGTAGCCGTAGAAGTCCGGGTGCTGCCAATGCGAAAGACCCGGCATCAACAAGCGCTCGACGTCCTGCACAATCGCCTCGAAGGGCTCGCCCTGGAGGGGCGCCGCATCGGGCAAGGCGGCCTTGAGGTAACCCGGCTGAACCTGGGCCATCACCGGGCGCTCGGCGACGGTCTGGCGGTAGTCGGCGATCAGGTCGATCAGTTGGTGGCCGTACTGGCGAAATTGTTCGGGGGTCACGGGTCGCTCCTGGGGTTCGTGGATCACCTGTGCCGGCCCTTTCGCGGGTAAACCCGCTCCCACAGGTCACGCGTACCTAGAGCGGGTTTACCCGCGAAAGGGCTGGCACAGGCTCTGCTGGACTCCAGTCTAGGCGTCAGCTCTGCTGCGAATAACCCCGCTTCGCGCATAGCTGCTATGGCGAAGGCGCATGCCCGCCGTGTACACCGAACTGCGAGGCGCGCCACAGCTCGTAGACCCGATTGCGCAACCAGCGATGCTCGGCCGAGGCCTGCAGACGCTGGTGCCAGACCACCCAATAGCGCTGGGTGTGCTCGACAAAGCCCAGCGGTCGCCAGGCCAGGCCATGCAGACGGGCGAGCTGGCGGGCAATGTGCTCCGGCACCGTGGCCAGGGCCTCGCCCTGACCGATCACCTGCACCATGGCGCTGAAGAACGGCACCTCCAGGCTGATCCGCCGCTGCAAACCCTGGGCACGTAAGTGACGGTCGATGAAACTGTCCTTGTCGCCCCCGCCAGAGACGCGCACATGCTTGAAGGCCAGGTAGTCCTGCTGATCCAGCACTGCCCTTGCAGCGAGCGGGTGATCCTGGCGCATCAGCGCCACCGCGCGGTCCTCGCCCAACAGGCGACCATGCAGGTTGGGCGGCGACTCATCGAACAGCGTGGTGGCCAGGTCGATCTCGCCACTGGCCAGCAGGGCATATTGCCCGGCCTGCCAGGTGCGGTATTCCAGCGACACACCGGGGGCCTCACGTTCGAGCGCCGCCACTAAACGCGGCAGCATGTGCTCAGCCACGTAGTCCGAGGCCGCCAGGCAGAAGCGCCGCTCGCAGCGGGCCGGGTCGAACGCCGCCGGCTGACGCAGCGCGGCCAGTTCATCGAGCACCTGGCGCAGCGGCTCGACCAGGGTTTCGGCGTGCTCGCTGAGCACGTAGCCACGCCCTTGACGCACCAGCAAAGGGTCGTCGAAGGCTTCCCGCAGGCTCGCCAGTTGACGGCTAAGGGCACTCTGGCTGCACCTCAGGCGCTCGGCGGCATGACTGAGATTTTTCAACTGCAACAGGCAGTCGAGGGTGCGCAGGTGGGCAAGGCTCAGGGAAGCGAAAATGGGGGTCATGGCGAGCTACGAAAACGCTCGCGGGGCAAGCCCGCGCGCAAAGGTGAGCGCTGGCTTGCCCCGCGATGGCGACATCCGGGTCAGTCCGTCAGGCCGACGTAGACGTTCTGTACGTCTTCGTTCTCGTCGATCGCTTCCAGGAACGCTTCGACCTCAGCCAGCGCCTCGGCGCTCAGGCTGGCGGCGCTCACCGGGTTCTTCGGGATGTAACCGATCTTCGCCGAGGTCACGGTGAAGCCCTGGTCAGGCAAGGCCTTCTGCACGGCGTCCAGGTCGGTGGTGTCGGTGATGAACAAGGTCGAGCCCTCTTCTTCACCGGCTTCGAAGTCCTGGGCACCGGCCTCGATGGCGGCTTCTTCAGGATCTGCGGCGGCGTTCGGGGTGGCCTCGATCAAGCCTACGTGGTTGAAGTCCCAAGCCACCGAACCGCTCGCGCCCAGTTGGCCCTTGCGGAACAGCACACGAATCTGCGCCACGGTGCGGTTGACGTTGTCGGTCTGGCACTCGACGATCAGCGGCACCTGATGAGGCGCGTAGCCTTCATAGGTGACAGCGGTATACTGCACGGCATCGCCGTCAAGGCCTGCACCCTTGCGAATGGCGCGCTCGAGGGTTTCGCGGGTCATCGAGGCCTTCTTGGCCTGCTCCACCGCCAGACGCAGGCGCGGGTTCATGTCCGGGTCGGCGCCCGACTTGGCGGCGATCTGGATCTCCTTGGCCAGTTTGCCCATGATCTTGCCCTTGGCGTTGGCCGCGGTTTCTCTATGCTTGGCTTTCCACTGTGCGCCCATTTCAACTCTCTTGTTTCAAGGGCCGGTTCAGGAAGCGACCGGCCAAAAAGTGGGGAGAGTTTATACGCCCTCGCGACGAGGTTCGACAAGAAATCGCAGTAGCCGGCACGCAGCCAGGCCTGCGGTGGCACAGGCGGCTGCCCGCCTGCCCGCGCACCCTGCGGTCGTAACAGGTATCCCAGCGTCGTGCTGGGCTATGCAGCGACGTCGCTCACCCGCTCTACTGGCCCCATAACAACGACGGCGCGCCACGAGTGCGCCGCATATGCCCAGGCTGCCAGACCATCGGAGAGCACATCCATGTCCCGTCCCCATGAGGTTTCGCCCGCCACCTTGCGCCGAGTAATCGCCGCTTCGGCCATCGGTAACTTCGTCGAATGGTTCGACTTTGCCGTGTACGGATTCCTCGCCACGCTCATCGCCAGCCAGTTCTTCGAAAGCGATGACCCCAGTGTCGCCTTGCTCAAGACCTTCGCCGTATTCGCCGTGGCCTTCGCCCTGCGCCCGCTGGGCGGCATCGTGTTCGGCGCGCTCGGCGACCGGCTCGGGCGCAAGCGTATCCTGTCGCTGACCATCCTGCTGATGGCCGGCTCCACCACCTTGATCGGCCTGCTGCCGACCTACGCGAGCATCGGCGTGCTGGCGCCCGCGCTGCTGACCCTGGCGCGCTGCCTGCAGGGTTTTTCCGCAGGCGGTGAATACGCTGGCGCCTGCGCCTACCTGATGGAGCACGCCCCGCAGAACAAGCGTGCGTTCTATGGCAGTTTCGTACCGGTATCGACGTTCTCGGCGTTCGCCTGCGCAGCAGTGATCGCCTATGGCCTGGAAGCCAGCCTGAGCGCCGAGGCCATGAATGCCTGGGGCTGGCGTATCCCGTTCCTGGTGGCCGCACCGCTGGGGCTGGTGGGGTTGTATCTGCGCTGGCGCATGGAAGAAACCCCGGCGTTTCGCCAAGCCATCGCCGAAGGCAAACAGCACGCCCATTCACCGCTGGCCGATACCCTGCGCCACCATGGCCGCACCATTCGCAACCTGGGCGCGTTCATCTCGCTGACCGCGCTGTCGTTCTACATGTTCACGACCTACTTCGCCACCTACTTGCAGACGGTTGGCCAACTGAGCCGCGCCCAGGCGCTGCTGGTGTCCACCGTGGCGCTGCTGTTCGCCGCCGCCGGCTGCCCGCTCGCCGGGGCGTTCAGCGACCGTGTGGGTAGGCGGCGGACCATCGGTTTCACCTGCATCTGGGTGATGCTGGCGGTGTTCCCGGCTTACTGGCTGGCCAGCTCCGGGTCGCTCAGCGGCGCGCTGCTGGGGGTGATCCTGCTGGCCATCGGCGCCTTGATGAGCGGCGTGGTGACTGCCGCGCTGCTGTCCGAGTGCTTCCCAACGCGCAGCCGCTACACGGCCTCGGCGATCACCTACAACGTGGCCTACACCCTGTTCGGCGGCACCGCACCGCTGATCGCCACGTGGTTGATCGAACAAAGTGGCAGCCGCCTGGCGCCGGCGTTCTACCTAGTGGTGATTGCACTGCTGGCATTGATCGGTGGCTTGGCGCTGCCGGAAACCTCGCGGGTGTCGCTGCATGACGAGCCTGTAGGCGAGGTGCCAGGCCAGGCAGAGCGGACCTGAAGCGTGAATCAGAACGGAGCCCATGTCGCCGGCAAGCCGGCGACATGGGCCCTCCCAGGCAGCCGTTTCAATCACAGCAATGCGCATAACGACAGTTCGCGACAAAACAATGTCTTACCGAGCCAAATAGCTATCCGGCATGGATTTTTAGGCTATTCAATATTTAATTTCGCATTAAGAAAATTAAATGGCGCCAATTTAAAGGCAACCCAAACACCCTTCAAACTCTCGTTTGAATATTTGCTGCATGCACCTGAAACAAAGTGATGGCAATTGCCCACCACCTCAGGATAGGATCCAAACAATCCCCCACTGTCCGGCCCGTCTCCCTGGTCGACAGCCCTAGAGCCAAGGATGACGGTGCCCATGCCAAGGACGTGCACACTTCGAAGGTTGTAGTCGTTTATCAGACTTTCATGAATTCGCTGGCACGCGCGCCTCAGTGTGTACTTGCCTGTTTGCCTGATGTTCATACCTAAAACGGAGTTTGAGTTATGGAACCGTTCGTGGGCGAAATTCGCCTGTTTGCTTTCGGCCGCATCCCCGAAGGTTGGCTGCCGTGTAATGGCCAACTGGTCCAGATCACTAATAACCAGCTGTTGTTCGCGTTGATCGGGACGACCTTCGGCGGCAACGGCTCGACCAATTTCGCCCTGCCAGACCTGCGCGGCCGTGTGGCCATCTCGCGCAACGATGTGGCTACCCCCCCGGTGGGTGCGCACACCGTCGGCAGCGTAGGTGGCCAGGAAACCGTGAGTATGACCATGGCGCAGATGCCCCAACATACCCACCTCGTCAATGCCAGCAACCTGTCGACCAACCAGGCCAGCCCTACCAACGGCTACTTTTCCTCCTCGACCACCGTCGATTACAGCGCGCCGTCGCAACCGGCCTATGCGGCCGCGGGCACGCAGATGGTCAGCCTGGCGCCGATAACCGTCGGCAGCGCCGGTGGTGCAGGCACGCCAATGAACAACGTTCAGCCGTTTCTCAGCATGAACTACTGCATTGCCACCGTTGGCTATTACCCACCTCACCCGTAACCCGAGCCTTATTGGAGAACATTCATGTCTGACGCCTGTACTGGTGAAGTTCGCCTGTTCGCCGGCCTCTATGCGCCGCAGAATTGGGGCTTCTGCGATGGCTCACTGCTGCGCATCAGCAATTACCCGGCACTCTACGCATTGCTCGGCACAACCTATGGCGGTGATGGTGTTGCGACGTTCGCCCTGCCGGACCTACGCGGCCGCATTCCGGTCAACCAGGGTCAGGGGAATGGCCTGACCAATCGTCCCTTCGGAAGTTTCGGGGGTAGCGAGACGGTAACGATCACAAACGACAACATGCCCGCCCACACCCATGGGTTCATCGCCACCAAAGCCACCGCCACCGAAACGGCGCCGGGCCCGACCCTGATGTTGGCCACGCTGACCAAAACCAATGTGGTGACCGGCCTGTACACGGACCCTGCACCCGTGACCACTCCGCCCACGCCTGCCACGCCTACCGTGCAACTGCATCCCAACGCGGTCGCGGTCGCCGGCGCCGGCGTACCGCGCAGCAACATCATGGGGTCGCTGGCGATGAACTACATCATCTGCCTGCAGGGCATCTACCCAACGTTCAGCTGACCAACTGCCACCTTTTCAGACGGAGTTACCTATGGAACCCTTTATCGGCGAAGTCAGGCTGTTCCCCTACCAGTACATCCCCCAAGACTGGGCGCTTTGCAATGGCGCGACCCTTAGCATCACGACCAACCAGGCGCTGTTCGCGGTGATCGGGACCACCTATGGTGGCGACGGCAGGAACACATTCATGCTGCCCAACCTCAACGGGCGCGCAGCGGTAGGGGCCGGTGCAGCAGTCACCGGGACCAACTGGCCGGCCGGCACGGCAGCCGGCGGCGACACCCTGCAACTGACCGTCAGCAACCTGCCGCCTCACAACCACACCTTGAACGTGGTCGCCGCAGTAAAGGCAAGTACCGCGATCAACACTCCGGCGAACAACGTCGTACCCACACAACCGACCCGGGTCGCGCTGTACAGCCCTGCACCCAATACCAGCTTGTCGCCGTCCACCTTGGCAACCGCAGGCAACTCGCAACCGATCTACAACATGCAGCCGTTCCTTACGCTGGTTTATTGCATCGCAACCACTGGGATCTTCCCGCCACACCAATGACGACCCTGGACGCACTCAACCAACTGCTGGGCGCAATGCCCGGCCACGCCCTCCCCGGCTTGCGCAGGCAGGCCGAGGAGGATGCGCCGTTGCTGCGCGAACTGTTCGTGGCACGCCGCTGGCAGGAATTCAGTGCCGCGCCCGGATGGAGCGATGCACAACGCCTGGTATTTCTGCATGGGCAGGCGCAGGCGCAGCGCCTGCACTATGAGCAACACTACCCGCGAGCCGACTTCCTGATCGTCGAGCACGCCACCCAAGCCATCGGTCGGCTGTGCCTGTCGCTCGAAAAACACCAGGTTCGTGTGGTCGACATTGCCCTGCTGCCGGCCTATCAGGGCCAGGGCCTGGGCAGCCAATTGCTCGGGGCGGTGCTCGCCCTGGCCGATCACCTGGGCAAACCCTGCGGCTTGAGCGTCGAACCTTCGAGCCCGGCTCATCGGCTCTACACCCGCCTGGGCTTCAAGGCCAGCGAAGATCAGGGCGTCTACCTGCAAATGCTCCGGCCTGTGCCGGCCGACACCACACGGAGCGCGCTCATGGACACCTAGCAGCCCTCTGCAGCCCGTACTGATCGGCGGACCGCAAGAAGCCCGGCCGCCCCAACCTCATTCGAACGACACGCGCTCCGTGATCGTCCATCGGCAGGATGCAGCATGAACGCACCGACCGCATACATGGCCCATTGGGCCCGTTATTTTTTGGCCCTGTGCCTGTTGACCCTGGCCACGCTGCTGTCGGCCCAGGCCCAAGCCGCGCCAAGCATCGTGAGCCCGAGCAAGGGCAGCACACTGACACCAGCGACCCTGAACCAGCCCTACAGCGTCACTTTTACCGCCACCTCCAGTGTGGTGATCGCAGGCTGGTACGAGTGCGACGTGAACGACCCCGGCTACACCGGGCTTGAAAAATGCCTGCCTGCTGGCCTGAGCCTCGCCGAGTCGGTCGGCAGCACCAGCACGACGCTTTCGGGTACGCCTACCGTAGCCGGCACCTATACCTTCCCGATTTCGGTCGCCGATGACAACTTCGATGCCGATGTGGGTAGCTACACACTGGTCGTCGGTAGCAGCGCCGCCCCTACCCTGACCGGCATCAGCCCCAACAGTGGTACCACCGCTGGCGGCACCAGTGTGACCCTGACCGGCACCAACCTGACCGGCGCCACCGCGGTCACCATCGGCGGCACCGCCGCCACCAACGTCACCGTGGTCAACGCCACCACCATCACCGCCACCACCCCGGCGCATGCTGCCGGTGTCGTCAACGTGGTGGTCACCACGCCAGGTGGCTCGGCCACCCTGACCAACGGCTTCACCTACGTGACGCCCACGCCGACCCTGACCGGTATCAGCCCCAACAGCGGCACCACCGCAGGCGGCACCAGTGTGACCCTGACCGGCACCAACCTGACCGGCGCCACCGCGGTCACCATCGGCGGCACCGCCGCCACCAACGTCACCGTGGTCAACGCCACCACTATCACTGCCACCACCCCGGTACATGCTGCCGGTGTCGTCAACGTGGTGGTCACCACGCCAGGCGGATCGGCCACCCTGACCAACAGCTTCACCTATGTGACGCCCACGCCGACCCTGACCGGTATCAGCCCCAACAGCGGCACCACCGCAGGCGGCACCAGCGTGACCCTGACCGGCACCAACCTGACCGGTGCCACCGCAGTCACCATCGGCGGCATCGCCGCCACCGGCGTCACCGTGGTCAACGCCACCACCATCACTGCCACCACCCCGGCACATGCCGCTGGCGCAGGCGACGTGGTGGTTACCACGCCGGGTGGCTCGGCCACCCTGACCAACGGCTTCACCTATGTGACGCCCACGCCGACCCTGACCGGTATCAGCCCAAACAGCGGCACCACCGCAGGCTCCACCAGCGTAACCCTGAGCGGCTCCAACCTGCTGGGCACCACCGGTGTCACCTTTGGCGGTACGGCAGCGACCGGCGTGACCATCAACAGCAGCACCTCGGTCACTGTCACCACCCCAGCACATGCCGCTGGCGCGGTGGATGTGGTACTCAGCACCGCAGGCGGCACGGCCACACTGGTCGCCGGCTATACCTTCGTCGCGCCCAACCCGCCCGTGGCCAATGCGGTCAACGTCACCCTGGCGGCCAACAGCAGCAGCAACGGCATCACCCTGAACATCACCGGCGGCGCCCCCACCAGCGTCGCCGTAGCCAGCGCTGCCAGCAACGGTACGGCCAACACCAGCGGCACCGCGATCACCTACACGCCAAACGCGGGCTATTCCGGTGCCGACAGCTTCACCTATACCGCGCAGAACGCCGACGGCACCTCGGCACCAGCGACCGTGAGCATCACCGTGTCGGGGCCAAGCCTGACGATCACGCCGACCACCCTGCCCAACGCCACCGCCAGCAACAGCTACAGCCAGGCCCTGAGCAGCGCCAACGGCGGCGGCACCTACACCTACTCGGTGAGTGCCGGCGCCCTGCCGCCAGGCATCACCCTCGCTAGCAACGGCCAGTTCAGCGGCACGCCGACGGCAACCGGCACCTACTCCTTCACCATCAGCGTGCAGGACCAATACAACGGCACCGGCAGCCGGGCATACAGCCTGACGGTCGATGCCGCGACCATCGCCATCACCCCGACCACCCTCGGCCCGCTGACCGTTGGCACGGCCTTCAGCCAAACCCTCAGCGCCAGTGGCGGCAACGGTAGCTACACCTGGACCTCCAGCGGCACGCTGCCGCCGGGCATCAGCCTGAGCAACAGCGGGCTGTTCAGCGGTACACCCACCACAGCCGGCACCTACAACTTCACCGTCAACACCACCGACAGCCTGAGTTCGCCCGGCTCGCGCAGTTACAGCGTGACGGTCAACGAACAGGCGCCGATCGCCGCCAACTCGAGCTTGTCGGTACAAGGCGGCAGCAGCGCCAACCCGGTCACGCTGAACCTGAGCGGCGGCTCGGTGACACAGGTCACCATCGTCGCCAATGCCAGCAACGGCACGGCAACCGCCACCGGCAGCAGCGTCACCTACACTCCTAACGCAGGCTATGCGGGCAACGACAGCTTCAGCTTCAGCGCCACCGGCCCAGGCGGCACCTCCAACGTTGCCACGGTCAGCATCACGGTCACCTCGCCGACCCTCAGCATCACCCCGAGCACCCTGCCCAACCCGACCCAAAACGTCGCCTACAGTCAAACCCTGAGCGCCAGCGGCGCAACCGCGCCGTATACCTTCAGCGTGGTTGCAGGCAGCTTACCGGCGGGGCTGAGCCTCTCCAGCGGCGGCGCCCTCAGCGGCACCCCAAGCGCCGTGGGCACGTTCACCTTCACCGTGCGCGCGCTCGACAGCGGCGGTTTCAGTACCCTCCAGGCCTACAGCTTCAACGTCGCCAACCCGACCCCGGTAACCGGTCCGGTGAGCGTCACGGTGGCAGCCAATAGCTCAGCCAACCCGATCACCCTGAACCTCAGTGGCGGCCCCGCCACCAGCGTCAGCGTGGCCAGCAGTCCGAGCCACGGCAGCACCTCGGTCAGCGGCACCAGCATCAGCTACACGCCCACCGCCGGGTTCTCGGGCAGCGACAGTTTCACCTACACCGCCACCGGCACGGGCGGCACCTCGGCAGCAGCTACGGTGAGCATCACCGTGCTACCGCCAACCCTGGCACTCACCCCGGCCGGCGCAAGCCTGCCAGGGGCCACCCAGAATACGGCCTACACCCAGGCCCTGGGTGCCAGCGGAGGCACCTCGCCTTACAGTTATGCGGTCACCAGCGGCGCCTTGCCAACCGGGCTGAGCCTGGACGCCAGCGGCGTCCTCAGCGGCACCCCGACGGCGTTGGTCACCAGCAACTTCACGGTCACGGTTACCGACGCCAACGGCGCCACCGGCAGCCGTGCGTATAGCCTTGAGGTGCAAGCTCAAACGGTGGTGGTGCCGCCGAGCAGCGAAACCATGGCACCCGGCGAAACCGCCACCGTCGACCTGACGCGCGGCGCCACCGGTGGTCCGTTCACCAGTGCCATGCTGCTGTCGGTGAGCCCACCTTCAGCCGGCACCGCGCGCATGACCGGCCCGTTCACCATGAGCTTCGTCCCGGCCGCCGCCTTCAGCGGTAGCGCTGTGGTGAGCTTCCGCCTGCTGGCCGCCAGCGGTAGCGTCGGCAACAGCTTCGTGACCTTCGCCGTGCAAGCGCGCCCTGATCCGACCCGCGACGCCGAGGTGATCGGCCTGCTCAATGCGCAGTCGCGCGCCGCCGAGCGCTTCGCCACTACCCAGATGGACAACTTCAACCGCCGCCTGGAGCAGTTGCACCGCCCCACCTGCGACCGCAACTCGTTCAACGCCAGCGTGCGCCATGGCCGCGATGACGTGAGCCTGGGCAGCCTGGGCAAGGCCCTACGCGACGAGCTGGAAGGCAACGGCAAGGGCGCCGACGAAGACGATGACGAGAAACGCCGGCAGGAACGCGACAGCTCCCGTGCCACCACCGGTGAATGCCGCGAAGAGGCCCTGGCGTTCTGGACCGACGGCTTCGTCAACACCGGTTCCAACCGTACCCGTGGCACCAAGGACAACAGCTTCACCACCTATGGCCTGAGTGCCGGCATGGACTATCGCCTCTCGCCACGCACGGTGGTCGGCGTCGGCTTCGGCTACGGCAACGACCGCGCCGACATCGGCGAGCACGACACCCGCAACGAAGGCGACGCACTGGGCCTGGCGGCGTACCTGAGCGTCAACCCGCTGTCGGAGGTGTATATCGATGCGTTGCTGGGCTACAACCGCATCAGCTTCGATTCGCGCCGCTACGTCACAGCCGATCCGTCCAACGGCTATGCCCGTGGTTCGCGCGATGCCGACCAGCTGTTCGCCTCGCTGACTGCCAGCTACGAGTACCGCCAAGGCCCGCTGTCGCTGGCCCCGTATGCGCGGATCAACAGCAGCTACACCAAGCTCGATGCCTACAGCGAACGAGGTGGTGGTGCGTTTGCCCTGGCCTACGAGGAACAGACCTTGCGCTACTTCACCTCGTTCCTGGGGGTACGCTCGGGCTACGACATCGACACCCGCTTCGGCGTGCTGACGCCACGGGTGGGCCTGGCCTGGGGTCACAACTTCAGCCGCAACGAGGACTACCGCATGCGCTATGCCAACCAGGGCAGCGGCGGTGTGCTGTACCGGCTGTCACCCGATCCGATGGACACCAACTTCATGGACCTGGACACCGGGCTCGACCTGAGCCTGGGGCGTAGCTGGCGTCTTGGCTTCTCGTACAAGACCGCGCTGGGCACCAATGAGCGCAACGAGATGTTCCGCATCGGGCTGGATGGCAAGTTCTGACCGGCAGCTAAAATGCAGAAGGCCGCTGCCTTGCGGGAGCGGCCTTGCCGGGGCGCCGGACCGGCCGGAAAGGGCTGCGTAGCAGCCCCGGCGGTATTGCATGAAGCTGAAATCCTGGGGCCGCTGCGCGGCCCCAACTACTTGTACTGCTGGCTAGCGCTCAGTGCAGGTCGAAGCGGTCCAACTCCATTACCTTCACCCACGCTGCCACGAAGTCCTTGACGAACTTCTCCTGGGCATCGCTGCTGCCATACACCTCGCTCAGCGCACGCAACTGCGCATGCGAGCCGAACACCAGGTCAATCCGGGTGCCGGTCCACTTCACCTGGCCTGTCTTGCGATCACGGCCCTCGAAGGCGTCGTTGTCAGCCGAGGTCGGCTTCCATTCCACGCCCATATCCAACAGGTTGCGGAAGAAATCGTTGCTAAGCACACCGACCTTGTCGGTGAACACGCCATGCTGGCTACCGCCATGATTGGCGCCCAGTACACGCAGGCCACCGATCAGTACGGTCAGCTCTGGCGCAGTCAGGGTCAGCAACTGAGCCTTGTCCAGCAGCAGCTTCTCGGCTTTGACGCTGTAGCGCGCCTTGCTGAAGTTACGGAAACCATCGGCCAGCGGTTCGAGTACAGCGAACGATTCCACGTCGGTCTGCGCTTGGGAGGCATCCACACGCCCTGGGCGGAACGCCACGCTGACACTGTGCCCGGCGTCCTTGGCGGCCTTCTCCACCGCGGCGCTGCCGGCGAGCACAATCAGGTCGGCCAGGGAGACATGCTGGCCACCGGCCTTGAATTCGTCGCGAATCTTCTCCAGCGCCGCCAGCACCTTGTCGGTGCCTTGGTTGGCGGCCCAGCTCTTCTGTGGTTCAAGGCGCAGACGACCACCGTTGGCGCCACCGCGCTTGTCCGACCCCCGGAAGGTGGAGGCCGCAGCCCATGCCGTCGACACCAGCTCGCTGACGCTCAGACCCGACGCCAGGACCTTGGTCTTGAGGGCGGCGATGTCCTGCTCGCTCAGCACCGGGCCATCGGCCTTGGGCAGCGGGTCCTGCCACAGCAGCTCTTCGTTGGGCATTTCCGGGCCCAGGTAGCGCGCCAGCGGGCCCATGTCGCGGTGGATCAGCTTGTACCAGGCGCGGGCGAAGGCGTCGGCGAGCTGCTCGGGGTTATCCTTGAAGCGCTTGGCGATGGGACCATAGATCGGGTCGAAACGCAGCGCCAGGTCCGAGGTCAGCATCATTGGCGCGTGCTTCTTCGACGGGTCGTGGGCATCCGGCACGGTGCCGGCGCCCTTGCCATCCTTGGGCCGCCACTGGTGCGCACCGGCTGGGCTCTTGGTCAGCTCCCACTCGAAGTTGAACAGGTTGTTGAGGTACTCGTTGCTCCAGCGGGTTGGGGTCGAGGTCCAGGTCACCTCCAGGCCGCTGGTGATGGTGTCGCCACCCTTGCCGCTGCCGAACGTGTTGGCCCAGCCAAAGCCCTGCAGCTCAAGGCCCGCCGCTTCCGGTTCAGGCCCGACGTTGTCGGCGGGGCCGGCGCCGTGGGTCTTGCCGAAGGCGTGGCCACCGGCAATCAAAGCCACGGTTTCTTCATCGTTCATGGCCATGCGGCCGAAGGTGTCGCGGATATCCTTACCCGAGGCCACCGGATCCGGGTTGCCTTCCGGGCCTTCGGGGTTGACGTAGATCAGGCCCATCTGCACGGCGGCCAGCGGGTTTTCCAGGTTGCGCTCACCGGCCAAGGTGCGGCTCTGCTCCTCACCATGCTTGGCCGGCTCCGCTACCAGATCGCCCTGGCCGGGCGGCTGGGCCTTGCCGTAACGGGTGTCGCCGCCCAGCCAGACTTTTTCCGAGCCCCAGTACACGTCCTCGTCCGGTTCCCACACATCTGCGCGCCCGCCCGAGAAACCGAAGGTCTTGAAGCCCATGGACTCCAGAGCCACGTTGCCGGTGAGTACGATCAGGTCAGCCCAGGAGATCTTGTTGCCGTACTTCTGCTTGATCGGCCACAGCAGGCGCCGGGCTTTGTCCAGGCTGACGTTGTCCGGCCAGCTGTTGAGCGGCGCGAAACGCTGCTGACCAGACCCCGCGCCGCCTCGCCCGTCGCCGATGCGGTAGGTGCCGGCACTGTGCCAGGCCATGCGGATGAACAGCGGACCATAATGACCGAAGTCGGCAGGCCACCAGTCCTGGGAATCGGTCATCAGGGCCGTGAGGTCTTGCTTGAGGGCCTGGAAATCGAGGCTCTTGAACGCTTTGGCATAGTCGAAACCCGGATCCATCGGGTCGGACTTGCTGGAGTGCTGGTGAAGGATCTTCAGGTTGAGCTGGTCAGGCCACCAGTCACGGTTACTGGTGCCGCCACCGGCGGTTTGATGGAACGGGCATTTCGATTCGTTCGACATCTGCTTGTACCTTTTGGGTCGGGTCTGCTCATCAGGTGTCGTCGGTCTGAACCGACAAGCGGGTTTGCCAAAATCTCAGGACAGCGCTGGCTGGGTCTTGCACCCAGGTGCTCAAGCGCCAGACACATCGGCATTTCACGGGGCCACGGAAAGACTAGCCGAGCTTGGCCAGAGGTCTAATAGAGCCGCTATTGAGTGCCGATAGCCTGCGCACATCGGTACAAGCCAGGCGCGGCCGATCTGTGCTTGAATCGAGAGTCTTACTCCGTCCAAGGCCCCTGTGCATGAACCGCAACGACCTGCGCCGCGTCGACATGAACCTGTTGGTGGTGTTCGAAGCCCTGATGCTCGAACGCAACCTGACCCGCGTGGGCGAAAAGCTGTTCATCACCCAACCTACGGTGAGCGCTGCCCTGGCGCGCCTGCGCGACCTGTTCGACGACCCGTTGCTGATCCGCAACGGCCGGGCCATGGAGCCCACGCCCCGAGCCATGCAGATTTTCCACGAACTGGGCCCGGCCATGGACGTAATTTCCGCGGCAATCAGCCGTGCCAAGGCCTTCGACCCGGCTAGCAGCTGCAATGTGTTCCGTCTGGGCCTGTCGGATGATGCCGAGTTCGGCCTGTTCCCTGCCCTGCTCGAAGCGTTACGCCGTGAAGCGCCGCAAATCAGCGTGGTGGTGCGCCGCGCCAACTTTCTATTAATGCCGGGGCTGCTGGCCAGCGGCGAAATCTCAGTGGGTGTCAGCTACACCACCGACCTGCCGGCCAACGCCAAGCGCCGCAAGCTACGCGACATTGGCGTACGGGTGCTGCGCGCCGACGACCGGCCAGGGCCGCTGACCCTCGACGAATACTGCAACCGCCCTCACGTGATGGTGTCGTTTTCTGGCGACATGAGCGGCAACATCGACCTGGACCTGGCGCGCATAGGCCGCTGCCGCAAGGTGGTGTTGGCGGTGCCACAGTTCGGCAGTCTGCGGGCACTGCTGCGCAACACCGAGATGATCGCCACCGTCCCCGACTACGCCGCCTGTGCCCTGGCCGACGACGGCAGCTTGCGGGCAGACCCTGCGCCGTTCGAGATCAGCGAAGCGGAGCTGTCGATGGCCTGGAGCAGCGCCCACGACAACGACCCCGCCGAACGCTGGCTGCGTGAGCGTATCCTGCACTTCATGAGCAGTGCCCGCTGAATCATCGATCCTGTCGATAGCGACCATGCCTGCCATCGAGTTCCGTCGATGGCCGCAGACGACGAAGATAGCGCCATTGGATCTTCGACGAGGCACTCACCATGAAAACCGGCATGCTCGCCGCCCTGCTGGCCCTGTTCGCGACGCTCACAGGCTGCACCAGCCCTTCGACCAGCCAGGGGCACTTCTACTCAGCCACGGAACTGTCCAGCGTGTCCCTCAGCCATGGCCAGCATGTGGCAGTGTTGCTAGGCCGCAACGCCGCCGCCACCCTGGACTACCTACAGCGCCACCACGACGCCGCCGCACCGGCTAATGGCCAGGCCACCCCGGTGGCGACCCTGGGCGGTAACCAGGCGTACAACTGGCTGGCCAACTCCCTGGCCCAGCAGTTCGCCGAGGTGACGTTCTACGAAGACCTCGACACCCTGCTGGCCGACCGCCCCGATGTGATCGTGCTACTGGACACCCAGAGCCGCGTGGCGAGTGGCCCTGGCGGCGATATCCAGGCCAGTGTGGTCGCGCGATTCTTCGACGAGCAATTGACGTATATCGGGCGTGCCGAAGGCGTGGCGCGCCAGGCGGCGCAAGGCGCCACGGTGCTGCGCCAACTGGACGCCGTACAGGCGGTGCAGGCCGACGCGCTAAAACAGTTCGATGCGTCACTGCACCGGCTGATGCAAGGAGCCGCCTGAGCCGCGCACCGACTGAAGACGCCAGCCAGCATCCTCGCACTGGCGCAACGGCAGCGGTGAGCTGCCGCCCGAGCAGCGCCGGTAATCACCTGCGAACAGGCGGTTACTGCGTCTGCAAGCCCTGCGTATGCACAACATAACCGGCGCTGCCCCCCACGAACACCGCGAAGCAGCACGCATGCAGTGTCAGAAAGCACTATCCCAGAATGAATAAATAGTTATAAGATAACGTTTCATTTGACATCCATTCCTGCCTGCGACCTTTCCAGATGACAAGCGCTTCAGCCACCCCCACCCTGCTTACCCAGCGCCTGCAGAGCATCGACGCCCTGCGTGGCCTGGTGATCCTGTTCATGCTGCTCGACCACGTACGTGAGACCTTCTTCCTGCATCGCCAGGTCAACGACCCGATGAACGTCGACATCACCGAACCCAGCCTGTTCGCCAGCCGCACCCTGGCACACCTGTGCGCGCCGGTGTTCGTGCTGCTGACCGGCCTGTCGGCATGGCTGTATGGCGAGAAGCACCAAGGCCGGGGCGATGTCTCGGCGTTCCTGTTCAAGCGCGGGCTGTTCCTAGTGGCGCTGGAGTTCACCCTGGTGAATTTCGCCTGGACCTTCCAACTGCCACCCAGCGTGATCTACATGCAGGTGATCTGGGCCATCGGCGTGAGCATGATCGCCCTGTCACTGCTAGTGTGGCTGCCGCGTGCGGCGCTGGTGCTGCTGGGGGTCGCGATTGTCGCTGGGCATAACCTGCTCGATGGCCTGCACTTTGGCCCGGACTCGGCAATGCACGTGCCGTGGGCCATCCTGCATGACCGCGGCTGGCTGGAGGTATCCGACAGCCTGCGCCTACGCACTTCTTATCCGGTACTGCCGTGGATCGGGGTGATCACACTCGGTTATGCCCTGGGGCCGTGGTTCGGCCGCAACAGCCAGGCCTGCGTGCGTCAACGGCGCCTGCTGCTGGTCGGGGCTGGCGCGCTGTTGGGCTTTGCGGTGCTGCGTGCGTTCAATGGCTATGGTGAAGCGCCATGGCACAGCTACCCGTCATTCACCCAGACCCTGATGAGCGTGTTCAACGTCACCAAGTACCCACCTTCGCTGCTGTTCCTGAGCCTGACTCTGGGCTGCGGCCTGCTGTTGCTACGCGGCTTCGAGCGTGCAGGCACTGCACGCTGGATTGGCGTGCTGGCGGTATTCGGCGCCGCGCCGATGTTCTTCTACCTGCTGCACCTGTATGTGCTGAAGGTACTGTACGTGGCCTGCGTGGCACTGTTCGGGCTCAACCAAGGCGAGTACTTCGGCTTCAACGGCATCGCGGCGGTATGGCTCGCAGCAGTGCTGCTGGCCATCGCGCTGTACCTGCCGGTGCGCGCATTCGCCCGCCTGAAAGCCCGGCGCCGCGATATTGCCTGGCTCAAGTACCTTTGAAGACGCGCTGCGCGCTTCAAGTGGCTAGCTACGCTGCAAGAAAACACGCAACCGCTCTACTTGCAGCTTGCCGCTTGTAGCTTGCCACTCAAGGGGTCTACCATGCCCACCGCCGGTTTCCACACGGAATTAATAGGGAACTCCCGGGCCGCCCAGTGCGTGCCCAAGGGAACTGCCCCCGCAACTGTAGGTGCCGAGCCCGTGCCATCGATGCCACTGGAGACTCATCCGGGAAGGCTGGCGCAGGGCCTGGACGCACCAGTCAGGAGACCTGCCGGCATACATTCACCAACCGGCGGGGTGTCCGGGATGGCCATCTCCACCCCTTGCGGGTGCTGCCTGTCGACCTGTGCGCCAGGCCCGGCGATGCCTGTCCGTGCGCTCATTCCGTGCACCGTTCGATAGGAGATCGCCCGACCATGCTGCCCCGTTTAGCCACCCTGCTCGCCAGCCTTTCGCTGGCAAGCGTCGCTCAGGCCGCGGCCACTCAATACCCGCTCAGCGTCGACAACTGCGGCCTCGTGCAGACCTTCACCCAAGCGCCCGAGCGTGCGGTGACCATCGGCCAGGCCGGCACCGAAATACTCTACGCACTGGGCCTGGGCGACAAGCTGGCCGGCACTTCGCTGTGGTTCAACAACGTGCTGCCCGAGTTCGCCGCGCAGAATGCCAAGGTGCCACGTCTGGCCGACAACGATCCTAGCTTCGAGGCGGTAGTGGGCAAACGCCCGCAGTTAGTGACAGTGCAGTTCGAATGGATGGTCGGCGCCCAGGGCGTGGTGGCGACCCGCGAGCAGTTCAGCGAGCTGAAGATCCCGACCTATCTGCTGCCCAGCGACTGCGAGGGCAAGGACAACCTGGTGGGCGCCGACGGCACCCGCCTGCAGCCGTTCCAGGTCGACACCCTCTACAAGAGCGTTAGCCAGCTGGCCGAGATCTTCGATGTACAAGACCGCGGCGATGCGCTCAATGCCACGCTCAAGGGCCAGTTGGCCCACGCACAGCAGCAACTGGCCGGCAAGGACCTGTCCGGCACCAGCGCGCTGTTCTGGTTCTCCAGCGCCGACCTTGAGATGGACCCGTACGTGGCCGGTCGCCAGGGCGTGGCCGACTTCATGCTACAGACCCTGGGCGTGCGCAACGTTGTCGAGTCCAACGAAGAATGGCCGACCGTAGGCTGGGAAACCTTGGTAAAGGCCAACCCGACCTGGGTGATCATCGCCCGCATGGACCGCCGCCGCTTCCCCGCCGACGACTACCAGAAGAAGCTCGACTTCCTGCGTAACGACCCGGTGGCCAAGCACATGGACGCGGTCAAGCACGGCCGGGTGATCGTGCTCGACGCCGACGCCATGCAGGCCGGCATTCGCCTGTTCCGTGGCCTGGAGCGTTTGTCCGACGCTTTTGCCAGTGGTAAAGCCCCGCAATCATGAACCGTTTGCTACCCCTGAGCCTCGCAACCCTGATCGCCCTGCTAATGGCCCTGCTGGCCGGTATCGCCATCGGTGAAACCCGCCTGGGCGCCGAGCTTGTGTGGCAGGTGCTGGGCAACCACCTGTGGCAAGCCGGACATGTGCTCGACCCGATCGACGCCGGCATCGTGTGGAACTACCGCCTGCCGCGCACCCTGGTGGCGGCGGCCTGTGGCGCAGGCCTGGCCACCTGCGGGGTGATCCTCCAGGCGCTGTTGCGCAACCCATTGGCCGAGCCGTACCTGCTGGGGCTGTCGGCCGGTGCCTCCACCGGCGCTGTGGCAGTGGGCCTGCTGGGTTTGGGCGGCGCGGCATTATCGCTGTCCGGCGGCGCGTTCATCGGCGCCCTGGTGGCGTTCGGCCTGGTACTGGTGCTGGCGCGTGCCAGCGGCAGCAGCCAGAACAACGCCCAAGTGATCCTTGCGGGGATCGCCGGCTCGCAGTTGTTCACCGCGCTCACGGCGTTCCTGATCACCAAGTCGGCCACCGCCGAGCAGGCGCGCGGCATCATGTTCTGGCTGTTGGGTAACCTCAGCGGCGTGCGCTGGCCGTCGGTGTGGCAGGCGCTGCCGGTGGCCTTGCTGGGGCTGGGCGTTTGCCTGTGGCATCGGCGAGCACTGGACGCCTTCACCTTTGGCGCCGATTCGGCCGCCTCGCTGGGGGTACCGGTGCGCCGTACGCAGTTGCTGTTGATCAGTTGCGCAGCGCTAGTCACCGCCGTGATGGTCTCGATCGTCGGCGCCATCGGCTTCGTGGGGTTGGTGATTCCGCATGCCCTGCGCCTGCTGCTGGGCACCGGCCACAGCCGCCTGTTACCCGCCAGTGCGCTCGGCGGCGCACTGTTCCTGATCCTCGCCGACATTCTCTCGCGCACCCTGATCACCGGCCAGGTGATCCCGGTGGGCGTGGTCACCGCGCTGATCGGTGCGCCAGTGTTCGCGCTGATCCTGATCAGCCGCCGGGGGCGCCCATGACCGCCATGAACCTCTGCGCGCAGGCCCCGTTGAGCTGCCAAGGCCTCAGCCTGCGTCTGGCCGGCCGCGACGTGCTGCGGGGTATCGACCTCAGCGTGAACCCCGGTGAAACCTTGGGCCTGGTCGGCCCCAACGGCTCGGGCAAGTCGACTCTGCTCAAGCTGCTCGCCGGCCTGCGAGCGCCCAGCAGCGGCAGCGTACAGTTGCTCGGCGAGTCGCTGGCGAAGCTCCCGCGTCGGCGCATCGCCCAGTGCCTGGCGCTGGTCGAGCAGCAGGCCGATACCCTCGACAGCATCAGCGTGTTCGACGCCGTAGCCTTGGGCCGAACCCCGTGGCTGTCAGCCCTGACACCGTTCGGCAAGGCGGACCGAATCATCGTCGAACAGGCCTTGGCCGATGTCGACGCCACTCATTTGGCCGCGCGGCTATGGCGCGAGTTGTCCGGTGGCGAGCGCCAACGCGTGCACATCGCCCGCGCCCTGGCCCAACGCCCGCAGTTGTTGCTGCTGGACGAGCCAACCAACCACCTGGATATCCAGCACCAGTTGAGCCTGCTGCAGCAGGTGCAGGCCTTGCCAGTGACTACCGTGGTAGCCCTGCACGACCTCAACCAGGCTCTCACCTGTGATCGCCTGGCTGTGCTCGACCAGGGCCGTCTGGTCGCCCTCGGCGCCCCCGAAGCGGTGCTCACGCCCGAATGCTTGCTGCGTACCTTCGGCGTGCACGCCCACTACCTCACCGACCCTTACGATGGCGCGCGCATCCTGCGCTTTCGCGCCCCCTGAACCAGGACGTTCCGCCCATGCTGCCCCGCACCGCCGCCCTGCTGCTCGCCACGTTGCTGGCCACCCCCGTCGCCTACGCTGAGGTGCATGAGGTGAAGATGCTCAACCGTGGCGCCGATGGCGCCATGCTCTATGAGCCTGATCACCTGCACATTGCCCAAGGCGACACGGTGCGTTTCCTGCCAACCCAGGCCGGGCACAACGCCGCCAGCCTGCCTGAGTTACTCCCGGCCGGGGCCCGCGCGTTCAAGAGCAAGCTCAACCAAACCTTCGAGCACACCTTCGACGTCCCTGGTTTGTACGGCATCCAGTGCATCCCGCACCTGGCCATGGGCATGGTGATGCTGATTCAGGTCGGCGAGCGCAGCCACACGGCCCTGCCCGACACCCTTCCGGCCCGCGCCAAGGCACGTCTGGCGGCGCAGCTGCAACAACTGAAGGCCGGCCAATGACGCGCCTGTTCATCGCCCTGCCCTTGCTTGGACTGAGCCCGCTGGCGCTGGCCGAATCTGCGCAATCCCAGGCCAATGGTTTTATCGAGGACAGCACCTGGGGCCTGCTCAACCGTATGCTCTTCGATCAGCGCGACTACCGCCACGGCGGGCGCAACAGCGGCGCCCGCAACGCCTACAAGCCGCGCAGCGAGCGCAATGGCATGGCCGAAGAATGGGGCTACGGCCTGATGGGCACGTTCAGCTCGGGCTTCACCCAAGGCCTGGTCGGCGTCGGTGTCGATGCCCACGCCTACCTGGGGGGCAAGCTCGACAGCGGCGGCGGCCGCGCTGGCAAGGCCCGGCTGCTGAGCCTGGACAACCAAGGCCACCCCAAGGACGACTACAGTCGTGGCGGCGCAGCGGTGAAGTTGCGCGTGTCCAACACCGTGCTGTCGTATGGCGAGCAACGGGTCAAGACCCCGGTGTTCAGTTCCTCCGACAGCCGCCTGCTGCCCGAGACCTTCACCGGCTGGTTCCTCACTAGCAGCGAAATCGACACGCTCAAGCTAGTGGCTGGCCACTTCACCGAGAACGCCGACCGTAACGCCTCGAGCCACGACCAGGGCTTCGTGGTGAACTACTCCAACGGCCGCCAGGGCACTGCCTTCGACCTGGCCGGCGCGGTGTGGAACCCCAGCGCGAACGTCAGTTCCAGCCTGTACACCTCGCGCTATGCAGACACCTGGAACCAGCACTACCTGGGCAGCACCCTGAGCCACGCCATCGATGCACAGCGCAGCCTCAGCCTCGACTTGAACCTGTACCGCACCACCGACACCGGCAAGGCTTTGTCCGGGCGCATCGACAACACCACCTGGAGCCTGGTCGGCCGCTACGCCCAAGGGCCCCACGCCTTCAGCCTGGGCTGGCAGCAGGTGGATGGCAACACACCGTTCGACTACGTCAGCCGCGGTGCGATCTATATCGCCAACGCCGTGCAGATGTCCGACTTCAATGCGCCGAACGAGAAGTCGTGGCAGGCGCGCTATGACCTGAACATGGGTGCATATGGCATCCCGGGGTTGAACCTGACGGCGCTGTACGTGCGCGGCTTCGCTATCGACGGCAGCCACGTCGACCCTAAAGGTGGGTACGCGTACCTGGGCTACGGGAAGGATGGCAAGCACTGGGAGCGCGACCTTGAAGCACGCTACGTGGTGCAGGCCGGCAAGGCCAAGGGGTTGGCGTTTTCGCTCAGGCACAACGTACACCGTGGGGATACGGCGCAGGCCGAGCTGGATGGCGATCAGATCAGACTAGCGGTGGAGTATCCGCTTACCGGTGGGCTCTAAAAAGCTGTCCTTCTAAGCTGACACCGTCCCCTGTAGGAGCGGCCTTGCCGGGGTGCCGGACCGGCCGGAAAGGGCTGCGCAGCAGCCCCGACGATCTTGCATGAGACTGAGATCCGGGGGCTGCTGCGCAGCCCATCGCGACGCAAGGCCGCTCCTACAGGGGCAGCGTGGATTCAAGCTTTGCGCAGTCCTGTGGGTGCGGGCTTGCCCGCGAAATTGGCGACGCGGTACATGGCACCGGCTTTGCCGGTGTTCGCGGCACGAGGCAGCTCCAGGAGCCGCGTGGATTCAGGCGTTGCGCAGCCCTGCGAGCCCATCGAGCTGCATATGCGTGGTCCGCCAGACCGGGTCGGGCTCGATGTCGACGATCTCGAACCCTTGGCGCTCCCAGAAGCGAATCGCCCCCGCCAGGAATGGGTGGGTATGCAGGTACAGGCACTCCACACCAGCCCCTTGCGCATGCGCGCGAAGCGCTGCGAACAAGGCACCAGCCAGGCCATGACGGCGATACTCGGGGCTGACGAACAGGCGCACGATTTCCACGGTGTTACGGGCCTGATAGTCGAGCTGGGGGAAGCGGTGGTCATACGGCAGGTAGCCCACGCCTGCGATCAACCGGCCCTGGTCGTGGGCCACCAGAAAGTGCCCATCCCCCTCAATGAAGGTTTCGCAAAAGCGCGCCAGGTCCCGCGGCAGCGGTGAATCGGCGAGTATCGGGAAAAGCTGCCGGCGCGCGTTATCGATAAAGCGCACAGTTTCGGCAATAGCGTGGCGGCTGACAGGGCTGATGGTCCAGGTAGGCATTGCTCGGTGCACAACGACGGGTGGGCTGGCTGTTCTACCGCAGCAAAGGCCCCGGCGCAATGCCGTTCACCTGTCGCCCGGCTGGGCCTGGCAGGGATGGTCAACGCCGCTGGCAGGCTGACACAAGACGACCTACCAGCCGTTAGCCAAACTGCGCCTCAGCTCTCGACGCCCCGCATCCTCATCTGCATGGGCGAGCCCCAACAAGAAACCCGATCGCAGCGGTGCCCTTGAGCGCCCTGCGCAGTGAGACCCGCCATGACTTTCGACACCCGTATCGACTTCATCTACCTCAGCGAACAGGACATGATTCGCGCCGGCGTGACCGACATGCCGGCTTGCGTAGACACCATGGAAGAAATGTTCGGCCTGCTTTACCAGGGTGACTATCGCATGGCCGGGCCGAACAGCGACTCCCATGGGGCGATGATCACTTTCCCCGAGCACTCGCCCTTCCCGAACATGCCTAAGCCGACTGCTGACCGCCGCATGATGGCCATGCCGGCCTACCTGGGCGGCAACTTCCAGACCGCCGGGGCCAAGTGGTACGGCTCGAACATCGCCAACCGCGAGAAGGGCCTGCCGCGCTCGATCCTGATGCTCACCCTCAACGACGCCGACACCGGCGCACCGCTGGCGCACATGTCGGCCAACCTGCTCTCGGCCTACCGTACCGGCGCCATCCCCGGCGTAGGCGCCCGCCACCTGGCGCGCAAGGACGCGAAAGTCATCGGCCTGGCCGGCCCCGGGGTGATGGGCAAGACCACCGTGGCAGCGTTCATGGCGGTCTGCCCACAGGTGGACACGCTCAAGATCAAGGGCCGTGGCCAGAAGAGCCTCGACGCCTTCGTCACCTGGGTGCACGCGACCTTCCCGCAGATCGTCAATGTCCACGTCGTACAAACCCTCGAGGAGGTGGTGCGCGGCTCGGACCTGGTCAGCTATTGCAGCTCGGGCGAGGTCGGCGACCCGTCGCAGTACCCGCTGGTACGCCGCGAGTGGGTCAAGCCCGGCGCATTCCTGGCCATGCCCGCGCCATGCAGCATCGACGCCGGCATGGAGCAGGCCGACGTGCGCAAGGTGGTGGACAACACCGGCCTGTACGAGGCTTGGTTCGAAGAACTGCCCAAGCCGGCGCACAACCACGTGCCACTGGTGGGCGTGCGCTTCATGGACATGATCGCCGAAGGCAAGCTCGACGCCGCCCAGGTCGAGGACATCGGCAAGATCATCGCCGGTGACGCACCAGGCCGGCTCAACGACGAGGAAATCATCCTCATGTCGGTCGGCGGCATGCCCGTGGAGGACGTCGCCTGGGGCACCGTGGTGTACCGCAACGCCATCGCCCGAGGCATCGGCGTCAAGCTCAACCTCTGGGAAACCCCGGTCTTGAGCTGACCCTTTCACCCACTGACAACAAGGCAATCAGCATGACCCAGATCACCAAACTCAAGACCGGCTCCAAATTCGAAGACATGGCCAGCTACTCCCGCCTGGTGGCCGTGGACAACTGGATCTACGTCTCCAACACCGCAGGCCGTAACCCGCAGACCCAAGTGATTCCCGAAGACGTCATCGAGCAGACCCAACAAGTGTTCGCCAACATCGAAACCGCCTTGGCGGCGGTCGATGCCAGCCTGGCGGATGTGATCTGCTCACGCGTGTTCATCCAAGACCCGAACGATGTGCCCAAGGTGATGGAGGCCATTGGCGAGAAGTTTCGTGGAATCGACCCGGCCACCACGGTGACTTGCCCGCCGCTGGGCTCGACCGTGTACAAGGTCGAGCTTGAGGTCACAGCCTATCGCGGCGCTTCGCGCGCCGATGTTGCGCTGATCCGCCTGGGCCAGTGAAAGCACACGCCGCCGTTTTGCCTACCCTGTTCCACTAGCCCTGAGTAATGCCATGTCCCCCACCATCACCCCTGTCCAGACCCACCCCCGCCAGCCGGACGCGACCACCGTCGTGATCATCGGCGGCGGCATCATCGGCCTGACCGCCGCACTGACGCTGGCCGAGCGCAACATCCCGGTGGTGGTGCTGGAGAAGGGGCGTATTGCCGGCGAGCAGTCCTCGCGCAACCTGGGCTGGGTGCGCAAGACCAACCGCCATGCCGACGACATTCCACTGGCCCTGGCGGCCGATCGGTTGTGGGCCGAAATGCCCCAGCGGGTGGGCAGCGAAGTGGGCTACCGGCAAGCGGGCATCCTGTTCGTCGCACGCAACGATGCGCAGATGGGCATGCACGAAGGCTGGCTCAAGAGCGTCGAGCACCTGAACCTGGATTCGCGGCTGCTGAGCAACAGTGAGATCGCGCAAAAGGTGCCCGGTGGCAGTACAACGTGGTCCGGCGGTCTCTACACACCCTCGGACGCTCGCGCCGAACCGACGCTGGCCGCCAGTGCGATTGCCCGCGCGGCCATCGCCAAGGGCGCGATCATCGTCGAGCATTGCGCGGTGCGCACCTTGGTGACCGCTGCCGGGCGAGTCAGTGGCGTGGTCACCGAGCAAGGTGAGATCCGTTGCGAGCAGGTGCTGCTGGCGGGCGGCCTGTGGTCGCGCAAGTTCCTCGGCAACCTGGGCGTCAACCTGCCGACCCTGCCGCTGACCTGCTCGGTGTTGCGCACCGAGCCCATGGACGGGCCCACCGACATCGCCGTGGGCGCACCGGACTTTTCCTTCCGCAAACACCAGGACGGCGGCTTCATCATCACCCAGCGCGGCAAACTGGATGCCTTCCTGACCCTCGATCACCTGCTGCTGGGCACGCGTTTCCTGCCGCAACTGCGTGCCCAGCGCGACTTCCTGAAGATCAGTCTGGGTGGCTACTTCTTCAAGGACCTGGCCCTGGCGCGGCGCTGGAAGGCCACCGACGTCACCCCGTTCGAACGTGTTCGGGTACAAGACCCTGCGGCCAACACGGCGCTCAATACCCAGGCGCTGACCAACCTCAAGGCCGCGTGGCCAGCGTTCGAACAGGCGCGCATCGCGTCGGCCTGGGCTGGCACCATCGATGTGACCCCCGACTCGAACCCGGTGATCGGCGCGGTGGCGAGCATTCCTGGCCTGACCCTGGCCAGCGGTTTTTCCGGGCATGGCTTCGGCACCTCGCCTGCAGCCGGCCAACTGGCCGCCGACCTGGTCGCCCAGCACACCCCGCTGATCGACCCGACACCTTACCGTTTCGAACGCTTCGCCTGAGTGCACCTGCTCGGCCGGAGCCCACGGAAACCAGCATGAGCATCAATATGCGGTATGGTTACGCGCATATTGATTGCAACGGAGATCTTCATGCTGGGTGCCTTTGAACGACGCCTCGACCCCTTCCCACCCGACGAGGCGCCACCGCCGCCGATGGGCCTGATGCGTTTCATGTGGGCGTGCACACGCGGTGCACGCGGCTACATCCTGGCCTTCGCGCTGCTCAGCGCCAGCGTGTCGATCTACGAAGCCTGGCTGTTCGCCTTCCTCGGCCAGGTAGTGGACCTGCTCGCCACCTGGCAGGCCGGTGGCGAGGCCGCGGCCCAGGAACAGCGTGCGCTGTGGGGCATCGGCAGCGTGCTGGTGGCCAGTGTCGGTCTGGTAGCCTTGCGCACCATGGTCCAGCACCAGGTACTGGCCATCAACCTGCCCTTGCGCCTGCGTTGGGACTTCCACCGCCTGATGCTGCGCCAGAGCCTGTCGTTCTTCTCCAACGAATTCTCCGGGCGGGTCACCACCAAGGTCATGCAGACCGCGCTGGCCGTGCGCGAGGTGCTATTCACCCTGATCGAGATCATCCCCGGCATCGGCGTGTACTTCATTGCCATCATCGCCCTGGCCGGCGGCTTCGCGCTCAAGCTGATGCTGCCGTTCGTGGCCTGGATCGTGCTGTTCGGCCTGGCCATGCTGTACTTCGTGCCGCGCCTGGGCAAAGTCGGCCAGGAGCAGGCCCACGCCCGCTCATCGATGACCGGACGCGTCTCGGATGCCTACACCAACATCACCACGGTCAAGCTGTTCTCCCACGCCAAGCGCGAGGCGCACTTCGCCCGTGCGGCAATGGAAGACTTCAAGCTCACCGGCTTTCGCCAGATGCGTCTGGTCAGCCAGTTCGAGATCGTCAACCAGGCGCTGGTGGTCGGCCTGATCCTGAGTGCCGGCGGCTATGCGCTGTGGCTTTGGCACCAGGGCGAGGTCGGCACCGGTGCGGTGGCCGCGATCACCGCCATGGCCCTGCGCATCAACGGCATGTCGCACTGGATCATGTGGCAGATGACCTCGCTGTTCGAAAGCATCGGCACCGTGCAGGACGGCATGGACACCCTGACCCGCGGCCCCAAGGTGCAGGATGCTCCCAACGCCGGCCAGCTACAGACCCACGGCGGCGCGGTGAGCTTCGAGCAGGTGCAGTTCAACTACAACGGCGAGCGCCAGGTACTCGACGGCCTGACCCTGCACATCAAGGCGGGTGAAAAAGTCGGCCTGGTGGGCCGCTCCGGCGCGGGCAAGTCGACCCTGATCAACCTGCTGCTGCGCTTCTACGACGTGAACAGCGGGGTGATCCGTATCGATGGCCAGGACATCGCCCAGGTGACCCAGGACAGCCTGCGCAGCGCCATCGGCATGGTCACCCAGGATACCTCGCTGCTGCACCGCTCAATCCGCGACAACATCGCCTACGGCCGCCCCGAGGCCACCGATGCACAAATCCGCCAGGCAGCGGCCAACGCTCAAGCCGACGGTTTCATCAGCCAGCTCAGCGACAAACAGGGTCACAGCGGCTACGACACCCTGGTAGGCGAGCGCGGCATCAAGCTTTCCGGTGGCCAGCGCCAACGCATCGCGATTGCCCGGGTAATGCTCAAGAATGCGCCGATCCTGCTGCTGGACGAGGCCACCAGTGCGCTGGATTCGGAGGTCGAGGTGGCAATCCAGGAAAGCCTGGATGAAATGATGCAGGGCAAGACGGTGATCGCCATCGCCCACCGGCTGTCCACCATCGCGGCGATGGACCGGCTGATCGTGATGGACGAGGGGCGCATCATCGAGCAAGGCACCCACGCAGAACTGCTGGCGCGCAACGGCACCTATGCGCGCTTGTGGCAGCACCAGAGCGGCGGGTTCCTGGGAGAAGACCAGGGGGTGGTCGAGGCGCTGGAGTAACCTTACCCAAGACGCCGGGCAGCGGCTGGAACCCGATGGGTCAGCCGCTCTACCTCGCGCGCTTTATCGATCACGCTGATGATTACTATCGAGCCGCTCGCCTGTCGGGCCAGCACACCCGACTTTTATAATCGCCGTCTATTTTCCCTCTCCCCCCGCCTACTCCAGGCGCCATCTCCTTGGAACCCACACCATGCCAAGTGCCAACCCTGCCCCACGCGGGCGTCCCGAACATGATCAACAAAGCGTCTTGCAGCAGTGGCTGGCGATTCTCTCAGTTGCCGTAGGCGCGTTTGCGCTGGTCACCAGCGAGTTTCTTCCGGTGGGCGTGCTCAACGATGTCGCCAATGACCTGGGCATCAGCGCCGGGCATGCCGGCCTGATGGTCACCCTGCCTGGCATCATGGCGGCCCTCGCCGCCCCACTGCTGTCGGTGGGCATCGGCGCCATGGACCGACGCTACCTGCTGACCGGCCTGACGCTGATCATGATCATCGCCAACTCGGTGGTGGCCTACGCCAGCGACTTCAGCCTGCTGCTGTTCGGCCGCGTGCTGCTGGGCATCAGTATCGGCGGGTTCTGGGCAACCGCCATCGCCCTAAGCGGACGCCTAGCGCCCAAAGGCGTGGGCGTGGCCCAGGCCACCTCGATCATCATGGTCGGGGTGACCCTGGCCACCGTGCTGGGCGTGCCCGTCGGCACCTGGCTGAGCGGCCTGCTGGGATGGCGCATGACCTTCCTGGTGACCGCGCTGCTGGGCGTCCCCGTGCTGCTGGCGCAAGTCTTCCTGCTGCCCCGTCTAAACCCGGAAAAAGCCATTCGCGTCAGTGACCTGCCGGCGCTGTTCATCAACCCACAAGCACGGGTTGGCCTGATCGCTGTACTGCTGATCGGCCTTGCGCACTTTGCCGCTTACACCTATGTCGCGCCATTCTTCAAGCACAGCGCCGGTTTCGATGGGCCGACCATCGGCTCGCTGTTGCTGCTGTATGGCGTGGCGGGCGTGCTGGGCAACCTCTTCGCCGGGTTCGCCGCCAACCAGAGCGTGCGCCACACCCTGATGCTGGTGGCGCTGATGATCGCCATCAGCACCGCACTGTTCCCTTACTTCGCCACCGGCCTGACGGGCGCCGCCATGCTAATCGCGCTGTGGGGCTTCGCCTTCGGCGCCTTCCCGGCCTGTGCCAGCATCTGGATGTTCGTCGTCGCGCCGAAGGATGTCGAACGCGGCATGCCACTGTTCGTGGCGATGTTCCAGGTGATCATCGCCCTGGGTTCGTTCTTCGGTGGGCAAATCGTCGATCAGGCAGGCAGCGCGGCGCTGATGAGCCTGGCCACCGCCCTGGTAGGCTGCGGCCTGGTCACCGTGCTGGTACTGGGGCGTAACGTCAGCAATAGCCTGGCGGCGCAGCCGGGCTGATCAGTGATAGCGTGACGCGTGACGCCTGCCGCCAGGGCCGAGATCGAATCGGCTCTGGCCGCCCAGGCGCAGCAGCTAGCCGTGCGCGTGCAGGCCGATAAGGCTGTCGAGTAGTACCTGCTACATGTGCTTGCCATGTTCGCCAATGGCGTGCGCGTCCCAATGCTCAACCTGCATCATCAGGTACTGTTTGATACTGTCGATGCTGTTGGTCTGGTAAAGCTCTTTCTTCGTCGCCGGCATGAAGTTGCTCAGACGCGCATTCTTCTCATGGCTGATCAGGCAGAGATTGCCAAACGCATTCAACGGTTCGGCGTCGAGCGGAGCATGCCCGTCCAAAGGGCGCTGTGGATAGTAATGCTCCACCGAACTGCGGAAGGTAAATGCGTAGGACCTCACACCGTTCACAACCTGCAAAACGCGGTGTACAACACGCTTGCGCCGCCTCGATGGATTCCCTTCACGCGTGAACCCTTGCCAGAGTATGCAGTCTCAGTGGGGGCCTTCGATCAGCACGGCCACCGCCTAATGCCACGCTGTGTGCCCCATGCGAATCTCGGACCTGCCCTTTGCTCCTCTGCACTTGCTGAGGGGCCCCCTAAGGTGTATTCAAACAGGATGTCCTGGCACTGAACGGCGCCAGGCAAAACGGCCTTATGCCCAGAGACACATTCACCATGAAGCACAGGTTGGGATAATGGATGGACGCGGATAACTCTCAAGCCACCGGCCACAGCGCCGGTACTGTCCACCCCCCCTTCACGGCCGATGCTTCGGAACGTCTGCAACTGGCGTTGGACGCCGGGGCCATCGTGGGCACCTGGGTGTGGGACATTCCCAGCGACTGTGTCACGGCCGATGAGCGTTTCGCGCGTTCATTCGGCCTGTCGCCGGTCAGATGCCAGCAGGGTATTCCCATCGAAGAAGCGTTCACCTCGATCCACCCTGACGACCACGCCCGTGTGAACCAGGCCATCGCCGAGGCCATGGCCTGTGGCGGCCTGTTTCGCTGTGAGTATCGCGTTCGCCAGCCCGACGCCAGCTTCAGGTGGGTCGAAGCCAATGGCCGTGCCGAGCTTGATGCCAACGGCGTAGCGGTCCGGTTTCCCGGGGTGCTGATGGACATCGAGTCGCGCAAGGTGGCTGAGGCCGAGCGTGACCGGGTGTCGGCGTTGTTGCGCTCTTTCACGGCTGCGGTCCCGGGGGTGGTGTATGCCAAGGACCTGGACGGCAGGCTGCTGGTGGCCAATGACGGGGCCACGCGACTGATTGGTAAGCCGCCAGAGTTCTACCTGGGCAAGACGGACCTGGAAATCCTCGAGGACAAGGCGCAAGCCCTAAAGGTGATGGCCACCGACCAGCGCGTCATGCACGGCGGCAAGGCGATACAGATCGAAGAGCAGGTCGACATGCCCGACGGCTCGGAAACCTACTGGCTGTCCGTCAAGGCACCGATGTACAGCGAGACTGGCGAGCTGATCGGGCTGATCGGCTCATCCATCGATGTGACCGCCCGAAAAACCGCCGAAGCGTCGCTGGTGGAACTCAACCAGCACCTGGAAGCCAGGGTCAACGCCGCCATCGCCGAAAACGAGGCAGCCCAGGCTGCACTGCGCCAGTCCCAGAAAATGGAGGCCGTCGGGCAGTTGACCGGAGGCATCGCCCACGACTTCAACAATTTGCTGGCCGGCATCGTCGGCAGCCTCGACTTGATCAAGCTGCAACTGAGCAAAGGCCGCACGGCGGACCTGGAGCGCTACCTGTCGGTAGCCTACGGCGCTGCGCAACGCGCCGCCGCGCTGACCCATCGCCTGCTGGCGTTCTCGCGGCGCCAGACGCTGGTGCCAGTGCTCACCGACGTCAATGCCTTGATCGGCGGCATGGAGGACCTGATCCGCCGTACCGTCGGGCCTTCGGTGCGCCTTGAGGTGCAGTTGTCGGCAACACAGGCCACCTGCCTGGTCGACCCTACTCAGGTCGAGAACGCATTGCTCAACCTGTGCATCAACGCCAGGGATGCGCTGCCCACAGGCGGCTCGATCATCCTGGAAACACTGAACCAGACGCTGGAAGCGGCTGAGTTGCACAACCCAGAGGTGCAGCCCGGCAGCTACTTGACCATCCGGGTCACCGACAACGGCACCGGTATGAGCGATGAAACCCTGGCCAAGGCCTGCGAGCCCTTCTTCACCACCAAACCCGTGGGCGCAGGTAGCGGCCTTGGCTTATCGATGATTTATGGATTTACCCGGCAGTCGCAAGGGCAACTGGGAATCGAATCGCAACTGGGCAAAGGTACGCGAGTCACCCTGCAACTGCCCTGCCGCCACGAACCGGCGACAGCACCCGCAGCGGCAGACACAACCACGCAGATACCCAGTGCAAAGCACGGCGCCACCGTGCTGGTGGTCGACGACGAGCCTTCGGTGCGCATGTTCGTCAGCGAAGTGCTCGGCCGACTCGGCTATGTCGTCGTAGAGGCCGCCGATTCGAAGGCGGGCTTGCAGCTCTTGAACTCAGATACCCGTATCGACCTACTGGTCACGGATATCGGCCTGCCCGGAGGCACCGACGGGCGTAGGATGGCGCAAATCGCCCGCCAGCGCAGGCCCGACTTACCGATCTTGTTCATGACCGGCTATGTCGACCCTCAAGCGCTACAGGATTGCCCGCTGGAGCCGCACATGGCGATCGTTACCAAGCCATTCAGCCTGGAGTCGCTCAAGGTGCAACTGAACGCGCTCGTACAGCAGACGCCGCCACCTTCCTGTCTCCAGGCGCCGCGCGCTTGAGGTGCGGCCGGGGTGCCGCTCAGACCACCCCCGTCGGACCATCCAGGACCTGCCTCACCCGCCGAGCCAGGTCATGCGGCTGGCAGGGCTTGGAGATGACCTCGAACTCAGCGCCGCCGATATCGGTCCGCTCAATCGCACTCTGCGCATAGCCTGTCGTCAGCAATACCTTGATCTGAGGTTGCAAGCGCCGCACTTCCCGGGCAAGCATCACCCCGTTCATGCCGCCCGGCATGATCAAGTCGGTAAACAGCAAGTCGTAGCGCTCCCCGGCCTGAATCAGCTTGAGCGCCTCTCGGGCGTTGAGCACCATATCGGCGGCATAGCCGTAGTCCTCCAGCACCATTTTCGCCAGCTCCGCCACATCCGGCCGGTCTTCTACGATCAGGATCCGCTCGCTGCCTGCACTGCGCTGCGCCACTTTAAGCGGTGGTTGCTGCACCACCTTGGCGTCATCGACCGGGAAGTACAACCGCAGAGTGGTCCCTTCGCCCTCTTCGGTGTAGATCCGCGCCGTACCGCCAGACTGACGGGCAAAGCCATACACCATCGACAGCCCTAGACCCGACCCCTTGCCCTCTTCCTTGGTCGTGAAAAACGGGTCCATCACCCGCTCGCGAATACCCGCCGGTATGCCGATGCCATTATCGGTGATGGAAATGCTGACGTAACTGCCCGGCAGCAAGCCATCGAACGACAGGCTCAGGTCGGTGATCTGGACATTGCGAGTTTCAATGAACACGTGCGGGCGTTTACGCCCGATGAGCGCGTCCCGGGCATTGATGAAGATGTTCAACAACGCCACTTCGGCCTGGGTCGCATCGATCCGGCAGTTGCGTAACTGGGTTTCGAGGTCGAACTCCACCGTCACATCGGCACCGAAGGTACGCTCGATGATCGGCCGGACATCGTCTATCAGGTGATTCAGGTTGAGCACGCGCCCATGCAGTTTCTGCTTACGAGCGAACGCCAGCAGTTGCTTGGTCAAGGTGCTGGCGCGGTCCACTGCCGATTGCGCATGGCCGACACTGCGCCGGACCCTATCCAGGTCCGGCTGGGTCTTGTCTGCCTCACGCGCGATCAACCCCAGGTACCCGCCCATGACTTGGAGCAGGTTATTGAAGTCGTGGGCGATCCCGCCGGTCAATTGGCCCAAGGCTTCCATTTTCTGTGCCTGACGTAGCGCATCCTCGGCATCGCGGCGCCGGCTCACATCCAGTTGCGAGGCGAAGTAGTAAATCAGATCGCCGCGCTCGTTGAAGATTGGCGAGATGAACAAGGCATTCCAGAAACTCGAACCGTCCTTGCGGTAGTTGAGAATCTCCGTGGCGATATCGACACGCTGCGTGATCGCCTCGCGCAGGCTGTCGACCATCGAGCGATCGGTGTCGGTTCCCTGCAGGAACCTGCAATTGCGGCCCAGTATTTCGTCCAACGCATAACCGGTCATTTCCAGAAATGCGCGGTTGGCGAAGATGATCGGGTTATCGTCACGGTTAGGGTCGGTGACGATCATCGGCATCCGCGTGGTTTGCACGGCCGCGAAAAACATGTCATGGGGCAACCCGGAAATGTCGCCCGAAGCCTGGTTGCTGACCCGCGCCTTCTGGTCGGTCACGGTTATCTCCTCCTCGTTGCGTCTGACCGGTCACATCTGGACAACGCCGCGCGGCAGGTTACTCCCCGGCCCGCCGCGACGGCGGCTGGATAACGAACACGCACCGCCTGCGATTAACCGCCTAGACTGAGCAAATCTGTTGGGCAGTAACGCCCGCGAACCCGTAACATGCCGCCAACACGCCACGGCAGCTGAACCTGCCAATGCCCCTATCGCCAACAGGCTGGACCGATGGTTTCACACACTCACGTCAACCTGAGCAACTGCGACCGCGAGCCGATCCATATCCCAGGCAGCATCCAACCGCACGGCTGCCTGCTCGCCTGCGATGCAGGCGCCGCCTTTGTACTGCGCCATTCGGCCAACGCCGGGGACATGCTGGGCACGACCCAAAGCATCAATGGTCAGACCCTGCACGCACTGCTTGGTGATGACGTCGCGCATGACATCCGCAACGCCCTGGCCCGTACCCGCGAAGCCGGTCGGCCGGCCTTGATGTTCAATGTCAGCTTGGCCGGTGGGCGACTGTTCGACATTGCCGCGCATCTGTTCAAAGGCTGCGCGATCATCGAGTTCGAGCCTGCCGGGAGCAGCGCCACAGAGCCGGTTGAACTGGCCCGTGCACTAATCGCCCAACTGCGCGAAGTCGACCAAACCAGCAAATTGTTCCGTGATTCGGCGCGTTTCGTGCGTGCCGTGCTGGGCTATGACCGGGTGATGATCTACCAACTGAGTGCCGACGGTGCCGGCAAGGTGGTGGCCGAAGCCAAGCGCGGCGACCTCGAAAGCTTCATGGGCCAGTATTTCCCGGCTTCGGACATCCCCCAGCAGGCGCGTGCCCTGTATGTACGCAACCGCATCCGGGTCATCGCCGACGCCACCGTCAAGACCGTACCGATCGCTCCGCTGCGCGACCTCTCCGGCGAACCGCTTGACCTCTCCTACGCGCACCTGCGCAGCGTCTCGCCGATTCATTGCGAGTACCTATGCAACATGGGGGTGGGCGCCTCGATGTCGATCTCGATCGTCGTCAACGGTGAGTTGTGGGGGCTGATCGCCTGCCATCACTACGCACCCCGTACATTGGCCATGGGCCAGCGGGTGGCAGCCGAGATGTTCGGCGAGTTCTTCTCGCTGCACATCGAGACGCTGCGTACCCGCCAGCACCTAAACGCCGCGATGCACGTTCACAAAGCCTTGGACATCCTGCTGCGCAACGCTGGCCAGGCTACGGACATGGCCGAGTTCCTGCACTCACGGCTGGCGCAATTCCAGCCCCTGATCGCCTGCGACGGCATAGGTATGTCGCTACAGGGTCGCTGGTCCTCGCTTGGGCTCACGCCACCGCTCAGTGCCATTCCCGATCTGCTGCGCCTGGCCGAAGGGGTCGCCGAAAGCCAGATCTGGGCCAGCAACCGGCTGTCCATGGCCCATCCAGCGGCCCAGGACTATTACGCGGAGGTTTCGGGAGTCTTGGTGATACCCATGTCGCAACAGCCGCGGGATTACCTGCTGCTGTTTCGCAAGGAAGTGGTCGAAACCCTCGACTGGGCGGGCGACCCGAACAAGACCTACGCCACCGGTACACACGGTGAACGGCTGACCCCGCGTAAAAGCTTCGCCATCTGGAAAGAGACCGTGCACCAGCAGTCACTGCCCTGGTCCGAGCAGGACCGGCAGTTCGGCGAGGCGATTCGCAGGGCCATCGTCGAGGTGGCCCTGCGCAACAGCGAACTGCTGGCCGACGAGCGCGCCAAGGCCGAAGTACGCCAGCGCATGCTCAATGAAGAGCTCAACCACCGGGTCAAAAATATCCTGTCGCTGATCGGCGCACTGGTGGCCCACCCCAGCGCAGAAAACCAGACCCTGCAGGACTACGTCGCCACCCTCAAAGGGCGTATTCAGGCGCTGTCGTTTGCGCATGACCAGGTGATACGCGGCGATGGCGGTGGCCAGTTGGGCACGCTGCTGGAGGCCGAGCTGTCACCCTATGGCCGCCAAGCCGGGGCGATCAAACTCGAAGGGCCGCAGGTCTTGCTCGACGCCCGCGCCTATTCGGTGATGGCGCTGGTGCTGCACGAGCTGGCCACCAACGCAGCCAAGTATGGTGCGCTGTCGCGGGCCGGAGGCCAACTGCACGTGCAGTGGACGCTCGATGCCGGCGGTGCCTGCCAGATCAACTGGCTGGAGCGCGCAGGTCCAACCGTTCGCCCGCCCACCCGC
This sequence comes from Pseudomonas sp. NY15463, assembly GCF_048068415.1. Taxonomy (NCBI): domain Bacteria; kingdom Pseudomonadati; phylum Pseudomonadota; class Gammaproteobacteria; order Pseudomonadales; family Pseudomonadaceae; genus Pseudomonas; species Pseudomonas sp. NY15463. The sequence continues at coordinate 92,608 of NZ_JBLUQD010000008.1, forward strand.
CGCGGCTTCGGTTCGGTCCTGATTGACCGCAGCATCCCGTTCGATCTGGGCGGTACCAGCCAGGTTGAATACCTTCCCGAAGGCCTGCGCGGGCTGTTCCGAATCCCGGGGCGGCACCTGACGGTGTGCGAGAGCACCGACAGCACCGCCCCGGCGGCAACCTCGGCACTGGCGCCTGCATCTGCCTGCGAGACACTGGCGCCTCTGTGTGTACTGATTCTTGAGGATCAACTGGTAATCGCCGTGGGCCTGGAGCAGATCCTGGCCGATGCCGGTATCGACGATGTGGTCACCACCAGCGCCGAGGACGAGGCCATGCGCTCGATTGGCTTGCGCGCGCCGGATATCGCGGTGCTCGACATCAACCTGGGGCATGGCACGTCCATCGCCGTGGCCGAGGAGCTGGCCCGGCGCCAGATCCCATTCGTGTTCGCGACCGGCTACGGCGAAGGCGCCAACATTCCGCGCCACTTACTGCACGTCCCAGTGGTGCGCAAGCCCTACGATGCGCCAGGCATTCTGGCAAGCCTGCGCAACCTTGTGCAAAACCGCGCGCGGATAGATAGGTAGGTGAGCGGGGACCGACGTTGGCCTAGACGCCCTGCTCACGCACCTGCTCGCGCGCCCGACCCAGGCTGTTGGTCAGGTGCAGGCGCATCGCGGCGCGCGCGAGCTCGGCGTCCTGCTGCGCGATAGCGGCGTACACCTGCTCGCGCTCGCGGATTTCCGCGTCGCGCTGAGGCGCCGGGCTTGGCCGTGCGGCAGCCATCAGGGTGTTGTGCAGGTGGGTCATGGAGTCGATGAAAAAACTGTTGCTCGTGCACTGAGCCACCAGCAGGTGAAAGACGAAGTCGACACCTGCGAGCTGCGGATCGAGGCGCGTCGCATCGAGCGCTGCGCGCATCGCCTGTAACTGCTCCTCGCTTGCGCGTTGCGCGGCAATCGCGGCGGCTTCGATTTCCAGGCACAGGCGCAATTCGATGATCGCCACGGCGTTGTAGGCCGTGCTTTTTTCAGCGCCCGCCGCCTGTAGGTCGCCGGCCGGAATCGCATCGACCACGAACGTGCCGATACCACGGCGCGTCTCTACCAGGCCTGCGGCCTGCAAGCGCGACATGGCCTCGCGCACCACCGTGCGGCTGACGCCACGCGCTTGGGTAACCGCTTGTTCGGTGGGAAGCTTGCTGCCCGCCGGCAACTCGCCCGAGAGGATCTGCTGCGAAAAGTCCTGCACCAATTGCTGGGCAAGGCTCAGGCGTCGATCGGAAGTGGCGTGCACCATTGGTTAGACCCATTCAAAACCGAAGAGGCTGGATTATAGCCGCAGCCCAATGACTGAAAGCACTATACTAGGTGCTGTTCACCGACGAGCACGACCATGCCGGAACTCACCGCCAACACGCTGCAACAGCCCCGCCGCCTTGCCGAACAGCTGGTCGAACGCTTTGCCCAGCGCATGCGTGAGGGCACCCTAAAGCGCGGTGACAAGCTACCTACCGAGGCAGCCATCATCCAGGCCGAGGGAGTCAGCCGCGCGGTGGTGCGCGAGGCCATGTCACGCATGCAGGCCGCAGGCCTGGTTGAAACCCGCCACGGCGTGGGCACCTTCGTGCTGGACATGCCGGCCCCGGAAAGCTTCAACGTCGGTCCCGCGACCATCGCCTTGCTGTCGGATGTGCTCGATCTGCTGGAATTTCGTCTGAGCCTGGAAGTCCAGGCCGCCGGCATGGCCGCCGAACGGGCCACACCACAGGCGCTCGACGAGCTTGCCCAAGCCCTGGAAGCGTTGATGCAGGGGCCGGAAAAATCCGGCAGCACCACCAATGCCGACTTCCAGTTCCACCTGAAAATCGCCAAGGCCGCAGACAATCAATACCTGATCGACATCATGAAGCACCTGGGCACCAAGATGATCCCACGCACGCGGATGAACTCGGCCTACACCGGGCAAAGCAACCGCAGCACCTACCTGGCCGGTATCAACGTTGAGCATCAGCAGATCTTCGACGCCATCGCCAGCCGTCAGGTCGATGCCGCGCGGGCCGCCATGTACCTGCACCTGAGCAACAGCCGCGCGCGCCTGCGCGAGGCGCAGAAGGTGCAGGCATTCTACGGCGAGTAAGCCTAGGGCTGGGCCGGTGCAGGCTCGACATCGGTGAACGCCAAGCCTTGGCTGTCACCGATCTGCCACGGGTTTTGACTGGCGGCCTGGCTCAAGCGCAGGTGGTCGAAGCGTGAGTCCTTCAAGCCATCGATCTTCACCGGCGCAGGCCCACTGAAGCGCACGCGCTCGAACGCCAAGCCCTGGTGATAGGCGCCGCGCTGGCTATCGCCCTTGACTTCGATTGCCGCCATGCCCGCGTTCTCCACGGTCACATCGCTGACGCTGATATCGCGAAACTGCCCTGCTATCGTCGAGCGTTTGTAGTCGAGCTTGGCATTCGGGTCGCTGTAGTCGAGGGTGAAGATAAACGCCTGCTTGACGGTGTTGCGCATCGCCGAGTCGCGGAAGGTAACATTTCGCGCGCCGCCGCCCATGAAGTGGGTACTTTTCATGCGCAGCCCCGCATCGGTGCCATCGGACACGTTGTCCTCGGCCAGGATGTCCTGGATCCATGCCCCGGTGTGGCTGCCCGCCACCACCATGCCGTGGCCTTTGCGGAAGAAGTTGTTGAAGATCCAGGCGCCCTCCTGGGGCTTTTGCCGCACCGCGTCCGCCCCGGTGCCGGCCGCGAAGTTGACGCAATCGTCGCCGGTGTCGAAGAAGTTGTTGAAGACCATCGCCCCCCGGCTGTTGGCGAATTCGATACCGTCTGCATTATTGGCATCGAAGGTCTTGTGGGTGGTGTTGGCGACCACCACGTTCTCGGTTTCCAGGTTCATGATGCCGTGGTAGGCCGGGTTGAGGACGGTGATACCGCCGTAGAACACGTTGGTCACGTTGCGCAACGTGATCAATGACGAGCGCATCTGCCCATACGCGTCCTTGACATTCATGCCTTCGGCCACGGCCCGTTCCACCTGGGCCTTGGCCAGCACGCCGTCGTGCATGTAGCGGGTGTTGTCGCTGGCCCGATAGACCGGCAACGGCCGACCCGTTTCATCGCCTACATCGGCATTGCGCTTCCAACCGTTACCGTCGATGGTGCCTTGGCCCACGATGCGGATGTTCTGGAAAGCCTGGTGCTGGCGAGGGTCGCGGGGCAAGGCGTTGATCAGCGAAGCCGGGCGCACGGTGGTGGAATACGGGTACTGGATATAGCCTTCGCGGGGGTAATCCTCGGCACGCTCAGACCCGAGCAAGGTCGCGCCCTCGGCGATTTCCAGGGTCATGTCGCTTTTCAGGTACAACGCCCCACTGCGGTAGGTGCCGGCGGGCAGCAATACCTTGCAACCAATGCTGCAGGCATCGATGGCACGCTGGATGGCAAGCGTGTCGAGGCTCACGCCATCGCCCTTGGCACCGTAGCGTTTCACATCGAACAGCGCTGGCACCGGGGTAGTGCGCTGCACCACGCTGGCACTGTCGCTCGACTCGCGTCCCTGCCGATCGACCGAACGCACAGTGAAACGGTACTCGGTGTCGGGGCTCAGCCCTTGGGCGGTGAAGCTGTGGATCGCAATGCGGTGGTGGAAGCGCTCGGTATCCTGCGCATAGAAACGATCGATATAAGGTTTGGCCGGCGATACCTGGTCATTGTTGGCATTGCTGGCGCCCAGCAAGCGGCCATTGGCGTATACGTGGTAATCGACGATATCGGCGTGATCGGCTGGCTTCTCCCAGACCAGGATGATCTGTCGGTCATCGTAGGCCAGAGTGGGCACTTGCACCTTGAGCGGCGCTTGCACGGCCCATAGCGGCAAGCTACAGGTCATGGTCAGGGTGGCGAGGATGGCGTTGCGCATGGGGTAGCGTCCTTGTTCTTGTTGTGGGTACGGCGGGGTAAGGCCTGCATTCGCCCCCTCGCAGACCATCGCCTGCGAGGGGCGATGGCCGGATCAGACGGCGTGGGCCCTGGGCGAATCGGCACTGAAGTCGCGACTGGCCTGCACCAGCATGCGGGTGTAGGCGTGGCTGGCTTCATCTCGACTCAAGGCCTGGCTGTCGAGGCGCTCGACGATGCGCCCGTGCTGCATCACGGCCACCTTGTCGCACAAGTGGCTGACTACGCCCAGGTCGTGAGTCACCATCAGGTAGGTGAGTTTCTCGCGCTGGCGCAGGTCCGCCAGCAGGTTGAGGATCTCGGCCTGCACCGATACATCCAGCGCCGAAGTCGGCTCATCCAGCAGCAATACGCGTGGCTGGAGGATCAGCGCGCGGGCAATCGCCACACGCTGGCGCTGACCGCCAGACAACTGGTGCGGGTAGCGGTAGCGGAAGCTGTCGTTGAGCCCGACCTTGACCAGGATGTCGTTGATACGTGCATCCCGCTCGTCCAACCCATGAATGACCAGCGGCTCGCGCAGCGCCGTGTCGATGGTGTGGCGTGGGTGCAGCGAGCCGTAAGGGTCCTGGAAGACCATCTGGACCTTGCGAAAGTGCGCCTTGGGCAAGCTGTGCTGCAACGCGGTGCCATCGATGCTCAACGCCCCGCGCCAGTGCCGGTACTGCCCCGCCAGACAGCGCAGTACCGTGGTCTTGCCCGAGCCAGACTCGCCCACCAGGCCGAACGACTCGCCATCTTCGACGCTGAGGTCGACATCATGCAGCACCTGGTTGAGCCCGGCGCCGACGCCGAAGCTCAGGTTCAAGCCTTGTACGTGAATCATGGACATGATCGGTTACCTCAGCAGGTGAGCCACAGCGGGTCGCGTTGCAACACAGGCAGGCGCGGGCGGCGATTGTCCATGCTCGGCAACGCGGCCAGCAGGCCACGGGTATAGGGATGTTCGGCGTGATGCAGGTCACAGGCTGCGAGCGACTCCACCACCCGCCCGGCATACATCACCAGTACCCGGTCGCAATAGTTGCGCACCAGGTTGAGGTCGTGGCTGACGAAGATCAGGCCCATTCGCTGCTCGACCACCAGCTCTTCGAGTACGTTGAGCACCTGCTGGCGCACCGAAACGTCGAGTGCCGAGGTGGGCTCATCGGCGATAATCACTTCGGGACTGGTAATCACCATCATGGCGATCATGATGCGCTGGCCCATACCGCCGCTGACCTCGTGGGGGTACAGGTTGTAGACCCGTCCGGGGTCGCGGATATGCACCTTTTCGAGCATCAGCAACGCACGCTCGCGGGCTTCGCTGCGGCTGGCCTTGTGGTGCGCCAGATACGCCTCGGCAATCTGCTCACCCACCTTGACCACCGGGTTGAGCGAGTACTTGGGGTCCTGCATGATCATCGAGATACGTTGGCCGCGGATCTTCTGCATGGCCTTTTCGCTGGCACTGAGCAGGTCGATATCGCCGAACTGCAAGGCCTTGGCGGTGATCTGAGCGCTGGTTGGATGCAGCTTGAGCAGGCTGCGTCCGACGGTGGACTTGCCCGAGCCGGACTCGCCGACAATGGCGAGTTTTTCCTGGCCCAGGGTGAACGACACATCGCGTACGGCGTGCATCACTTTCTTGCCATTGACGAAGCGTACGTTGAGCGCATCGACGGTGAGTTTGGGTACAGACATGATGCCTCCGGTTATTCGCTACGCGGGTCGAGAATGTCCCGCAGGCCATCGCCGAGCAGGTTGAACGCCAGGCTCACCAACATGATTGCCGCCCCAGGGACCGCCACCAGCCACCAGCACTCGAGCATGTAGCGACGGCCGGTGGAAATCATCGCGCCCCACTCCGGCAACGGCGCCTGCGCACCCAGTCCGAGAAAGCCCAGGGCCGCTGCCGTGAGGATGATGCCCGCCATGTTCATGGTCAGGCGGATGATCACCGACGACAGGCACATCGGTACGATGTGACGCAGGATGATGCGCGTCGACGAGGCACCCTGCAGCTCCACCGCCACAACGAAATCGGCCTTGCGCAGCGACAAGGTTTCGGCGCGCGCCAAGCGGGCGATCGGTGGCCACGAAGTCAGCGCGATGGCCACCACCGCATGTTCGAGGCCCGGGCCGAGTGCGGCGATGAACGCCAGTGCCAACACCAGGCTGGGGAACGAGATGAAGATGTCGGTGACACGCATGAACAGGGTGTCGACGAAGCCGCCGAAGTAGCCCGAGACAGTGCCGATGAACAGCCCGATCGGCCCCACGATAATGGTCACCAGAGCGATGATGTACAGCGTGATCCGTGCGCCGTAGACCAGGCGGCTGAAAATGTCGCGGCCATATTCATCGGTGCCGAACCAGTGTGCGGCACTGGGGGCCTGCAAGGCGTTGGCGAGGTTCTGCAACACCGGGTCGTGGGTAGCGATCCACGGGGCGAAGCTGGCCACCACGACCAGTAGCAGCGCCACCAGCAGCCCGGCCAGGGTCATTGGATTGCGCACCAGCAGGCGCAATACCCGCAGGCTGCTGCGGCCCAGCGCGTGGAAGCTGGAGGCAGGCGTATCGGCCTGGCGCTTGGCGGCCGTTTCAGAGGAAGAGATGTTGGCAATCATCGGCATGCTCTCGATGTGAAATCATGGCCACACGGGGCGCCCGCAGGCGCCACCGGTGGTACTCAGCGTTGTTTGTAGACGCCCAGATAACGCGTGGCCTCGGCGTCATCGCCCACAAAACCCTTGACGTCGGCAGCGCTCACGGCGGTGTCGGTCATCTGCGAGATCATCATGATCGGCCCGACCTGCTGCTCGTACAGCGTCTGCGCCTGGTGATACATCGCCAGACGCTTGCTGGCGTCACGCTCGACACCGACCTGGTCGATCAGCGTATTGAGCTGGGGACTGAAGAACGAGGCGCGCCAGCCCTGGAAGTTGGGCAGTCCGGCGTTGTCGCTGTTGTCGGGGTTGTAGACGAACGTGCGCAGGCTGAAGTAAGGATGCGGGTAACGCTCGGCACCCCGCGCGACGATCATCTCGAAGTTGCGCGCGCGCATGGCGCCGTACACCTGGTTACCGGTGCCAGTCACGATGGTGGCCTTGATACCGCCCTCGGCCAGGGTCGACTGCATGCGCGCGGCAATGTCGATGAACGGCGGCTCGGACAGTGTGCGGATGGTGGTGCTGAAGCCTTGCGGGTAGCCGGCTTCAGCCAGCAACGCTTTGGCCTTGGCGACGTTCAGCCGATAACCCGGATCGGGCAGGCGAGCCTCCAGGCCCAGTTGCATCGGCCGCTGGTTGAGCGTGCCGTAGTGCGGCATCACCTGTTCATCCAGCCCCTGGTAGTCGATCAGGTTACGCACCGCCTCGCGCACTTTCTGGTTGGCGAAAGGTGGCTGTTTCATGCTCATCGCCACGTAGTACATCGTGCCGCGCTGCAATGCCTGAACCTGCAGGGCAGCGTGACCTTCGATGGCTTTGATGTCCGGTGCGGCCATGCCGTAGGCCAGGTCCAGGTCGCCACGTTCGAGCATCAGGCGCAGCGATTGCGACTCGGTCATGTGCCGCAACAGAACCCGTTTCATCTTGGCCGGGCCCGCCCAGTAGCCGTCGAAGCGGGTCATCACCAAGGCGTCGTTAGCGCTCCACTTGCTCAAGGTGAACGGGCCGCTGCCGGCTTCGTTGGTGACCAGCCAGGCAGCCCCAAGATCGCCGTTTTTCTCGTGCTTGAGGACCTGCTCGCGGTCCACCACCACTGCGCTGGGCGAGACCGCCAGCGAGTCGATCACCAGCAACGGGTCGGTGGGTTGTGGCAGCTCGACCACCAACGTGTGTGCATCGGTGGCACGGATCAACCCCTGGATGTTCTCGGCCGTGTAGCCATAGGCTTTCCAGGTGGTCGCCAGGCCATAGTTGAGTTTCATCACACGGTACAACGACCAGGCCACGTCCTCGGCGGTCAGGGGATTGCCGGAGTGAAAGCGCACGTCACTGCGCAAGTGGAAGGTGATCTGCCGCGCGTCCTCGCTTATCGTCCAGCGCTCGGCCAGTTGCGGCAGGTGTTTGTCGGGATTGCCATGGTCACGCTTGATGAGCGTGTCGTAGAGGTTGGCATTGACCCCCGAGGCGTCCAGGCCTGGCGCGTTGGCCGGGTCGATGGAGAACAGGTTGACCAGGCTCATGCCGACGATCAACTGATCGTTCGGCGTCTTGGCCTGCACCGCGGCCAGCGGAGTCAGCAACAGCGCCGCGCCCAGCAGGCCGGCGCACAGTGGCGAAAATACACGTTTCATGTGGGCATCCTTTTTTATAGTTGTTCAATGTGCCGCAGGGGCTAGCGAGTCCTTGGGTCGAACACCTTGTACAAGGCATCGCTGATCAGGTTGAGGGCGACGAAGATCAGTCCGATCACCAGCACACAGCCCATCACTGCGTTCATGTCGCCGAGCATCAGGCTACTGGTGAGGTACTGGCCAAAGCCCGGCCAGGCGAACACCGTCTCGATCAGCACCGCGCCTTCGAGCAGCGAGCCATAGGCCAGCGCCACCACGGTCAGCAGTTGCACGAGGATGTTGCGAAACGCATGGCCCCAGACCACCTGGCGCCGTGACAGGCCTTTGACCCGAGCGGTGATGATGTACTCCTGGGACAGTTGCTCGAGCATGAAGCTGCGGGTCATGCGGCTGATGTAGGCCACCGAGTTCAAGCCCAGGATCAGTGCCGGTAGCACGATATGCCGCAAGGCACTGCTGAAGGCTTCCCAATCGCGGGCCAGGGCCGTGTCGACGAGCAGCAGGCCGGTGACCTCATCGACCATGCCGTCATAGGCAAGGTCGATGCGCCCTGCCCCGCCGGCCCAGCCGAGCCAGGCATAGAACACCAACAAACCCATCATGCCGACCCAGAAGATCGGCGTGGAGTAACCGAACAAGGTGATGACCCGCGCCACATGGTCACCGATGCGCCCTTGGTTGCTGGCCGCGACCCCCCCCAGCGGCAGACCGATGAACACGCCGAACAGAATCGCCAGGGTGGCCAACTCCAGGGTCGCCGGGAACACCCGCTTGATATCGTCCAGTACCGGGTGGCCGGTGAGCAACGCATTGCCGAAGTCACCGTGCAGCAAGTCGTTCAGGTACAGCCCGAACTGGGTCCAGATCGGCTTGTCCAGGCCCATGGCACGGTACACTTGATCGTAGGTGGAGCTGTCGGCGTCCGGCCCGACCACAGCCAGCACCGGGTCCAACGGCATCACCCGGCCAATGAAGAAGGTCAGCGCCAGCAGGCCGAGCAGGGTCACCAGAACCGTGCTGGCCCGGCGGGCCGTCCCAGACACACGAGGGCCCAGCACAGAGGCAGTCGAAGCAAACATATCAGGCTCCTGAAAAGTCGGTCAGCGCGCCTTGTAGACGTCTTTGTAGCGCGTGGTGGCAGCGGTATGGCCTTGATAGCCCTGAACATCGTGGTACAGCACCACCGTATCGGTCATCTGCGACACCGGCAGAATCGCCCCTACCTGGGTGTCCAGAGTGCGCTGGATTTGCTGGTACTGCGCCAGTTGCCGGGCTTTGTCGGGCTCGACCTCGGCCTGCTCGATCAGGCTGTTCAGCTCAGGGCTGTAGAATGAGGTTCGCCAACCCTGGAAGTTGCTCAACTTGGCTTCATCGCGGTTGTCAGGGTTGTACACCAGCGTGCGTAGGCTCGAGTGCGGGTGCCGCTCGGCACCGCCGCCGCCGCGCCCGACCAGGATGTCGAAGCTGCGCTCGCGCATGGCGCCGTAGATCTGGTTGCCGGTGCCAGTGACGATGGTCGCCTGGATACCCGCCTGGGCCAGGGTCGCTTGCAGGCTGGATGCGATATTGATGAATGGCGGCTCGGTGAGCACGCGGATGGTGGTCTTGAAACCGTTCGGGTAACCGGCTTCGCTCAGCAGTTGCTTGGCCTGGGCCACATTCAGCGTGTAACCCGGATCGTCCAGGCGCGCCGGCAGGCCCAATGGCAGCGGTCGCTGGTTGAGCTGGCCGTAGTGCGGCATCACGCTCCGGTCGATGCCTTGATAGTCGATCAGCGCGCGCACTGCCTTGCGTACCCGGACATCGTCGAAAGGCTTGTTCTTGACGCTCAGGGCCACGTAATACAAGGTGCCGCGCTGTACGGTCTGGGTACGCACGTTGTCTGATTTTTCCAGTGCCTCGATGTCTGGAGCCGACATGCCCTTGGCCAGGTCAAGGTCGCCGCGCTCGACCATCAAGCGCAGCGATTGCGACTCGGTCATGTTGCGCATCACGATGCGCTTGAGCTTGGCAGGCCCACCCCAATAGCCATCGAAGCGGTTCATCAGGATCACATCGTTGGCGCGCCATTCCTTGAGCACGAACGGACCGCTGCCGGCGGCATGGGTGGTGAGCCATGCCCCGCCCATGTCATCGCCCTTCTGGTGTTGCTGCACCACCTTGCGGTCGAGGATGAACGCGCTGGGCGAGGTGGCCAGGGTGTTGAGCACCAACATTGGGTCAGTCGGGCGTGGCAGCTCGACGACGAAGGTGTACTCATCGACGGCGCGCATGTACTGGGCGACGTTGCCAGCGGTGAACCCGTAGGCCTTCCAGGTCGAGGCCAAGGCCAGGTTGAGGGTCAGCACGCGTTGCAGCGACCAGGCCACATCCTCGGCGCTCAGGGGGTTGCCGGAATGGAACGTGACACCACGGCGCAGGTGGAACGTGAGGGTCTTACGGTCGTCACTGATCTGCCAGCTTTCGGCGAGTGCCGGGACCAACTGGTCTGGCTGGCGGACATCCTGCACCAACAGCATGTCGTACAGGTTGGCATTGACCTCCGAGACGTCCAGGCCCGTCGCGGCGGCTGGGTCCAGGGACAGCAGGTTGATCATGCTCATGCCGACGATCAACTGGTCGGCCGGTGTCTTGGCGAACGCGGCATGGACCGGAGACAGCGCCAGCGAGGCGGCCAGGACTCCCGCCCAGAAGGTGGGTAGAACGTTCATGTGAGATAGCCTTTTTATAGTTATTGGACTCTCGGGCGACGCGCTTGGGCGCGCGCCGCCATGTACGCATCAGAAACGTTGCAGCGTGTGCGCCTCGACGTAATCGAAATTGATGTCCTCGCCCAGACCAGGCAGGTCCGACAGGTGCACGAAGCCGTCTTCATCCATCGGGTCGACCAGGCGATTGAGGTAGGCTGGCACCTCGTCGTAGTCCAGGAACGGGTGCAGCAGGCCGCGCTCGTACCAGGTGCAGTTCTTGATCGCGCCGACCACTGCCAGGTTGGCCGCACCATTGCCGTGGATCTCGCAGTCCATGCCGAACGCTTCGGCCATGTGCGCCACTTTCAGGCACGGCGCGATCCCGCCGACGCCAGCAACCCCGGCGCGCAGAATGTCACAGACATCGTTCTTGACCCAGCTGGCGCGGCTCAGGTGTTTGCCACCCAGGCTTTCCGGGCCGAGCACCGGGATGTCCAGCTGACTGGACAACCAGGCGTAAGACTCGGCGGAGTCTTCCATCATCGGCTCTTCGAACCAGGCGAAGTCGAGTTTTTCCAGGGCGCGGCCGATGGTCAAGGCCTCGGTGCGACTGTACCAGTGGTAGCCGTCGATCATCAGCGCGATGTCCGGGCCAACGGCCTCGCGCACCGCCGCGCAGGCCTTGATGTCCATGCTCACGCTCGGCGCGAACGACACCGGCGGCATCCAGGTATGTAGCTTGATCGCCTTGTAGCCGCGCTGCACTAAGGTTTCGGCGAAACGGCCGTATTCCTCTGGCGTCGACAAACCGCCCGGCAGCTCGTCACCGCACATGGTCGAGCCATACGCCGGCACCTTGTCGCGGTAACCACCGATGAGCTTGTGCACTGGCAGGTTCAGCTTGCGCCCGGCCAAGTCCCATAGAGCCTGCTCCACCAGCGCCAGAGCGCGGTCGGTCAGTTGGCTGGCGCTGCCGCGCTGCCAATGCGCAAGGTCATGCCAGATTTTTTCACGATCGAAGGCATTGGCGCCGACCAGCACCTTGCGCACGAAATTATCCAGCACATAGGGACGAATCAACTCAGGCGCCCCCAGGGCATAGCCTTCGCTGCCGCACTCGGTACGGATGCGCAGCAAGGCCATCCTGGCCTGGGTTACGTCACCCGGATGGGCATGGCCGGCACTGTCTACGGCGCGGCGTGTGGGGTAGGAAAAAACCTGGACGTTAACAGCGGTGATGATCATGGACGTCTGAGCCTTCTTATTGGATTTGTGGCGGGTGAGTCACGCTCTGGGAAGGATCCTACGTCATCATACAACTTTTGAAAAGCACCTTGTTTAACATCGATAAAAACCGATAAAACCCTGCTTTAAATGCGCATTACGCCCCAAAAAAAATCACACGATGCCGTATAAAAGCCTGAAATAGAGCCATCAAAAAAAGAGATCAGACAACATTTCAAGAAATCGTAGACAGTCACATAGTCGTACGATAACTTATTCGAAAACCCACGGAGGATAGCCGCACACCCAGACCGCCCTACCGCGCCAACCGCCTCATAACGACCTCGACAAAAACAAAAAAAGAAGATCGCATGAACAACACAATCCGCCGCCTCATTGCCGTCAGCACCCTCGGCCTGTCCTTCTACGCCTGCGCAGACTCGGCCAACATCAACTATCGCCACGGTTTTACCGAAGACGACAGCATGCACTCCGACCGGATCAAGCTCAGTTACCGCAAAGACAGCGGCCTGGGTTTCGCCGCCGAGATCAAGTACAAGACCGCCGGCGACCGCGAGGACGTGGCCTACGACAATATGGTCAACAACGGCCATGAGTTCACCGTCGACTACAACTACAAGCTCAGTCCGCGCTCGACCCTGACCCCGGCGTTCCAGATGGACAGCTCCAAGGACGCTACGACCTACAAGTTCGGCCTCAAGTACAGCTACAAGATCAGCGACACCTGGTATGTCGCCACGCGTCTGCGCCACGACGCCCGCAGCCTTGACCGCGACCAGATCGACCACAGCAAGAGCGACCGCGCCAAGGACAACCAGAACACCACCCGTTACGAGGGCTGGCTCGGCTACACCCCGACAGGTCCGTGGGCCTTCGAGTACCAGTACATCCACTTCGCCACCGACTACATCCGCTACGACAACAAGAAGAGCGACTACGAGCAGAACCTGATCATCAAGTACAAGCTCAACAAACAGTGGTCCCCGTTCATGGAAGTCGGCGATATCAAGGTCAACTCCACCACCGATGACCGCCAGGCACGCTGGCGCGTGGGCATCCAGTACAACTTCCTGTAAAGCACGGCCGGGCGTGCGCATCGCGCCCTGCACCCTCGTCGAACCCAGCAAAAGGCTTTCCCCGTGACCGTTACCCCCATCGCTGCGACCAAGCCGTTCAACCGCCTGCTGCTCACCGGCGCTGCCGGTGGGCTCGGGCAGGTACTGCGCGAAGCGCTGCATGCCCACGCCCATGTGATCCGCGCCTCGGACATCAGCCCGATGGCAGCCCCCGCCGGCGAGCATGAAGAAGTGATCCTCTGCGACCTGGCAGACAAAGCCGGCGTGCAGGCCCTGGCCGAGGGCGTGGATGCCATCGTGCACCTGGGTGGCATTTCCACCGAGCGCGCCTTCGAAGACATCCTGCAGGCCAACATCGTCGGTACATTCCACCTCTATGAGGCGGCGCGCCGGCACGGCATCAAACGCGTGGTGTTCGCCAGTTCCAATCATGTCACCGGTTTCTACCCCCAGGACCAGCAGGTGGACGCGCACTCCCCGCGTCGCCCGGACGGCTATTACGGCTTGTCGAAAGCCTATGGCGAAGACCTGGCGAGCTTCTACTACTACCGCTACGGCATCGAAACCGTGAGCCTGCGCATCGGCTCCTCGTTCCCCGAGCCGCGCAACCTGCGCATGCTCAGCACCTGGCTGAGCTATGCCGACCTGAGCCATCTGGTCGAGCGCGCGCTGCTCGCCGAAAACGTCGGGCATAGCGTGGTGTATGGGGTGTCGGACAACCGCGAGGTGTGGTGGAGCAACCGCCACGCGGCGCACCTGGGCTTTACCCCACAGGACAGTTCCGAGCGTTATCGCGCAGCGCTCGAACTGCAGCCCAAGCCGGCCGCCGATGACCCCAACGTCCGCTGGCAAGGCGGTGCGTTCACCGCCGCTGGCCCTTTTGGCGACTGAACGCTGACCTCAGGAGCAGCACCATGACCGCTGAACTGATCATCAATGCGCGCAACGCCACGGGCGAAAGCCCGGTCTGGCAAGCGCAGGAAAATGCCCTGTACTGGGTGGATATTCCCGCCGGGCGCCTGCACCGCTGGCAACTGGACGGCACCATCAGCCAATGGAGCGCCGACGAAATGCTCGGCTGTATCGTGCGCAGTCCACAAGGGCACTGGCTGGGCGCCCAGCAGACCGGGATCTTCCAGCTCACCCCGCAGGCCAACGGACGACTGCTGGCGCACAAATGCGCCAGCGTCGAGCACGCCAGGCCTGACATGCGCTTCAACGACGGACGCTGCGACCGCCAGGGACGTTTCTGGACCGGCACGTTGCACACCGGCATGGGCACCGATCCGGTGGGTAAGCTCTACCGCTACGACCCGACCGTAGACGCGGCCGTACAGCCCATGCAGGCGCAGCTCGAAGGCCTGTGCGTGCCCAACGGACTGGCCTTCAGCCCCGATGGCAAGACCCTGTACCTCTCCGACTCGCATCCCAGCGTGCAGTTGATCTGGGCCTTCGACTACGACATCGACAGCGGCACACCCTACAACCGCCGAGTATTCGTAGACATGAACCAGCACCCCGGCCGCCCGGACGGGGCCGCCGTGGACGCCGAGGGCTGCTACTGGATCTGCGCGATCGATGCCGGCCAGGTACTGCGCTTCACCCCACAGGGTAAACTTGACCGTGCCTTGGACCTGCCGGTGAAAAAGCCGACGATGTGCGCATTCGGCGGGCCCCAGCTGGACACCTTGTTCGTGACCTCGATCCGCCCCCAGCACACCGACCTGAGCGACCAACCGCTGGCCGGTGGTGTGTTCGCCCTGACCCCTGGGGTGAAAGGGCTGCCCGAACCTATGGCGAGGGTGTGACCGATGGCCGACAGGGCACGCTGCGCGCGATCAACGGCGCTGCGCCTGCAACCCTAGCAGGCGCTCGCGCAACTGTGGGTCGCGGGCGCGCGGGTCGAGCCAGATACCGAAGAACGCACGTGCAAACGCCGGGTCGGCCACTTCATGTTGGAGTTGATCACCCACGTAGAACCGACCTCCCTGCCCTGGCAGATATACCCCAGTAATGCGCATGCCTGGCTGCACATCGACAAAGGCCGCGCGCATGCCTTGCGCCCAGCGGCGCTCGGTCGCTTCGTCGACCGGCCCTGCGGCCAGGCGGCGCATTTCTTCCACGCTGGCCTGCACCAGGGTGTCCCGACTCAAGGCACGATGGTAAATCAGCTCAAGCGCGAAGGGCGTATCCCAGCCGCTGACCGGGCCGGTACTCCATAGACGAGCGTCGTACAGGCGCAGCCCAAACCAGCGGAATTCGCCCTCACCGATCAGCCGCGCCTCAGGCAACGCGGTGCGCCACTGCGCCGAGGCGCCAGGGAGCACGATCAACAGGGCAATCAGGGCGAACAGGCGTGTAACCGAAGAGCGACTGGCCATGGCGTTTCCAGGGGCGGCGGCGATCATGCCAGTATAAATGTCTATCGCCCTCAGCACAGGCTCGCCGAACGCTCCCATGCCACGCCCGCCTGTGGCATGCTGCGCGCCGACCGAACCCCGCAAAGAGACACATCGCGATGACCCAGACCACCGACCAGGCCTTCTATGACCGCGCCGATGCGCACATCGAGCTGGCCAACCAGCACATCGACAAGCTCGAGGACCTGGGCAAGGTCAGCGCCTCGATGACCTTCGCCGCCACGCGCTTCAACGCCTGGATGACTGCCCGTAGCTTCAAGAGCAGCGAAGAGATGGCCAAGGCCCGTGGGGAAATCCTCAAGTACTTCTGCGACCAGTACCGCATGATGCTCGAAGACAACCTCGACGAGCACATCGAACACTTCGAGCGTTATGTACTGGGCAAGGACGCCTGATTCCAGCGCACGCGTGATGCACGCGCAGGCTAGATGAGCAACAGCCTGGCAAGCTGGGCACGCAGGCCGCCGTGCAACGCTTCATCGTAGGGTGGCGCTGATTGCCAGTCGTAGAACCAAACCGGCATTCTGCGTTTTCCTTCAGGCTCACTGGCGTAGCGGGGAAACACATGGCAATGCAACTCAGGCTCTGAGTTTCCCAGTATTTCGTAATTCACCCGCAGGGCGCCGGTTACCTGTAGAAGCGCATCCCCGAGGCGAGCCATGTCGAGCAGATAGGCGGCCCTCGCCTGCTCGCTCAAGTCGTTCAGGCTGGGCACGACGGGGTCTGGAAGGAGCAGGCAGTATCCTTCGAGAAATTGCACGTCACCCATCACCGCCCAACCGGATGGCATGCGGCATATCACCTTGTCATTCGCCCCCTTACGGGCGAGTTCGACACGTTCTGCAATCAGCGGCATGAGCTCAGTCCACGATAAACAGTTTGGCGCCGATGCGGCTCGACGAGCGATGGGCTTGTGCGTTATCGGCGACCTGGTAGCTCATCCCTGGGTTCAAGGTCACCACGCGGCCATCTTCCAGCTCAGTCTCCAGACGCCCTTCCAGGCACAACAGAATATGCCCCTTCAGGCACCAGTGGTCGGCCAGATAACCGGGGGTATATTCCACCAGCCGCACCCGAATATTGGAAAACTGGCAGGTGCGCCAATAGGCAGTGCCGACTTCACCGGGATGCACGGTGGGCTCTATTGTCGACCAATCGGTGATGCCAAAAGGGATAGCGGTCAGTTCCATGGCTAACTCGAACGATTCAAAATGCAGACCCTATCCACAAGACCGGGCCACCGATAGACACAGATCGCTGCCAATTTGCGCATACACCCCCACGCGGCCAATGCGAATGTGAGGCACGCCGCTGCGCCATTGCACTCACGAGCCCAGCACCTGCCCCAGCAACCACTGCCCCGCGACGCCCAATGGCGCCTTACGCGACCAGGCCACATCGATCTCGACACTGCGCGGATATCCGCGTACATCCAACTCCACCAGCCCCTCCCCAAAGCGCTCGACCATCGCCCGAGGCAGCACTGCCCACCCAAAACCGCGCCCGGCGAATTCCATCAGGGTCAGGTAATCGGGTGCCGACCAGGCTTGGCTGCTCGAAGGCTCGGCGCTGCGCACGTAGGTGCGAATGAACAATTGCCGCTCGCCCGCCAGGTGCGCGGGCGTCACCTGCGTCACCTGTGCCAGGCGGTGAGCAGCCCCCACGTACACGGCAAATTGCGCCTTCACCGCCAGGCGCTGGGCGGCCACATCAGGCGGGTATTGCTCCTGCGCCGCGAGAATGCCCAGGTGCACCTGGCCGGTCTGGATCAGGTCGATCACATCGGCGTCCTCCGAAGGGCCGCAGCGCAGCTCGGTGTCGGGAAAGCGCTCAGCGAAGCGCGCCGCCACATCACCGAAGAACACCAGGCTGTAGATATCGGTCATGACCACCGACAGCAGTGGCTCGACTTGCGCGCTCAGGCGCATGGCCAAGGCATCGAGGCGCTCGCTGGCGGCGAGAATCGCGTCGACCCTGGCCAGCACCTGACGCCCGGCATCGTTGAGCACGGGATGGCGACCACCCCGGTCGAAGAGCTGGCAGCCCACGTCTGCCTCGAAGTTGGCGATGGCGATGCTGATGGTGGACTGGCTCTTGTTGAGCTTGCGCGCAGCCGCAGAGAACGAGCCCAAGGCTGCGGCCTCGACGAACGCAACAAGGGATTCGGGTGAGTAGCGCATAGATATTGATAAAACCGATAGCTGCTAAGTGTTCAGTATCAGTTTAATCAACGAGCATGGGAAGCATCCTCCACAGCACTTCAGGTGAAGTCATGCAGCACAACACCGTCTCCCTCACTGAGCGGCTCATCCACGCGGCCGGCTATGAAGCCGGCGCAGTGGTCCTGTCGGCACCGGTCATGGCGTGGCTATTCGACAAGCCGATGCACACCACAGGGGCACTGGCGCTGGCGATCTCGTTGATCGCGATGGTCTGGAACATGCTCTACAACGCCATCGTCGACCATTGTTTCAGCTTGCCTCGGCATCAATGGCGGGTCTCTGCGCGCCTGCTGCACGGGCTGGGCTTCGAGGGCGGCATCATCGCCTTGTGTCTGCCAGTGGCGGTGTGGATGCTCGACATCACGCTGGCCCAGGCCTTCTGGCTGGAAGCTGGGTTTTTCGTGTTCATCCTGCCCTACACGGTGTTGTACAACTGGGGCTTCGACAAAGCCAAGTATCGGTTGCAGGCCGTGACGCTCACCTGAGCAAGGCGCCTGCTCAGGTCAGCGCTCCAACTCGCCCAACCAGTACGCCACATCCACCTCGTCGATCTGCTCGGGCCGCAGGAAACGCTCGGCGTAATGCTGGTAAACCCCGCTACTCAGGAACAGGCGCAGCAACTGCGGATCGACATGCCGGTCACGCGCCATGAACACCAGGATCTTGATCGACTCGCTGAGGCTCTTGGGCGCCTTGTACGGCCGGTCGGCGGCGGTCAGCGCCTCGAAGATATCGGCGATGGCCATCACCCGCTCGGGGATGCTCAAGGCCTCTTCGCCTAAGCGGCGCGGATAACCGGTGCCGTCGAGTTTTTCGTGGTGATTGCCGGCGATAGAGGGCACTCGCCTGAGCTGACGCGGGAACGGCAGCGAGCTGAGCATGATGATGGTTTGCACGATATGTTCGTTGATCTTGAAGCGTTCCTCATCGTTGAGGGTGCCGCGACGAATCGACAGGTTGTACAGCTCGCCCAAGTCGCTGGCATGCGCCGGCAGGCGCATGTCGAACCCCCAGACATTACGCGGGTCGTCCCGGGTAACCGGCGGTTTGCGCGCTCCCCAGGGCACGCGATGCTCGGGACGGTCGGCGAGCAACGGCTCGGCCACCGGCAGCGGTGCCGCTGGCACTTGGGCCAGGCGCGCCTGCTCATCGCGGGAAATTCCCAAGCGGTCATCGAAATGCCGTAACCACCGACGCTGACCAATACGTTGCAAGCGCTCGACATCAGCCTGCTGCATGAACTCGCCACCGATATTGGCCTGGGCGACGAAGGCGAATTCCTCTTGCAACGCGGCCTGGCAACGCTCCCGTGCCTGTTGCAAGGGTATGGCCTGCCCACCAGCGGCCAGACCCTGCCAGTAGGCAATATCAGCGTCGCGCCAAAGCACTTCGAAGCGCATGCGAACTTCGTGAATGCGGTTGTACAGCGCCTCAAGCTTGGTCGCCTTGTCCACCACGTACTCGGGGCTGGTGATCTTGCCGCAATCGTGCAGCCAGGCGGCCACGCGAAACTCATAACGTTCGGCCGCGCTCATGCTGAAGTCGGCGTAAGGCCCGCTGTCGGCTTGTACGGCTTGATCCAGCAGCATCTGAGCCAACTGCGGGACGCGCTCGCAATGTCCGCCGGTGTAGGGACTCTTGGCGTCGATGGCATCGGCCAGCAGCTTGATCAACGCGTCCATCAAGCGCTGCTGCGCCTCTACCAACTGACGCGTCTCGATGGCCACCGCTGCGGCGCCGGACAGCTCCTCGACGAAGCGCCGGAACGGCTCGCCTGCGGGCGCGTCGTCCAGTTGCAGCACCAGCATGCCAAGCAGAGCCTGGCTGCGGTCATCCAGCGCAACCGCAAGGCTGTGCCCCTGCAGTGCCATGCCTTGGATGACTTCGGCGGCCAACGCCTGGCGATCCCCCTCGCCCAACGCCAGCTCGGCCGGATACCCCTCGCCCCGACAGACAGCCGCCAGACACAGACGTCCACGCTCAGGTTCGAACAGGTACACCGCGCCCGCGCGCACCCCAGCAGCTTCCACCAAATGTGTCAGCACGCCATCGAGCATGCGCTCTAGGTCGCTTTCCCGGCTCAAGGTCAAGGTCATGGCCTGAAAGCCGCGAATCGTACCGGACATGCCGCTGAGCACCTGACTCAGCTCGCGCACCTCGCAGACCCGCGAGGCCACCCCCATCTGGCGACTGAAGTCGAAGCTGGCCAGGTCGCGCACCTGGTCGGCGAGCAAGCGCAACGGGCGCCCGATACGCTGGCCGAGCAAGACACCGACCAGCAGCAGAACGGCAATCAGCGCTGCCGTCCAGAGAAGTTGCTCGAACAATACCTTGCGGGCACTGGCCAACAGCTCGAGGGCCGGTACGGCGATCAGCACCTGCAGGTCCTGCCCGGCCAGCGTCAGTTGTATGCGCATGCCGTACCAGGCCTGCCCGTCCACTTCGTACCGCATTGGCCGGGCCCCCTGTGCAGGGTCGGCGTGAAGCCGCTCAAGGCTGGGAATCCCCAGCTCGGCCAAACGCGACAGACGTACCTGCTCGTTCTCACGCACGATGACCCGCTGCAGGTCCGGGTAGGCCACCACACTGCCCTGGCTGTCGAGCACAGCGATTTCGGTGCCGGGCGTCATGCGCAGGTCACGGCTCTCGCTGGCCAGGTCATTGACCGAGACATCCATGCCGATCACCGCAGCGCCGTCGACACTGCGCTGGGCCATGCTCAGGCCGATCTCGCGCGTGGTGAAGAACACATAAGGGTGCGTGAGTACCGTTGCGGGTTGGGCCGAGGCATCGATGAACCAGGGGCGCGTACGTGGATCGTAGCGGTAGTCCGGCCGCGACTGGGTCGCCAACAGGCTCAAGGCGCGGTCGTAGAAACGCCATTCTCCGCGCGGCGTACCGTCAGCCCCGTGGCTGACGCTCTGCACCAGAAATGCCGTGCCTTCAGGGGCGGCGAAGCGTTCGCGCAACGCCTGGTCGCGCAGGCCACGCACCAGCAGGAAGTCGCCGTTGGAATAGCCGAGATAGGCGGCGCTGAGCATACGGTTGGCGTCGAGGGTGGCGACCAGCGGCGCCAGGCGTTGCTGTAACTCGCCGCCCGTCGGCATGACCGCCAGCAGGCGCAGGCTGCTTTGCGCAGGATCGACCAGGCGCCGGGCGCGCTCATCGATGGTCTTGCCGACTTGCTGCGCGGCGTCACCGGCAGCGGCCACCAAGGTCTGGCTCAGCCCCCGATAACCTTGCCAGGCAAGGCCAGCGCCCAGCAGCAGCATCCCCAGCACGATCGCCAGCGCCACCACCACCTGCAACGAAATACCTCGTCCCGACGGGTTCATGCCGACCCCGCCCCGCAGCCTGACGGCCGAACAGCGTGAATGCTCGATACGCAGCCCATCCGGGGTGCTCCCTGTGACCGTTGGATCAGTTTAATCAGCCAGGACGATCGTGCCGGCCTGATGGCGACCACAGGCAACTAGGCTGTATGAAGCGTGGCACAGGGATGATGAAGGCTCCAGTTTCGAGGCGATTGAGTCGCGCGTGCGTGAGGGGCAGGCTCACTCAGCCTTTCAGGCCAAGCGACGCCCCGGCTTCACTGCGGCCTGATCACTTGGCCGAGGCGGCCTCGACCATGGCCGCCTCAGGGCGGCGGGCATATCGCTGGGCGAGCGCTGCGCAGACCATCAGCTGGATCTGGTGGAAGATCATCAGCGGCAGGATCAACAGGCCGATGGTGCTGCCGGCGAACAGCACCTGGGCCATCGGCACGCCGGTGGCCAGACTTTTTTTCGAGCCACAGAACAGGATGGTGATGCGGTCTTCGATGCAGAAGCCCAGCCACTTGCCCAACAGCGCAGTGATACCCAGCGACAACGCCAGCACCACACAGCAACCCAGCACGATCATCGCCAGCATGCTCGGCGGCACTTGTTGCCACAGCCCCCCGATCACCGCAGCACCAAACGCCGAGTACACCACCAGCAGGATCGACCCTTGGTCGACGAACTTCAGCCACGCCTTGTTACGTCCGACCCAGTCACCGATCCAGCGGCGCGCAATCTGCCCGGCGACGAACGGCACCAGCAGTTGCAGGCTGATCTTGCGAATCGCCTCCAGGGTGGAGCCGCTGTCTCCGTGCACGCCCATCAGCAGCGCCACCAGCATCGGCGTGACGAAGATACCGATCAGGCTCGACGCCGCCGCGCTACAAATGGCCGCCGGCACGTTACCGCGCGCCAGCGAGGTGAAAGCAATCGCCGATTGCACGGTAGCCGGCAGCGCGCACAGGTACAAAAAGCCCAGGTACAGCTCGTTGCCCACCAGCGGCAACAGCACCGGTTTCAGCGCAATACCGATCAGCGGGAACAGCACGAAGGTGCAAACGAATACCAACAGGTGCAAACGCCAGTGCCCGGCACCGGCAAAGATCGCCTCGCGTGAAAGCTTGGCGCCATGCAGGAAGAACAACAGGCCGATGGCTAGGTTGGTGATCCAGTCGAAGATCACTGCCACGTGGTCGCGCGCCGGCAGCACGGTGGCGATCGCCACCACGGCGATCAAGGTCAAGGTGAAATTGTCCGGCAAGAAACGCGAGCGGGCCATCTGTCCAGTCCTGTGTTGTGCGGGTTGCCGGCCTACCTTAGCCATGTTCGAATTAACCGACTAACGGGATGAGGGCAAAAAATGTCGATAAACGGACAACCTACAGTTCATCAGCGCATCGTTCCCGCCCTGAAAACCTTGCCGCGCCCGGTGTACGCTCGCACCGAGTCGCTGGTGCGCCCGGAGCGCACCCCCATGCACCGCCACCCCTGGGTGCAGTTGTCCTACGCAATCCGCGGGGTATTGCACGTGCATACCCCCACCGGCAGCTTCGTCGCCCCGCCGCAGCGTGCGGTGTGGATGCCACCGGATATGGACCATGAGGTGTTCAGCTTCGCCAACACCGAAATGCGCGGTCTGTACCTGGATCCGCAACTGTTCGACGCGGCGCACAGCCGTTGCCGGGTGATCGAGATTACGTCACTGACCCACGAGCTGATCAAGCAGTTCTCGTCACGCCCGCCCGAGTACGACGAAGACGGCGAGGATGGCCGGCTGGCCAGGGTACTGGTAGACCAACTGCGCGCAGCGCGTGAGGTCAGCCTGTCGCTGCCACTGCCACAGGATGCACGGGTGTTGCAGCTGTGCCGGCAGTTGCAGGATGCCCCGGACGACAATCGCACCCTGGGCGAATGGGGCGAGGCGCTGGGCGCGTCGGAGAAAACCTTGCGGCGCATTTTGCTGCGCGAGACTGGCTTGACCTTTCGCAGTTGGCGCCAGCGTATGCGCCTGCTGGGCGCGCTGGAAGCGCTGGGGCGTGGCACGGCAGTAACCCAAGTGGCGTTGAATGCAGGGTATTCATCGACATCGGCGTTCATTGCCGCGTTTCGCGAGCAATTTGGCGTAACGCCAGGCGATTTTTTCCCCGCAGTGCGTTGAGAGGATGGGGCCTGACGGCGCCCCTCTAAAACGTCGGTAACAACGATACATACTACGTATGACTAGTACCTCGCACAGGCCGATCCCTGCCTTGGCATACGCCAGGGCGTGCGCTGACTGGCTGCGTGATGGCACTCGCGCCAGTATCCAAACCCTTCTAGCACGCGTCCTGTAGTCGGATTTTCCTGCGTATAATCGCGGCTTTTTCCGACACTGATCTACGCCTCATGAAAACACTGTTGTATGCGGCATCGTTATTCTTCACCCTCCTCCCCAGTGCCTTCGCCAGTCCCCCGGCGACCTTCACCGAAGCCAAGGTCGTCGCCAAGCAGAAGATCTACCTCGACCAAGCCAGCAGCGCGCAGGGTGACCTGTACTGCGGTTGCAAATGGACCTGGGTAGGCAAGTCCGGCGGGCGAATCGACCCAGCCTCTTGCGGCCTGCAGGCGCGCAAGCAACAAACCCGTGCCGAGCGCACCGAGTGGGAGCACATCGTCCCGGCCTGGACCTTCGGGCACCAGCGCCAATGCTGGCAGAACGGCGGGCGTGAAGCCTGTGTCGACAACGACCCAACCTTCCGCGCCATGGAAGCCGACCTGTTCAACCTCTACCCAGCCGTGGGCGAGGTCAATGGCGACCGCAGCAACTTCAACTACGGCATGGTCAGCGGCAATACCCAGCAATACGGCCAGTGCACGACCAAGATCGACTTCGTGCAAAAGACCGCCGAGCCGCGCGACGCGGTCAAGGGCCTGGTGGCGCGCACTACGTTCTACATGTTCGACCGCTACCAACTGAGCATGTCGCGCCAGCAACAGCAGGTGCTGATGGCGTGGAACAAACAATACCCGGTGAGCGCCTGGGAACGGCAGCGCGACCAGCGCATCGCTGCTGTAATGGGCCACCACAACCCGTTCGTCACCGGTGAGCGCACCTGGATCATGGGCTACAAACCGGCCGGCGCCAGTGCCACGCTCGCCAGCGCCCCGCGCAAGCCCTCCACCACCCCCAATGCCAGCCAGGGCGCCGTGCTGGGCAACCGCAACAGCCAGGTCTATCACCTGGCCAGCGGCTGCCCTGGCTACAGCCAGGTTTCAGCCAAGAATCAAGTAGCGTTCGAATCCGAAGCCCAGGCGCAGGCGGCGGGCTATCGCAAAGCGGGTAACTGCAAATAAGCCAGGCCCACGGCCAGATGAACGAATCTTCATTTTGGCCGTAGCGCCCTGATCGCGCGGCGCATCGCCGCTGGCGCCCACTGGCCGGGCGCCAGCGTCTTGAGACATGGCCAGGGCTTGCGTAGCATCCGCGACCCTTGCCAGCTTCAGTGGGAGCGGGCTTACCACGCGACTGCATGCGCAGCCTGGCCGACGTTGCCAGCGCGGCCCACCCCCACGCCTGATCTCGCCGAGCCACCGATGCCACAACCCATTCCCCTCAAGGACCACGAAACGGAAAAGAGCCTGGTCAACCGCCGGTTGCTGGCCTGCGCCGCACTGGTAATGGGGCTGGTGGCCGTACTGGTCGGCCGACTCTACGTGCTGCAGGTGTTGCAGCATGATCAACAGAGCGCGGTGTCGGAAAACAACCGCGTGCACGTACTGCCCATCGCGCCGGAGCGCGGCCTGATCTACGACCGTAACGGCGTGGTGCTGGCCGACAACAAGCCCAGCTTCAACCTCACCATGACCCGTGAGCGGGCCGGCGACACGGCCAAGGTACTCGACACCCTCACGCAGATCCTCGGCCTGTCCGAAGATGACCGCCACCAGTTCGACAAGGACTTGCGCCGTGGGCGCAAACCGTTCGAGCCGGTCACGGTGATGGTCGGCCTCAGCGAAGAGCAGATTGCCCTGATCGCGGTGAACCAATTCCGCCTGCCAGGGCTTGAGGTCGAGCCGCAGTTCATCCGCCAATACCCGCTGGCCGAACACTTCGCCCATTCGGTGGGTTACGTGGGGCGCATCAACGAAAAGGAAGCCAAGACCCTCGACAGCACCGAGTACCGTGGTACCGAGTCGATCGGCAAGACCGGTATCGAGCGCTTCTACGAAAACGAACTGCACGGCCATGTGGGCTATGAAGAAGTCGAGACCAATGCCCAAGGTCGGGTGATGCGCGTGCTGCGCCACCACGACCCGATACCGGGCAAAGACATCGTCCTTAGCCTGGATGCGCACCTGCAACAGGCCGCGGAAAAAGCCCTGGGCGACCGGCGCGGCGCGGTCGTGGTACTGGACCCGTCCAACGGTGACGTGCTGGCGATGGTCAGCAACCCGAGCTTCGATCCCAACCTGTTCGTCAAGGGCATCAGCTACAAGCAATACGCCGCGCTGCGCGACTCGCTCGACCGGCCATTGTTCAACCGCGTGCTGCGTGGGCTTTACGCACCGGGCTCGACGGTCAAGCCCGAGGTGGCCATCGCCGGCCTGGACAGCGGCGTGATCACCCCCGGCAGCCGGGTGTTCGACCCCGGCTACTACGAGCTGCCCAACTATGACCACAAGTACCGCAACTGGAACCGCAGCGGCGACGGCTGGGTGGACATGTACACCGCCATCATGCGCTCCAACGACACCTATTTCTACGACCTGGCCCATAAGCTCGGCATCGACCGCCTGCACGACTACATGGCCGAGTTCGGCCTGGGGCAGAAGGTTTCGCTGGATATGTTCGAAGAGGCGCCTGGGTTGATGCCCTCGCAGGCCTGGAAGCGCGCCACTCGGCGTCAGGCCTGGTTCCCCGGCGAGACGTTGATCCTCGGCATCGGCCAAGGCTACATGCAGGTCACCCCGCTGCAACTGGCCCAAGCCACCAGCCTGCTTGCCAGCAAAGGCGTTTGGCACCGCCCGCACCTGGCAACACGCGTCGGCGACCAGACGCCGGTCGATCCTCATCCAAAGCCCGACATCGTGCTGCACGACAAACGCGCCTGGGATCAGGTCAGCCAGGGTATGCAGATGGTCATGCACGACCCGCGCGGTATCGCCCGTGCCGCCGCAGCGGGCGCGCAGTATCGCATTGCGGGCAAGAGCGGCACGGCGCAAGTGGTTGCGATCAAGCAGGGGGAGCGCTACGACCGTAACAAGACCCTTGAGCGTCACCGCGACAATGCCCTGTTCGTCGGCTTCGCCCCCGCCGATCACCCGGCGATGGTCGTGGCAGTAATGATCGAGAACGGCGAGGCCGGCGGACGCGTGGCCGGTCCGGTGGTGCGGGAGGTGATGGATGCCTGGCTACTCGACGACCAGGGCCACTTGAAAGCGCAATTTGCGGGCAATACGGGATCGGCGGTGCCACACAGCTAGTACCCTGTCTGGCAAATAGGCGATTCGCTTTCGCCGATGCCTTGGCTGCCTGCCCCCAGGACACTCGTGTGCTCACGATCGCAAAGCGGTGCCCGGCCCCTTTGAGGTAGGGTCCATAGGCCCTGCGTCAATAAGAGCCATCCGCATCTGCAAGGTTTTTCATACAATTGATAGTCATTCGCCATTAATCCGTTCTCGCGCCCCCCTTCCCGGAGGTAGAATGCCGCAAAACCGGGAGCCCCAATGAACCAGGACCGCCTCATCCCCAGCCAAGACGATGCCATCACCGATGCCGCTGCGCATTGGTGCATGCGCCTGCACGCCGACGATTGCAGTGAGCTGGAGCGAGAGGCGTTTGGCCAATGGCTGGCGGCTGACCCGCGACATGCCGAGGAATACCAGGCCATGCTGGAGATTTGGGAGACCGCCGACCTGTTGCCACGCCCGCACCCGGTTGTCGAACTCAAGCCCCAGCGCCGCCAACCTGTGGCGCGTCACTGGCGGCCATTCGCCTCAGCAGCGGCGATTGCACTGCTCGTCCTGCCCGTGGCCGGCTGGATCGGCTGGGAGCAAGGCTGGCTACCCAACAGCTACCAGCACTTCGAGACGGGCGACCAACTGCAACAGGTACAACTGAGCGATGGCAGTCGCGTCGACTTGAACCTGCACACCGAGCTGCGCTACCTGAACTACAAAGATGAGCGCCGGGTCACCCTGGTCAAGGGCGAAGCCTTCTTCAAAGTCACCCACGACAGCAGCCATCCGTTCATCGTGCATGCCGGCAACGGCCAGACGCGAGTCACCGGCACCGAGTTCAACGTGTGGAAGTACCAGGACCATGTCAAGGTGACCCTGATCGAGGGCTCGGTGTTGGTCAGCAATGACGGCAACAACGGTGGCTACCGTCTGGGCCCAGGCATGCAGGCCAGCTACGACAAGGGTGACTTCGAGCCGCACCTGGCCCAGAGCGACGACTACGCCAATGCCCTGGCCTGGCGCAGCGGCAAGCTGGTGCTGGACAACCTGAGCCTGCGCCAGGCCTTGCCGGTGATCAACCGCTACCTCGACAAGCCGCTGCTACTGGCCGACGACAGTACCGCGCGGATTCGCATAAGCGGCATCTACAACACCCGCGAAGTGGCCCGGCTCGTCGACACGCTGCCCAAGGTGCTGCCGGTCTATCTGACCCGCAGCAAGGACGGCAGTACCGTGCTCAACCGCATCGTGCCAGCGCCCAGCCGCGGTTGACGGCGGGCGCAGGCGTTCCACAGCGGCAAGTGCGCAGGGCCTACTGCACCGTCTCGAACGGCAACCCCACGTAGTTTTCGGCAATGTTCACGAGCCCGGCCTGCGAGCCCAGGTAATACGCCCGGTCGGCCTCCTGCATCTTGCTGTCCCAGGCGTCCTGATGCGCGCCGAAGTCATGCAGAAGGTGCGTCATGAACCAGCTGAAACGCTCGCCTTTCCACACCCGACGCAGGGCCATGGGTGAATACTCGGCCAACAGGTCAGTGCGCCCTTCGCGATACACCTTCACCAGGATCCGGTACAGATAGTTCACGTCGGATGCAGCCAGGTTCAGCCCCTTGGCTCCCGTGGGCGGCACGATATGGGCGGCGTCGCCGACCAGGAACAGGCGCCCGTGCTGCATCGGCTCCACCACCAGGCTGCGCAACGGGGCGATGCTCTTTTCCAGTGCCGGGCCGGTGACCAGTCGTTCGGCGAGGTCTTCGGGCAGGCGCGCCTTGAGTTCGTCCCAGAAGCGCGTGTCCGGCCAGTCCTGCACCTGTTCGCCCAGCGGTACTTGCAGGTAGTAGCGGCTGCGTGTCTGCGAGCGCTGGCTGCACAGGGCGAAGCCGCGCTCATGCTGGGCGTAGATCAGTTCATGATTGACCGGCGGAGTGTCCGCCAACAGCCCCAGCCAGCCAAACGGGTAGACCCGTTCGTAGGTCTTGAGCACGCCCGCCGGGATGCTTTGCCGGGCGACGCCGTGGAAACCGTCGCAGCCGGCGATGTAGTCGCAATCGACGCGGTGTTGCTTGCCGTCCTTCTCGAAGGTGAGGTAAGGATGCGGGCTGTCGATTGCATGCGGCTGGACATCGCTGGCGGAGTAGATGATCGGTGCACCACACTCACGGCGGGCCTGCATCAGGTCGCGGGTGACCTCGGTCTGGCCATACACCATCACCGTCTTGCCACCGGTCAGGGCTTTGAGGTCCAGACGCTGGCGGCGACCGCCCATCAGCAGTTCCACCCCCTCGTGTACCAAGCCTTCACGCTCCATGCGCTCAGCCACACCGGCCTCGCGTAGCAACGCCACGGTGCCTTGTTCCAGTACCCCGGCCCGGATACGCCCAAGCACGTAGTCGGGGGTCTGGCGTTCGACGATCAACGTATCGATACCCGCCTTGTGCAGCAGTTGACCGAGCAACAGGCCGGAGGGACCTGCGCCGATGATTGCAACCTGAGTCTTCATTGTTGTTTTCTCTGTGTGCTGTTACGGTTCGCTTGTGCATTTTTACGGTCCATCCAGGCCGAAAAAGTGTGCTATCCGCTAGAAAAACTGCACTTTTAGAAAAAACGTTCGATTACCGGACAAGGCGCACCCTCATGTCCAGCCCCCTCCCCGGCATTGCGCAATTTCAGTTGTACGGCGAAAACCACGCCTGGCCCGGTACCGACCTGCTGCATTGCGAGTCGATCCCCGCGCGCAGCCGCCTGCACCACTGGGAGATCAAGCCGCACCGACATGCCGAACTGTTCCAACTGCTGTACGTTCAGCGCGGTGAAGCGCAGGTGGAGATTGAAGGGGTACGCAGCACCATTCACACAGCAGCGATCCAAGTCGTACCGCCACTGACCGTGCATGGTTTTCGCTTCAGCGCCGATATCCAAGGCCACGTGCTGTCCTTCGGCACCGCGTTGGTCGCCGAGCTTGAGCAGCGCCTGGGCGCACCGCTGAGCGTGCTGACCGCGCCCGGCTGCTATGCACTGGGCCGCGACCGGCGGCACCTGCATACATTGATCGACAGTCTCCAGCGCGAATTCCAAGGCAATGCCCCGGCGCGCTCGGCGCTGCTGCAAGCATTGGTCACGGCATTGATGGTGTGGATCAGCCGCCAGCAGCATGCCCTGCCCCCACGCACCCGCAGCGAGCGCGACCGTCAGTTGCTCGGGCAATACCTGCGCCTGGTGGAGGCGCATTACCGCGAGCACCTGGCGGTGGAGGTGTTCGCGGCGCGACTGGGGGTGACCAGCCTGCAACTCAACCAGCTATGCCGTGCGCTGGCCGGGCAGACTGCGTTGCAGGTGATTCACCAGCGGCTGTTACTAGAGGCACGGCGCAACCTGGCGTACACGCGCATGAGCATCGGGCAGCTGTCCGATAGCCTGGGCTTCAGCGACCCAACGTACTTCGCGCGGTTCTTCAAAAGGCTCAGCGGGCAGACGCCGAATGCCTATCGGCGGCTGCAACACCTCTAGACCCAAGCCTGCTGGCCACGCGGCGTAATTTGCAAGCTGTCGCCGACGCCCTTACCCGGCCACGCGCGGCATCAGCTCATACGGATGCTTCCAGCCCGGCAGCGTCTGGATCCGCGCCTTCCACGCCTCAATGTGGACGAACTCGCTCAGGTCGATGCCGGTGTCCTCCGGCATGAATACATAGCCAGCCAACGACAGGTCGGCGATGGTCAAGCGGCCGCCGACCATGAACGGGGTCTTGGCCAGGTGCGCATCGACGATCCGGTATGCCGCCGTGGCCCGACCACGCAGGAACTTCGTGACATCGGTTTCACCGGAATGGGTCAGGCAATAGATGAACCGCAACGCCGCGTAGTAGGCGGTGAACTTGTGGTTATCGAACAGCATCCAGCGCCAGATGTCTCGCTTCTCGGCCTCATCACGCGGGCCGAACTGGCCGCTGCGCTCGGCCAGGTACTCCAGAATCAACGCCGACTGGGTCAGGCGTTCACCCGCGTGCTCCAGCACCGGCACTTCGCCCTGCTCGTTGACCTCGTCGCGCCAGGCTTGCTCACGGGTTTGACCATTGAAGAAGTCCACGAACACCGGCTGCCAGGATTGGCCAGTGAGTTCCAGCATCAGCGCGACTTTGTAGGCGTTGCCAGATTCGGCGAAGCAATGCAGTTTGTACTCGGACATGGGTCTTCAGTTTCCTTTGAAGGGGGCGTGCGTTACCGAGCAGATCACGTCCGGTCGGAAACGGTCAATGCCAACCTCAGGCGATCTGGAACCCATGCGCCAGTGGATCGCGATCATCGACGATGATCGTGTTGTAACCGATCACCCGCGCCCACCCAGCCACACTCGGACGCACTGCGGGGTACTGCCCGACTTGAGCCAGCGCTTCGGCTCGGCAGTCAAACGTGGTGCCGGTGATGCTTTCGTGGATGAACGTCTCGCCCACCTGAAGGCGCCCGCGCGCCACCAACTGCGCCACGCGGGCCGAGGACCCGGTCCCGCCGGGCGAACGGTCGATGGCCTTTTCACCGTAGAACACCGCGTTACGCGCCGTCGCCCCTGGGGTCTTGGGCTGGTCGCACCACATCACGTGCTCTACCCCGGCAATGCGTGAGTCCTCAGGATGAACCGGGTGCAGCACCTGCTGCGCGGCCTCGCGCAACAAACGGCTCATGCGCACCAGGTCGTCAGCCTTCAAGGCATCCAGGCCGGGGTAGTTCGGTTGCGGCTCGACGATGAGGTAGTAATTGCCGCCATAGGCCAAGTCCACGCTCAGCGGACCGATCTGCGGCACGTCGATCACGATGTCGCGGGCGTGCAGATAGCTGTTGACGTTGAATAGCCGCACCTGCTCGACAAAGGCGCCCTTGCGCTGGTACTCGATATCCACTCGACCGGCCGGGGTTTCCAAGGCCAGGCGACCCTCCTCGCGCGGCACCACCAGGCCCTCCTCAAGGGCCACGGTCACAGTGCCCACGGTGCCGGCGCCGCACATCGGGAGGCAGCCACTGACCTCGATGAACAGCACTCCCACATCGCAGTCATCGCGAAACGGCGGATACAGAATCGAGCCGGACATGACGTCATGGCCGCGCGGCTCGAACATCAGCGCCCGGCGCACCCAATCGTGCTTCTCGATGAACAACAGGCGCTTTTCGGCCATCGGTACGTTGGGCAGCAGCGGGCCGCCACCGGCAACTACGCGCACAGGGTTGCCACAGGCATGGGAATCGATGCAGAAGAAAATATTGCGAGCCATGTTCAGTTCGTCCTTCTTCTTGATGCAGGTCCGCCATAGGGTGGCGGGACGTCGATGCGCAAGACCTGCGTGTGCATGCAGACCTGGCGCTGTCAGGCCATCAACGTAGTCACATTCCTGCATCGCCAATGGCGCGATCCAGACATCTGGACGCCTACAGGCACGACAGGTCTTTCCCAGACCACAACACGTCCGTCAGCGACCATTTTTCCGTGGGCACCTGCCGCTCGCAGTCAAAGGCTGAGGTTCAATGCCTGACGCAACGACTCTCCCCGCTGGTCGTGCGCCGCACTGACCAAGGCGAAGTTGTAGTCGCCATGCGACCAATAGCGCGCCTCCAACTGGCCATCGGTGCGCTGCCCGCTGGGCATGCGCTCGAAACGCTCGCCGGGCGAGCGCAAGAACAGGCTCACCCGCTGCCCGTCGCGATCCTCGAACACCAGCAGGGCCGCCGGCCCCGCTTCGTTGCTCAGCAACCGAGCACCCACCGGCTGTAAGCCATAGCCGGTCAGGTCAGGCAGACGTCCCACGCGATTGAAATGCCGGCCCAGCCAGGCTTGCAGGCGCGCAGGGTCATTGGCCTGGATATCCAGTGCGCGGGCGTCGGCGAACAGCCGGTGCGCCTGGACCGCGTCGGCCATGGGCAGTTCGCGGGCGACCAAGGTCACCTCGCGGGCCTGCCAACCGCCCAGCCCGCCCACGCCCACCGCCAATAGCAGCACGGCGGCCGTCGCCAGGCGCCGCTGACGCCGCTGGCGCAGGCGCCGACGCAATGGCGCCAGGTCCAAAGCCGGGTCGCTGGGTTGCTCGGCAAACCCGGCCAGGGCCGCGCGCAAGCGCCGCGCATCATTGCGCCAAGCCTCAAGCTGCGCCGCCTGCTGTGGATTGGCGGCAAGCCAGGCCTCGACTTGCGCCCGGCGCAGCGGCTCAAGTCGATCATCGACGAAGGCATGCAGTTCGTATTCGGTGGGGGGCTGGGGGGTCATTTGAGTCTCCGCAGGGCCGTAGATGAGGGGCGGCCTTCGGTCAGTTCGCGCAAGGCGGCCCGCGCACGCGACAGACGCGACATCACGGTGCCGATGGGAATGCCCAGGGCGTCGGCGGCCTCCTTGTAGCTCAGGCCCTCGACGCTGACCAGCAGCAGTAGCGCACGCTGCTCGGCCGACAGGCGCGCGAAGGCCTGCAAGTCAGCCTGAGCCATAACGATGCTTTCGGTGTCGGCGCCGCAAGGCTCTTCAGCCTGGGCCCGACCGAACCAGTTCAGCCAGCGCGCGTGCAGGCGCTCGCGGCGTTTGCCGTCCAGGTACAGCCGATAAAGAATAGTGAACAGCCATGGGCGCAGGCTCTCGCTATCGCGCTGCTGGCCCCAGCGGCCCAGGGCGCGTTCGACAGTGGCCTGCACCAGGTCGTCGGCAGCGCCCGCATCACGGCTCAGCCACACGGCGAAACGGCGTAGCCTTTGCAGCAGTTCGCGCCAGTGTTGATCGTCCAGTTCCTGCATGCTCAGACCCCAGTGGGCAGTCAGTGTAAGAGACAGACGCGCTGGTGCGAAATCTATTCCACCACTTGGGAATAAATCCGCCGCCCTTGCGTCGTACCAGCTCATTTGCACGTTAACGGATGGCCTGATGAACACTCCTTTGAACGGCCCGGCCAAGGCCCTACGCCTGGCCGCCATCGGCACCACGCTCGCAGCCCTGGGCGCAGGTTTTGCCTACGCGGCAGGCTGGATCGGCACCCCCACGCTCACCCCACAGCGCATCATCGATACCTTCGAAGCCCAGGCCGGCAAGCACCCTGGCTATCGCAAGAACCACGCCAAGGGCCTGTGCGTCAGCGGTTATTTCCAAGCCAGCGGCCAGGCGGCGAAGCTCTCCAGCGCGCGGGTCTTCAGCCAGCAGCAAGTGCCGGTGATCGGCCGCTTCGCCATCGGCGGCGCCAATCCCTTCGCTGCCGACACCGCCGTGCCCGTGCGCAGCTTGGCGATCCAACTGAGCACCGACGACGGGCAGGTCTGGCGCACCGGCATGAATACCCCACCGGTGCTGGCAGTCAGCACCGTGCAAGGCTTTTATGACCAGGTACTGGCCAGCACCCCGGACCCAAGCACCGGCAAGCCGGACCCCGGCAAGATACAGGCGTTCTTCGCCGCACACCCCGAAAGCGCGGCGTTTCGCCAGTGGGCGGCGGGCTACCAAGCCAGCGACAGCTTCGCCAGCACGGCGTACCACAGCATCAACGCCTTCAAGCTGATCGATGCCAAGGGCCACGCTCAGCCGGTGCGTTGGGCACTGCTGCCGCAGGCCCCCTTCGTGGCATTGCCCGCCCAAGTGAACGATACGCTGTACCTGCAACACGACCTCAAGCAACGCCTGGATCAAGGGCCGCTACGCTGGACCCTGCGCCTGACCCTCGCCGAACCTGGCGATGCGGTGGACGACCCGGCCCGCCCTTGGCCCACCGAGCGGCGCACAATCGATGCCGGGACCTTGGTGTTGCAGCAGGTGGACGCCCCCGAGCAAGGCGCGTGCCGTGACCTGAACTTCGACCCGTTGATCCTGCCCCACGGCATCGAACCGTCTGCCGACCCGATCCTCGCCGCCCGTTCGGCCGCCTATTCCGTGTCATTCAACCGTCGCAGCCATGAAGCCCTGGAAGGAGCCCAACCATGAGCGTCACCGCTTTTCACCCTCTGGCCCGGCTGCTGCACTGGCTGATGGCTGTGCTGATCCTGGGCATGCTGTTCATCGGCGTAAGCATGGTCGGCGACCTGTCGCCCCGCCACACACTGCTGATCGAACTGCACAAGGCCACCGGCCTTGCCTTGCTGGCCCTGGTGGTCTTACGCATCGTCCTGCGCCTGACGCTGCGCCACCCAGCGCTGCCCCGCGAGCTGCCAAGCGCACAACGGCGGATCGCAGCGGCCTCGCACCTGCTGCTGTACCTGCTGATGCTGGGCATGCCATTGCTGGGCTGGGCGATGCTCTCGGCCGGTGGCTACCCTCGCCCACTCCAACTCCCGGCCATCGCGCCGCACGACCTACAGTTGTACGCTGTGCTGCGCCAGGCGCACGGTTGGGCCGGGTATGTGCTGTTCGCCACGGTGCTAGCGCACGTGGGTGCTGCCTTGACGCATGCACTGGTACGGCGTGACGCGGTGATGCGCAGCATGTGGCCAGGCCCGTTGCAGCGCCGAGGGTGAATCCGCCCAGGCGCAAAGCCCCGATAACTGTCACTATTGCCAGCCTCGAGGCGCTTTCGCCCAACTGCCTGGACTGCCCATGAACGTTGCACAGGACCCTGCCACCTTCACCCCGCACAGCACCCTGGACCTGCGGCCACTGTTGCTGGTCAACATGGCCTGCACGCTGTCGATGATGGCCTTCGTCGCGCTGATCGGCCCGATCGCGCGCCTGCTGGGCATGGCCACCTGGCAAGCCGGGGCGGCGGTCACCGTGGCCGGGGTGGTGTGGGTGCTGCTGGCGCGGCCCTGGGGACGCCTGGCCGATCGCCTGGGGCGGCGCCGGATGTTGCTGCTCGGCAGCGCAGGATACGCCCTGGCCTATTGGCTCTTGTGCCTGTTCATCGACGGCGCCCTGCGCTGGTTGCCAGGGGCGAGCGTGGCGTTCGTCGGCCTGATGCTCAGCCGTGGGTTGATCGGCGCCTTCTATGCGGCACTGCCGGTGGCCGGCAACGCACTGATCGCTGACCATATCGAGCCACGACAGCGCGCCCGGGCCATGGCGTCGCTGGGAGCAGCCAACGCCGTCGGCATGGTGCTGGGCCCGGCACTGGCGGCGCTGTTGGCGCGCTACAGCCTGAGCTTGCCGTTCTATGTCTTATCAGTGCTGCCGGCCACAGCATTCGTGGTGCTGCTGCTCACGCTAAAACCACAACCGCTGCCCCAGCGCCATGAACCCAGCCCGGTACGTCTGCGCGATCCGCGTCTACGTCGACCGCTGTTGGTAGCCTTCAGCGCCATGCTCAGCGTGACCGTGTCGCAGATCGTGGTGGGTTTCTTCGCCCTCGACCGCCTGCAACTGCCCGCCGCCGAGGCCGCACAAGCTGCCGGTATCGCGCTGACCACCGTGGGTGGCGCGTTGATCCTGGCCCAGGTGCTGCTGCGCCGACTCCAATGGCCGCCGCTGAAGATGATCCGGGTCGGTGCTTGCGTGTCCGCGCTGGGCTTTGCCTGCGCCTCGCTGGCCGCCAGTGCGGCATGGCTATGGGCCGCTTTCGCTGTCGCGGCGTTTGGCATGGGTTTCGTGTTCCCGGCATTCTCGGCGCTGGCCGCCAACGCCATGCACGCCCATGAACAGGGCGCCACCGCAGGTTCGGTCAGCGCGGCCCAAGGCCTGGGCGCGGTGATCGGGCCACTGGCCGGCACCCTGATGTACGCCCTCGACCCACGCCTGCCGTTCATGGCCGTGGCCGCCCTGTTGCTAGTGCTGGGGCTGTGGCCGGCGCCGCCTGACCGGCGTCATTGACGCACAGGGGCGCAAGGCGTGCAGAGTGTGTTTTAATGCGTCGCCCATTATTTTTGACACCTCTGCAAACAAGGCGGCTATGGACACCGGGACACGACTCAAACTGGTGCGTGAACGCAACAACCTCTCGCAACGGGAACTGGCCCGCCGCAGCGGCCTGACCAACTCGACCATCTCGCAGATCGAGCAGAATCGCGTCAGCCCGTCGGTCAGTTCGCTGAAAAAGCTGCTCGAAGGCATTCCGATGTCGCTGGCGGAGTTCTTCAGCTTCGACGAGCCGGTGCGTGAAGAGCGCTATGTGTTCCGTGGCGCTGAGCAGCCGGACCTGGGCCGCAATGGCCTGCGCATGCTGCTGGTCGGCGCCAGCGTCGAAGGTCGGCAGATGCGTATGCTGCGCGAGCTGTATGCGCCTGGCGCGGACTCCGGCGAGCCGATCGTGCACTCGGTAGGTGAAGAGTGCGGCCTGGTCACCCGTGGCACCATGGAACTGTGGGTCGATGGCCAAGTCAGCATTCTTAATGCGGGCGACGGCTACTACATCCCCACCACCCTGCCGCACAGTTTCAAGAACATCGGCCCCGACGAAGCCGAGATCATCAGCGCCAACACCCCGGCGAACTTCTGATCGGCCATGCCAGGCATCAGCAGCCGCGAAACCTACCAGCAATTGCGTGACGCCGCCTTGGGCGTCGCGCCGTTGCAGGTGCTTGCCCAAATGCCGGGTGGCATCTGGCAAGTGCATATCGGCGGCTGGCAGCTCGTCCTGCTGATCGATGACGAAGGCCTGGCCAGTTGTACCGAGGCCACCCGCCCCGACGGGTGCCAGGCGAGCCAGGCCGACTGGCCACGCTACGGCACCAACCCGGTGGACCACTTGAGCCTTTGGGAACGCCGCCAGATCGAGCGGGCGCTAACCGGCCAGGGCCTGCTCGACGAAATCTAGCCGGTCCTGGCCGAAGAACATCTGATTACCGACGAAACACGTCGGCGCCCCGAACACGCCGCGTTCCACCGCCTGCTCAGTGGCGTGCTTGAGGGCGTGCTTGACCTCGGGGCGGGCGGCCAGGTCATGCAGCGACGCAGCGTCGAAGCCGCCTTCGGCCAGCGTTCGGTCCAGTACCGCCGGATCGGACAGGTTACGTTTGTGCACCCAAAGCCCCTCGAACAGCACTTTGAGTAGCGCCTCGAAACGCGTCGGCTCATGCAGCTGGGTGCCTATCACCGCGCGCATCAGGTGCAGCGTATTGAGCGGGAACCCCGCTGGCAGGCCAAACGGCACAGCGTAGCGCTCGGCAAAGCGTGCGAGGTCGACGAACATGTAGCGCCCCTTGGCCGGGACCATCGCCGGTGATGCATTGCCGGTGGCCTGGAACACCCCGCCCAGCAGCATCGGGCGGTACAGCAGTTGCGCATCGCAACGGGCGCAGAGCGCCGGAAGCTGGGTCCAGGCCAGATAACTGGCGGGGCTGCCCAGGTCGAAGAAGAACTCGACGGTTTTGCTCATGATGTAGTCCTTGCTTGAAGTGGCTTGAAAGCTGCTGGGCCGCGCTCACCAACGCTCCATCCAAGGGCGCAGGTCGAGTTCGAAGGTCCAGGCATCGCGCGGCTGGCTGTGCAGGTACCAGTAGCTGTCTGCGATGTGCGCGGGGTCGAGGATGCCGTCCTGGTCTTTCAGTGCGTAGCGCTCGGGGAAGCTGTCGCGGATGAACGCCGTGTCGATGGCCCCATCCACTAGCACATGGGCCACGTGGATGTTGCGTGGCCCCAGCTCCCGGGCCATGCTCTGGGCTAACGCACGCAAGGCATGCTTGGCTCCGGCGAATGCGGCAAAGCCCGCTGCACCACGCGTGCCGGCGGTGGCACCGGTGAACAACAACGTACCGCGCCCGCGCTGTAGCATGCGCCGGGCCACGGCCTGGGCGTTCAGAAATCCGGCGAAACAGGCCATTTCCCAGATCTTGAAATACTTGCGCGGCGTTTCGTCGAGGATGCTGCACGGCACGTTGGCGCCAATATTGAAGACGAACGCCTCGATCGGGCCGATATCGCGCTCGATGGTCTCGATCAAATCGGCCACCTCATCCTCCTTGCGCGCATCGGAACCAAAGCCATATGCCTGCCCGCCAGTTGCGCGGATTTGCTCCACCAACGGTTGCAACTTGTCGGCCTGACGCCGGGTGACGCAGGCGATGTACCCCTCGCGGGCAAAGCGCTTGGCGATCTCGCCCCCGGTCGCATCCCCCGCCCCCACCACCAGTACGACCTTTTGTTGTTCTGCCATGGACTGCCCCATTGATAAATGATCGTTTAGTAAACGAACGCTATGCTACGATCACGCCATCGTCAAGCCAGGTGATCCATGCGTTACTCCAGCGAACACAAGCAACAAACCCGCGAGCGCCTGCTGGCCAGCAGCGGTGCGCTTGCCAAGCGCGGCGGTTTTTCCAGCACCGGGGTGGCCGGGCTGATGAAGGCGGTCGGCCTCACCGCAGGCGCGTTCTACAACCACTTCCCGTCCAAGGACGACCTGTTCACCGAAGTGGTTCGTCGCGAACTGAGCAACAGCCCGCTGGCACGCGGCAACGTCGACCGCCAACGCCTGAAACGCCTGCTTGAGCAGTACCTCTCGCTTGCTCACCTGCACAATCCTGAAGGCGGTTGCCCGCTGCCTCCCTTGGGCGTGGAGATTGCCCGCGCCCAACGTCCAGTACGGGAAGAAGCCGAACACTGGCTGGTGCAACTGCACAGGTCCTGGAGCACAACCCTGAACGACCCGCAACTGGCCTGGGCGTTGATCAGCCAATGCGTTGGTGCACTGGTGGTAGGGCGCATGCTGGCCAACGAGCCGGTACAGGCGCAAGTGCTGGAAGCCAGCCGCGCGCTGGTCGACAAGGTGCTCGATGAAATGGATTAACGCCCTGTTCGGGCTAGTGCTGACCGCTCCCGCACTGGCCGACAACGTCTGCCCGGCTGGGCAATACCAGGCCTGCGTGGTGGTGTGCTTCTGTATGCCAGTGGGCGATGGTCAGCCCGGCGAGGTGTTCAAGGATGTCGAGAACATGGCCACCGCTAGCCTGGTGTTTGCCCTGCGCCAGGCCCGCGACGAGGCCACGGCCAATGGCACACAACCGATTCCGCTGCACATCCGTGCCCAGCTCGAACCGTGGTACGACTTCGCTGTGCTGGACGCGGCGCGCTACCGGGTCGGCGATGAACAACAGATCAGCGCCGCCAACGCGCTGCTGCAAAACCCTGATGTGAACGCCGTGACCCTGATCGACACCGTGATTTTCCGACGCCGCAGCGATGCCGAGGACAATGTGGCGCTGTGGGCCCACGAACTCAAGCACGTGGAGCAGTACCAGACGCTAGGCGTCGAGGAGTTCGCCCGCCGCTACACGCGCAACTACGACGACCTCGAAGCGCCGGCCTACAAGATTGAGGCCGAAGTAAGCAAAGCCTTGCATACGCAAGGTGCAGCCCGCTAGCGACAACACTCGCTTGACGTTTACGTCAAGCGCGCTTTAGGTTAGCGCCATTCCCTCTTCGAGCCGCGCCATGACCAGCCAGACCTACAGCATCTCCGACCTGTCCCGCGAGCTGGACATCACCACCCGGGCCATACGCTTCTATGAAGAGCAGGGTTTGCTCAGCCCGCAACGGCGTGGCCTGGAGCGCATCTACTCAGCCCGCGACAAGGTCACCCTCAAGCTGATCCTGCGCGGCAAACGCATTGGCTTCTCCCTGGCCGAGTGCCGCGAGTTGATCGCCCTGTACGACCCTAGCGGCGGCAACCTCAAGCAGCTCACCAGCATGCTCGCCAAGATCGCCGAGCGGCGCGCGCAACTGGAGCAGCAGATGCTCGATATCCAGCAGATGCACCTTGAGCTAGACACCGCGCAGGAACGCTGCGAGCAGGCCCTGGCCGCCACGCAGAACAAACAGCCTCATCACCGTTGATCCGCCACAGGAACCCCGCCATGTCATTGCCCGAAAAAGTCCGTCTGGTCGAAGTCGGCCCGCGCGACGGCCTGCAGAACGAAGCCCAGCCCATCAGCGTCGCCGACAAGGTGCGCCTGGTGGACGACCTCACCGAGGCAGGACTGCAATACATCGAGGTGGGCAGTTTCGTCTCACCCAAGTGGGTCCCGCAAATGGCCGGCTCGGCCGAGGTGTTCGCTGGCATCCAGCAGCGCCCTGGCGTGACCTACGCCGCACTGGCCCCCAACCTACGTGGTTTCGAAGATGCCTTGGCGGCGGGGGTCAAGGAGGTAGCGGTGTTCGCTGCCGCGTCCGAGGCGTTCTCGCAGCGCAATATCAACTGCTCGATCAGTGACAGCCTCAAGCGCTTCGAACCGATCATGGAAGCGGCCCGCAGGCACGAGGTACGGGTGCGCGGTTATGTCTCGTGCGTGCTGGGCTGTCCTTACGAGGGGTTCGTCAAGGCCGAGCAGGTCGCCCCTGTGGCCCGCGCTCTGCACCAGATGGGCTGCTACGAAGTGTCGCTGGGCGACACCATCGGCACCGGCACGGCGGGCGATACGCGCCGGTTGTTCGAGATGGTGGGTAAGGAGGTGCCACGCACGCAGTTGGCAGGACACTTCCACGACACCTACGGCCAGGCCCTGGCCAACGTGTATGCCAGCCTGCTCGAAGGCATCGCGGTATTTGACAGCTCAGTCGCAGGACTCGGGGGCTGCCCTTACGCCAAGGGGGCCACCGGCAACATCGCCACCGAGGATGTGCTGTACCTGCTGCAAGGGCTAGGCATCGACACCGGTATCGACCTCGACCGACTAATTGCTGCTGGCCTGCGTATCAGCCAGGTACTGGGGCGTACCAGCGCATCGCGAGTGGCGCGGGCACGCAGCTCAGCGTGATTCACACTCTTGTCACATGACTGTGGGTGAAGTGTTACCGCCCCCACGGTCGACAGCGAAAAATCGGGTAACAGGGAAACAAATCGATAAAATTTCAGGGGCTCACATTTTACGATTTCTTATCAAGCCATTGATTTTAAAGAATTTTCAAAAGTTGGCACGGCCCCTGCTTTATCTCTTGCACAACAAAAACAAAAAACGCGATACCCAATAAAAACAACAGGTAACGGCTCTGACATAACAAGAACAACACGGCAGAGGCGTAGCAAGCAGATTTTTTTGGAGTCGACAGGCTTTTCAGGGGTTCGCCCCGCGACGTGACACAGAACAATAAAACTACCTGCAAGGTAGCGACAGTCACGCTTGGATCCTTCGGGATGAATGCAGGTCAGCGCTCAAAAAAATACGTTTGCTCTTGGCCCCGGTTAGGGGCCCCGCATTACCGAGATCAAGGCTTACAAAAACAACAAAAAGCTGATCTCCAATAATAAGAAAAGAGCAGGCAACAACGCTTTGAGGGGAGCTTCGGCTCCCCTCAGTGCTTTCCGGCATTCACTTCCTCCCCCAATGCCCTCTCCACACCAACCCGTCGGCTGACACACTTGCACCCGCAGAGTACTGCGGTGAATGGTCGCAGGCGTTGCCTGCGAAGGCCTGTACCGCCAGGCCCGAGCATCTGATACGGTTTTTCTCCTGATAACTGAGTCTGTGCTGAAAACAGATGGCCGCCCATAGTGCCCAGGCCTGATCGAGGCCTGATGAGCGATGAACCATGAGCGACCGCCTCCCCCTGCACGTCATTGACATAACACCCGCCGCTGACAAGAGCCGGCACATCCCCGACGGTGCGATCCATACGCGCAGTTTCAGCGGCCTGTTCCGCACTCTGCGCATCCGCTTCGCCGGGCTGCTGTTCGCGCTGTTCTTCGGCACCGCATGGCTGCAATGGAACGGTCGCCAGGCTGTGCTCTGGGACCTGGCCGAGAGCAAGTTCCACATCTTTGGCGCAACCTTCTGGCCACAGGACTTCATCCTGCTCTCGGCGCTGCTGATCATCTGTGCCTTCGGCCTGTTCGCCGTCACTGTGTTCGCCGGGCGTGTGTGGTGCGGCTACAGCTGCCCTCAGAGCACCTGGACCTGGCTGTTCATGTGGTGCGAAAAAGTCATCGAAGGCGATCGCAACCAGCGCATCAAATTGGCCGCAGCGCCCTGGAGCCTGCGCAAGCTCGCACAACGCGGCCTCAAGCACACGCTTTGGCTGGCCATTGGCCTGCTGACTGGCCTGACCTTCGTCGGATACTTCACTCCGATCCGCCCGCTGGCAACTGAGCTACTGAACTTGCAACTGGACGGTGTGGCCTTGTTCTGGGTGCTGTTCTTCACCACCGCCACCTACCTGAATGCCGGCTGGCTGCGCGAGGCGGTATGCCTGCACATGTGCCCGTACGCACGCTTCCAGGGCGTGATGTTCGATCAGGACACCCTGGCGGTCGCTTACGACCCTGGCCGCGGCGAGGCCCGTGGCCCACGCAAGAAAGGCAGCGACCCACGCCGCCAGGGCCTGGGCGACTGCATCGACTGTACCTTGTGCGTGCAGGTGTGCCCGACCGGCATCGACATTCGCCAAGGCTTGCAGATGGCCTGTATCGGCTGCGCGGCCTGCATCGATGCTTGCGATCAGGTGATGGACAAGATGGGCTACGCCGGCG
Organism: Pseudomonas sp. NY15463; assembly: GCF_048068415.1. Lineage (NCBI taxonomy): Bacteria > Pseudomonadati > Pseudomonadota > Gammaproteobacteria > Pseudomonadales > Pseudomonadaceae > Pseudomonas > Pseudomonas sp. NY15463. The sequence goes on from NZ_JBLUQD010000008.1 coordinate 135,585, forward strand.
GCCTGATCGGCTACAAATCCGAGCGCCAGTTGCAAGGCGGCGTGACCCGTTGGCTACGCCCTCGCCTGCTGGGCTACGCGGCGGCGCTGACGGTGATGATCGGCGCCCTGATACTGGCATTGCACCTGCGTCCGATGGTATCGCTGGATGTGATCAAGGACCGTGGCCTGTTTCGCGAGAATGCCCTGGGGCAGATCGAGAACATCTACCTGCTCAAGGTCATCAACAAAACCTCGCAGCCGCAGCAGTACCAATTGCGCCTATTGGATGCCGACGGTTTCGTCCTGCACGGGCGCACCACCTTCACCCTGGCCGCCGGCGAGATGAGCGAGTGGCCCGTCTCAGTGGCACTGCTGGCCGAGCGGCCGAGCAGCAGCGCGCAGACGCTGACCTTCCAGATCCAGGGCAGCGACGAGCCCGATATCCGCAGCAGCGCCCAGAGCCGTTTCGTCGCGCCGCTGAACCGCTGATCCCTATACACTCACGCCATCCTTGACTGCACGGATCACCATGAAACGCTACGAACGCTTCGCCGATGACATCGCCGAACTGATCCGCACCGGGGTGCTCGGCCCCGGCCAGCGCGTGCCGTCGGTACGCTATGCCAGCCAGACCCACGGGGTCAGCCCCTCCACGGTGTTCCAGGCCTACTACCTGCTTGAGCGTCGCGGCCTGATCCGTGCGCGGCCGCGCTCGGGCTACTTCGTCAACGCCCATACCCCCAGGCCCATCGGCGAGCCTGCCGCCCAAGTCCCGGCGGGCGAGTCCACCGATGTGGATGTCAGCGACCTGGTGTTCTCCATCCTCGATTCGATCAAGGATCCGCACACCATACCGTTCGGCTCGGCCTTCCCCAGCCCGACGCTGTTTCCACTGCAACGCCTGGCACGCTCACTGGCCAGCGCCAGCCGCGCCATGGACCCGCGCATGGTGGTCACCGATCTGTCACCGGGCAACCCGCAATTGCGCCGTCAGATCGCCCTGCGCTACATGGTTGGCGGTTTGATGCTGCCCATGGAGGAACTGCTGATCACCAACGGCGCGTTGGAGGCACTGAACCTGTGCCTGCAAGCGGTGACCCAGCCAGGCGACTTGGTGGCCATCGAAGCCCCGGCGTTCTACGCCTGCCTGCAAGTGCTCGAACGCCTGAAGCTCAAGGCCGTGGAAATCCCCGTGCACCCGCGTGAGGGCATGGACCTGGGCGTGCTTGCGCAAACCCTGGACAAGCATCCGGTCAAGGCCGTGTGGTGCATGACCAACTTCCAGAACCCGATGGGCGCCAGCATGCCCGAGGCCAAGAAACAGCAACTGGTCGACCTGCTGCGCCAGCATCAGGTGCCGCTGATCGAAGACGATGTCTATGCCGAGCTGTACTACGCTCAACAGGCACCCAAACCTGCCAAGGCGTTCGACCGCGATGGACTAGTGATGCACTGCGGCTCGTTTGCCAAGAGCCTGGCGCCGGGCTACCGCATCGGCTGGGTCGCTGCTGGGCGCTTCGCGCAAAAGATCGAACGGCTCAAGCTGATGACCTCGCTGTGCGCCTCGATGCCAGCCCAGGCGGCGATTGCCGATTACCTGCAGCATGGCGGCTACGACCGTCACCTGCGCAAGCTACGTTACGCGCTCGAAGGCCAACAGGCCAACATGCTCGCCGCCATCACCCGGCATTTCCCGGCCCAGACCCGGGTCAGCCAACCCTCGGGCGGCTATTTCCTGTGGCTGGAACTACCCGAACAAATGGATGCCCTCAAACTGTTCCACATGGCCCTGGCCCAGGGTATCAGCATCGCGCCAGGACCGATCTTCTCGCCTGCCCGGCGCTTCGGCAACTGTATCCGTCTGAACTACGGCAGCCCATGGAACACAGGCGCCGAACAGGCCATGGAAACGCTGGGCAGGATCGTGCGCTCTTTCTGAACAACAGCGTGCGGGCCGCTGGGCGACTGACTATAGTGAACACTTCGCCCCTTGGATCCAAATCATGCCCGACACTGACCACCCCGTCTGGCAGACGCCAGACGCCGAGGCCGAGCACGCGTCCCAACGCCTCGCGTGGCTGAGTGAGCACATGGCCGAAGGCTTTTGCATCGTCGAGTTGATAGACGGCCCCCACGGCCCGCTCAGTGATTACCGTTACGTCTACGCCAACGCGGCCTGCACCCGGCACACCGGCTTGCGCAAGATCGTCGGACAAACCCTGCGCGAAACCCTGCCAAGCGAGGCCGGGGCCTGGCTCGGACACTACGCCTCGGTACTGCAAAGCGGCCAACCCAAGCATGTCGAGCAACGCCTGCAGGCGACCGGGCGCGACCTGTCGATCACGATTTACCGCCTGGAGCCGGCCAGTGCCCGACACATGGCGGTGCTGTTCCACGAGAGTAGCGATACGCTGCAAACCCAAGCCGGGCGGCAGCAACTCAACCAACAGTTGGGGCAGCAGGTCGACCAAGCGCTGGACGGACGGACGCTGTTCGCCCAGTTGGTCGACAGCAGCCTGGCCAACGTCACGGTGGTCGACATGGACATGCGCCTGCTGGCGATAAACCGCACAGCGCGTCAGACCTTCATGGGGCTGGGCCTGCCAGTGCCGGCGTTCGGCGACTGTTTGCGCGATTACCCGGCCATTTTCCCCGTCGCCAAGGCACAGCTATTGGCGCTCTGGGAGCGAGCGCTGGCAGGCGAAGTATTCGTCGAGAACCTCACCATCCAGTTGCCGCCCACCGAGCGCCACTTCGAGATGCGCTTCAACATCTTGCGCGACAGCCTGGGCAATAGGCTCGGGGCGTACCTCTTCGCCTACGATATCTCCGAGCGCATCGTCGAGCAGAACCGCTTGCGCGAAACCGAGCAGGCCCTGCGTAACGCTCAGAAAATGGAAGCCGTAGGCCAACTGACCGGTGGCATCGCCCACGATTTCAACAACCTGCTGGGGAGCATCGGTGGCGCACTGGAACTGGCCAACCTGCGCCTGGCCCAGGGCCGCGGCAGCGAAGCAGCCGATCTGCTGGACATCGCCCAACAGAACACCGCACGCGCCAGTCAACTGGTCAAACGCTTGCTGACCTTCGCCAGGCACCAGACCCTGCAACCCTGCCCCACCGATATTCACACGCTAGTGGCCGGTATGCGCCCGCTGATCCTGACCTCCTTGGGCGAGCATATCCAATGGTTGGATTTGACCATGGCCGATCAGTGGCTGACCCGCGTTGACCCCTCGCAACTGGAAAACGCAGTGCTCAACCTGTGCATCAATGCACGCGATGCGATGCCCGCCGGGGGCATCTTGACCCTCAGTTGCGCAAACGTGACGCTGTCCCAGGCCCAGGGCGAAACATTGCAACTGCCTGCCGGCGACTATGTGCAACTGAAGGTGCTCGACAACGGCACGGGCATGGACCCGGCAGTCTCGGCACGTGTTCTTGAACCGTTCTTCACCACCAAACCGCTTGGCCAGGGCACAGGGCTGGGGCTGTCGATGGTCTATGGTTTCGTGCGCCAGTCGGGTGGACAACTGCACATTCACTCGCGCCAGGGACTAGGCACCCAGGTCCACCTCTATCTGCCCAGGCATACCAGCGACACAAGCGCACAGCCGCCCGCTCCCGAGCCTATGCCGACGCCGCCCGCAAGGCTTGGGGCGTGCCAGGTCATGGTGGTCGAAAACCAGCAGACGCTACGCCTGGTGATCGCAGAACTGCTGCACGATCAAGGCTATCAAGTAGACACCTTCGAAACCGCAGACACCGCCCTCAAAGCCCTGCAAGAAGGCGTCACCCCGGACTTGCTGATCACCGATATCGGCTTGCCTGGGGTGCTGGACGGGCGCCAGTTGGCCCTCGCCGCCACGGCGCTCTATCCGCACTTGCGGGTGCTGTTCACCACCGGCTATGACCACGCCCAGGCGTTGGCGGATTTTTCGTTGACAGACGCCATGGCCAGTATCGGCAAGCCTTTCGCGCTGGACAGCCTGCTGGCCTGCGCTCGCCGTCTGCTCGGTCAGTGAGCCAGCCGATTACCAACGCTGACGCGAAGGTATTGCCGGGCCGTTGGGCGCAGGCAAGGTCAGCGACCCCCGCCTAGGTCGATGAAGCTACCCGTGGAATAAGACGCTTTGTCCGACAACAGCCACAGGATCGCCTCGGCCACTTCTTCCGGGCGTCCACCCCGGCCCATAGGCAGTCCTGACTCAAGCTTGGTGACACGATCTGCATCGCCACTGAGGGCATGGAAGTCGGTATGGATATAGCCTGGGCGCACACCGTTCACACGCACGCCCTCGCCCGCCACTTCCTTGGCCAGGCCCACGGTGAAGGTATCGATCGCACCTTTGGAGGCGGCGTAGTCGACATACTCATTGGGCGAGCCTAAGCGTGCGGCCACGGACGAGACATTCACGATCGCCCCGCCCTGCCCGCCGTGACGGCGCGCCATGCGCAGCAGGGCATGCTTGGTGCAGAGCATCGGCCCGACCACATTGGTCTTCATCACCTTGAGCAGACGGAACTCGGACATGTCCTCGACGCGGCTCTGGTGGGCGATGGTAGCGGCATTGTTGACCAGCGCCGTGACCTGGCCCAGCTCGTGATCGACACGCTGGAACAACTGCTGCACCTCATCCTCGACGCTGACGTCGGCGCGCACCGCGATGGCCGTCGCGCCGAGCGCGCGGACCTGGCCCAGGACGAGCTCGGCGGCCTGGTCATCGGTGTGGTAGTTGATGCAGATGCGATAACCCTGTTGCGCTGCCAGCAACGCAGTTGCGGCGCCGATGCCGCGGCTGGCGCCGGTGATGACGATGACCTTTTCCATGAGCCTGCCATATGACTGGAGAAGGCCTACAAGGTTATGGGAAATGGCCATGATTTGGAATGTGCCCGATGCGTGAGTGGGCTCGAACCTGGGCGCTCAAGCCTCACCCACACACCTCAATGCCCCGCCGCCCCTGCTCCCGCCTTGGCGGTGAACGGCGGCTTGGCAAACCACACCAACACAATCAGCCCGGCGAATACCCAGGTCAGCAACATGAAGTAATCCACCGTCGACATCATGTACGCCTGGCCATTGAGGATCTGCTCCAGCTGCGCATACTGCTGCGGCCCCGCCCCGCCGAGCTGTTCGAGGGTATGCCGGGTCACCGGATCGAAGGTGCTGATGTGCTCGCTCAGGTAGGCGTGATGCTGGTCAGCCCGGCGAATCCAGATCCAGGTCGTCAGCGAGGCCGCAAAACTCCCGCCCAAGGTGCGCAAGAAGGTCGCCAACCCCGAGCCATCGGCAATCTGTTGCGGGGGCAGGTCAGACAACAGGATGCTCAAGGTCGGCATGAAGAACAGCGCCACACCAATCCCCATGAACAGCTGCACCAAGGCAACATGGGCGAAGTCCACCTCACTGGTGAAGCCCGCGCGCAGGAAACAACTGGTACCGATTGCCAGGAACGCGATACCCGCCAGCAGGCGCAGGTCGAAACGGTGCGCATACTTGCCCACGAACGGCGAGAGGATTACCGGCAGCAGCCCAATCGGCGCGACCGCCAGGCCCGCCCAGGTCGCGGTGTAGCCCATCTGCGTCTGCAACCATTGGGGCAGAATCAAGTTGATGCCGAAAAAACCCGAGTAGCCGCCGACTAACACCAGCGTACCGACCCGGAAGTTGCGGTGTACGAACAACCGCAGGTTCACCACCGGATGGCGGTCGGTCAGTTCCCAGATAATGAAAATCGCCAGGAACACTACCGAAATGATCGAGCCGATGACGATGAACGACGACTCGAACCAATCCAGGTCGTTGCCTTTGTCCAACACCACCTGCAAGGCCCCGACGCCGACGATCAACGTCAACAGGCCGATGTAGTCCATCGGCTGGCGGCTGGTGAGCACGGGCCGGGCACGCATCTGCTGGCGCACCACGGCAGCGGCGAACAAGCCAATCGGCACATTGATGAAGAAGATCCACGGCCAACTGTAGCTGTCGGTGATCCAGCCGCCGAGAATCGGCCCGGCAATCGGCGCCACGACCGTGACCATCGCCAGTAGTGCCAGCGCCATGCCGCGCTTGGCGGGCGGATACACCGCGATCAGCAGCGTCTGGGTCATCGGGTACAACGGCCCCGCCACCACGCCTTGCAGCACGCGAAAGCCCACCAGTGCCGGCATCGACTGGGCGATACCGCACAGGAAAGAGGCCAGCACGAAGAGCAGCGTGGCCCAGATGAACAGCTTCACCTCACCGAAACGGCGGCTTAACCAGCCGGTCAGCGGCAAGGCGATGGCGTTACTCACCGCGAACGAGGTGATCACCCAGGTGCCCTGCTCGTAACTCACCCCCAGGTTGCCAGAAATGGTCGGCAGCGCCACGTTGGCGATGGTGGTGTCGAGTACCTGCATGAACGTCGCCAGCGACAAGCCAATGGTGGTCAGCAGCAGGCTTGGCGGGGTGAACTGTGCGGGGGCCGCCTGGCTCATCGCTCGGCCGTCTTGCCAGTGGCGCTGTTGGCGTGGATCAACCGAGCGATCAGGTCATCGGCCTCGGCCAACTGACGGTCGTACACCTGGGTGGTGTAGCTGGCCTGCTGGGGCGGTTGCTGGGCCAGGGCCGGACCACTCTGGTCATGCAGATCGACTTCGGCCACGGTGGACAGGCCAATGCGCAGCGGGTGGGTCTTCAGTTGCTCAGGGTTCAGGTGGATACGCACCGGTACACGCTGCACGATCTTGATCCAGTTACCCGTGGCATTCTGTGCAGGCAACAGGGCGAAGGCGCTACCGGTGCCAGCCCCCAGGCTGTCGACAGTACCACTGTACTTGACCTCGCTGCCGTACAGGTCAGCGGTGATTTCCACCGGCTGGCCAATGCGCATGTCACGCAGCTGGGTTTCCTTGAAGTTGGCGTCCACCCACACCTCATCCAGCGGGATTACCGCCATGGTCGCGGTGCCAGGTTGCAGGCGCTGGCCCAACTGCACGGTACGCTTGGCCACATAACCGGTGACCGGCGCGACCAAGGTGGTACGCGCGTGATCGAGGTAGGCCTGGCGCACGTCGGCGGCGGCCGCCATGACCTCAGGGTGTGAGGACACCACGGTGTCGTCGATCAGCGCGGTGCTGGTCGCCAGTTGCTGGCGAGCGCTGTTGAGCGCTGCCTGGGCGACGCTCAGGTCATCGCGGGCATGGGCGATTTCTTCCTGGGCAATGGCACCACTGTCGGCCAGCACCTTGCGCCGGTTGTAGTTCTGCTGGGCCTTTTGCAGCTCGGCCTGACGGGTTTGCACCTGCGCCTTGAGCGAGTCGACGTTGCTGTACAGGCCGCGGACCTCACGCACGGTGCGCGCGAGCTTGGCCTCGGCGGCCTGCAACGCCACCTGGCTGTCAGCCGGGTCGAACTGCAACAGTACCTGCCCGGCCTGCACCAAGTCACCGTCGTCGGCACCAATGCTGGTCACGGTGCCAGTGATCAACGGGGTGATCTCGACCACGTTGCCATTGACGTACGCATCGTCGGTGCTTTCATGCCAACGCCCGACCAGGCTGTACCAGGCCCAGGCGCCAGCACCGGCGAGGACCAGCACCAGCAGCAGGCCGAGCAACCAGGCCTTGCGCTTGCGCGTGTTGTCCGGCGTCGCCGCCGGGGTGGGGGTATCTGCGGAAGTGGCCATGACCAATACCTTGGAAAATATGTGACTGGAATCAACGATCGCCGAAACGGCGGGTCGTCAGAGGGTCGCCGGCACTGAGCAGCACCTTGGCCAGCAAGCCTTCGAGGGTTTTCAACTCGTCGGCTTGCAGCACACCGACCAGCTCGTTCATCGCCGCCGCCCCGACCTGCGGCAAGCGGTCGGCCAGGCGCTGGCCGTCGGCGGTCAGCGCCAGGCGCACCTGGCGGCGGTCGTCGGGGCAGCGGTTACGCAAGATCAGCCCCTTCTGCTCGAGGCGATCGAGCATGCGCGTCATCGAACCGCTGTCCAGGCCGAGGTAGCGACATAGCTCGGCCGGGGTATCGACTTGGTACTGGGTAACGATGATCAACACCTTGAACTGGGCGGCGGTGACGCCATCGGCTTCAAGGTGCCAATCGAGGATGCGGTCCTTCAGCAGCGCGGCGCGGCCGAGCAACATGCCGATGGCGCAGGTCTGGAAGTTTTCCGGGGTGAAATGGGGCATCGGCAGTACGCTCAAGCATTTGTGTAAAAATATTACTGCTTAGGCAGTTAATGTCAAAGCCTTGATTAGCACACTAACTAAAAATTCATGTTCAGGCGCTCGCTTGCGTCGCGAAGGCGTGCGCCTTTGCAGGGCGATGCACTGCCCCAGTTTGGCGCCACACAGCCGCCAAACCCACTGCCGCGTACCTGCCCTGCCCAGCGCCAAACCCTGTCGTACCGGGCCCAGGGCAGAAATCTGACCACTTGGCCATATTTTTGCTTTGCAAGCTGCTCACTACTCTGACCCCGAGCAAGCCCATGTCCGAACTCCGCCCTCGCCTGGAACTGCGCGCCATCAGCAAACGCTATCCCGGTACGCTGGCCAACGACCGTATCGACCTGCGCATCGCCCCCGGTGAAATCCATGCCCTGCTCGGTGAGAACGGCGCCGGCAAAAGCACCCTGATGAAGATCATCTACGGCGTCGTCCGCCCAGACAGCGGCCAGATGCTGTGGGAAGGCGAAGCGTTGCAGGTCCGCGATCCGGCTCAAGCGCGGCGCCTGGGCATCGGCATGGTGTTCCAGCACTTCTCGCTGTTCGAAACCCTCACCGTGGCACAGAACATTGCCCTGGCCTTGGGCGCGCAGGCCGGGACGCCGCAACAACTGGCGCCGCGTATCGAAGCCGTTGCGCAGCGCTACGGCATGGGCCTGGACCCGCAGCGCCTGGTCCACAGCCTGTCGATCGGCGAGCGCCAGCGGGTAGAGATCGTTCGCTGCCTGATGCAGCAGATCAAGCTGCTGATCCTCGACGAACCGACCTCGGTGCTCGCCCCCCAGGAAGTCGATGAGCTGTTCGTTACCCTGCGCGCGCTGGCCGCCGAGGGGTGCAGCATCCTGTTCATCAGCCACAAGCTCAACGAGGTGCGCAGCCTTTGCCACCACGCCACGGTACTGCGTGCCGGGCGGGTCTCCGGGCATTGCGAACCGGCCCACTGCAGCGACTTGGAACTGGCGCGGCTGATGGTAGGCAATGCCGAAGGCCTGCAAGCGAGCTACCCCAAGCGTATCGGCGGTCTGCCACGCTTGCGGGTGGACGACCTGAGCTGGCGCAACCCCGACCCGTTCGGCGCGTCGTTCGAGCACCTACGCCTGGAGGTGCGCTGCGGGGAGATCGTAGGCATTGCCGGGGTGGCGGGTAATGGCCAGGACGAGTTGCTCGCACTGCTCAGCGGCGAAACCCGTCTGAACGCGGGCGAGCGCGAGCGCATCACCCTGGACGGCCAGCCCATGGCCCATCTCTACCCGGACGCCCGCCGCGCATTGGGCCTGGCCTTCGTGCCTGCCGAACGTCTCGGTCATGGCGCCGTGCCCGACATGAGCCTGACCGACAACGCCCTGCTCACGGCCTTTCAGCAAGGCCTGGTCAGCCGTGGCCTGATCCGCTCTGGCAAGGTCCTGGCCCTGGCCGAACAGATCATCCAGAGTTTCGCCGTGAAGACGCCGGGCCCGCAGGCCCAGGCCCGCAGCCTGTCCGGCGGCAACCTGCAAAAATTCATCCTAGGCCGCGAGATCCTGCAAAACCCCCGCCTGCTGGTGGCGGCGCATCCGACCTGGGGCGTGGACGTCGGCGCCGCGGCGGCGATCCACCGCGCACTGATCGCCCTGCGCGATGCGGGGGCGGCGATCCTGGTGATTTCTGAAGACCTCGATGAACTGTTGCAGATCAGCGACCGCATCGGCGCCCTGTGCAGCGGACGCCTGTCGCCCCTCAAAGCCACCGCGCACACCCATACCGTGGAGGTCGGCGGCTGGATGGCCGGCCAGTTCGACACCGCACAAGACGCTGCCTGACGAGACCCTGCCATGTTGCTATCACTCGAACCTCGCGCCCAACAATCGCGTGCCATGTTACTGCTCTCGCCCCTGCTCGCAGGCTTACTGACCTTGCTGAGCGGGGCCCTACTGTTCGACGCCCTGGGGCATGCCCCCCTGGCGACCTTGCACACCTTGCTGATCGAGCCGATCAGCGACCTCTACGGGGTCGCCGAACTGCTGCTCAAGGCGCTGCCCATCCTGCTGTGTGCCTTGGGTCTTGCGGTCGCCTATCAGGCGCGTATCTGGAACATCGGCGCCGAAGGCCAACTGTTGATCGGCGCCCTGGCCGGGAGCGCCGTGGCGATCCAGCTGATCGACTGGGAAAGCCGCTGGGCACTGCTCTGGGTGTTACTGGCCGGCAGCCTGGCAGGCGCCTTGTGGGGGGCGCTCGCCGCCTGGCTGCGTACGCACTTCAATGCCAATGAAATCCTCACCACCATCATGCTCAACTACATCGCCCTGAACCTGCTGCTGTACGTGGTGCATGGCCCGCTGAAAGATCCACAGGGCTTCAGCTTCCCGCAATCGGCCATGTTCGGCGACAGCAGCCGTCTGCCGGCACTGTTCGACGACGGCCGTCTGCATGTAGGCCTGTACTTCGTGCTGCTGGCTCTGGTGGCAGTGTGGGTGCTGCTGCACAAGAGCCTGCTGGGCTTTCAGATCAAGGTGTTGGGGCTCGACCAGCGCGCGGCCGGCTTCGTCGGCTTTCGCGAAAAACGCCTGGTCTGGCTGGTGTTGCTGATCAGCGGCGCCCTGGCGGGTCTGGCCGGGGTCAGCGAGGTCAGCGGGCCGATCGGTCAACTGGTGCCACAGGTATCGCCAGGCTATGGCTTTGCGGCGATCACGGTAGCCTTTCTCGGTCGCCTCAATCCTATTGGCATCCTCGCAGCCGGCCTGCTGATGGCGTTGCTGTACTTGGGCGGCGAGAACGCGCAAATGAGCCTGAACCTGCCGCAGTCGCTGACTGGGCTGTTCCAGGGAATGATGCTGTTCTACCTACTGGCGTGCGACGTGCTGATCCTCTACCGACCACGCCTGGCACTGAAATGGCGACGCCGCACGGCACTGACCGAGACGGCCCGCGCCTGACTTTCCCTGACGCTTTCGTTGACCTGCCGCCGTGGTGCGCAGGCTGAGGTTTCGACTATGGATCTGGATTTGATCGGCAATATCCTCAACGCCATGGTGCGCTGTGGCACCCCGCTGCTGCTGGTGGCCCTGGGCGAACTGGTGTGCGAAAAGAGCGGCGTGCTCAACCTGGGCCAGGAAGGCATGATGCTGTTCGGCGCGGTGGTCGGTTTCATCGCCGCATTCGCCACTGGCAACCTGTGGCTGGGCGTGATGATGGCGTGCCTGGCCGGCATGCTGCTGGCCTCGCTTTTTGCCCTGGTGGCGCTGGGTTGCCAGGCCAACCAGGTGGCCACCGGGCTTGCCCTGACCATCTTCGGCGTGGGGCTGTCGTCCTTCGTCGGGAGCGCCTGGGTCGGCAAGCCGCTGGCCGGTTTCGAGCCACTGGCCATTCCCCTGCTGGTCGATCTGCCGGTCATTGGCCACATGCTGTTCCGCCAGGATGTGCTGGTGTACCTGTCGTTCGGGCTATTCGGGCTGATTGCCTGGGGGCTGCTCAAAAGCCGCATGGGCCTGGTACTCCAGGCCGTGGGCGAGAACCCCGATGCGGCCAGCGCCATGGGTCTGCCGGTGCTGCGGGTACGTACCCTGGCGGTGCTGTTCGGCGGGGCCATGGCCGGGCTTGCCGGAGGCTACCTGTCGCTGGCCTATACACCGATGTGGGCCGAGAACATGAGCGCCGGGCGCGGCTGGATCGCCTTGGCGCTGGTGGTGTTCGCCAGTTGGAAAGTGCTGCGCGTGATGCTCGGCGCCTACCTCTTCGGCCTGGCCAGCATCCTGCACCTGGTCGCCCAGGGCATCGGCGTGAGCGTGCCGGCCAACCTGCTGGCGATGCTGCCGTACGTGGCGACCATTCTGGTGCTGGTGCTGCTCTCACGCGATGCACTCAAGACCCGACTGTATGCCCCGGTATCGCTGGGGCAACCCTGGAAGGCCGGTCACTGAGCGGGCCTGGGGCGCACAGCGCCCCGAATCCCAGTCCGTGCACCATCAGGGCGCGGCGCGCCCGCTGTCACGCGTCCGCGAGCCGCCAGACAATGCAGGCCAGCCGCGCAATGCCAGGTTTTTGCCCATCTGGTCAGGTTTTTGCAAACAACTCAATAGCCCAACACGGCCATCAAGAAGACCAACAGGAGCCCCCTCGATGCACCACACCAAACGCAAGCACCTGCTGCGCACCCTGGCTGCCGCCATCGGCCTGAGCACGGCACTGTCCGCTTCGGCCGCCGACCCACTGAAAGTCGGTTTCGTGTATATCGGCCCCATCGGCGACCACGGCTGGACCTACCAGCACGAACAGGGCCGTCAGGCATTGATCAAGCAGTTCGGCGATAAAGTCGACACCCACTTCGTCGAAAACGTCCCCGAAGGCGCCGATGCAGAGCGGGTCATCCGCAACATGGCCAAGGACGGCTACGACCTGGTGTTCGCCACCTCGTTCGGCTACATGAACCCCACCGCCAAGGTTGCCAAGCAGTTCCCCAAGGTCACCTTCGAACACGCCACCGGCTACAAGCAGGACAAGAACCTCGGCACCTACCTGGCGACCTCCTACGAAGGCCGCTATGTCGGCGGCTACCTCGCCGCGAAAATGACCAAGACCCGGAAAATCGGCTACATCGCCTCCTTCCCGATCCCTGAAGTGTTGCGCGACATCAACGCTATCCAGCTGGCCTTGGACAAGTACAACCCTGGCACCGAGATCAAGGTGGTGTGGGTCAACTCCTGGTTCGACCCCGGCAAGGAAGCCGATGCCGCCAATGCGCTGATCGACCAAGGCGTGGACGTGCTGTTCCAGCACACCGACAGCCCCGCGCCGATCCAGACCGCGCAACGACGCGGCGTGTATGCCGTGGGCTACGCCTCGGACATGGCCCACTTCGGGCCCAAGGCAGTGCTCACCTCCATCGTCAACAACTGGGGGCCGCACTACATCAAGAGCACCCAGGCGGTCATCGATGGCACCTGGAAGTCTCAGGATTACTGGGGTGGCCTGGCACAAGGGACGATCGAGTTGCCGATCAGCGAGCTGGTACCGGCGCAGGTCAAAAGCGAAGCCGAGCAGATCATCGCCAGCATCAAGAGCGGCGCGTTCCATCCGTTCACAGGCCCCGTGCTGGACCACAGCGGTGCGGTACGCATCGCCGACGGGGCAGTCGCCAGCAACGCGGAACTGGCAGGCATGGACTACTACGTCAAAGGCATTACCGCGCAACTGCCCAAGTAACCACCCGCCACCCAGGTCGCGCCCCGCGTCGTCGCGGCCTGGGAGCCTGTTTTTCCTTGTTTACGGAGCCCAGATGAACACCCTGCCCATCATCGACATCGCCCCGTTGTACCTGCACGATCCCAGCGCCCGCCAGGCAGTGGCGCGTCAGATAGACGACGCCTGCCGGCACTGGGGTTTCTACTACATCAAGGGCCACCCGATTCCGGCCACGCGCATCGCCGCGCTCAAGGCCGCTGCCGAAGACTTCTTCGCCCGTCCACTGCCAGAAAAGCTGCGCATCGACATCACCCAGAGCACGCACCACAGGGGCTACGGCGCCATCGCCACCGAACAGCTCGACCCGAGTCGCCCAAGCGACCTGAAAGAGACGTTCGACATGGGCTTTCATATGGCCGCCGAGCACCCCGAGGTGCTGGCGCAAAAACCCTTGCGCGGGCCTAACCGACACCCTGCGATTGCCGGTTGGGAGGCGCTGCTGCAACAACACTATGAAGACATGCACGCGCTGTCGCTGGTGCTGTTGCAGGCCATGGCCGAGGCCCTGGATATCCAAGCAGACTTCTTCGCCCAGCGCTTCGCTGAGCCGATCAGCGTGTTGCGCATGATCCATTACCCACCCCGCCAGACCGCCAGCAGCGCCGAGCAGCAAGGGGCTGGGGCGCACACCGACTACGGCTGCATCACCCTGCTCTATCAAGATGCTGCTGGCGGCTTGCAAGTGCAAAGCCGCGACGGCCAGTGGATCGACGCACCACCTATCGACGGCACCTACGTGGTCAATATCGGCGACATGATGGCGCGCTGGAGCAACGACCGTTACACCTCCACCCCGCACCGGGTCATCAGCCCCTCGGGGGTCGATCGCTACTCGATGCCGTTTTTCGCAGAGCCTCACCCGGACACCCAGATCAGTTGCCTGCCCAACTGCTCAGGCCCCGACAACCCACCGCGCTATCCGCCGGTGTCGTGCAGTGCCTACATGCTCTCGCGCTTCGCCGAAACCTACGCCTATCGGCGCGAGCACGCCGACGCCTGAACAAACGCCATCAGCCTGGCCACTGAAGGATAAATTGGCCACCGCCAGGCCGGTACAGACGTACTTGTACCAGCCTGCCGGGCATTTGCGCGCCCGTGCCAGGGCCTAGGGCTGGCCACTTGGCAGCGGTAGCCTGCGGGGGCAGACCTACAAGGGAGCCCAGGCATTGAACATTCAGAACACCATCACGCTGCTGGCCAGCCTGTGCCTGATGGCCGTCGTCGGCCTGCTCGCCGGGTTGTCGCTTGAACAACGGCGCAGTGACGCCCAGACCATCGCCGGCAGTGCCAGCGCCCTGTTGCGCGACGCCGCACGCGACAACCTGCAAGGTCAAGCGCAGGCCCAGGCGCTGCAACTGCGTCAGCGCTTCATCCAGAGCCGCGAGTTCGCCCAAGGTGTGGCGCGCCAACTGTTGCACTTGCGGGCCCAGGCCGGTAAGGATCTTGCGGCCTCGCGCGCCTTGCGCCAGACCCTGGTGCAGGTCCTGCGCGAGGCGATCGACGAGCGCCCAGAACTGCTCGGCCTGTTCGTTGCCTTCGCACCCGATGCCCTGGATGGCCAGGATGCGGCGTTCGTTGGCCAGTCGGCCTTCGGTGCAAACGACAGCGGCCGCTTCACGCTGTACTGGCTACGCCCACAGGCCGGCCAGTTGCAAGCGGTATCAGGCGACGAGGCACTGCTGGGCAACGACACCCCAGGGCCTAGCGGCGCGCCAGCCAATGCGTTCTACACCTGCTCGCTGCACAGCGCCCGCGCTTGTGTACTGGAGCCGTACCTGGACGACTCCAGCGGTACACCGACCCTGGTCACCAGCGTGACCGTGCCGCTGATCGTCGACGGCCAGGTCCTCGGCGTGCTGGGCCTAGACATCAGCCTTCAGGCCTTGCAGAACAACGCCCAGGCGGCCAGCGCCGGGCTGTACGACGGCCACGGCGCGCTGGCGATACTCAGCGCCAACGGCCTGGTCGCGGCCGACAGCGCCCTGCCGCAGCGGGTAGGCACGCTTGCCAACCGGCAAGCATCGCCCGACGCTGAGCAGCTTGACGTGCAAGTCCCGGTGCAACCGATCGACGATGCACAGCCCTGGAGCGTTCGGGTGTCGGTCCCGCGGCAGGTGCTCGAAGCGCCCGTGTTGAAGCTGCAGACGCACATGCAGGCGCAACAGTTCGAGAGCCTCGGTCGGGAGCTGGGGCTGGGCCTGCTGCTGGCGCTGGCAGGCATCGTCATGATGGGTTGGGCCGCGCGCCGCGTGACCCGCCCGATCCTCCACG
The DNA here is from genome assembly GCF_048068415.1 of Pseudomonas sp. NY15463. Lineage (NCBI taxonomy): Bacteria > Pseudomonadati > Pseudomonadota > Gammaproteobacteria > Pseudomonadales > Pseudomonadaceae > Pseudomonas > Pseudomonas sp. NY15463. The sequence goes on from NZ_JBLUQD010000008.1 coordinate 151,268, forward strand.
TCGCCAGCCGGCTGCATGACATCGCCGAAGGCGATGGCGATCTGACCCGGCGTCTGGCCTACCCACGCCGGGATGAGCTGGGCCGCCTGAGCGATGCATTCGACCGTTTTCTTGATCGCTTGCAACCGGTAATCGCGCAAGTACAACAGGCGGTGCACGACACCCACGACACGGCTGACCAGTCACAACGCATTGCGCGCCTGACCGACCAGGGCATGCAGCAGCAGGTGGTGGAAATCGAACAGATGGCCACCGCCGTGCAACAAATGTCAGCCAGCGCACACAGCGCCACCCACAGCGCCGCCCAGGCGGCGGATGCCGCACGCCACGCCGAGCAAGCCACCGGCAACGGGGTGCAGGTCTTGCAGCAGTCCACCCAAGGCATCGATGCGTTGGCGACCGACATGCACGCCGCGATGCAGCGCCTGCAAAGCCTGGCAAGCAGCAGCGAACAGATCGGCTCGGTGCTCGACGTCATCCTCGCGATTGCCCAGCAGACTAACCTGCTCGCCCTCAACGCGGCGATCGAGGCCGCGCGGGCTGGCGATGCCGGGCGTGGCTTCGCGGTGGTGGCCGACGAGGTACGTGGGCTGGCCCAACGCACCCAGGTGTCGGTACACGAGATTGGCGTGGTGATCGACAACCTGCGCCAAGGCACCCGTGACGTTACGGCCGCCATGCAGCACAGCAACGCGCAGGCGCAGAACAACGTCGAGCAGACGCGCCAGGCGCTACAGGTACTGGGAGACATCCGTCAGGCGGTGGGCGTGATCACCGACATGAACGTGCAGATCGCCTGCGCCGCCGAACAGCAAAGCAGCGTTGCCGAAGAGATCAACCGCAACGTCGAGGCTGTGCGCACGGTCGTCAACACGCTGTCGGAGCAGGCTGGCCAAGGCGCGGCCTTGAGCCATGCACTCAATGACCTGGCACTGCGTCAGCAGGGGCTGATCCAGCGTTTCAAGGCTTGAGCGGCGTATGCCCGCCGCCACCGCGACGCTAAGGCGCGATGCGTTTGAGTTCGTTCAGCAAGCCCATCAGTTGCTGCAACTTCTCTTCACCGAACTGCGCCTGGATCTTCAGGTAGTTGGCTTCCATGCCCTCGCGCATCGAGGCGAAACACGCATGGCCGCGCTCGGTAAGGTCGACGAATACCCGTCGCTGATCCTCGCTGGCCTTGCGTCGGCTCACCAGCCCGTCGCGCTCCAGGCGCGCGAGCACGCCGGTCATGCTCGGCTTGAGGATGCAGGCTTGGTGCGCCAACTGGTGGCTCTCCAGCTCCCCCTGCTGACTGAGGATACGAATCACCCGCCACTGCTGCTCGGTCAGCTCATGTGCATTGAGCAGCGGCCGGAAGAACGCCATGGCCGCTTCCCTGGCCTGCAACAGGCTCAAGGTCAGCGAAGGTTGGGTTTTGGTCATGGAAACGCCTGTGCGGTCTGTGCAGTGGCCAAGATTAGGGCCATCGAGGCCGCAGGACAACCGCCAGCGCAGCCTATGGAAAGTACAAGCTGTACCACGAAAATCCCATTCAAGCCGGCACGCTCGGGTGCGAGGATCACGCTCAAACAACGACAACGCTTGCAGGTGCCTACCGTGGCCGATTCACTGCAATCCCGACTGCCGCTGACGGTACTCGCCGGGGGTGAGTTTCGCGTAGCGGGTGAAGAACCGGCTGAAGTAAGCCGGGTCCTTGAAGCCCAGCCGATAGCAGATCTCGTTCACCGAGCTGCCGGAAAACAACAGCAGTCGCCGCGCCTCCTGCATGACCCGCTCCAACACCAGTTGCTTGGACGGCAGGTCGGCGATACGCCGGCAGACATCGTTGAGCCGCGCCTCGGTCACACCGATATGCTCGGCGTAGCGCGCCAGCGGCCAGTGCGCCAGGTAGTGCGCCTCGATCAGTGCGTTGAAGCGGTGGAAGATCTTCAGGTCCTCGTGCCGCGCCGGGGTCGCCTCACGGGAGTTAGGGCACAGCCGCAGCAAGCTGATCATGATCAAGCGGGTCAACGATTGCAGCGCCGCCTCGCGTCCTGGATGCAGGCTGGCGAACTCCTCGCTGAGCGCCTCCAGCCAGCTTTCCAGACGCCGCGCTGGCGCCATGAACGCCGCAGGCAACTTGCCCAGCGCCACGCAGGCCGGACGCACCTGCACACCGGCCGGCAGCAGGCTGGCGTCGGCCTCGATCAGTTGCCACACCAGTTGCTGGCGCACAGTCAGCACATGCCCATCGCTGTCAGGCTCGGTGACGAACGAATGGGGCACGGTCGGCGGAGTGAGAAAGAACATCGGCCCCGACTCGATGAACTGCTGGTCGTCCAGGTACACCCGCACCGTCCCAGACTTGACGTAATGCACCTGGAAAAAGCGGTCGTGCCGATGCACCGGCATGTTGCGACCGAAAAACCCGGCAAGGTTGCCCAGACGGTCGTAGTGCACCTCGCTGTCGCTATAGCGCTGATCGTAGACCTGGCCGATGTTGATGTTCGGAATGGGATGCCGATCGTTCATTGCTGCCTGTCCACTGTTCGCTTGACCCGGCCCATGGTGCATCTGCCACGGCAGATACCACAAGCGAGTCGCTTGACCATCGTTAACATATTAACTATAACATTAACACATTAACGAATTTGCCGGGCAGCCGAGCTGCCCACCACCGTCAGGAGAAAAGCATGAGCCATGCGTTGCATGACGTTGCGAACGGCACCGTGTTCGGCGTAGCGCTGAACTACAACGGTCTGCTACAGCAGCGTCTGGCTGAGTTCGAACAGCCGCCGTACAAGCAGGCGCCGGTCAAGCCGGTACTGTTCATCAAGACCCCGAACACCCGCAACGCCCACGGTGCCGACGTGGTCCATCCGGCAGGCGAGCGACTGCAACCGGGCCCCGCGCTGGGCGTGGTGATCGGCAAGGATGCCAGCCGGGTCAGCGAGGCCGATGCTCTGGCCCACGTGGCCGGCTACACCATCGTCAACGAATACAGCCTGCCTGAGGACAGCTACTACCGCCCGGCCGTCAAGGCTAAGTGCCGTGACGGCTTTTGCGCCATCGGCCCGAAACTGGTGCCGGTGTCGGCCATCACCGACCCGCACCAGCTGATCCTGACCCTCACCGTCAACGGTGTGGTGGTGCAGGAAAACACCACGGCCAACCTGGTACGAAGCATTCCCCAACTGATTGCCGAACTCAGCGAGTTCATGACCCTGCACGCCGGCGACGTCTTGATCACCGGCACCCCGGAGGGGCGTGTCGATGTCAAACCAGGCGATCACGTCGAAGTGCAGATCACAGGCCTTGGCCGCCTGGCCAACACCATCGTCGCCGAGCCCGGAGAGCCCGCATGAAACACGCCCGTATCCGTTTCGAAGGTTGCGATCACGCCGTCACCGTCGAGCACGACAACCAGGTACGCCTGGCCGATGGCCGCCTGCTGGCCGACGGTCAGTTCCAGTGGCTGCCACCGGCCAACGGCAGCATGTTCGCCCTGGGCCTGAACTACGCCGACCACGCCCGTGAACTGGCGTTCGCGCCACCCACCGAGCCGCTGGCGTTCATCAAGTCGCCGGGCACCTACACCGGCCATGACCAGGTCACCTGGCGCCCGGACAACGTCAAGTACATGCACTACGAGTGCGAGCTGGTTGCGGTCATCGGCAAGCCGGCCAAGAACGTCAAGCGCGAGCACGCCCTGGAGTATGTCGCCGGCTATACCGTGTGCAACGACTACGCCATCCGCGACTACCTCGAAAACTACTACCGCCCCAACCTGCGCGTGAAGAACCGTGACGCCACCACCCCGGTCGGCCCGTGGATCGTCGATGCCGCCGATGTGCCGGATGTCAGCAACCTCAAGCTGCGCACCTGGATCAACGGTGAGCTGACCCAGGAAGGCACCACCGCGGACATGATCTTCGACATCCCGCACCTGATCGAATACTTCTCCAGCTTCATGACCCTGCAACCGGGCGACATGATCGCCACCGGCACGCCGGAAGGCCTGGCCGACGTAGTGCCGGGCGATGAAGTGGTGGTGGAAGTGGAAGGTGTCGGTCGGCTGGTCAACCGGATCGTCAGCGAAGCTGATTTCTTCAAGAACAACAAGGCATGAGCAGCATGATCAAGCACTGGATCAACGGCCGTGAGGTCGAGAGTAAAGACACCTTCGTCAACTACAACCCAGCCACCGGCGAGGCCATCTGCGAAGTCGCCAGCGGCGGCGCCGAGGAAGTGGCGCAGGCTGTGGCAGCAGCAAAAGAAGCGTTCCCCAAGTGGGCCAACACGCCCGCCAAGGAACGTGCGCGGCTGATGCGCAAGCTCGGTGAGCTGATCGACCAGAACGTGCCGAAACTGGCGGAACTGGAGACTCTCGACACCGGCCTGCCGATCCACCAGACCAAGAACGTACTGATCCCGCGTGCCTCGCATAACTTCGACTTCTTCGCCGAAGTCTGCACGCGCATGGATGGCCACACTTACCCGGTCGACGACCAGATGCTCAACTACACCCTCTACCAGCCGGTGGGCGTGTGTGGCTTGGTCAGCCCGTGGAACGTGCCGTTCATGACCGCCACCTGGAAGACCGCGCCGTGCCTGGCGCTGGGTAACACGGCGGTGCTGAAAATGAGCGAGCTGTCGCCGCTGACCGCCAACGAACTGGGCCGCCTGGCGGTCGAGGCCGGCATCCCGAATGGCGTGCTCAACGTGATTCAGGGTTACGGTGCCACCGCGGGCGACGCCCTGGTGCGTCACCCGGACGTTCGCGCGATCTCCTTCACCGGCGGCACCGCCACCGGGCGCAAGATCATGCAGACCGCGGGCCTTAAAAAGTACTCGATGGAACTGGGCGGCAAGTCGCCAGTAGTGATCTTCGAAGACGCCGACTTGGACCGCGCCCTGGACGCCGCGCTGTTCACCATCTTCTCGCTCAACGGCGAGCGCTGCACTGCCGGCAGCCGCATCTTCATCCAGGAAAGCGTGTACGCGCAGTTCGTCGAAACCTTTGCAGCCCGCGCCAAACGCCTGATTGTTGGTGACCCTACCGATCCGAAGACTCAAGTAGGCTCGATGATCACTCAGGCCCACTACGACAAGGTGACGGGCTACATCAAGATCGGCATGGAAGAAGGCGCGCGCCTGGTCGCGGGTGGCCTGGAGCGCCCGGCCAACCTGCCGGCGCACCTGGCCAAGGGGCAGTTCATTCAGCCTACGGTGTTCGCTGACGTGAACAACAAGATGCGCATCGCCCAGGAAGAGATCTTCGGCCCGGTGGTATGCCTGATCCCGTTCAAGGACGAGGCCGAAGCCCTGCAACTGGCCAACGACACCGAATATGGCCTGGCCTCGTACATCTGGACCCAGGACATCGGCAAGGCCCACCGCCTGGCCCGTGGCATCGAGGCCGGCATGGTGTTTATCAACAGCCAGAACGTACGCGACCTGCGCCAGCCATTCGGCGGCGTGAAAGGCTCCGGTACCGGCCGCGAAGGTGGACAATACAGCTTCGAGGTGTTTGCCGAGATCAAGAACGTGTGCATTTCCATGGGCAGCCATCACATTCCGCGCTGGGGGGTTTGACGCTATTTCGCCCGGGCGATAAGTCCTGTGGGGGCGGGTTTACCGGAGTGTCGGACCATCGCGCTGGCCTCTTCGCGGGTGAACCCGCTCCTGCAGGGACCTCGTCTGCGTTTTATAACAACATCCTTTGAACGGAGATTGCCATGGGCAAAGTCGCTCTCGCTGCCAAGATCACCCACGTACCGTCCATGTACCTGTCCGAGCTGCCCGGCCCGCGCCAGGGCTTTCGCCAGGCCGCCATCGACGGCCACCATGAGATCAGCCGCCGCTGCCGTGAGCTGGGCGTCGACACCATCGTGGTGTTCGATACCCACTGGCTGGTCAATGCCAACTACCACATTCTGTGCGGCGAGCATTTCGAGGGGGTCTACACCTCCAACGAACTGCCGCACTTCATCAGCAACATGGCCTATGCCTTCCCCGGCAACAAGGAACTGGGGCTGATCCTGGGCGAGGCGTGCAACCGCTTCGACGTCGAGACCATGGCCCACCACGCCACCACCCTGGGCCCCGAGTACGGCACCTTGGTGCCGATGCGCTACATGAACCAGGACCAGCACTTCAAGGTGATCTCGGTTTCGGCGCTGTGCACCTCGCACTACCTGGCCGACAGCGCACGCCTGGGCTGGGCGATGCGCAAAGCCGTGGAGGATCACTACGACGGCACCGTGGCGTTCCTCGCCAGCGGCTCGCTGTCCCACCGTTTCGCCCAGAACGGCCAAGCACCAGACTACGCCACCAAGATCTGGAGCCCGTTCCTGGAAACCCTCGACCAGCGCGTGGTGCAGATGTGGGAGAACGCCGAATGGGATGCGTTCTGCCGCATGCTCCCGGAGTACGCGGCCAAGGGCCACGGCGAGGGCTTCATGCACGATACCGCGATGCTGCTAGGCGTACTGGGCTGGTCGAAGTACGACGCCAAGGCCGAGGTGGTGACGCCCTATTTCGGCTCCTCCGGCACGGGGCAAATCAACGCCATCTTCCCCGTCACGCCCCAGGACGGCTCGGGCATTCCGCCCGCGCAGGCCGCCCACCCTGGGCAGGTGCTTTCCAGCAGCCGCCTGTGACCTTCCCGCCCGGCCAGTTTGACGCGGCCGGGCGCCATTGCAACGAGGAGTTCCCGATGCCACACCTGGTCCTGCTCTACACCCCTGACCTGGAAACCGACGCCGACCTCCCCGGCCTGTGCCGGGCCCTGGCCGACAGCATGCTCGAACAACGCGACACCAGCGGCAAGGCGGTGTTTCCCACAGGCGGCACCCGCGTGCTGGCCTACCCGGCCGCCCACTGCGCAGTGGCCGACGGCAAGGGCGACTACGGCTTCTTGTACGCCAACCTGCGCATGGCCAGCGGACGCAGCGCCGAGGTGCACCAGCAAGTCGGCGATCAGTTGCTACAAGTGCTCAAGCGCCACCTCGACCCGCTACTGCAACAACGCCCGATCGGCATCACCGTGCAGATCGACGAAAGCAACCAACAGGTCTACGACGCCAAGCACAGCACCTTGCACCCGTTGTTCAACCGCCCGGCCTGAAACCGGGCAACCCTCGCCTCATCACACAACAAGTACAAAAAAATCATGAGCACTCTGGAACATGCCGCGCCTGGCCAGGCCGAATTGGCCGACAGCATTCATCGCACGGTCACCTGGCGGCTGATGCCGCTGCTGCTGGTGTGCTATTTGTTCGCCCACCTCGACCGGATCAACATCGGCTTCGCCAAGACCCAGATGAGCCAGGACCTGCACTTGTCCGATACGGTCTACGGGCTGGGCGCCGGGTTGTTCTTCATCGCCTACGCGCTATTCGGCGTGCCCAGCAACCTGATGCTTGAACGCCTCGGTCCACGCCGCTGGATCGCCAGCCTGATGGTGGTCTGGGGCACGCTGTCGAGCGCCATGCTGCTGATTGACAGCAGCAGCGCCTTCTACCTGCTGCGCTTTGCCTTGGGCGCGGCGGAAGCCGGCTTCTTCCCCGGCATCCTGGTGTACCTCAATCGCTGGTATCCATCGGGCCGGCGCGCACAGGTCACCGCGCTTTTCGCGATTGCCGTACCGCTGGCCGGGGTTATAGGCGGGCCGTTGTCCGGCGCCATACTGACCTTCCTGCACGACAGCGCCGGGCTGCGTGGCTGGCAATGGATGTTCCTGCTCGAAGGCGCGCCCGTAGTGCTGCTGGGCCTGGTGGTGCTGGCTGCACTGCCGGAGCGTTTCGAACAGGTGCAGTGGCTGGACGATCGCCAGAAAGCCGCGCTGCGGGCCCAGTTCGGCCAGGAGGAGCAACGCAAAAGCGTGACCTCCCTGGGCGGGATCGTGAGAAGCCCGGCGATCTGGCTGCTGGTGGCGGTGTACTGCGCCGTGATGCTGGCAGTCAACACCCTGGCCTTCTGGATGCCCAGCCTGATTCACGGCGCTGGCATCGGCAGCGATGCCAGCGTCGGCTTGCTCAGCGCACTGCCGTACCTGGCCGGGTGCGTGTTCATGCTGGCCTGCGGACGCTCCTCGGACCGCCATCGCGAGCGCCGCTGGCACCTGTGCATCCCCTTGTTGATGGCCGCCACCGGCATCGCGGTTGCCGGCATCGCACCGCAGCAACCCTGGCCCGTGCTGGCAGGATTGGTACTGGCGGGCATGGGCGCAAGCACGGCCCTGCCGATGTTCTGGCAACTGCCGCCGGCCTTTCTGAATGACCGCACGCAAGCGGCGGGCATCGCCCTGATCAGTTCGCTGGGCAGCGTCGCGTCGTTCGCCGCGCCCTACTTCATCGGCTGGGTGCGCGATACCACCCAGAGCGCAAGCCTGGCGCTGTTCGCCCTGGCCGTATTCATCACCCTCGGTGGCCTGCTGGTGCTGCGCACCCGGGCCGCCCTCGTCAATCCCTGAACTTTGAGACTTTGACCATGCTTGATAACGCCTTCATACAGCAAGCGGCCGAGCGCCTCGACCAGGCCGAACGCTCCCGCGAGCAAGTGCGCCAGTTCTCGCTGGACCACCCAAGCATCACCATCGAAGACGCCTACGCCATCCAGCGCGCCTGGGTCGCAAAGAAAATCGCCAACGGGCGCAAGCTGGTGGGCCACAAGATCGGCCTGACCTCGCGCGCCATGCAGGTGTCGTCGAACATCACCGAGCCCGACTACGGCGCACTGCTGGACGACATGCTGTTCGAGGAAGGCAGCGACATCCCGTTCGAGCGTTTCATCGTGCCGCGTGTTGAAGTGGAGCTGGCGTTCATCCTTGGCAAGCCGCTCAAGGGCCCCAACGTCACCGTGTTCGATGTGCTGGACGCCACCGAATGGGTAATCCCGGCACTGGAGATCATCGATGCCCGTATCCAGCAGGTCGACCCGCAGACCCAAGCCACCCGCAAGGTGTTCGACACCATCTCCGACAACGCCGCCAACGCCGGCGTGGTGATGGGTGGACGTGCCGTGCGCCCAACCGAGATCGACCTGCGCAAAGTGCCGGCCGTGCTGTATCGCAACGGCGTGATCGAGGAGTCCGGGGTCAGCGCCGCCGTGCTCAACCACCCGGCCAAGGGCGTGGCGTGGCTGGCCAACAAGCTGGCGGCCTACGACGTCACCCTGCAACCGGGCCAGATCATCCTCGGCGGCTCGTTCACCCGGCCGGTCGCTGCGCGCCCTGGCGATACCTTCCATGTCGACTACGACCTGCTCGGCTCGATTGCCTGCCGTTTCGTCTGAGGAGCCGCACATGGACATGCCTATCAATCGTTTCAAACAACGCCTGCGCAGCGGCACCCCGCAGATCGGCCTGTGGCTGGGGCTGGCGGATGCTTACTGCGCCGAACTCGCCGCCAATGCTGGCTTCGACTGGCTGCTGATCGACGGCGAACACGCACCCAACGACCTGCGCGGGATGCTCGCGCAGTTGCAGGCCGTGGCGCCCTATCCCAGCCAGCCGGTCATTCGCCCGGTGATCGGCGACACCGCGCTGATCAAGCAAGTGCTGGACATTGGCGCGCAGACGCTGCTAGTGCCGATGGTGGAAAGTGCCGAGCAGGCCCGTCAGCTGGTGCGCGCCATGCAGTACCCGCCCAAGGGAGTGCGCGGCGTGGGCAGCGCCCTGGCGCGTGCCTCGCGCTGGAATAGCATCCCCGGCTACCTCGACCAGGCCGACGAGCAAATGTGCCTGCTGGTGCAAATCGAGAACATACAGGGTCTGACCAACCTGGACGATATCGTCGCGGTCGAGGGCGTCGACGGCGTATTCATCGGCCCGGCCGACCTCAGTGCGGCCATGGGCCAACGTGGCAACCCCGGGCATCCCGAGGTGCAAGCGGCCATCGAGGATGCCATCGTGCGCATCGTCAAGGCCGGCAAGGCGGCCGGGATCCTCAGCGCCGACGAGAAGCTGGCGCGGCGCTACATCGAGCTAGGTGCGGCGTTCGTGGCAGTCGGGGTGGATACCACCGTGCTGATGCGCGGGCTGCAAGGCCTGGTGGGCAAATTCAAGGATGCGCCCGCCAGTATCAACCCGGCAGGAGGCGTCTACTGACGCTGTGCAGTCGCGGGTGGAAGCGGGCTTGCCCGCTGCTGGGGCAGACCTGGCAGGGATACCACAACAGCGCCTAGGGTATACCCGTCAGTTAACCTTTCGCCGCTAAATGATCGGGGCCGCAGCGCGGCCCCAATTGGCTTGACGTCTAGGGGCGTCGTTTTAGCTACATCTGGATGATCGCCTTGAGCACCGTCTTGAAGGTTTCCAACTGCTCGGCGCTGAACTGGCCGAACACCTTGTCCTGCTGCTCGCGGGCGATGCTCCACAGCGCTTCGGTTTCATCCACACCTTTTACAGACAAGCGCACGCGACCGTCGTCATCGGCAATCAGGCCCTTGCGCTTGAGGTTGGCAACCGCCTCTTCGATTTCCCGCACCGGCATCGCAACTTCGCGCTGCACCTCGTTCAGGCTCAGCCCGGCATCGTTCTCCAGCACCATCAGCATGCGCGCTTCGCTGGTGCGCAGGCCGGTGCACAGCTGGCGTGGCTGGTAGTCAGCCTGGTAAGCGCGCAGCGCCTGGGTCATCAGATAGTACAGGTTGTGCTGCAAGCGCCCCTGGAAATGGCTGCTCGGCGCATGCCCTTCGGCGCGTTGGGTCATGCGGGTATGCGGCAGCACCATCGAGTAGGCACCCTGATGATAGAGCAGCGGCGAACGTCCGAAATCATCGAAGGCCACCACCTTGCCGACCAGGATCCAGTGATCTCCGCCATCGAGCTGCTGGAACTTCTCGCACTCGAAGCGCGCCGCGCAATCGGCGAACAGCGGCGCACCGCCGACACCGGGTTCGAAGTCGATACCGGCAAAGCGATCTTCCTTCGGGCGGGCGAAGTTATTCGACAGATCGATCTGGTCAGCCGCCAGGATGTTCACGGCAAAGTGCGAAGCCTCTTCGAACACCTCATGGCTGGTGGAACGTTTGTCGATGCTCCACAAAATCAACGCTGGGTCGAGCGACACCGAGTTGAAGCTGTTGGCGGTAACCCCCACCTTGCGCCCGCTAGGGCCTGCGGCGGTGACCACAGTGACACCGGTGGCGAAATTTCCCAGGGCGCGGCGAAAGGCCCGGCTATCGAATGCCTGGGCAGTGACGGTTTGGTTGGACATGCAGGACTCCCAGGCAGGCCAAGGGCCTGCCCTGATTGTTGTTGTGGTTGGGGTGGATCAGGCGGCTCAGACCATCGCTGGATCGGGCTCCAGGCCCATCAGCTCACGGCCCAGGATCTGCGCGCAGACGTCATAGTCGGTGTAGGCATGCGCGCCAGTCATGTGCGAGTCCCGGAACAGGCGCTGCATCTCGTTGCTTTCGAACCAGGCGCCACCGCCGGCCGCCTCCATCAGGCGATCGACCGCCTGAATGCACATTTTCACGGCATAGCCCTGGTTGGTACGCCAGAACGCCAAGATGGCGCGGGAGGGGTATTCGTGGCGTTCGCTGTACGCGGCGATTTCGTCCCAGCTTTTTTCCAGCAGGGCGCGGGCGGCGGCCACTTGATGGGTGGACTCGGCCAGACGCATCAAGGCCGGCGTGGCAGCCCCAACGGCAGCACCGGTGTAGGCACGAACGCGGTTGCGGGTCTTTTCGCGGAACACCTCGAGCATGCGCTCGGCAACCCCGAGGCTGACGGTGGAGAAACCACTGGCGAAGTACGGGCGGTAAGGGGCGAAGAAGATCTGGCTATCGGGGTACAAGCCAAAACCTGCCGACTGGCCTTCCATCATGTCCTTGGCTTTCTGGATGCGGTGCTCGGGGACGAACGCATCGCGCACGATCAAGGTCTTGCTGCCGCTGCCGCGCATGCCGACGGCGTACCAGTCGTCGCGGATCTCGTAGTCGCTGCGCGGCAGGATGGCGAAGCAGTAATCCTGGCTGCCTTCGGCATTCTTGCGTCGAAACCCCAGGATCGCCCACTCGGCGTGATCGCAACCGCTGCTCCAGCCCATCTCGCCGCTGAAGCGCACGCCACCTTCGACCTCTTCGGTACGGCCGAACGGCGCGATACTGCTGCTGGCCGTGGCATCCGGGTCATCGCCCCACACGTCCTGTTGCAGCTTGGCCGGGAACATCGCCATCTGGTGGCTGTGGGTGCACAGCAGGCTCATGGCCCAGGCAGTGCTGGCACACGCACCAGCCAGCACGGCGATGCACTGGGCGAACTGCGGCAGGGACATCTCAAGGCCACCGTAAGGCTTGGGCAGGAACGCGCGGTGCAGGCCAATGCCTTTGAGCAGGGCGATGTTCTCGGCGGGCACACTGCGCTGCTGTTCTGCACCGGCAGCGTTGGCGGCGATGGTCGGCAGGATCGCCTTGAGGTCTTCCAGCAAGGGATTGGGCTTTTTCATGAACGGTCTCGTTATTGTTGGATAGTCAACGTGCAGGCCAGATGAGGCTGGGACTGCCGAGAAATCTCGATGACACGTTCAGTATGTGGCGTCGGAACAGGCCGAGAAATGCACGTTCCGAGGAGAAAATTGTACTTTCCATGGGGCAGCACACCAGCTATTTGACCGCTGCCGCGCAGGCAACCACAATCGCCCCTCGATTCGCGCGCAGGCCTGCGCGCTCAGCAGGAGTGACGTTGTTGAAAGCGCTTTCCCCCTCTGCCGCACGGGTATGCGATGCCGCCGTCGAGCACTTTGCCGATCATGGCTACGACGCCTCGTCGCTCACCGAAGTCGCTCAGCTGGCGGGCATGCGCAAGGCGTCGTTGTATGCGCATTTTGCCAACAAGGACGCGTTGTTCGTGGCGACCTACCAGCGCGCCCTGGCGCATGAGACAGCCTTCGTCGAAGCGGCCTTCGGACATGAGGCGGCCGCCTCGATTGCCCCAGGGCACTGGCTCGTGCTGCACCTGGCCGAGCGTTACCAGGCTTCGGCCAACCTGCGCTTCGTTCTGCGCACAGCCTTCCTGCCACCGGCCGACATCAAGCCCATCGTCACTTCGGCGTTCGAGCGTTATCTGGACGGTGTGCGCGAAGGCTTCTGCCAAGCACTGCGCGCCCGCTACCGCTGGGCCGACAACGGCGGTACGCGGCTGGAAATGTATGCCGATGCCTACCTGGGCATCATCGACAGCTTGCACGTGGAGCTGATGTATGCAGACCCGTCAGTTTACGCCCGGCGTGCAGCGTCGCTGCTGAAGATCCTCGACGACTCGTTGTCGCTCAACCCCTGAGCAGCCTCAGGGCTTGATCCGCTTCATTTCGTTGAGTAACTGCATCAGTTGTTCGAGCTTGTCCTCGCCGAACTGGCTGAGGATCTTCTCGTAATTGCGGCCCATCTCTTCGCTCATGGCCAGGAACGCCTGCTGGCCCTTGACCGTCAGGTTGATGAACACCCGCCGCTGGTCTTCGCTGGATTTGCGCCGCGCCACGATGCCATCGCGCTCCAGGCGCTTGAGCACGCCACTCATGCTGGGCTTGAGGATGCACGCCAACTCGGCCAACTGATGGCTCTCCAGCTCACCTTGCTGGCGCAGGATACGGATCACGCGCCACTGCTGCTCGGTAAGGTCGTGGGCGTTCAGGGCCGGGCGGAAGAACGCCATGGTGGCTTCGCGCGCTTGCAGCAAGGTGAGCGTGAGAGAAGGTCTTGGAGTGGTCATGCGTACCTGGACATCGTGGACAAAAAGCGTGCTGGCGAGTATGCCAGCACGCGCTCATTAATACATTAACCATCTGCCCAGTACGCGGCTATTCGAGCACCAGCTGGTAGTGGCGTTTCTTGCCCAGGCTGACGCGCCAGCGTTGCCGGTCGGCTGGCAGCGGCGCGTCCACTGATGTCACCACCTCGCCATCCAGGCGCAGTCCGCCGCCTTCTGCCAGGCGCCTGGCGGCGCCGCGCGAGGTTTGCAAGCCGGCCTGCACAAGCACTTCGGCCAGGCTTGCCGCGTGAACGCTGGCGCGTGCCAAGGTCAGGGTGGTCAAGCCACCAGCCTCGCCTGCGCCGAACACACCGCTGGCCGCCTCGCGGGCTTGGCGCGCAGCCTCGGCACCGTGGGCCAGGGCCGTGACGTGGTCAGCCAGCAAGGTCTTGGCCTGGTTCAGCGCCGCACCGCCTTCGGCACAGAGTTCGGCGATACGTGTCAACGACAGTTCGGTGAACAGCGCCAGGAAGCGCGACACATCGCGGTCATCGCAATTGCGCCAGAACTGCCAGAAATCGAAGCTCGGTAGACGCCGCTCGTCCAGCCACACCGCGCCGTTGACCGACTTACCCATCTTCTTGCCGTCGCTGCTGGTCAACAGGGGCATGGTCAGGCCGAACAACTGGCGCTGGTCGCGCCGCCGGGCCAGCTCCACACCATTGATGATATTGGCCCATTGATCCGCCCCGCCCAGCTGCACGGTGCAATCGTACTGGCGCGCCAGTTCAGTGAAGTCGTGGGCTTGCAGCAAGGTATAGCCGAACTCCAGGAACGACAGCGAATGCTCTCGATCCAGGCGCTGGCGCACGGCATCGAAGGTCAGCAGGCGGTTGATCGAGAAGTAACGGCCAACCTGGTCGAGAAAGGCCAGGTAGCCAATGCCGTCGAGCCACTCGGCGTTGTCGACCACCCGTCCTGCGCCCTCGCCCAGGTGCAGGTAGCGGCCGAATGTGCGCGTGATACCGTCTATATTGGCCTGGATCTGTGCGGGCTTGAGGATCGGACGGCTCTCGTCGCGAAAGCTCGGGTCGCCGATACGGGTCGTGGCGCCGCCGATCAGCAGAATCGGCCGATGCCCGGCCTTTTGCAGCCAACGCATCAGCATCAGGCCCTGCAAATGCCCCACATGCAGGCTATCGGCGGTGGCATCGAAGCCCAGGTAGACGGTACGTGGTCCCTGCGCAAGGTGCGCGCGCAGGCCGTCGAGGTCGGTGCTCTGGTGGACGAAACCGCGGGCTTGTAGATGACCGAGCAGGTCGTTGTGTGGATCGTTCATGGTGACTCCTGGGTGTGAAGGCCCAAGGAGCGAGACCCACGTCCGGCCGCCTCGGGCGGTAGACGTGCACAGCGCAACGACCGCCTCAGTTAGAGGTGGCGTAGCGGTAATAGCGCGACCGATTGATTAACATATTCATGAACGGCATGATTACCAAGTCTTCTGCCAACGTCAAGCCTGTTAGCTGGATCCAGTGCTGGCAGGCTAGTCAATCATCATGGCAGGCTTGGGCAAGACACCTACCCATCGTTAGGCGCTCAATGGCCTGCGTGGACACGTCGACCGTAACGGCCCCACCACACTTCCCATTCAGCAGGCAGCGTCATGATCACCACCGAAACCCCGACCTACTACACGGCCACCAAGAAATACAACCTGAGCTTCCCCACCCTGGAGCACGACATCGACGCCGATGTCGTGGTTATCGGCGGCGGTTTCTCAGGCATCAACACCGCGCTGGAGCTGGCAGAGCAAGGCATTACCAATGTCGTCGTGCTCGAAGCCCGCTACC
This sequence comes from Pseudomonas sp. NY15463, assembly GCF_048068415.1. Classification (NCBI taxonomy): domain Bacteria; kingdom Pseudomonadati; phylum Pseudomonadota; class Gammaproteobacteria; order Pseudomonadales; family Pseudomonadaceae; genus Pseudomonas; species Pseudomonas sp. NY15463. The sequence goes on from NZ_JBLUQD010000008.1 coordinate 166,796, forward strand.
TGGGTTTCGGCGGCACCGGGCGCAATGGTGGGCAGATCATGGCGGGTATCGGCCACGACCTGGAGAAAATCAGGCACAGCGTCGGCGAGCAGGGCCTGAAACAGATCTTCGAGATCAGCGAGCTGGGCGCCGGCATCATCAAGGAGCGTATCGCCCGCTACGCGATCGATGCCGACTTCTGCCACGGCTATGGCTACATGGGCTTCAACCGCCGCCAGGAAAAGACCTTGCGGGCCTGGGAAAAAGACTTCAAGGCAATCAACCCACGCGACGAGATTCGCTTCCTCGGAGGATCGGAGGTACGCCAGATCATCGGCAGCGACGCCTACAGCAGTGCTTTGCTGCACATGGGCGGCGGCCACGTACACTCGCTCAACCTGCTGCTCGGCGAGGCCCAGGCGCTGGTCGGGCACGGTGCGCGGATCTTCGAACACAGCCCGGCGCTGGAGGTGACGTATGGCGAACGCATCCACGTGCGTACCGGGCGCGGCTCGGTGCGCGCCAGCAAGCTGCTGTGGGCCTGCGACAGCTTCCTCAACAAGCTGGAGCCCGAGCTGCATGCGCGCACCATCAACACCTACGCCTTCCAGATGATGACTGAGCCGCTGCCAGATGAGCTGATCCAGCGTATCAGCCCGATTCGCGGCGCCTACAGTGATATCCGCCCGGTCATCGACTACTACCGGGTAACACGCGAGAACCGCCTGCTGTTCGGCGCTGCCACCCCGTTCATCGAGCGCATTCCCCTGGACCTGAAAGCCTGGAACCGCGCCCTGATGCTGAAGATCTTCCCGTACCTCAAGGATGTGCGCATCGACCTGGCCTGGGGCGGGCCGATGGCCACCAGTGCCAACCTGTTCCCGCAGATCGGCACCTTGAGCAACCGCCCCAACGCTTTCTACGTACAGGGCTACTCGGGCTTTGGCGTCACCCCCAGCCACATCATTTGCAAGATCCTCGCCGAAGGCATGCACCAAGGCTCAGCGCGCTACGAGCTGATCCGCTCGGTCAAGCATGCGCGAATCTTTGGCAAGGATCACTTGCGCCCGTTGCTGCTGACCGCCGGCAAGACCGTGCACCAGCTCTCGGGCTACTTCAACGGCCGTCGTTGAACCTTCACCCACCCACTGGAGAACTGCCATGACCCTTACCGCCGCCAGACAAGGCATCCAACTGTCCGAACTCGATGCCTGGGGCACCGTTGCCGACCTGGGCTCGACCATCCTAGAAGGCGAACTCAAGTGCTACGGCAAGATGACCTACGGCGCACCGACCGATGCGGTCAGCAGCGCCTACTTCGGCACCACCCGTGGCATATTCCGCATGGTCTATCCGTTCGATGAACAAGCAGTCATTGTCACCGGAGAGATCCAGCTGACCGACGAATCCACCGGCCAAGTCACCCGCTACAAAGCCGGTGATGCGTGGTTCGTCACCAAGGGCACCCCGGTGCTGTGGGAAGTGCTGAGCGAGTCGTTCGTCAAGCACTACCTGGCTGTCGCCTGAGACGGCAACCGCGGTACTCCCTTCGCAGCACAAGGCTTGAACACAGCACGACGCCTCAAGCCTTGCCTCAGCACATCGCAGGCCTCACCCACGCCTTAAGCAGCATGCGCGGGTTGCAGCCTGCGATGTGGCATTTCAGGCTATCGCCTGCGCCCGGAAGTCCTTGGGCGACTGCTCGAACTGCTTCTTGAACGAACGGCTGAAATGCGCCGAGTCGGTGAACCCCCATTTGTAGGCGATCGAGGTGATCGACTCGCTCCTGAAGAACGGGTTGGCCAGATCGTCGGCGCTGCGCTGTAGGCGCGCACGCTGGATATACCTGCACACGCTGTCGCCCTGCTCTTCGAACAAGCGGTACAGTTGACGTACCGAGATGTTCAGCCGCCCCGCCAGGCTTGCCGGGGTCAGCCCTGGCTGTGAGAGCGATTCATCGATTACCCGCTGCACATAGCCACGCAGCTGGGCACCGCTGAGCATCCCCAGGTTGCACGCATCGGCGTCACCGCGCTCGAATCCTGGCTCCAGCAACGCCATGAACGCGCTCTGCAAGGCTTCGCCCTGGACGCCGTCGTCATTGCCGCTCCCCTCCTTGCACAACTGATCCATCAGCATGTGCAGCATGCGCCCACAGGCATTGCTCGAGGATATCTTGCCGAACATCGCACCGCTGCCTTGCACATGCTTGCGCACTTGCTCGCGCGGCAAGGCCAGCGACACATGCTCGATCAGGCCATTGGGGAGGATTTCGCATTGCCCGACCGAATCCATCAACAGCAACTCGCCCGGCGCCAGGCTAATACGCGTACCGCCCTGAGCGATGCTCGAATGGCCGGTACGCTGGCTGACCAGAAAACAGTGCTGATCGTCATCCAGCGCGGGGTTCTCGCCCAGACGGCGGATCTTGCCGGCGTTGGTGCGCAGGCTGGCGACCGGCAGGCCTGCGCGCGTGCAGGCGGACACCTCACCGATGAACAACGAATGATTGGAGGCAAGCTGGGTCTCGAAACGGCCGCAGATCTGCTGCATGGCCTGGGTCCAACGTTCGAGCCCTTGACGGTCGGGTTGTTGAAGAAGCATGGCTGCCCTCGACGCGTGAGTTGTTGTTATGCACCCATTGATAACATGTTAACAATGTGCACACAACTGTCATCTGTACGCCGAGAACAGCAGCAAGGGATGTGCCAGAAAGTGTCAGATACGTTGCAGTCTTTCGCTGAACAACCCCAGACTGGCTAGCAGATGCTCGCGCTGCGATGGGCTGATCTGGATATAGCGCCGAAACGCCGGCATGCGGTTGACCACCTCACTGCCACCCATGTGCTCCAGCGCCAGCGACCACTGGCCGTCGCGACACTCCAGGGTCAGACGCTTGAAGTCCAGAGGCATCAGGGCAGCCAACAGGGCCGCATCGCCCAGCAGGGCCTCGCGGACTTGGGTGAAGCGCTGCGCATCGCCACCACGCCGCACGCAGCTCACGCCGGTGCGGCGAATCGCACCGGTATGACGCAACACCAAGCGCACATCGCCCTGTTGCAGGGCAGGCATCTGCACGCGGAACTCACAGCTGACCACGTGCATCAGCAAGTGCGCCTCAACACACTCGCGCACCTCAGCGCTCCAGCCCTGAGCCTGGAGCGTGCCCACCGCCGCTTCGCGGCGCAGCATCGGCAGTGGCCCGAGGTTGCGCGCCAGGTGCCCGAGGGTCACCCCAGGTCGGTAACCAGCCGGCGCGCGAGGCGCCAGCAGGCGCTCACGCAAACGTCTGATCATGCTGGGTACGCTCCACGGCATGGCCTGGCTCGGCGGCGAACTCTTTGCGCAGCACATCCTCGACACGCGCCGGCTTGAACGGATTGACCTTCTGCACCACCAGGGTCCAGAACAACGCGTAGGTGGCGGTGCCTGCGAGCATGATGGCGAAGGGCACATAGATATCGGCCGGGTTCATGCCAGGCGGGGTGATGAAGGCCATGCCAATCAGGATGCCGGCGCTGGAGACGATCTGTGGCAACGGGAACAGCGGCGAGCGATAGGCGCGCGGCAGGTCCGGGCGGCGGATACGCAGGATCACCACCGACACGGTGACCAGAAGGTAGGCGGTACTCCAGGCACAGACCGCTGCCAGGACCAGGTGCAAGATGTTGTCCGGGTTGCCGCCCAAGTACCAGGCATGCAGGCACGGAATCAGCGCCACCACCAGGATGCACAGCAGCGGCGTCTTGAAGCGCGGGTGCAAGTAGGCAAAGACCTTGGGCAGCGCGCCGTCGACGGCCATACCGTAGAGGATGCGTGGCACCCCAGCCATCAGCGTGTTGATGGTAGCAGCGCCCGCAAACAGGAAACCGATCCCCAGCCATACCGGCCCGATATCGCCCATCACCTGCTCGGCGAAGCGCGGGATAGCCATGGGCGTGTCGAGCAAGTGCACGCCGGTGGCGGCATCGAGCAGCACGTTCTCGACCTGACGCTTCATCGCTGCGCCGTAGATGAACATACAGCTGGCCACGCCGAACAACCCTAGGGCCATGGCCCGCGGCAGCACCCAGGCCGAGCGGCGCAACTCCGGCGCCAGGGGTGTGACGAATTCGCAGCCCACGAACATGAACATCGCCATGCCGATCAGTGAGAGGATGGTCATCAGGTCGGTGCCCACCAGCGATGCACCGAACGGCCCCTCCAGCGTCACCGCAGGCGCGGCGATCAGGCCCAGCACACCAAACACCATCAGGGTGGTCCACATGCCGAAGGTCAGGATCACCTCTGCACGGCTGAAGGCACTGATGCCAAAGGCATTGAGCACCGCGAACGCCAGCACGAAACACACCCCCAGCAACCACGAACCACCGGCGGACTCGGCCAAGGTATTGAGGTGCTCGAAGTTCACCAGTGCCATCACCCCCGAGAGAATGGTTTCGGCGGTGCCGGCGAACACATGCACGATCAGGTAGGCCGACAAGGTCCCGGTGATGGCGAAGAAACGGCCCATGCCGCAGTTGATGTAGTCGTACACCGAGCCGGTCGTCGGCAGGATCGAGGCCGCCTCGGCGAAGGTGGTGGACTGTGCCAGCATCATCAGCGCGGCAATGACCATAGCGATGGCGAACGCACCGCCGCCAATCCCGAAGCCCATGGTCGCGGTGAGGATCACGGGGCTGGCCATGATCAGCCCGATGGTGCTGGCCAGTGCGGTAGGGAAACCGACGGTGCCCCGGTTGAGATGCTCGGTGAGCGAGTTGTTGAGTGACATCGTTGTAGCCCCGGCTTGTTGTTATTGCGTTGGACGCGGCAGACGAACCTGCGCGCACGGCGGTTGCCTCCCTGCCCGAGCACTGTGCGCCGCCTGTTGCACAGCGTCTTGCCCGTGGCTGCCGTGAGCTTTGTTGCTGGCTGCCAGGGGCTCTGCGGTGCCGCTGTAAACACTTGGCACTCAGGGTCATGTCGCTGTCACGCAGACACAAGCACCGTCTCACCCCCCTCACTATGCTCCAACGCTCTGGCGGCCTGCGAGCCGTTCTTCACATCTGCCTCGGAGTTCCCATGAGCGATATCCCCCTGCTTCCCGCCGTCCGCGCCTTTCTGGCCCGTGAGCACGGCCTGTTCATCCACGGCCAGGCGGTCGCCAGCCAGAGCGGCGCGAAGATTGCCGTGATCAACCCGGCCGACGGCCAGACCATTGCCCATATCGCCGACGCCAGCCCGGCTGAAGTCGACCAGGCCGTGGCCTCGGCCCGTCAGGGCTTCAGCGTCTGGTCACGCACCAGCCCCGCCGCCCGCGCCGCCGTGTTGTTCAAGCTGGCCGATCTGCTGGAGGCCAACCGTGAAGAGCTGGCCCAGCTAGAAACCCTGCAGTCGGGCAAGCTGATCGGCATTTCGCGGGCTTTCGAAGTTGAACAGGCAGCGCATTTCCTGCGCTACTACGCCGGCTGGGCGACCAAGATCACCGGTCAGACCATCACCCCGTCACTGCCCTCCTTCGCCGGTGAGCGCTACAGTGCATACACCCTGCGCGAGCCGATCGGCGTGGTGGTGGGCATCGTGCCGTGGAACTTCGCCACCATGATCGCCATCTGGAAGCTCGCCTCGGCCCTGACCACCGGTTGCAGCATCATCATCAAGCCTAGCGAGTTCACCCCGCTGACCCTGCTGCGCATCGCCGAGCTGGCCAGCCAGGCCGGCTTGCCTGCGGGCGCGCTGAACGTGCTGACCGGTGCAGGCCAGGTCGGCAAGGCGCTGATCGAGCACCCTGATACCGACAAGGTATCGTTTACCGGCTCCGTGCCCACCGGCATCGCGGTCGGCCAGGCGGCGATGGGCGCCAAGCTCACCCGTGCGACCCTGGAGCTGGGCGGCAAGAACGCGGTGGCGTTCCTGTCCGACGTTGGGATCGACAAAGCCGTGGACGGCATCATCGAGGCGGGTTTCCTGCACTCAGGACAGATCTGCGCTGCGGGCGAGCGCTTCTATGTGCATCGTTCGCGCCTGGACCCGCTGCTCGACGCCCTCGGAGAACGCCTGGGCCAGCTGAAGGTCGGCTCGCCCCTGGATGAAACCACCCAGTTCGGCCCGGTGGCCAACAAGCCGCACCAGCAGAAACTCGCCGAGCTGTTCGCCACAGCCCGTGCCGAAGGCAGTCAGATCATCCATGGCGGACGCATCGGCGATGGCCCTGGCTGCTTCGTCGAGCCCACGGTGATCCTGGCCAAAAGCCCCAGCGACACCCTGCTCAACCAGGAGACATTCGGCCCTGTGGCGACCTTCCTGCCCTATGACAGCGAAGACGAACTGCTGCACCTGATGAACGCCAGCCCCTACGGTTTGAGCGCCAGTCTGTGGACCAACGACCTGGGCAAGGCCATGCGCCTGATCCCGGAAATCCAAGCCGGCACGCTATGGGTCAACATGCACACCCTGCTCGACCCGGCCGTGCCATTCGGTGGTATCAAGGCTTCCGGGATCGGCCGCGAATTCGGCTCGGCGTTCATCGATGACTTCACTGAACTCAAGTCGGTGATGATCCGCTACTGAGCGGCTCACGGTTCTGGCCAAGGCGTGCAAGCGTCTTGGCAGCCTCGAACAAGACCCCACCCCGCCTGACACGCGCTAATACACCGTCGCTGCCAACCGCGACGGCCCTCGCCACCACGAGGCGCCTCACAACAAAAGGCGCCCTCCAGGGTGCGAACGTCAACGAGGGAAGTGCAATGGTCAAACCACACATGCTGTCCACCCTGGCCTTGGCGGCCTTGCTCGCCAGCCAGGCGGCGCCGGCCTACGAGCTGTATGCCGACGACGACAGCCACCTGAACGCCGACATGCTCGCGGTCTGGGGCATGTTCAACAGCCGCAAGAACTACGACGGCACCGCCGGTGGCTCGACCTGGCGCGAAGGGTTCATCAAATACGGCCTGAGCGGCGATCAGGGACTGGCCGGCAACGGTACGCTGTACGGCGCGCTCAACTGGGTCAGCTCGGCCACCTGGGGCGATGGCGATGCCGCTGGCAATACCGATGGCTCCGAGCGCACCACCAAGATCGAGGATGCCTACCTGGGCTGGCGCTCTGGCGATCTGTTCCCGTTGCTGGGCAAGGATGGCGTGGATGTGTCCGCAGGCCGCCAGACCATTCGCCTGGGCAGTGGTTTCTTGATCAATGACGACGGTCCGAACCTGGGCAACGGCGTGGCCGACGGCGCGCTTGACCGCGGCGGTGCCTACTACCTGGCGGCCCGGCATGCGTTCGACCGCACGGCGATGCTGCGCCTGGGCGGGCAGGACGGGCTGCATGGCAGCCTGCTGTGGCTCAAATCCGATAACCGCGCTCAAGCCGAGACCGAGCTTGCCGCCGCCACCCTGGACTACACCCACGCCCTGGGTACGCTGGGGCTGACCTGGATCCACGGTATCGGTGTGACCGACCAGTGGGCCAGTGAATTCCAGAAAGCCCGCGAGGGCATGGACGTGTACAGCCTGCGCGGCGAAGGCGATGCAGGGATCGAGCACGCCAACTTCGCCTTCGAATACGCCTGGCAGGACAAACGTGGCGGCCCGGAGCAGGCCTGGTACCTGCAAGCCGGCTATACCTTCGCCGATGTGCCTTGGGCGCCGACCTTGACCTATCGCTACACCCGCTACTCGGCCGAGTGGGATCCGCTGTTCAGTGGGCTGTCCAGCGGCTACGGCACCTGGTTCCAGGGCGAGGTGGCGGCCAACTACGCCGGCCCCTTCAACAGCAACACTGGCATCCATCATGTGGGGCTGAAAGCCACGCCGTTGGAAAATGTTACGGTGGGCGCGCTGTACTTCGACTTCGACACCGTGCGCACCCGCAACAGCCTGAACCTCGATGCTCGCGAACTGGATTTCTATGTTGAGTGGGCCGTCAACGAGCATTTGATCATCAGCCCGCTGGTAGGCCTGTACCAACCGCGCAAAGATCAAAGCAACGGCGGTAACCAGGTCGGTGGCGACGGAACCAACGTGTACAGCCAACTGACGGTGGCCGTGCCGTTCTAGGGCCAACCTTACCCCTTGTGAGAGCACCAACGCGCTCGCGCAAGGGGTCGCGCTCTGACCCGATGCGCAGGATTGCAGCGTGCTGAAAAAAAACGCCGGCACAAGGCCGGCGTTCAAATGCAGCGTCTATGAAGTATGAAGACTGCCTGGTGAGGCGGCGCCACTATCGCCTTTCGCCACGCGCCGCGCTTGCCCGAGCCTGCCAGCTGCCTTGTACCTGGCTGCCCCTGACCCTCTTGCGGCTGACGGCGTTCAGCCTGCACGATGCACAACAGGCGTTGCCTTGGATGGGGCGACGTGAGCAACCCGCCGCTCAGATCGCCTGTTCGCCCAGCAATTGGGTCAAGACCTGAGCCAATGCCTTGACCATGACATCCGCAGTCGGTCTGCAGACGATCACGATCTCGTAGCTGTCCACCTCCGGCAGTCCCTCGGCGCCGCCTAGCACGCGATGCTCATGGGTGGCCGCACGCGGCGGCAACAGACTGATACCCATGCCGTCGGCCACCGCCGCCTGGATGCCGCTCAGGCTGGAACTGGTGAAACTGATACGCCAACGTCGGCCCATGCCTTCGATGGCGCTGATCATGTCGTCACGGTACAAACCACGTGGAGGAAAGGTCACCAGCGGCACGGGGTCCAGTTCGAAGGACGGCATGCGCGCGCTGTCGATCCATTGCAGGCGTTCAGGCCAGCAGGCCACTCCTTCGCGGCTGTTGCGCCGCTGCTTGAGCAGCACCAGGTCCAGCTCGCCATTGTCGTAGGCCTGGCTCAGGTCGCGACACAGCCCACTGGTGACTTCCAGCTTGACCTGCGGATGCTCGCGGCTGAACGCCGACAAGGCGTTGGTGGTACGCCCACCGACGAAGTCCTCCGGTACACCCAGGCGTAGGGTCACGCCGACCATTGCCCCGGCCAGGGCTTCGAGCATCTGGTCGTTCAGCGCCAGCATGTGCCGGGCATAGCCGAGCAAGGTCTGGCCGGCGTCGGTGGGCAGCACATCGCGGTTGCCGCGCACCAGCAAGCGATGGCCGACCATATCTTCAAGGCGGCGAACCTTTTGGCTGATGGTGGATTGGGTGGAATGCAGACGCGCGGCAGCGGTGGTGAAACTGCCGCAATCGGCCACCACCACGATAGCGCGCAGCAGGTCGAGGTCGAACAGGGCTCTATTCGATTTAACGCTGATGGACATCGGGGTATTCAACATCTGAATGGCAGGCTCGATTTCTATCATGCGGGCGTGCCAGCGGCAACCTGGCCGCCGGCCTGTGCAGCCTCAGAGGGTCATCGCCGCCAACCAGCCAAACCCCAGCAACGGCAGGTTGTAGTGGATGAACGTCGGTACCACCGTGTCCCAGATATGATGGTGCTGACCATCGACGTTGAGCCCCGAGGTCGGCCCCAGGGTCGAGTCCGAGGCCGGCGAACCGGCATCGCCCAAGGCGCCGGCGGTGCCAACGATGCACACGGTAGCGACAGGGTCGAAGCCCAGTTGCACGCACAGCGGCACGAAGATCGCCGCCAGAATTGGTACGGTCGAGAACGACGAGCCAATGCCCATGGTCACCAGCAAGCCCACCAGCAGCATCAGCAAGGCGCCGACGCCCTTGCTGTGGTCGATCCACTGCGCGGCGGCCTGCACCAGGCTCTGCACATGGCCGGTGGCTTTCATCACATCGGCAAACCCCGACGCTGCGATCATGATGAAGCCGATCATGGCCATCATCTTCATGCCTTCGGTGAACAGGTCGTCGGTTTCCGTCCAGCGCACGATGCCCGACAGCGAAAAGATCAGAAAGCCGACCATGGCACCGATGATCATCGAGTCCAGCCACAGCTGGATGATGAACGCCGCGGCAATCGCCACACCGGCCACCAGCAGCGTCAGCGGGTTGTAACGAACGCTCGCCTGCTCGACCTGCTCGATGCGCGCCAGGTCGTAATCACGCCGCTTGCGATAGCTGAAAAACACCGCCAGCAGCAGACCTGCGAGCATGCCCGCCGCTGGAATGGCCATGGCATGGGTGACGTTCACGGCGCTGACATCGACCCCGGCGCGGCTGACATTGGCCAGCAGGATCTGATTGAGGAAGATGTTGCCAAAACCCACCGGCAGGAACATGTATGGCGTGATCAAGCCGAACGTGATCACACAGGCGATCAGTCGTCGGTCGATGCGCAACCGCGTCAGCACGTACAGCAGCGGCGGCACCAACAGCGGAATGAAGGCGATGTGGATCGGCAGCAGGTTCTGCGACGACACCGCCACCACCAGCATCAGGCCGATCAGCAGCCATTTCACCTTGCCGCCTTCGACATGGCCCTGACGGTCGATCATCGCCAAGGCCCGATCGGCCAGCGCATGGGCCAGACCCGACTTGGCGATGGCCACGGCGAAGGCGCCCAGCAAGGCATAGGACAACGCTACGGTCGCCCCGCCGCCCAGACCGCCATTGAAGGCCAGAAGCGTTCCTTCGATCCCCAATCCACCGACCAGGCCCCCGACCAGGGCACCGACGATCAGGGCGATGACGACATGCACGCGGGACAGGCTCAGGACCAGCATGACCCCGACCGCGGCAATCACTGCATTCATGGTGTACAAACCTCGATTCGACAGACAAAAAGCTAGCGTTCCGGCGACAGCTGCGCGCAGGCAGTGGCCGGGCTTAATGATGTTGTTATGAAGGGCGCACACTCTGAAGCACAGGCCAGCAGAAGTCAAAAACCCCCGCTCGCCTATGTGCGACTAACGTCGCATGATTTAAATTGAACGTTCAAATAAAGAAAAAGCTGACCACGCCGACATACACGGCAGCATCAAAACCTAATTAGAAGGGATTTGCCCCCATGCCTGCGCTGCGACAACTCTCGATTCAATGGAAGATCACCCTACTGGCCGGTTTGTGCCTGGCCAGTATCGTCACCCTGCTGGTCGGCCTTTCGCTGTACCGCATGGACCACAGCTCCGACCTGGTCAAGGCCAGCAGCATGCAGATGTTGACCGAGGCCGCCCAGGCCCGTATCGAGTCCCAGAGTGAGGTCCAGTCACTGAACATTCGTCGCCAGTTCATGGACGCCTACCAGTACGGCGCAGGCTTCGCGCGCCAGGTGCTGTTCCTGCGCGAGCAGGCCGAAAAGCGTTTTCTCGATGCCTATGACCTGCGCCAGGACATGACCGCGCAAGTGCGTGCCGCACTGCTGGCCAACCCCGAGCTGCTGGGCCTGTCACTGGTATTCGAGCCCGACGCGTTGGACGGCAAGGACAAGCTGTTCGCCGGACAAGCGGCGCTGGGCAGCAACGAAACCGGGCGTTTCGCCCTGTACTGGTCGCAACCGCGCGCCGGCCAGTTGACCGCAATGGCCCTACCTGAGCAGGACATGGCCAATACCGCTATCGGCCCCAGCGGCGAGCCCGCGAATACCTGGTGGGTGTGCCCGCGCAGCAGCGGCCAGGTATGTGTGGTCGAGCCGTACTTCTATGACATCGAAGGGCAACGGGTGCTGATGACCAGCATCGTGTTCCCGCTCAAGGCCAACGGCAAGGTGATCGCCACCTTGTCCATCGACATCAACCTCAACAGCTTGCAGGCCCTGAGCGAATCGGCCAGCCGCAGCCTGTACGAAGGCCGTACCACGGTCGCCATTCTCAGCCCGGTAGGCTTGCTCGCCGGCTACAGCGCCGATGCCAGCAAACTGGCGCAGCGTCTGGATCAGGTCGACACGGCACAGGGCGCAGCGCTGGTGCGCAAGCTGGCCGACGGCAAGCTACAGATCGTGCATGGCCAGCAGCGCCTGAAAGTGCTCGGGGCCTTCGAGCCAATCCCCGGCGGCAAGCCGTGGGGGGTGCTGCTGGATGTGCCGGAAAGCGTCCTCACCGGCCCTGCCGAAACGCTTAAGCAGGCGCTCGATGCCCTCAACACCAGCGGCACCCTACTGGAGTTGGGCCTGGGCCTGGCCGCCGCCATCGCCGGCCTGCTGCTGGTATGGCTAACAGCTCGCAGCGTGACCCGGCCAATTCTTGGCGTGGCCGCCATGCTCAAGGACATCGCCAGCGGTGAAGGCGACCTGACCCGCCGCTTGCAATACGAAAAACGCGATGAGCTGGGCGAGCTGGCCGGCTGGTTTAACCGCTTCCTCGACAAGTTGCAGCCGACCATCGCCGAGGTGAAACGCTCGGTGCAGGCCGCTCGCGGCACCGCCGACCAGTCTGCGGCGATCGCCGCCGAGACCAGCGCAGGCATGGAGCAGCAGTATCGCCAAGTCGATCAGGTGGCCACCGCCTCCCACGAAATGAGCGCCACCGCCCAGGACGTCGCCCGCAGCGCGGCCCAGGCGGCCCAGGCTGCGCGCGACGCCGACCAGGCCACCCGTGAAGGCCTGGCAGTGATCGACCGCACCACCAGCAGCATCGACACCCTGGCCGCCGACATGAACAGCGCCATGGCTCAGGTAGAAGGCCTGGCGCGTAACAGCGAGAAGATTGGTTCGGTACTGGAGGTGATTCGCTCGATCGCCGAGCAGACCAACCTGCTGGCCCTGAACGCGGCCATCGAAGCGGCCCGTGCCGGCGAAGCCGGGCGTGGCTTCGCCGTGGTCGCCGACGAGGTGCGTAACCTGGCGCGACGCACCCAGGAATCGGTGGAGGAAACACGCCAGGTGATCGAAGCCTTGCAGGCCGGCACCCAGGAAGTGGTCGGCGCCATGGACAGCAGCCACCGTCAGGCCCAGGGTGGTGTCGAGCAGGTCGGCCAGGCCGTCACCGCGCTGCAACGCATCGGCCAGGCCGTGACGGTGATCACCGACATGAACCTGCAGATCGCCAGCGCCGCCGAAGAGCAGAGCGCTGTGGCCGAGGAAATCAACCACAATGTCGCGACCATCCGCGACGTCACCGAATCGCTGTCAGGACAAGCCAACGAGTCGGCACGCGTAAGTCAGTCGCTGAACAACCTGGCCAACCAGCAACAAAGCTTGATGGACCAGTTCCGCGTCTGAGCCACCGGCCTGGATCCCAACGCCTTGTACCGTGCCGGCCACAAGGCGTGACTTGATGGCCCGTCAGCCCTGGTCGAAATCGCCCCCGCCCAACAGGCGGTCGAGCAAGGCCAGAGCCGCTGCTACATCCGGTCGCGCCCCCATGGGCAGGGTGTCGGTCAATGGCAGGGTGGCGTCCTTGTGACCCGACGCCGTGATCAGCAAATGCATCTGGTTGGCATCCAGGTATACGTGGTGCCGGGTCATGGCGTAGGACTGCACGAGACTCAACGCACCAGTGACCATCGGTGTGGCCGAAGACGTGCCGCTGTAGTTATCGGTGTAGTCCCGGTTTTCTCCCGGCTTGTCCTGAAGCACGCCGTAGGACAGCGTGGCGACACTGTCGCCCCAGGCGTTGAGCATGCGGTAGCGGTAATTGAAGTTGGAGTATTGGTGCGGTTTGCCATCCCAGGAATGGCAGGCGCCCACCAGTATGGCGTCGGCGTCTCCATGGTCGCTGAAGTACGACCAGGCGCCTAGGTCGACACCGTAGCTCTGCACCGTTCCCTTGTCCTCGAGGGTAGCGCCGCTGCCATTGGCCGCTGCCACGACCACGATAGCACCACGTTGGGTCAACTGGGCGATCACGTCCCACCATGACCGATCATGCACTGCGGGCAGGAAGGTGCTCAGCACCTGCAGGTTGGCGGTCTGCCGGTTGATGCCGACGATATCGCCCGGTACCACCATGCGCAGCAGGTCCTTGAGCACCTGCGACTCGTGCCGAGCGTTCCTGGCACGATTGTCGTAAAGGAACAGTTCGCTGCCATGGCTGATACCGGTCATGCCAAAGCCATTGTTCATCGCTAGCAGAACACCGGCCGAGGCGGTGCCGTGCTTCGGATCATCGTTGGGTGTGGAGTTGACCACCGTCAGCTTTGGATTACCTTGCAGGTCCTCATGCTCGGGGAACAGCCCCCCGTCGGAAAAATGAATCCGTCCACCCTCACCGGTCACTCCTTTCTCCCAGGCTGCACGGATGTTCAGGCCCTTCCACCGAGGCCCTGGAGCGTCCAGGTAGTGCTGCAGCACCTCGAAATCAGGTGTCGGCGCGGCGTTGCTGTTAGCCCGCTCGCCGGCCGCCCATGCTGCACCGGTCAACAGCGTGGCCAGCACCCCCGCCACCCCGAGCGCCACCAGATTGGGTGACTCAGGGGTACCTTGGAACTGCAGCGAAACCACATAATCCAAAGCCGCCAAGGTCTTGAGCAGCTCGACGTAGGTGTCGTTGCTCATGCTCGCAGGCTGCTCGAGGGTGCAGTAGTTCCTTAGCACATCCAACGCCGGATCGTCACGCTCATGCGCTTCAAGCAATGGGAGCGGCTGAATGACAGCCCCCAGCGACGGCCACAGGCGCACCAGCGAAGAGAGGCTGTCTGGCTCAAGGTCAGCGAGCAGTCGCTCATAGCCGCCCTCGCTGAAACCGATCGACAACAACGGAAAACGCTCACCGTCTTGCGGCTGAGGCAGCCCTGGCAGCGACTGGCCATAAGGATCGTGCGGGCCTCGCTCGGCATGCCGCCTGGTTCGGCCAGTGTGTGTGTCAGCGGCCAGGGGCACCTTGTCCAGCACGCTGCGGTCAAGATCACTCTCCTGCACCTGCAACAGCAGAGGCTCCAGCTCGAACACACCAGCAGCCCCGGTCGGCCGCCCCATCGCCGTCGCATGCTGGTCGAGCAGCACGACCGACGGGCGAATGGCGAAGCGCCCAGCGGTTTCACGGGTCACGAAAGTCATTGGGCAACCATGGTCGACAAGCTTGCCGCTAGCGGCATGGCCGTACACCGATTTGCCCTGCAACTTAACTGGGCCATCGGGACCAAGGCGCTCCAGCACGTACCGGATACGTGCCACCTTGCCAAGATCGGCACCGGTACACCGCACATGGAATTTGCCATCGAAACGAAAGTTGCAGTAGTAGATGAAGTTCAGGTCCAGGGACATCGCGTTCTCCTCGAAAGCGCAACGCGGTCATCGCGCGCCCTGAATTGTTCTCCGTAGGCCTGGATCGATTGCAGCCTGAACCCCTTCCCGAAGGATTAATGGCGTATGGTGTGGGCCTGTGCCGCCTGCCTTGGAGCCCTTCGCGTGTCACTCAAAGCCCTGCGCACCCTGGTGACCATAGCCCGCCATGGTACCTTCGCCCGCGCCGCCGACCTGCTCAGCCTGACGCCCTCGGCGGTGAGCCTGCACATCAAGACCCTCGAAGTGGAGTTGCAGGTGACGCTGTTCGACCGTAGCCGTCGCCAGGTCGTGCTGACTGAAGCCGGCCAGCTGGCAGTGGCTCGCGCCGAGACTATCCTGGCCGCATACGACGAGCTAGCCGACACCCTGGCCAGTGGTTCGAGCCTGCGCGGCCGACTGCGCATCGGAGCCATCCATACCGTACTGGCCCGGCGCCTGCCAAGAGCATTGGTGTGGATCAAGGCGCACCACCCGCAACTGCATGTGAGCGTGGTATCGGGCATGTCGGCAGAACTGGCACGACGCGTGGAAGACGGCGAACTCGATGCAGCAATCACCACCGAGCCGGTCAGCCCCTACCCGCAAAGCTTGCAATACACGCCCCTGTTCGAGGACCGCTTCTGGGCGATCTCCAGTCCCGAACTCATCGGGGTCAGCCTGCCGGAACTGCTAGCCAGCCAGCCGTTTCTGCGCTTTGACAAGCGCGCCTGGGCGGGACGTCAGATCGAGCAGGAGCTGCGCCGCCAGCGCCTGCAAGTCAGCGAGCAAATGGAGCTGGACAGCCAGGAGGCCCTGGCACGCATGGCGGCCATGGGGCTGGGGGTGGCGATCATACCGATAAGCGATGAAGACCTCGAACGGCTGCCGCCCGCCAGCGTACTGCCCTTTGGTGAGCCGCAACTGACCCGGCGCATGGTGCTACTGGAGCATGAAAAGAGCCAGCGCCGGCATTTGAGTGCGGTGTTGAGGATGGCACTGGAAGCCTGAGCCGGCCCTGCCGAACGCACGACTTACCCGCGCCCACCCGCAGCGGCTGCCGCCTTTGTGCGGCAGTCCACGGACGTGGACGCAGGCAAGCGCCAGGGGCGGCCCGTACCTACTTGATGAAACGAACCTGGCTGTTGATCTTCTCGATCACCGCGCCCTTGAGCGCGTTGAAGCGGGCCTTGTTCTGCTCGAACAGGTTATTGCCCTTGGTGTCGATGGAAATGATCAACGGCCCGAACTCGCGCACACGGTTCACCCACAGCGTCTCGGGCATGCCCAGGTCCTGCCATTCGGCACGCTCGATTTCTTCTACCTGGGTCGCCGCCAGAACCGCACAGCCTCCGGGAAATACCGCGTGCACGGCCTTGTTTTCCAGGCAGCCGGTGGTGGTCTCCGGGCCCATGCCGCCCTTGCCGACGATCAGCTTGACGCCGGTCTGCTCGATGAACTGCTTCTCGAATTTTTCCATGCGCATGCTGGTGGTCGGGCCGATGGACACCATCTCGAAGCTGCCGTCGTCCTTCTTCTTGACGATGGGGCCGGCGTGGAAGATCGCCCCGCCGCGCAGGTCCACCGGCAACTCGCGCCCCAGCTCGATGAGGCGGCGGTGGGCGACGTCACGGCAGGTCACCAGTTGCCCGGTGAGGTACACCACATCGCCCACGTTGAGGTCGGCCAGGTCTTGATCGCTGATAGGGGTGCTGAGGATCTTTTTCACAGGACTGTTCACAGAATCACGCCTTCATGGGAGAGGATGTCGTAGGAAAGGTCGGCGTTGATGCGGATCTTGCCGCGCCGATGCGCCCAGCAACCGGTAGAGACGGCCACGCCGATGGTCGAAGGGTGGCGCGCGGAGGACTCGATGTTCACCCCCATCACACTGCTGTTACCGGTCAGGCCTTGTGGGCCAATGCCGATTTCGTTGAGGCCGTCTTCGAGCAGCTTTTCCATCATCGCCGCGCTTTCGTTGGGGTGAGCGGAGTCCACCGGACGCAGGATGGCTTTCTTCGACAACCGAGCGGCGGTTTCCACCGAAGTGGACACCCCGACCCCGACCAGCAACGGTGGGCATGCGTTGACCCCGCGTGAGGTGATCACATCGAACACGAACTCGGTCACCCCTTCATAGCCTTGCCCCGGCATCAGGACCTTGGCCGAGCCCGGCAAGGTGCAACCGCCACCGGCCATATACACGTCAACGATGGCGTAGTCGGCATCTGGGATGATTTCCCAATCCAGCCACGGGATCTTCGAGCCGGTGTTAGTGCCGGTGTTCTTCTCGATGAAGGTTTCCACGGCGTTGTGGCGCAGCGGCCCGTGCACAGTGGCCTCCTTGGTGGCGTTCTCCAGGATGCCCTCCATCTCGCCCAGCAACGGGAAGCGCGCACCGGCAGAGATGAAGTACTGGATCACCCCGGTGTCCTGGCAACTGGGGCGATTGAGTTTGTCGGCGTAGGCCTGGTTGTCGGCCATCGAGTCGTACACGGCGATGGCCAGCGGGTTGGTTTCGGCGGCGCGTAGCTTGGCGGTCTTTTCTTTCACGTCCTTGGGCAGGCGCTTACCAATGTAGGCAGTGAATTTCGCCAACACGTCGGTGAGCGTTGCCACGGCGTTGTCTTTGTCGATTGTGGTGTCCACGGGGTTATCTCCTCTTTGCAGCACAAGGCGCTGTTCAGGCGTTTCGGGTAAGGATTGGGGTGACGGCCGGTTCCGGCTCAGGCGGTTGCTGGCCAGCCAGCACCTGCTCCAGGCGCTGCTGATCGAGGGCGCCGACCCAGCGGGCGATGGCCACGGTGCCGACCGCGTTGCCAATCGTGTTGGTGATGGCACGGGCTTCGGACATGAAGCGGTCTACCCCCAACAGCAGGACCATGCCGGCCACCGGGATGTTGTCCATGGTCGCCAGCGTTGCGGCCAGGGTGATGAAGCCCGAACCAGTCACCCCCGCCGAACCCTTGGAGGTCAGCAGCAGTACGCCGAGCACGATCAGTTGGTCCATCAATGTCAGCGGGGTGTTGGTGGCTTGGGCGATGAAGATCGCCGCCATCGTGTAGTAGATGCACTGGCCGTCGGGGTTGAAGGTCAGCCCCGAAGGGATCACCAGGCCAACCACCGGTTTGGACACACCGACGCGCTCAAGCTTGGTCATCAGTTGCGGCACCACCGACTCCGAGGAACTGGTGCCGAGCACGGTGAACAGCTCTTCCTTCAAGTATTTGAGCAGCTTCCACAGGCTGAAACCCGACAGCCGCGCGATGAAACCCAGCACCAGCACCACGAACATGAAGCAGGTGAGGTACATGGTCGCCATCAGCTTGCCCAGCGATACGATCGAGCCCAGCCCGTACTTGCCCACGGTAAATGCCATCGCCCCACAAGCTGCCAACGGCGCCAGACGCATGACCATGCCAACGATATGGAACATGCCGTGGGAAAACGCTTCGAGTACATCCACTGCCGGCTTGCCGCGTGGCCCCAAGTGCGCCAGGGCGATGCCGAACAGGCTGGAGAACAGCAGAATCTGCAAGATCTCGTTCTTGGCGAAAGCGTCGATAACGCTGGCGGGGATCAGGTTCAGCAGGAAGTCGCTCAAGCCCCCTGAGCCACTGCTGGCGGCCGCGGTGTAACTGGCGATGCTCTTGGCATCGAGGGTAGCCGGGTCGACGTTCATGCCCTGCCCTGGCTGAACGATGTTGACCACCACCAGCCCCAGCACCAGGGCGAATGTAGACAGCACTTCGAAGTAGATCAGCGCACGCATGCCTACGCGGCCCAGCTCCTTCATGTTCTCCATGCGTGCGATGCCCAGCACCACGGTGGCGAAGATCACCGGGGCGAAGACCATCTTGATGAGTTTGATGAAGGCGTCGCCCAAAGGCTTGAGATCGACGCCAACCTCGGGCCAGAAGACCCCGAGCAGAATGCCCAAGGTCACGCCAATCAGGACTTGCACGTACAGTTTTCCAAGGTATCGCTTGGCCATTGCCGTCTCCGAATTATTGTTGTGGGTCGGATTGAGTGGCGGTTGGGCTTGCCAGGCAGGCAGCTGAATAGCCCAGTTTTGTTGTGGTTAATCACGCCAGGCAACGTTAATGGTTTTTCAGAAATGCTGTAATACAATGAAATTCACATCATTATTTCCCTGGAGTTACCAATGAATGCGGTGTCGGAACTGGCTTTCTTCACCCAGTTGGTCCGGCTGGGCAGCCTGGCGGCGACCGCGCGCGAGCTGAACCTCACCCCGCCTGCGGTTTCCAAGCGCCTGGCCCAGCTGGAGCAGCGCCTGGGCGTGCGCCTGCTCAATCGCACCACGCGCAGCATCAGCCTGACGGCCGAAGGCGAGACCTATCTGGTCAACGCCCGGCGCATCCTCGAGGAGATCGAAGAGCTGGAGCGCCAAGTCTCCAGCAGCCGCGCCGAGCCCAAGGGCCTGCTACGGGTCAACGCCCCACTGGGCTTTGGCCGCACCCATGTAGCCCCAGCGATTTCATCGTTCGCCCAACGCCACCCTGAGGTGCAGGTGCAACTGCACCTGACCGACCGTCCGATCAACCTGCCCGACGACGCGATCGATGTGGCCATCCGTTTCGGCGACCTACCCGATTCGCGCCTGATCGCCCGGCGTATCGCCGCCAACCGCCGACGCCTGTGCGCCACCCCGGCCTACCTGGCCGCCTACGGCACGCCATTGGCGCCGAAGGACCTGGCGCAGCACGACTGCATCGTGCTGCGCCAGAACGATGCGGCATTCGGGCTGTGGCGCTTCAGCCGCGGCAAGCAGAGCGAAACGGTGAAGGTGGGTGGGCGCTTGAGCACCAACGATGGTGAAGTGGCATTGAACTGGGCACTGGACGGCCAGGGGATCTTGATGCGCGCCGAGTGGAACCTGACCGAGCATCTGCGCAGCGGGCGACTGGTAGAGGTGCTGGAAGATTGGGAGACGCCACCGGCGGATATTTATGCGGTGTATCTGGAGCGCTTGAATCTTTCAGCGAAGGTGGCGTTTTTTGTGGAGCATTTACGCGGATTCTTTGGGCGGGGGGTGAGCTAGCAGGTAGCCCAGGACAAGCATTTAAAATGACCAACGTTTTTGCACGGGATTTGTTTTTCAGGGGCGTACGCGTGTCAGGATGGGCAGGATCCATGCCCTGAAATGCTGCCCGGTGGTCGACGGATCAAGCGTCAAGGAAACTCAGATGTGCTTTGGCTGGCACACGGGGGCGATTAGCGACCTGCTTCCCGTTGACGTTGGTCTCGGTCTTCCACGAAGGCATGGTGAACACCTTGCCGCCGATGCCAGCCACAACCTCATCGGTGCGGCAGATAGAGGCGTTGGCTTCACCTACCTGGGCAGTCAGCGTCTCAGTGCTGGGCGCAAGCGCTGACGTTTCGGTTGTTCGAACAGTCGCTCATTAGCGATGGCGGCCTTCGACTCCCATGCCGCCAGCGCTTCAGCCAGCTCACCCTCGGTATCGTCGGGCCGCGACGACGCCCGAAGGGCCTGCAAGCTCTCGGCGGTCGAGGTAACCTTCCCGCCGACCTCTTCGATCTTGACGGTGTTTATCTCGACCTGCTGGGCCAGCCCGCTCGCCGCCTCGATACTTTGGCCGACATCAACCCACACTGTTTGGCGGCCCGTTGGGCCCGGACGGGTCGGTCGGAGCTGGCTCGGAGGCCTGGTAGATCCTGCCGTCGACCACCACCATCTGGCCTTTCTCGTAGGGCTGCTCAGGGTCGTACGCGCCCAGGGCGTCGAGCGCATCAATCTGATGCTTGCAGGCCATCAAACTGGTGGTCACCTTTTGATCGAACTGGTCTTTGCCGATCTGGCCTTTCAGGCCCTCCAGCATCTGGGTCACGTCTGTGGACGTCGGCGCGGGCAGCCCCGGCACCGTGACCAACCTTATCGAGAACGCCCTCTTCAAGCTTGAGGCTGGGCGGCGCATCGAGGCGGTAACCAAGGCCATGCAGCAACAGATCATCAGGCCGCTGTGCATCGCCCTCGCCGGCCTCATCGCCATGCACGCAGCCATCGACGACAGCGACCCTATGCGCCGCGAGCGCCCGAACGCCGTACCGCCCAAGTTCGAATCGTTCGCAAGGCCGAGGCCTTCGAGCATCACGCCTGATTCCCGACCAGAGGAACACACCATGCACCCACGCTTACAAGAAAGTGCGGCCTGCCTGGCCGACATGCGTGCTCGGTCCGGTATGGCAACTGCCGAGTTCTACGAGAAGATCGGGCGCCCAGCTCCGCTTCCTGAGCTGCGCTTCCAGCCAGTCGCGAAGGGCAAGGCGTGGCACATCATCGAGATTGCCACCGGCAAGACCAAGGGCTTCTGTTTCAGCCACCGGGCTGCGATGCGCTTCGTCGACGTGGTGGAGGCCGGGGCGGCAAGCAAAACGAGCACGCGGCAATGAGCAAGCGCAAGCAGCACAACATGCGGGCTCGCCTTGAGCGCACGTGTCCAGCGCTGGTCACGGCGGATCATGCAGCCGTGGTGAACATCGACCCTAGCGGCAGGCAGGTGCTGATCAACTGGAAGAACCTCAAGCAGATCCGCGTGCGCCAGGTCGTCGACGCCGTCTGCGACATCCCGCACCGCAGGACCATCTACCTCAGCGTGCTGTGCCGTACCGAACTGGGCGAGCGCTATCACAAGTCAGTCGAGGCCGCTCCCCAGGGTATCTACCGGGCAGAGCATCTGACCCATGTGATTGAGTCGATCTACGCCGATCTGCGCGCCAATGCCAACCCAAATCAGCTGGTCGCATCCGGCTGGATCGCCATTCCCGCAGACACGACGATCAACGAAGCGCATGCCGCCAAAGTCTTCTCTGTCTTTGGCGCTTGGAGTTCAGCGAGCAGCGAAGCAGGCGCGCGTCAGAGATAAAATACATCTTTGACATAGTGCCTGTTTATCTGTGGACTAGTGCCATTGACAAAAAGATGAGGCGCTCCAACTCCATACCCACGACCCCATCAACTTCGGCCTGATGATAGGCCTTCAGCGCTTCCATAGCCTCGGTGTACAGCGGATGGTCGGGCAAGAGTACCTTGCTCAGATCTCTTTTCACGATCTCTCCCTTTCGCCATGGCTAGCCCACTCGCTGTCATGCCAGCATGGCGCAAAGCAAGCAACGTGAGCCAAGGAAGGATAGCTGCCCCACAATTGCGGTGCCGTATTTCACCTGCGATTTGTGATAACACTCAGCGTGGTTGCGATGAACAAGAACGCGCTACTGGCAATGAAGGTAGCCTGATAACCCATCCCGTCGTACAGCACCCCGCCTGCAGTTGCACCAGCAGTGATCGCCAACTGAATAACCGCGACCATCAAGCCACCACCGGCTTCTGCATTGTGCGGCAGCGCTTTGGCCAACCAAGTGAACCACCCAACAGGCGCACAGGTCGCAACCAGCCCCCACAACCCCAACAATGCGGCGACCGGAACCACCCAGCTACCAACCGCGATCACGGCAAATGCGGTGGCAGTCATGATCAAGGGTATGCCTATCAAAATCCTATTCAGGTTTCGGCTAACGGAGGAGCCGACAAACGTGGTGCCCACCAATCCTGCCACACCGATGATCAGGAGCAGGAGCGAGAGGGTGGGCACATCGACATGCGTGACCGTTTCCAGGAAGGGTCGCAGATATGTGAATAGTGTGAACTGACCCATGAAGAGAAACGCTACTGCAGCCATGCCGAGAGCGACTTTGCTGTCTCCCAGCAAACGCAAGGAGCCGGTGGCCGATACTTGAGTCCGCTCACTCGGCATGGCCGGGAGTGTGAATGCTTGCCAGATCAACGCCAATGCGGCCAATGGCACGACGCAAAAAAATGCCCCTCTCCAGCCAATCATGCCGCCTAGGTAGCTTCCAACTGGCGCTGCGATTGCCGTGGCCAACGCTGTACCGCCCGGCATAACGGCAATGGCCTTCGGAACGAGCGCTTCAGGTGCGATGCGCATCATTACTGCAGTGGACATCGACCAATAACCACCAATGGCAATCCCAAGCACGGCGCGCCCTACCATCAAGGTGAGATAGTTCGGAGCAAAGGCCACCATCCCACCCGAAACCAGCATGAGCACCGTTGTGGCAAGCAGGACAGCCTTGCGGTCGATCCCCTGGGTTAAGCTGGAGAGCAACAAGCTTGTGATGACAGCAAGGAAGCCGGAGATGGAAATAGCCTGGCCGGCCTGCCCCTCAGTCAATGACAAATCGGATGCAATCGGCGTGAGCAGGCTCACCGGCAAGAATTCAGATGCCACCAATGCGAAGGCACAGAGTGACATCGCCAGGACAGCGCTCCAGACCTGACGACTTGAGTGTTGAAGGGAGATTGCTGGGCTGCTCATGGCGGTTCTCGTTGTAGCGATTTCAAAAGACACATGCGCCCAGGCCCAGCTTTCAGGAGCTGGGTCTGGGAATAGCAGTAGTTACTTGAGGTTTTCGCGCAAGAAGGTGGTCAGCTTGCTGAAGGGGATCAGCTCGACGCGGTCATAGAGATCGACATGGCCTGCGCCTGGCACGATTACCAACTCCTTGGGTTCGCCGGCAAGGCGATACGCCTCCTCGCTGAACTCACGGGAATGAGCTTCCTCTCCTGTGATGAACAACATTGGACGAGGCGAGATCGTCTCGATGTCATTGAACGGATAGAAGTTCATGAACCTGACGTTACTGGTCAGCGTCGGATGGGTCGTCAGAAGCGGCGACAGCCCTTTGGGGGTGAACTCACCACGAGGTGTGCGGTAAAAGTCGTAAAACTCCCGCTCAATGGCATTAGAGCTCTCTGTTAGCTGATCCACTGTACCACTGGTGTACTTGGTTTCGCCTCCGGCAAACTCGACATCACGCTGGGCTACTGCTTCGGCGATAGCCTTTTTGCGCTGTTCGACCGAGACGCCATGCTTGTTCCTCGCGTGAACCAGCACGTCAGTAGAGCAAACCGTTAGTTTTCTTGCCCAATTGTCCAGACGTGACTGACTGGGCATGGACACTGAAAGCGACGCGCGAGTAGTGTTTTCGCTACACGCTGATCGGAACGCTCACCATGCCCGCAACCGCACTGCTGCCTTCACGCACAAACCCAATGGCCACACTGTGCAGGGTCATCGGTGCCCACACGCCCACCGCTGGAGATTTCGTGACGAGCATTGCAGGCCTAGAGTCATCGAACGGGAGCTGTATGTGGGTGTGAATCCGGCGCCCCAGATCGCGATGTATGCCTATGAGGCGCTACTGACCAAGCTGACGATTGCCAGGCGTGAGTACGTATCTCAGGTACGATCGGGAAAGCAGCACAGCGACTACTCGCCAGAGACCGCTGGAGACCATTTTGCACTGGCCTGGGTCTCGGCTGTGCACGACAATATCCACCAACTGGTGCCATGCGGCGAAGAAGATCCAGCTATCGGCCATCAAACTACTGGCCGCGATCTCATAGCAGTGAAAGCGCAGGACAACGCCCTAATCGAGCAGTTCTTAGCTGGCCGCGAAATTGAAAAGGCTCGAAAGACGAGACAAGTAGAGCTCGACCTTAATGCCCAGATCGCCGGCCTGCTCGCCGGCCAGTGCGTGGAGTTGAACCCAGGACTTGCTCCAGGCCAAGAGAATCAACTTCAGCTTGCAAGCGCTAAAGGCTTCCCATGTCCATAGAAAATCGATCAGGCGAGGCCGCACCCGACCTGGGAGAAATTCACCCCAACCTCAAACCATTGCGCCTGGCTGACGATTGAATCACTCAACCATCCAGACGAATAGGCTGGCAGTATTGCTCTAGTACAATCTAGGCATTAGATTATTAGTTCGACTCATCTTTCGCTGCGCGCTCGCGCTTCCCAAAAAGATAGCCCATCGCTAACGTAATGATTGGTGCAAATGTCCCCCAGCACTGCTTCATTAAATCCAAACAATTAACACCTTTGTTGTAGTATATATCAACACCAAATAGCACCAATGTAAAAATTGCCGACCATCGAACCATACGGGTAATAAGGTACCAGACGACAGAATCCTTCGCTTGATCACCTTTCCCTATAAGATTGGAGAATGGCTGAGCATTGAACCACCCTCGCAAACGAGAGGGCTGTTCTGATTTATCAGACAAGTCAGGAGCATTGACATGATTACCACTCAATTTCACACCCCATCAAAGCGAAGAATTAAGATAAACAAAGGTATATTCAAGCACCCTGCTTTTATTGTCGTTCGTATAGCACATAAACGCCATACCAACAGGCCGCCCCTTAATTACACCTATATCAGCAAAAGTTCTTGTGACCCCCTGCCCGGCGCGATTGTCATAATTAAAAAGCCGAAACCTTAACTCATTACCAACAATCTCAGTATCAATTGAATCCTTTTTGTCGGAATTGCTAATAAACTCAAAGCAAAAAACTAGATCATCTAGTGAAATAGAGAAAACTGACTCGTTGGCCGGCAAAATAACCAACCCCGAATCTAATACCTCTTTATCACCTATTAGTAGTTTCTTTTTCATAATCATCCACCCACAAACCTAAACTCAATAGCAAGCATCCCCTATAGTAACTAATTTATTGGAGCGCCGCCATGATCAGTCACATGCCCTGTCAAAAACACATGGAGGACAAGCCGTGAAAACTGAAATTCTTTCAGACGAAGAGCTTACGGGCTATAGGGCTCGAAGCTACCAACGTCGCTGGCTCGAGCAGCGCAACTGGGTGTTCGTAGAAACCCGCAGCGGGCGCCCATTGGTTGGCCGCCATTACGTTCGCATGAAGCTGGGCATGAGCCTTGGAGTAATGCCAACGGCGTCACCACCACCTGTAGTCCCTGCGTGGACACCTGACATTTCGAAGGTGAGGTGAAATGCGTCCTAGGAAGACCGAAAACAGGGACTTGCCTCCGGGTGTGTACCGACGAAAGCGGACCAGTAAGAGCAAGAAAAATCCCGACAAGGGATGGGTTAGCTACTACTACCGGGACAAGTCGGGTAAAGAGATAACGTTGGGCACCGACCTGAGCCTGGCTCGACTGAAGTGGGCAGAGCTAGAGGCGAAGGAGAAACCCAAAGACCTGGTCACCATGGCCGCCATCTTCGACCGCTACGAGCGTGACATCATCCCGAAGAAGGCGCCACGCACACAGAAGGATAATCTGGCCGAGATACGCCAGTTGCGAAACTACTTCGACAAGGCCCCAATCGACGGCATCACCCCTGCACATGTGGCGAAGTATCGCGATGCCAGGACCGCCCCAGTCAGGGCGAATCGCGAGATCGCCACCCTATCGCACATCTTCAACATAGCCCGGGAATGGGGGCTCACTACCAACGAGAATCCGTGCCAGGGAGTGCGCAAGAACAAGGAGGTGCCGAGAGACTTCTACGCCAACGACGCGATCTGGAACGCGGTTTACGCGAAAGCGGTGGGCGAACTGAAGGATGCCATGGACTTGGCGTATTTGACGGGCCAGCGTCCGGCGGACGTGCTGGTGATGAGGAGGGACGACATCGAGGACAAAGCCCTCGGCGTAAAGCAGAAGAAGACCCAGAAGAAGCTGCGGATCATGCTTGAGGTGGACGGAGTAGAGAGCAGCTTAGGCGCGCTGATTAGAAAGATCCTGGAGCGCAACGCACCGCACGGCTCGCCATACCTACTGCTGACTGATAACGGGAAACGCGTC
Organism: Pseudomonas sp. NY15463; assembly: GCF_048068415.1. Classification (NCBI taxonomy): domain Bacteria; kingdom Pseudomonadati; phylum Pseudomonadota; class Gammaproteobacteria; order Pseudomonadales; family Pseudomonadaceae; genus Pseudomonas; species Pseudomonas sp. NY15463. The sequence continues at coordinate 193,483 of NZ_JBLUQD010000008.1, forward strand.
ACAGCGCCGATGCTTCGCCACCGATGGGACGATGCCCGGGAGGAAGCCGTGAGGGAAGCGGTTGCCGCTGGTGACCAGATGCTGGCCGGCCGTATCAGCCAATTCCAGTTCCGTGACATTCGCCCGAAAGCAGCCTCGGAAATCACCGATGTTGACCACGCTAGTCTGCTGCTCGGCCATACCAAGGGCGACATCACAGAGCGGGTATATCGCCGAGTTGGAGCCCTGGCGAAACCCACCAAATAGGGAAAGTTTCGGAAGCGCTTCCACAACAAACCATTCCCAAGAGTATTCCCATGGGTGGTTTTACTATGCCCCAAAAACGCAAAAAGCCCTGAAAAATCAGGGCTTTGAATATGGCGGAAGCGTAGAGATTCGAACTCTAGGATAGTTGCCCATCGACGGTTTTCAAGACCGTTGCCTTAAACCACTCGGCCACGCTTCCAGCGCGTTTGCGGCGGCAATAATACCGTAATGAAACAAGCTGTCAAACTCTCTGTGTCGCGGGTTGCGACAGCTCTGGTATGCTCTGCTCACTTACGTTTCAATACCCAGGGTCCGAGACCCCGGTCCACCGCCTAAGGAGTGTCGCCATGCGCGAACAGGATTACGCCGTACACCACGGCCAACAGGTCGAGCAGCAGGAAGTCAGCAAGGTCCTGCGCAACACGTACAGCCTGCTGGCACTCACCCTCGCCTTCAGTGGCATCATGGCCTTCGTTTCCCAGCAGATGGGCGTACGCTACCCGAACGTTTTCGTCGTGCTGATCGGTTTCTACGGGCTGTTCTTCCTGACCGCCAAGCTGCGTGACTCGGTCTGGGGCCTGGTGTCTACCTTCGCCCTCACCGGCTTCATGGGCTTCATCCTCGGGCCGATCCTCAACCGCTATCTGGGCATGAGCGGGGGCGCCGAAGTGGTCAGCTCCGCCTTCGCCATGACCGCTCTGGTGTTTGGTGGCCTGTCCGCCTACGTGCTCATCACCCGCAAGGACATGAGCTTCCTCAGCGGCTTCATCACCGCCGGCTTCTTCGTTCTGCTGGGCGCCGTGGTTGCGAGCTTCTTCTTCCAGATCAGCGGCCTGCAACTAGCGATCAGCGCCGGCTTCGTGCTGTTCTCGTCGGTGTGCATCCTGTTCCAGACCAGCGCCATCATCCACGGCGGCGAGCGCAACTACATCATGGCGACCATCAGCTTGTATGTATCGATCTACAACCTGTTCGTCAGCCTGCTGCAACTGTTCGGCATCATGGGCCGCGACGACTGATTCAGGTCGCCAGCCAATGAAAGAAAAAGCCCGCTTCTGCGGGCTTTTTCATGCCTGTGAACAAGCAGGTATGTCGCGATACATGCTGACCAAGAAGTCAGCTTCCTGAGTAATCCATCGCAGGCCGTAGCGCCATCCTGCGAGCCCCTACCCCATTCGGTTTTCAGCCCGTAGAATGCGCTCCTTTTTTCTGCCGGGGCAGCACTTTCCATGAGTTCACACGAACACCAACCAAGCGCGGCGGCGCCTGTCAATGAACTGGTGCTTGGCCTGGAAGACAAACCGCGCCTGCTGATCGGCCTGCTGGCCGCCCTACAGCATCTGTTGGCGATCATCGTGCCGATCGTGACCCCCGGACTGCTGATCTGCCAGGCGTTGGGCGTCTCGGCGCGCGACACCAACCTGATCGTCTCGATGTCGCTGGTGATCTCGGGCATCGCCACCTTCGTTCAGTGCAAGCGCTTTGGGCCTTTTGGCGCTGGACTGCTGATCGTTCAGGGCACCAGCTTCAACTTCGTGGGCCCGCTGATTGCGGGTGGAGCGTTGATGGTCCAGCAAGGCACGCCGGTCGAGGCGGTAATGGCAGCAATCTTCGGTGTGGTGATCGCCGGGTCCTTCGTGGAGATGGGCGTCTCGCGCATCCTGCCGTTCGTCAAGCGCCTGATCACTCCGCTGGTGACCGGTATCGTTGTGCTGATGATCGGCCTGACCCTGATCAAGGTTGGCCTGATCAGCATGGGCGGTGGCTTTGGTGCAATGCACAACGGCACCTTCGCCAACGGCGAGAACCTGCTGATGTCGGGGGTGGTGCTGGCGATCATCGTTATTCTCAACCGAATCCCAGTGGCCTGGATGCGCAGTTGCGCTATCGTCATCGCCCTGGCCGTGGGCTATGCCCTGGCCGGCTACCTTGGCCGCCTGGACTTCACCGGCATGCACCAGGCCGCGCTGTTCCAGGTGCCGACGCCTCTGCACTTTGGCCTGGGCTTCTCGTGGGCGCTGTTCATCCCGATGCTGGTGATCTACCTGGTGACCTCGCTCGAAGCCATCGGTGACGTCACCGCCACCAGCAAGGTCTCGCACCAGCCGGTAGAAGGCCCCGTATGGATGCAGCGCATCAAGGGCGGCGTACTGGTCAACGGTGCCAACTCGCTGCTGGCCGGACTGTTCAACACTTTCCCCAGCTCGATCTTCGCGCAGAACAACGGTGTGATTCAGCTTACCGGCATCGCCAGCCGCCACATCGGCATCTGGATCGCCGCCATGCTGGTGCTGCTGGGCCTGTTCCCAAGTGTGGCTGGAGTGATCCAGGCCGTGCCGGAGCCGGTCCTCGGGGGCGCGGCCATGGTGATGTTCGGGGCAGTGGCGGCCTCTGGCATCAATATTCTTGCCAGCACCCGCCTGGACCGTCGCGCGCTGCTGATCATTGCCGTGTCTCTGGCGTTGGGCCTAGGCGTCGCGCAGGTGCCGGAGTTCCTCGCACACATGCCAGCGGCCATTCGCAACGTGCTGGAGTCGGGAGTAGCCACGGGCGGTCTGTGCGCACTGGTGCTCAACTGGTTCCTGCCTGAGAGCAAAGAGCCGGCCTGAAACCGTCACGGCCAGCCGCCCAGAGCCCGCGCCTGATTGCGCGGGCTTTTTGCTTTATCATGGCGACATTCCTTTGCACGGGTTTTCCATGAAATTCGCCATCGCGGTCTTTTCCCCGGCCCATGCGCCCTCCTCGCGGCGCGCACTGCGCTTTGCCGAGGCAGTGCTGGCCGGCGGGCATGACATTGCCCGGTTGTTCTTCTATCAGGACGGGGTGCACAGCGCCTCAGCCAATATCGTTGCGCCCCAGGACGAACAAGATATCGCCGCGCAGTGGCGTGCGTTCGTCAGCGCCCATCGCCTGGACGCGGTGGTGTGCATCGCCGCCGCCCTACGCCGCGGGGTGCTCGATGACACCGAAGCCAATCGCTACCAGCGCCCGGCGGTGAACCTGCCTGAGCCATGGGAGTTGTCAGGTCTCGGCCAACTGCACGAGGCGGCGCAGCTGGCCGATCGCCTGGTCTGCTTCGGAGGCGACTGACATGAGCAAATCCTTGTTGATCATCAGTCGCCAGGCGCCGTGGAGCGGCCCATCCGCCCGCGAGGCGCTGGACATTGCCTTGGCCGGTGGCGCGTTTGACCTTCCGCTGGGCATGCTGTTCCTGGACGACGGCGTGTTCCAACTGACCGCAGCCCAGCAGCCCGATGCCCTGCAACAGAAGAATCTGACCGCCAACCTCCAGGCCCTGCCGATGTTCGGCGTCGAGGCGCTGTTCGCCTGTGGCCACAGCCTGGCCCTCAGGGGCCTCAGCGGCGAGGCACTGAGCTTGCCGGTCGAGGTGCTCGATGAGACCGCGCTCAAGGCGCTGATTGCCCGTTTCAACCATGTGGTGACGCTCTGATGACAACCCTGCATATCATTGCCCACTCGCCTTTTGGCGACGAACGCCTGGCCAGTTGCCTGCGCCTTCTGGGACCCGATGACGCGCTGCTGTTGTGTGGTGATGCCACCTACGCGCTGCGGCCCGGCAGCGCGCCGCTGCATGCGTTGCAGGCAGCCGGGCTCGGTGATCGCCTGTACGCCCTGGACGAAGACCTGCGAGCCCGGGCCCTCGAAACGGCCCAGGTCAAAGCGCTGGACTATCCCGCATTCGTCGAACTCACCCTACACTACGACAAGGTCAACAGCTGGCTATGAACACCCTGACTGTCGGCGATCGCTCAATCGCCCTGGACAAGGACGGCTTCCTGGTCGATTTGCAGGACTGGTCCCACGAGGTCGCCGAATCCCTTGCCGCCCGCGAGCACATTGCCCTGAGCGCCGAGCATTGGGAGATTCTCGAACTGCTGCGCCAGTTTCACGCGCAGTACCAGCTGTCGCCAGCCACCCGCCCGCTGATCAAGTACACTGCGCTCAACCTGGGTGTGGAAAAGGGCAATAGCCTGCATCTGAATCGCCTGTTCAATGGCACCCCCGCCAAACTCGCCGCGAAGCTCGCGGGCCTGCCCAAACCGACCAACTGCATATGACCCAGTCACTTCCACGCCCATTGACCCTGGAAACCCCAGCCGAACACCCCTTCGCCGAATTCGTGCGCATCCTGGGCAAAGGCAAGCGCGGTGCGCGCGGCCTGACCCGCGAGGAAGCCCGCGCAGCCATGCGCCTGCTGCTCGAAGGCAAGGTCGAGGACACCCAACTGGGCGCCTTTCTCATGCTGCTGCGACACAAGGAAGAGAGCGCCGACGAACTGGCCGGTTTCACCGAGGCCCTGCGTGCCCAGCTCACGGCACCGCGCATCGCGGTGGACCTCGACTGGCCGAGCTACGCCGGCAAGAAGCGTCACCTGCCCTGGTACCTGCTGGCGATCAAGTGCTTGGCCGGCAACGACGTGCGCATCTTCATGCACGGCGGCGGCGCACACACGGCCGGGCGGATGTACACCGAGCAACTGCTGGGCCTGCTGGACATACCGGTGTGCCGCGACTGGGCCGCAGTCGAGCAAGCACTGCAGCGCGGCAACCTGGCGTTCGCCCCACTGCTGGACTGGGCACCGCAGTTGCAACGCATGATTGATCTGCGCAACACCCTGGGCCTGCGCTCTCCCATCCACTCCCTGGCCCGTGTACTCAACCCGCTGTCCGCCCGCTGCGGCCTGCAAAGCATCTTTCACCCCGGCTATCAGGCCGTACACCGCGAGGCCAGCCGCCTGCTCGGCGACCACGCCGTGGTGATCAAGGGCGACGGGGGCGAGATTGAGGTCAATCCAGATGTCATCAGCCACCTCTACGGCACCTCGCAAGGCGAGGCCTGGGACGAGGAATGGCCGGCCCTGAGCGCCCAGCGCCATGTAAAACCGGCAAGCCTCGAACCTGAGCACCTGTTGGCGGTATGGCGTGGTGAGTCCGAGGACAGCTACGGTGAACTGGCCGTGGTAGCGACCATGGCCCTGGCGCTACGCGGGCTGGGCCAGGACCGTGAGCACGCCTTCAGCAACGCTCGCGCGTACTGGGCTAATCGCCAAACCATCGAATTAAGCGATTAAAAGACCCTAGTCTTTGCGCTATTTATTCGAACGTTTTTCTCTAGACTGGGCTCCAACGACAAACAACTTTTGTTCCAAGGAGCTTCAGCATGGGCCTTTTGATCGAGGGTCACTGGCACGATCAGTGGTATGAGAACGGCAAGGACGGTGCCTTCAAGCGTGAAAACGCACAGCGTCGTAACGCACTGCCCGCCCCCGAGGCAGGTCGCTACCACCTGTACGTATCGCTGGCGTGTCCATGGGCCCACCGCACCCTGATCTTGCGCGCCATCAAGGGCCTGGAACCGCTGATCGATGTGTCGGTGGTGAGCTGGCTGATGGGCGAGCACGGCTGGACCTTCGACCGGCAGAACGGCTCCACCGGCGACCACTTGGACGCCTTGCAGTACCTGCACCAGCGCTACACCCAGGACGACCCGCACTACACCGGCCGTGTGACCGTGCCGGTGCTGTGGGACAAACAGGAAAAACGCATCGTCAACAACGAGTCGGCCGAGATCATCCGTATCTTCAACTCGGCCTTCGACGAACTGACCGGCAATACCCTGGACCTCTATCCCGCCCCGCTGCGCGCGACCATAGATGCGCTCAACGAGCGCATCTATCCGGCAGTGAACAACGGCGTGTACCGCGCCGGATTCGCCACCACGCAAGACGCCTACGAGGCGGCGTTCGACGATGTATTCAACGAGCTGGATCACCTCGATGCCCTGCTCGGCCAGCAGCGTTACCTGGCCGGTGAATACCTGACCGAAGCCGACATACGCCTGTTTACCACGCTGGTGCGCTTCGATGCGGTGTACCACGGCCACTTCAAGTGCAACCTGCGCCGCCTGAGCGACTACCCGAACCTCTCCAACTGGCTGCGCGAGCTGTATCAGTGGCCAGGTGTTGCGAATACGGTGGACATGCAACATATCCAGAAGCACTACTACATGAGCCACAAGACCATCAACCCGACCGGTATCGTGCCCAAGGGCCCGCTGCAGGACTTCAACCAGCCGCATGATCGCGAGCGGTTGCCGGGCAAGGGAATCTGGCAGGCCGACTGAGCGGCATGCACGCATCAATCGCGCCTGCCGTGCCGGGGGCGCGATGGGCCGCACAGCGGCCCATGCGGTTCAACTGTCTTGCTGCATCCCTTCGAACCACGCCAGCTTGTCACGCAATTGCACCACTTCCCCGACGATCACCAGGGTCGGCGCATGCACTTCATGCTGGGCCACCAACGCTGGCAAATCCGCCAACGTCCCGGTGAACACCCGCTGGTTGCGGGTTGTGCCCTGCTGCACCAGCGCCGCTGGCGTGCTAGCCGCGCGCCCATGGCGGATCAGCTCGGCGCAAATGGTCGGCAAGCCCACCAGGCCCATGTAGAACACCAGGGTCTGCGCAGGCGCCACCAAGTCGTTCCAAGGCAGGTTGCTGGTGCCGTCCTTCAGGTGCCCGGTTACGAAACGCACCGACTGGGCGTAGTCACGGTGGGTCAGCGGAATTCCACCATAAGCCGAGCAGCCGCTGGCGGCGGTGATGCCCGGTACGACCTGGAACGGGATACCCTGTTCGGCCAGTTCCTCGATCTCCTCGCCACCACGGCCGAAGATGAACGGATCGCCCCCCTTCAGGCGCAACACGCGCTTGCCCTGCTGGGCAAGGTCCACCAACAGGCGGTTGATCTGGTCTTGCGGTACGGCGTGGTCAGCACGGCGCTTACCGACATAGATACGCTCGGCATCACGCCGGCACATCTCGATGATGGCCGGAGCCACCAAGCGGTCATACAGCACCACGTCAGCTTGCTGCATCAAGCGCAAGGCGCGGAAGGTCAGCAGGTCAGGATCGCCCGGGCCTGCACCGACCAAGTACACCTCACCGCCTTGCTGCACAGGCGCACCGTCGACCATCGCTTGCAACAGGCGCTCGGCCTCGGCGCCCTGCCCAGCCAACTGGCGCTCGGCAATCGGGCCCTGGAACACGCTCTCCCAGAAGCCGCGACGCTGGTTGACGTCCGGGTACAGGCCCTTGACCTTTTCGCGAAAGCGCGCGGCAAGCCCCGCCAATTCTCCGTAGGCCGCAGGAATCCAGGCCTCCAATTTGGCGCGGATCAGCCGTGCCAGTACCGGCGCGTCGCCACCGCTGGACACCGCCACCACCAGAGGTGAACGGTCGACGATAGCTGGGAAGATCACCGTGCACAGGGCCGGCGCATCCACCACGTTGACCGGCACGCTCAGCGCTTGGGCGTCGGCAGAAACCAGGGCGTTGAGCGCAGGATCGTCGGTGGCCGCGATGACCAGACGGCAGCCTGCGACATCGCTGGACTGGTATCCGCGCACCAACACTTCGCCCCCAACCTCGCGGGCCAAGGCGGCGAGCTGGTCGTCGACCTGCGGCGCCACCACGCGCAGCGCAGCCCCGGCATCGGCCAGCAAGCGCGCCTTACGCAGCGCGATCTCGCCACCGCCGACGACCAGCGCGCGCGCCCCCTGCAGCTTGTGGAATAGCGGCAGGTAGTCCATATCAGCGAATCACCTCAAGGCCGCCCATGTAGGGTTTGAGCACGTCCGGCACGCGGATCGAGCCGTCGGCCTGCTGGTAGTTCTCCAGCACCGCCACCAGCGTACGCCCAACCGCCAGGCCCGAGCCGTTCAGGGTATGCACCAACTCTGGCTTGCCGGTTTCCGGGTTACGCCAGCGCGCCTGCATGCGACGGGCCTGGAAGTCGCCGCAGTTGGAGCAGGAGCTGATCTCACGGTATTTGTCCTGGCTCGGGACCCACACTTCCAGGTCGTAAGTCTTCACCGCGCCAAAGCCCATGTCGCCGGTGCACAAGGCCAGCACGCGGTATGGCAGCTCCAGCAGTTGCAGTACGCGCTCGGCGTTGGCAGTGAGGCCTTCGAGGGCTTCCATGGATTTGGACGGCTCCACCACCTGAACCATCTCGACCTTGTCGAACTGGTGCTGGCGGATCATGCCCCGGGTATCTCGGCCCGAAGCACCAGCCTCGCTACGGAAGCATGGGGTGTGGGCGACGTACTTGATCGGCAACTGCTTGGCGTCGAGGATCTGCTCGGCCACCAGGTTGGTCAGCGACACCTCGGCGGTCGGGATCAGGTAGAAGTCAGCTTCACCCTCACGGCTGATCTTGAACAGATCTTCCTCGAACTTCGGCAACTGGCCAGTGCCTTGCAGGGCTGGAGCTTGTACCAGGTACGGGGTATAGGCTTCCTCGTAACCGTGCTCGCCGGTGTGCAGGTTGATCATGAACTGCGCCAGTGCGCGGTGCAGGCGAGCGATAGGGCCGCGCAACACGGCAAAACGTGCGCCGGAGAGCTTGGCGGCGGCTTCGAAATCCAGTCCACCACTGATCTCGCCCAGGGCGACATGGTCCTTGATCTCGAAATCGAAAGCTTTTGGAGTGCCCCAGCGGCGCACTTCGACGTTGTCGTCTTCGCTGGCCCCCACCGGCACGCTGGCGTCCGGCAGGTTGGGAATGGTCAGCAGGATGCCGTCCAGCTCGGCCTGGATCGCGTCCAACTCGGTCTTGCCAGCAGCCAGCTCGTTGGCCATGCGCTCGACGTCAGCCATCAGCGGGGCGATGTCCTCGCCCTTGGCCTTGGCCTGGCCGATGGACTTGGAGCGGGCGTTACGCTCGGCCTGCAGCTGCTCGGTGCGGGTCTGCACCGCCTTGCGGCGCTCTTCCAGTGACTCGATGCGCGCGACATCCAGGCTGAAGCCACGGGAGGCCAGGCGATCCGCCACTTCCTGAAGTTGGCCGCGTAACAGTTTGGAATCGAGCATATCGTTCTCTCGTTATGTGTAGGTATTGGTTCAGAATCGGGTCAGCGAAAGGCCCGCCCAGGTGGCGAGCAGCCCGCCCATTACGCTGATCGCGCTATAGCCCAAGGCTAGCGGGACTTGCCCGCTTTCCAGCAAGCGCACGGTATCCAGCGAAAAGGAGGAAAACGTCGTCAGGCCGCCAAGAAAGCCCACGATCAGCCCGGCGCGCAGCTCGACCGGCACCAGGGGTTTGTGCAGGAACAGGCCGTACAGCAGGCCGATCAGCAGGCAGCCGACCAAGTTGACCGCCAGCGTACCCAGATAGAAGTGCCGTGGCCAGTGGGCGGTGACCCAATTGGCCGTGGCAAAGCGCAGCAAGGTGCCGGCGATACCGCCAGCGCTCACAGCAGCGATCAGTGCAATCACGGTTTTCTCCGCTGACGGGGGCTATTGCGGTCGAGTTCGCTCAGATGGCGCAGTTTCTCGCCAATCTTCAGCTCAAGGCCACGTGGCACCGGTTGGTAATACTGGCGCGGTTCGAGCTGCTCGGGGAAATAGTCCTCGCCGGCAGCGTAGGCATCGGGTTCGTCATGGGCGTAGCGATACTCCTCGCCATAGCCCAGTTGCTTCATCAGTTTGGTCGGCGCGTTGCGCAAGTGCAGCGGCACCTCCAGCGAGCCGTGCTCGGCGGCCTCGCGCATGGCCGCCTTGAAGCCCATGTACACCGCGTTGCTCTTGGGTGCACAGGCAATATAGGTAATCGCCTGAGCCACGGCCAGCTCACCCTCGGGGCTGCCCAGGCGTTCCTGCACGTCCCAGGCCGCCAGGCACAGGCTCAGTGCGCGCGGGTCCGCGTTGCCAATATCCTCGCTGGCCATGCGTACCACCCGACGAGCGATATACAACGGGTCGCAGCCACCATCGAGCATGCGCGCGTACCAGTACAACGCGCCATCGGGGTTAGAGCCACGCACCGACTTGTGCAACGCCGAAATCTGGTCGTAGAACGCCTCGCCGCCCTTATCGAAGCGCCGACGGCTATCACCGAGCAGGCTTTGCAACAGCTCGACGCCGATATCACCGCCGTCCTCGGCCAGGTCAGAGGCGTTTTCGAGGAAGTTGAGCATGCGCCGGCCATCGCCATCGGCGGCGGCCATGAGCATCTTAAAGGCGTCATCGCCCAGTCGCAGGTTACGCTTGCCCAGGCCGCGCTCCTCGCTCAGGGCGCGCTCCACCAGCTTGCGCAGGGCCGCTTCGTCGAGGCTCTTGAGCACATAGACCCGGGCCCGCGATAGCAGTGCGTTGTTGAGTTCGAACGAAGGGTTCTCGGTAGTGGCACCGATGAAGATCAGCGTGCCGTCTTCCACATAAGGCAGAAAAGCGTCCTGTTGCGACTTGTTGAAGCGGTGCACCTCGTCGACGAACAGGATGGTACGCCGGCCATACTGACCGGCCTGCTGCTTGGCCACCTCGACGGCCTGGCGGATTTCCTTGACCCCCGCCAGCACCGCCGAGACCGTTTCGAAGTGCGCATCGCAAAACTGTGCCAGCAGCCGCGCCAGCGTAGTCTTGCCCACCCCTGGCGGCCCCCAGAAGATCATCGAATGCAGCGCACCCTGCTCCAGCGCCTCGCGCAGCGGCTTGCCGCGCGCCAGCAGGTGCTCCTGCCCGACGTACTCATCCAGGTTGGACGGACGCAAGCGGGCGGCCAGGGGCTGGGCGACAGGTTCGCTTCGAAACAGGTCCATCACAGGCTCCGGTTACTCCTTGATGACATCCGCACCTTTGGGAATGTCAAAGGTGAATCGGCTTTCCGGTACAGGCGCGTTGGCCTTGACGCCGTTGAACAGGATGTTGGTGCGCTGACCAACGCTATCGACCAGTTGCATCTCGTTGATCAGGCCTTTGCGGAACGACACGCGCAGCGAGTCGAACAGGGTGTCCTTGGTCTTGGGCTTCAAGGTGAAGTCCATGACCTCGCCCTGCTCCAGCGAGCTGATGTCGAAGCTCTGGCTGATCTTCGACACGTCACCGGACAGCAGCAGCGCCGGGGTCTGGTTCAGGCGCACATCGAGTTTCTTGATGGTGGCTTGCTCCAGGTCTGGGTCCCATAGGGTGACGTTCTTGCCGTCCGACACCACCACCTGCTCTTGGGGCGCGTCGGTGTGCCAGTAGAACAGGCCCGGGCGCTTGACGGTCATCTTGCCCGACGTCTCCTGCAAGCTGGTGCCGCTGGCATCGATGGTCAGCTGGGAGAAATTGGCCTCGATGGTCTGCGACTTCTCGAGCAGTTGGGTCAGGCGCTGGACATCCTTTTCCCCGGCGTGGGCCGACAGGCTGGCCGCGGCCAGGGCAGATACCAACAGCATGCGGATCATGCGCATGGAAATCCTCGTAGAACAGTGAATGGGCCGGGTGCCGTGGTTGCACCCGGCAGGGAAATAGTCAATCGCGCGGGCCGCCAGGGGCAATCACTTCCCGCGAGCCGTTGCTGTTCATGGGGGTGACTACACCGGCCATTTCCATGGCTTCGATCATGCGAGCGGCGCGGTTGTAGCCGATCTTGAGCTTGCGCTGCACCGCCGAGATCGACGCCCGGCGGCTTTCCAGTACGAACTGCACGGCTTCGTCGTACAAGGCGTCGCTTTCGGAGTCATCACCGTCACCGCCACCAGCGCCGCCCTCGAAGCCGCTACCGGCCTCCTCGACGCCATTGAGGATATCGTCGTTGTAGTCTGGGGCGCCACGCAGTTTCCAGGCTTCGACGACGCGGTGGACCTCGTCGTCGGAGACGAACGCACCGTGCACACGGATCGGCAGGCTGGTGCCCGGTGGCATGTAGAGCATGTCACCGTGGCCCAGCAACTGCTCGGCGCCGCCTTGGTCGATGATGGTCCGCGAGTCGATCTTGCTCGATACTTGGAACGCCATGCGGGTCGGGATGTTGGCCTTGATCAGGCCGGTGATCACATCCACCGACGGACGCTGGGTAGCCAGGATCAAGTGGATACCGGCGGCACGGGCCTTTTGTGCGATACGTGCGATCAGCTCTTCGACCTTCTTGCCGACGATCATCATCATGTCGGCGAATTCGTCCACCACCACCACGATGGTCGGCAGGGTCTTCAGGGTGGGCGGCTCGTCGTCCATGCTCTCGCGACGGTACAGCGGATCGTGAATGACCTCGCCAGCCTCCTGGGCGTCCTTGATCTTGCGGTTGAAGCCGGCCAGGTTACGCACACCCATGGCCGCCATCAGCTTGTAGCGCCGCTCCATCTCGGCAACGCTCCAGCGCAGGGCGTTGGCCGCGTCCTTCATGTCAGTGACCACCGGGCACAGCAGGTGCGGGATGCCTTCGTAGATCGACAGTTCGAGCATCTTCGGATCGATCATGATCAACCGAGCGTCTTCCGGGCCGGATTTGAACAGGATCGACAGGATCATGGCGTTCACGCCCACCGACTTACCGGAACCGGTGGTACCGGCCACCAGCAGGTGCGGCATTTTCGCCAGGTCGGTGATCACCGGCTTGCCGCCGATGTCGTGGCCCAAGGCGAGCGTGACCGGGGACTTCTGCTCATCGTACTGCGGAGTGGACAGCACTTCGGAGAAACGCACCATCTGGCGGTTCTCGTTGGGAATCTCGATCCCCACGGTGGTCTTGCCGGGGATCACCTCGACCACGCGCACGCTGGTCACGGCCAGGGAACGGGCCAAGTCCTTGGCCAGGTTGGCGATACGGCTGACCTTGACGCCTGCGGCGGGCTGGATCTCATAACGGGTGATCACAGGGCCCGGGTGGATAGAGTCCACCGACACCTCGACACCAAACTCCTTGAGTTTGATTTCCAGCAGTTGACCGACGCCTGCGAGCGACTCGGGCGAGTACTCGATCTTCTTCTGCTCGGCAGGATCGAGGATAGAAATCGACGGCAGGGTGCCCTCGACGGCGCTGTCGACGAACAATGGCGCCTGTTTTTCCTTCATCACCCGCTTGCTCGGCTCAACCACGGCAGCCGGGGTCGGCGGCACGATGGCCGGTGCAGCCGGCTGCACCCGAGGTACGACGGGCTCGCGCGGCGCCACGGGCCGAACCGGTGGTTCGTCCCGCTCGACGGCGCGTTCGCGTGCTTGCGGCTTGATCGGCTCGCGCTTCTCGGCGGCCATGGGCGCTACGTCCAGCATCGGCTCGTCCACTTCACGCAGCTGTGCCACCAGGCGTTTGCGCTCGTTGCGCGCCTCCCACCAGCGATTGGCCGCACCTTGCACCAGCTCGAACAAGTCGAGGGTGATCTTGCCGGTCAGGTCCATCACCTTGAACCAGGACAGATCGGTGAACACCGTCAGGCCGAACAGGAACAGGGCGATGAACATCAGGGTACTACCCTGCACATTCAGCAGGCTACGTGCCAGATCGCCAAGACTCTCGCCCAACGCCCCGCCAGCGGAAAACGGCATGCTCGCGGGCGGATGGAAGTGAATGTGCGCCAGCGCAGCCCCCGACAACACCAGGAACACCAGGCCGATCAGCCGCCAGGAAAACAGCCAGCCGCTCCACTGCCAGGGTTGATGCCGCTCGCGAAAAATCTGCCAGGTCTTGATGGCCAGCAGCAGCGGGAAGATGTAGGCGAAATAGCCGAGCACCATGAACAGGATGTCGGCGAAGTAGGCTCCGGCACGCCCCGCGGCGTTCTGTACCTGCTCGACGTTGCTCGTGTGGCTGAAGCCTGGGTCGGAGGTATCGTAGGTGACCAGTGCCATCCACAGGTACAGGCACAGCGCACCAACGGCGATCAGCGCGCCTTCCTTGAGGCGATAATGCAGCTGCTGCCGCCACAGGGGCACAGGCAAGGGAGCTGGAGTTGCGGTGGATTTCTTCAAAACGCGTCTATTCCTGCGCGAATAGTGATTGACCGGTGACTGGCCAACAAATCACTACTTTTAACATTACTGCCCGCCAGCCGCCATGGCGGCACGCCGTCAGGGGCGTGAACGGGGGCTACTTTCATATAGCTGCAATTTGAGCACGCATTTTCTTTCGTGACAAAGGCTTATGCTGTGTTTTTGCACAGGTGTGACAGCAAATCCGGCAGATGGTGCCTGGCGATTGATCAATACACCGGCACAGCGGATGCCTTCGCAGGCCAACCTGCAACCGATCCTGCTGGCGATTGACCCTGAAATGCGCACGCGCCATGCTGGTCGCCCTCCCCTCCCCCACCGCTTAAGACCCATGCTGACCTGGCTGACCCGCGACTCACTGACCTTCCCACCATTGGCAAAGGCCTTGCACGACCCCAACGGCCTGCTTGCCGTCGGCGGCGACCTGACGCCCGAGCGCCTCATCGCCGCGTATCGGCATGGCTGCTTCCCGTGGTATCAGGACGGTCAACCGATCCTCTGGTGGTCGCCAGACCCGCGCACCGTGCTGCTGCCCCACGAGCTGCACGTCTCACGCTCGCTGGCCAAGCTGATGCGCCAGGGCCGCTACCAGGTCAGTTTCGACCGCGACTTTGCCGCCGTCATCGACGCCTGCGCTGCGCCGCGCACCTACGCCGACGGCACCTGGATCACTGACGATATGCGCGCCGCTTACTGCGAGCTGCACCGTCGCGGCATCGCTCATTCAGTGGAAGTGCGCCAGGACGGCGAGCTGGTCGGCGGCTTGTATGGCCTGGCCATGGGCCAGCTGTTCTTCGGGGAATCGATGTTCAGTCGCGCCGACAACGCCTCCAAGGTGGGCTTCGCGACCCTGGTCGAGCATCTCAAGCAAGCAGGCTTCGTGCTGATCGACTGCCAGATGCCTACCGATCACCTGCACAGCCTGGGTGCCCGAGCCATCAGCCGGGCAGACTTCGCCGAATACCTGGCGCAGCACCTGGACAAGCCCAACACCGCCACCTGGGTTGCCTAGGCGAGTTTTTCGGAGCTGGCTTACACTTAGAGACAAAGTCCCACCCAAAAAGGGGTTGATCATGACAGAGCTGGCGCGGTTGAAGTTTTATGCCACTCAACCCCACTCCTGCAGCTACTTGCCGAACGAGCAGGCCACCACGCTGTTTCTCGACCCGAGCCAGCCGATGGACGTGCACGTCTATGCTGACCTCTCGGAAATGGGTTTCCGGCGCAGCGGCGATCACCTCTATCGCCCACACTGCCAGCACTGCAACGCCTGTGTGCCAGCACGCATTCCCGCCGCGCGCTTCATCCCCAATCGCCAGCAGCGGCGCATCCTCAAGCGCAATGCCGATATCAGCGTCACCGCAGCGCGCCCCGTCTTCACAGAAGAATACTTCGACCTGTACCGGCGCTACATCGAACAGCGCCACGCCGATGGTGACATGTACCCACCCAGCCGCGACCAGTTTTCGACGTTCCTGGTGCGCGACTTGCCGTTCTGCTGGTTCTACGAATTCCGCCTGGAAGGCCACCTGATGGCCGTAGCGGTGTGCGACCTGCTGCCCAACGGCCTGTCGGCGGTCTACACCTTCTACGATCCTGATCAAGAGCGCCGAAGCCTGGGTCGTTTCGCCATCTTGTGGCAAATCACCGAAGCGTTGCGCCAGGATCTGGAGGCGGTCTACCTGGGCTACTGGATCAAGAACTGCAAGAAAATGAACTACAAGACTCAGTACCGCCCCATCGAACTGCTGATCAACCAACGCTGGGTCAGCCTCAACTGAAAGCATTGGCTTGAAACACAATTTTCGGGCATAATTCACGCCACTTTTTTTGCCCGGTGCAGTCACGCGTCGGGCCAACACTGGATACCGAGGGCTTTACTGCATGTCGAAAGAAGACAGCTTCGAAATGGAAGGCACTGTCGTCGACACCCTGCCCAACACCATGTTCCGCGTGGAGTTGGAAAACGGGCACGTCGTTACCGCGCACATCTCCGGCAAGATGCGCAAGAACTACATCCGAATTCTGACTGGCGACAAGGTCCGCGTCGAACTGACGCCGTACGACCTGAGCAAGGGCCGCATCACCTACCGTGCGCGCTAAGCTCCAGCCATGAAAAAGCCCGGCCAAGTGCCGGGCTTTTTCATGGCTGGACGAAACAGCGCCGCAGGCGCCCGCCCCCAACCTGGAAGCAGGCACCCCGACCCTGGGCCTTACGCCACCTCAGCGGTGGTTTCGTAGTCGAACACCAGCTCGCCGTCGTGCAGGTCGATGTGCACCACACCGCCATGCTCGGCCAACTCGCCGAACAGGATCTCCTCGGCCAACGGCCGCTTGATCTTGTCCTGGATCAACCGCGCCATAGGCCGCGCGCCCATCGCCACGTCGTAGCCGGTGGTCGCCAGCCAGCCACGGGCAGCGTCGGAAACCTCCAGCAGCACACGCTTGTCCTCCAACTGCGCCTGCAGCTCGATGAGGAACTTATCGACGATGCTCTTGATCGTCTCATGGGACAGACGACCAAACTGGATGATGGTGTCCAGACGGTTGCGGAACTCCGGCGTGAAGCTCTTGCGAATGACTTCCATCGCATCGGAGGAGTGGTCCTGATGCGTGAAGCCGATCGAGGCCCGCGCGGCGGTTTCAGCACCGGCGTTGGTGGTCATGATCAGGATCACGTTACGGAAGTCGGCCTTGCGCCCGTTGTTGTCGGTCAGGGTCCCGTGGTCCATCACCTGCAACAGCAAGTTGAAGACTTCCGGGTGGGCCTTCTCGATTTCATCGAGTAGCAATACGCAGTGCGGTTGCTTGGTGATCGCCTCGGTCAGCAGACCGCCCTGATCGAACCCTACATAGCCAGGCGGCGCACCGATCAAGCGCGAAACGGTGTGGCGCTCCATGTACTCGGACATGTCGAAGCGAACCAACTCCACCCCCAGCGCCTTGGCCAACTGACGGGCAACCTCGGTCTTGCCCACCCCGGTAGGGCCGGCGAACAAGAACGAGCCGACTGGTTTGTCCGGCGCCTTGAGCCCGGCACGGGACAACTTGATGGCGGTGGATAGCGAGTCGATTGCCGCGTCCTGACCGAATACGGTCAGCTTCAGGTCACGCTCCAGGTTACGCAGCAGCTCTTTATCGGAACTGGTGACATGCTTGGGCGGAATCCGCGCGATTTTGGCGACAATATCTTCGACCTGCGGCACATCAATGCGCTTGACGCGACTGGCTTCGGGCTGCAAACGCTGATAGGCGCCGGCCTCATCAATCACGTCGATGGCCTTGTCCGGCATATGCCGGTCGTTGATGTAGCGCGAGGCCAGTTCGGCAGCGGCGCGCAGGGCTTCGTCGCTGTACTCGATGTTGTGATGGCTCTCGAAACGCCCTTTCAGTCCACGCAGGATGCCCACGGTATCTTCCACCGACGGCTCGGTGACGTCGACCTTCTGGAAACGCCGCGCCAACGCCCGGTCCTTCTCGAAGATGCCACGGAACTCCTGGAAGGTGGTCGAGCCAATGCAGCGAATATCGCCGGACGACAGCAACGGCTTGAGCAGGTTGGAAGCATCCATCACGCCCCCGGACGCAGCACCGGCACCGATGATGGTATGGATCTCGTCAATGAACAGGATCGCCTGCGGGCGCTTACGCAACTCGCCGAGCAGCGCCTTGAAGCGCTTCTCGAAGTCGCCACGGTATTTGGTACCGGCCAGCAGCGCGCCAAGGTCGAGCGAGTAGACCACACTCTGCGCCAACAAATCAGGCACTTGCCCGTCGACGATGCGCTTGGCCAGGCCTTCGGCGATGGCGGTCTTGCCGACACCAGCCTCGCCCACCAGCAGTGGGTTGTTTTTGCGGCGGCGCGCCAGGATCTGCGCGACCCGCTCGACCTCCTGCTCACGCCCCACCAGTGGGTCGATACGTCCGGCACGGGCCAGTTCGTTAAGGTTGCTGGCGTAGGCATCCAGCGGATTGCTCGACGAAGACGACTCACCGCCCTCCTCGTCCTGCATGTCCTGGTCGTTTTCGGTATGCGGGCCATGGCCAGGCACCTTGCTGATGCCATGAGCGATGTAGTTGACCACATCGATACGGGCCACGCTCTGCTGCTTGAGCAGGAACACGGCCTGGCTTTCCTGTTCGCTGAAAATGGCCACCAGCACATTCGCCCCAGTGACTTCGCGCTTGCCGGAACTCTGCACGTGGAACACGGCACGCTGCAGCACCCGCTGGAAACCAAGCGTCGGCTGCGTCTCGCGATCCTCGTCATGCACGGGAATCAGCGGCGTGGTGGAGTCGATGAACTCTTGCAGGTCGTGCTTGAGCTTGTCGAGGTTGGCGCCACAGGCGCGCAGAACGGTCGCGGCGGCTTCATTGTCAAGGAGTGCCAGCAACAGGTGTTCGACGGTCATGAACTCATGACGCTTAGAACGGGCCTCCTTGAAGGCCAGATTGAGGGTGACTTCGAGCTCGCGGTTTAACATAGCTTCACCTCATACCCAAGTGGTCGGCGATTAACCGTCCTTCTCGATTTCACAGAGTAGCGGATGCTGGCTTTCCCTGGCGTATTGGTTGACCTGCATGGCCTTTGTTTCGGCGATGTCCCGGGTAAACAATCCGCATACTGCCCGCCCTTCGGTATGGACGGTCAGCATGATCTTCGTTGCCAGCTCGCGGTTCAGATTGAAGAACGTCTCGAGCACTTCGACGACGAAATCCATCGGTGTGTAGTCATCGTTGAACAAAACCACCTTATACATCGGTGGCGCCTGCAGAAGCGGCTTGGCCTCCTGTACCGCAAGGCCCGCGCCGTCATCCTCATGCCCGTCCTCATGCGACTGCGGGCGATCCTGATTGAATGTTAGTCGAATCTTACTGAGTACATGCATGGAAAGAATTTCATCATGATCGACACGTTAAGGTTGTGGGTTGACCGCTCAGGCCTTGTACGGCGTGGGCGCCGGGTGACCTTGACTATCGGCAAAACGGTGTTACAACCAATAAGAACCCACCGTGGGCGATAAAGATCCGCGCAGTCAACCAGATTTTCTCGCATGGTTCGTATGCGGATGACGTGGATGATACTCCAGTGATGGAGTCCTTGCAGAGGGACATAGGGATGGCAAGCGGCAAAGTCAAGTGGTTCAACAATGCCAAGGGCTACGGATTCATCAACGAGGAGGGCAAGACAGACGACTTGTTTGCCCACTTCTCGGAGATTCAAATGGAGGGCTACAAGTCGCTCAAAGCCGGCCAGACCGTCACCTTCAGCATTGTCCAGGGACCCAAGGGGCTGCACGCAGTAGGCATTACGGTCGGCATCACGGAAGTCGCCAAGTCGGCAGCCGACATTTGCCCGCGCGACACCGTCAAAGCCTGACACCTCTGCACTGAAAGAAAACAACCGGTCGCCAACGGCGCAGCCAGCGACCGGTTTTTTCGTGCACTACATGTGCTTGATCATTGCATCACCAAAGCCTGAACTGCCGACCAACGTGGCGCCCTCCATAAGGCGCTCGAAATCGTAGGTCACCGTCTTGGCTGCAATTGCCCCGTTGGTCCCCTTGATGATCAGGTCGGCCGCCTCGGTCCAGCCCATATGCCGCAGCATCATCTCCGCCGACAGGATCACCGAGCCCGGATTGACCTTGTCCTGCCCGGCATATTTGGGCGCCGTGCCGTGGGTGGCTTCGAACATCGCCACGCTGTCGGAGAGATTGGCACCCGGCGCGATACCGATACCCCCCACCTCCGCCGCCAGCGCGTCAGACAGATAGTCGCCGTTGAGGTTGAGCGTGGCGATGACATCGTACTCAGCCGGACGCAGCAAGATTTGCTGAAGCATCGCATCGGCGATGGCGTCCTTGACGATCACTTCACGGCCGGTTTTCGGATTCTTGAACCTCATCCATGGGCCTGCGTCGAGCAATTGGGCGCCGAACTCATCCCTGGCCACCTCGTAGCCCCAGTCCTTGAAGGCTCCCTCAGTGAACTTCATGATGTTGCCCTTGTGCACCAGGGTCAGCGATTCGCGGTCGTTGTCGACGACGTACTGCAAGGCCTTGCGCACCAGACGCTGGGTACCCTCCTTCGAAACGGGCTTGATACCGATGCCGCAATCCTGGTCGAAACGGATCTTGGTGACGCCCATTTCCTCCTTGAGGAATTTGATCACCTTGTTCGCCTCGGCAGAACCGGCCTTCCACTCGATCCCGGCATAGATATCCTCCGAGTTCTCGCGAAAGATCACCATGTCGACATCGCCCGGTTGCTTGACCGGGCTCGGCACGCCCTGAAACCACACGACCGGGCGCAGGCACACATAGAGATCCAGTTGCTGGCGCAGGGCAACGTTGAGCGAGCGGATACCGCCGCCGACCGGCGTGGTCAGCGGCCCTTTGATCGACACCACGTACTCCTTGACCGCATCGAGGGTTTCCTGGGGTAGCCAGGTGTCCTGGTCATAGACTTGGGTGGCTTTCTCGCCGGCGTACACCTCCATCCAGGCGATCTTGCGCTTGCCGCCATAAGCCTTGTGCACGGCAGCGTCCACCACCTTGATCATCACGGGCGAGACATCCACGCCGATGCCATCGCCCTCGATATAGGGAATGATCGGGTTGTCGGGAACATTGAGCGAATGGTCCGCATTGACGGTGATCTTGCTGCCGTCGGTCGGAACCTTGATCTTCTGGTATCCCATGCTGCACTACTCCGCTTTTCCTGGTGTGAGTGGAAATCGAGCGCTGCAATGAGCCTAAACCAGCTTTTCCGAGCTGCAAGCTTGAGGCGGCAAGCGGCAAGCAGCTCGCAAGCCTCTCAAGCGACTGCACTGACCCGAAACTCGCAGGACCAACGGACCCGCAGCCCATGCTGCTTGCCGCTCGTAGCTCGAAGCTTGCCGCCGCCCCTGTGCGACAACCCGCCACATTGTCGCTACGTCTTTGGTCTTATAAATGGCGTGATCGCACTTGACCTTGCTGAATAGGCCATTTGGTTTGATATACTGCGCCGCGACCATAGGGTCACTGGGGCGAACCCTTGGAAAATGCGGCTCGCCCTTGGTCATGAACGACCAGAAGCCTGGGTTGTTACCGTAGCCCAGCACTTGACGCTCGACTGATGCATCCACCATCACCGCTCGCAGCCTCTCGACTATCCGCTCATGGCGTCGCCAGGGCGAAGCGCCTACCCTGCGCACCTCGAGACTCGAGTACGCTCAGCACATAGAGAGTTAACCCGCATGCCCACCCGTTCCAAGATCATCTACACCTTCACCGACGAAGCCCCCGCCCTCGCCACCTACTCGCTGCTGCCGATCATCGAAGCCTTCACCGCTTCGGCTGACATCGCCGTAGAAACCCGCGACATCTCCCTGGCTGGCCGTATCCTCGCGGCGTTCCCGGAGCATCTGGGCGCAGAGAAGCAGGTAGGCGATCACCTGGCGGAACTGGGCCAACTGGCCACCACTCCAGAAGCCAACATCATCAAGCTGCCGAACATCTCCGCTTCGGTTCCGCAGCTCAAAGCCGCGATCAAGGAACTGCAAGCCAAAGGCTTCAACATCCCTGACTATGCCGACGAACCGGCCAGCGCCGAAGAGAAAGAATCCCGCGCGCGCTACGACCGCATCAAGGGCAGCGCCGTGAACCCGGTCCTGCGCGAAGGTAACTCCGACCGCCGCGCACCCCTGTCGGTCAAGAACTACGCACGCAAGCACCCACATAAAATGGGCGCCTGGGCTGCCGACTCCAAATCCCATGTTGCCCACATGACCCAGGGCGACTTCTACGGCAGCGAGAAAGCCGCACTGATCGAGGCTGACGACAGCCTGCGCATCGAACTGGTCGGCAAGGACGGTTCCACCACCGTCCTGAAAGAAAAAACCGCCGTCAAGGCCGCCGAAGTCGTCGACTGCGCCACCATGAGCCGCAAGGCCCTGAAAGCCTTCATCGCCGAGCAGATCGCCGATGCCAAGGCCTCCGGCGTACTGCTGTCGGTACACCTGAAAGCCACCATGATGAAGGTCTCCGACCCAATCATGTTCGGCGTGATCGTCGAAGCGTTCTACGGCGAAGTGCTGGCCAAGCACGCAGACGCCCTGAGCGAAGTCGGCTTCAACGCCAACAACGGTATCGGCGACCTGTACGCCCGTATCAAAGACCTGCCCGCTGAAAAGCAAGCCGAAATCGAAGCCGACATCCAGGCCCTGTACGCCGTACGCCCGGCGCTGGCCATGGTCAACTCCGACAAAGGCATCACCAACCTGCACGTACCGAGCGACGTCATCGTCGACGCCTCGATGCCGGCCATGATTCGCGACTCGGGCAAAATGTGGAACACCGCAGGTGAGCTGCAAGACGCCAAGGCGGTCATCCCAGATCGCTGCTACGCCGGCATCTACCAGGCCACCATCGAAGACTGCAAGCAGCATGGCGCCTTCGACCCGACCACCATGGGCAGCGTACCGAACGTCGGCCTGATGGCGCAGAAAGCCGAAGAGTACGGCTCCCACGACAAGACCTTCCAGGTCAAGGCCGACGGCGTCGTACGCGTGGTCGACAGCAAGGGCAACGTCGTGCTGGAGCAGAACGTCGAAGCTGGCGACATCTTCCGCATGTGCCAGACCAAGGACGCGCCGATCCAGGATTGGGTCAAGCTGGCCGTCAACCGCGCCCGCCTGAGCAACACGCCTGCGGTGTTCTGGCTGGACCCGGCTCGTGCCCACGACGGCGTGATGATCGAGAAAGTGCAGAAGTACCTGAAAGATCACGACACCACTGGCCTGGACATCCGTGTTCTGGCGCCGGTCGACGCCATCAAGTTCTCCCTGGCCCGCATCCGCGAAGGCAAGGACACCATCTCGGTGACCGGCAACGTGCTGCGCGACTACCTGACCGACCTGTTCCCGATCATGGAACTGGGCACCAGCGCCAAGATGCTGTCGATCGTGCCGCTGATGAACGGCGGCGGCTTGTTCGAAACCGGTGCTGGCGGCTCGGCACCGAAGCACGTACAGCAGCTGGTCGAAGAGAACTTCCTGCGCTGGGACTCGCTGGGTGAATTCCTGGCTCTGGCCGCCTCGCTCGAGCACCTGGGCAACACCTACGACAACCCACGTGCCAAAGTTCTGGCCAACACCCTGGACCAGGCGACCGGCAAGTTCCTCGACACCAACAAGTCGCCTTCGCGCAAAGTCGGTGGCATCGACAACCGCGGCAGCCACTTCTACCTGACCCTGTACTGGGCCCAAGCCCTGGCTGCTCAGAGCGACGACGTCGCCCTGCAGGCACGCTTCGCACCGCTGGCCAAGACCCTGACCGAGAACGAAGCGACCATCGTCGCCGAACTCAACGCCGTTCAGGGCAAACCGGCCGATATCGGCGGCTACTACGCCCCGGACGCCGAGCTGACCGCCAAGGTGATGCGTCCAAGCCAGACCCTGAACAGCGCCATCGCAGCACTGTAAGGTTCGCTTGAAGTAACAACACAAACCCCGGCCACGCACCGGGGTTTGTGCTTTCTGGATCACTGATTTCCGGCAGCGAGCGCCCCCACAGTGTCCGCATCCGCCCTGAAGGAGCTGTTAATGACCTGGCAACCCCACATCACCGTCGCCACGATCGTCGAGCACGACGGCAAGTTTCTGTTCGTCGAAGAATTCAAGGCCGGCCAGCATGTCTTCAATCAGCCGGCCGGACACCTCGAAGCGAACGAAACCCTGGCCCAGGCCGCCCTGCGCGAAACCCTGGAAGAAACCGCCTGGGAAGTCGAACTGACCGGCGTGGTCGGCATCTACCTCTATACAGCCCCCAGCAACGGCGTGACCTACCAGCGCATCTGCTTCGCCGCCCGCCCGCTGCGCCATCACCCGGACCTGGCCCTGGATAGCGACATCGTGCGCGCCGTCTGGCTGACCCGCGACGAACTGCTGGCCGAGCCCACGCGCTGGCGCAGCGAGCTGGTGCCACGTTGCCTGGACGATTACCTGGCAGGTCCGCTGCACAGCCTCACACTGCTACGCGACTGACGCCACGCTGCGGGTTTGCTAGAATCCGCGCTTTTCCCCCTGATACACACCGGTAACCATGACCAGCCCAGCACTCAAAGACCCCGCCAAGACCCGCGTCATCGTCGGCATGTCCGGCGGCGTGGACTCTTCCGTCTCCGCCCTTCTGCTCATGGAGCAGGGCTACCAGGTGGAAGGGCTGTTCATGAAGAACTGGGAAGAGGACGACGGCACCGAATACTGCACCGCCCGCGAAGACCTGGCCGACGCTCAGGCCGTGTGCGACCGTATCGGCATCAAGCTGCACACCGCCAACTTCGCCGCAGAATACTGGGATAACGTGTTCGAGCATTTCCTCGAAGAGTACAAAGCCGGCCGCACGCCCAACCCGGACATCCTCTGCAACCGCGAAATCAAGTTCAAGGCGTTCCTCGACTACGCCATGTCGCTGGGCGCCGACCTGATCGCCACTGGCCATTACGTACGCCGCCGCGACACCGGCGCACTCACCGAACTGCTCAAGGGCCTGGACCCGAACAAGGACCAGAGCTACTTCCTGCACGCCGTTGGCGGCAAGGAAATCGCCCGTACCCTGTTCCCGGTAGGTGAGCTGGAAAAACCCGAGGTCCGCGCCATCGCCGAAAAACACGGCCTGGCCACCGCCAAGAAGAAAGACTCCACCGGGATTTGCTTCATCGGCGAGCGCCGCTTCAGTGACTTCCTCAAGCAGTACCTGCCCGCCCAGCCTGGCAACATCGAAACCACCGACGGAGAGGTAATCGGCCGCCACCATGGCCTGATGTACCACACCATCGGTCAGCGCCAGGGCCTGGGCATCGGCGGCCTCAAGGACGCCAGCGATGAGCCGTGGTACGTGCTGCACAAAGACCTGACCCGCAACGTGCTGGTGGTCGGCCAGGGTAACGAGCACCCGTGGCTGTTCTCCCGCGCCCTGCTGGCCTCGGAGATTTTCTGGGTCAACCCGATTGACCTGTCCAGCCCGCGCCGACTCACGGCCAAGGTGCGCTACCGCCAAGGCGACCAGCACTGCACCCTGGAGCAAACCGACAGCGGCTACCGCGCGGTGTTCGACGAGCCGCAGCGCGCGGTCACGCCCGGCCAGTCCGTGGTGTTCTACGACGGCGAAGTGTGCCTGGGCGGCGGTGTAATCGAAGTCGCCGAGCCGTGGAGCCCGCGCCCATGAATACCGTGCAGGAGCAACTGATCGCCCTGGGCGGCGTGTTCCAGGCTGCCGTGCTGGTGGACCGTATCGCCCGCACCGGCCAGGCCAGCGAGGCCAACATTGGCTGCATGCTCGGCAGCCTGCTGGTGCGCGACCCCAAGGATACCCTCGAGGTATTCGGCGGCGACGACCTCAACCTGCGCGACGGCTACCGCGCGCTGGTCGGCGCCTTAGAGCGCGACCCCAGCAGCCTGCAACGCGAGCCGCTGCGCTACGCGCTGTCGATGCTGGGCCTGGAGCGCCAGCTGAACAAGCGCGGCGACCTGCTCGACACCATCGGCAACCGCCTGCCGCAGATCCAGTCCCAGGCCGAGCACTTCGGCCTGGTTCACGATAATGTCATCGCTTCCAGTGGAGCCTTGTACCAGGACACCCTGAGCACCCTGCGCCAGCGTATCCAGGTGCACGGCGACATGCGCTTCCTGCAACAGGCCAGCAACGCCTCGAAAATCCGCGCCCTGCTGCTCGCCGGTATTCGCGCCGCGCGCCTCTGGCGGCAACTGGGCGGACACCGCTGGCAGTTGGTGTTCAACCGACGCAAGCTGCTCAAAGAACTGTACGGCATGATGCGCACAGCTGATTGACGCAAAACCTGTAGGAGCGGCCTTGTGCCGCGAAAGGCGCGCGAAGCGGTCCCGACCATAGATGCCGCGACCAAGATCCTGGGCCCTTTCGCCACGCGAGACCGCTCCTGCACGGGCTGACCTTTGGTCAGCCACCCGACTCCGGCGCATTTTTCATGTATGATATGCGCCCTTCCAAAAGCCTGACTGTCCGAGAACACCCCATGCAGCTTTCTTCGCTCACTGCGGTTTCCCCTGTAGACGGCCGTTACGCCGGCAAAACCCAGGCCCTGCGCCCCATTTTCAGCGAATTCGGTCTGATCCGTTTCCGCGCCCTGGTCGAAGTACGCTGGCTGCAGCGCCTGGCCGCCCACCCGCAAATCGGCGAAGTGCCGGCCTTCAGCGCCGAAGCCAACGCCGTGCTGGACAGCCTGGCCACTGACTTCAAGCTCGAGCACGCCGAACGCGTCAAAGAGATCGAGCGCACCACCAACCACGACGTCAAGGCCATCGAGTACCTGCTCAAGGAGCAGGCTGCGCAACTGCCTGAGCTGGCCAAGGTCAGCGAGTTCATCCACTTCGCCTGCACCAGCGAGGACATCAACAACCTGTCCCACGCCCTGATGCTGCGCGCTGGCCGTGACGACGTGCTGCTGCCGCTGATGCGCCAGATCGCCGAGTCCATCCGCGCCCTGGCTCACCAGCATGCCGACGTGCCAATGCTGTCGCGCACCCACGGCCAACCGGCTTCGCCGACCACCCTGGGTAAAGAGCTGGCCAACGTGGTCTATCGCCTGGAGCGCCAGATCGCCCAAGTGGCCGCCGTGCCGCTGCTGGGCAAGATCAACGGTGCCGTCGGTAACTACAACGCCCACCTGTCGGCCTACTCGCAGATCGACTGGGAAGCCAACGCACGTGCCTTCATCGAGGACGAGCTGGGCCTGCAATTCAACCCGTACACCACCCAGATCGAGCCGCACGACTACATCGCCGAGCTGTTCGATGCGATCGCCCGCTTCAACACCATCCTCATCGACTTCGACCGCGATGTCTGGGGCTACATCTCGCTGGGCTACTTCAAACAGAAGACCGTTGCCGGCGAAATCGGCTCCTCGACCATGCCGCACAAGGTCAACCCGATCGACTTCGAGAACTCCGAAGGCAACTTAGGCATCGCCAACGCACTGTTCCAGCACCTTGCCAGCAAGCTGCCAATCTCCCGCTGGCAGCGTGACCTGACCGACTCCACCGTGCTGCGTAACCTGGGCGTGGGCTTCGCTCACAGCGTCATTGCCTACGAAGCCAGCCTCAAGGGCATCGGCAAGCTGGAAGTCAACGCCGCCCGTATCGCCGCCGACCTGGACGCTTGCTGGGAAGTCCTCGCAGAGCCGATCCAGACGGTAATGCGCCGCTTCAACATCGAGAACCCCTACGAGAAGCTCAAGGAGCTGACCCGTGGCAAGGGCATCACCCCTGAAGCGCTGCTGACCTTCATCGACGGCCTGGACATGCCGGCCGAGGCCAAGGCAGAACTCAAGCAATTGACGCCTGCGACCTACATCGGCAACGCAGTGGCTCAGGCCAAACGCATCTAAGCGACCCGTCGCGTACAACGCCCGGCCTCGCCGGGCGTTTTTATTCCCGTACGAAAACTAAGTTTTTTCAATAGGTTGAACATGAATTCTGATACTCCACTGCAACTGCTGGGCGGCCTGACGGCCCGTGAATTCCTGCGCGACTACTGGCAGAAAAAGCCGCTGCTGGTACGCCAAGCGTTCCCCGACTTCGTCAGCCCCATCGATGCCGACGAGCTGGCAGGCCTGGCGCTGGAGGAAGAGGTCGAATCGCGCCTGGTGCTCGAACACGGCGAGCGTCCGTGGGAACTGCGTCGCGGTCCGTTCGCCGAAGATGCCTTTGCCGACCTGCCCGAACGTGACTGGACCCTGCTGGTCCAGGCGGTGGATCAGTTCGTCCCGGAAGTGGCCGAACTGCTCGAAGAGTTCCGCTTCCTGCCCAGCTGGCGTATCGACGACGTGATGATCAGCTACGCCGCCCCCGGTGGCAGCGTCGGCCCGCACTTCGACAACTACGACGTGTTCCTGCTGCAAGGCGACGGCACGCGTACCTGGAAAGTCGGTCAGATGTGCGACAGCGACAGCGCCCTGATCGACCACGCCGACCTGCGCATCCTGGCCGACTTCCAACAGAGCGAAGAGTGGACCTTGGAGCCAGGCGACATGCTCTACCTGCCACCGCGCCTGGCCCACTACGGTATCGCCGAAGACGAGTGCCTGACCTATTCGGTCGGCTTCCGCGCTCCGAGTGCTGCCGAGGTACTGACCCACTTCACCGACTTCCTCAGCCAGTTCCTGCCCGACGAAGAGCGCTACAGCGACGCCGACGCCACGCCTGCGGCCGATCCGCACCAGATCCAGCACGATGCCCTGGACCGCCTCAAGGCGCTGATCGACAAGCACATGAACGACAAGGACCTGCTGCTGACCTGGTTCGGCCAGTTCATGACTGAGCCGCGCTACCCTGAGCTGGTAACCGGCG
The DNA here is from genome assembly GCF_048068415.1 of Pseudomonas sp. NY15463. NCBI lineage: Bacteria > Pseudomonadati > Pseudomonadota > Gammaproteobacteria > Pseudomonadales > Pseudomonadaceae > Pseudomonas > Pseudomonas sp. NY15463. Next base: position 221,871 of record NZ_JBLUQD010000008.1, read on the forward strand.
AAGCCCTGAGCGAAGAAGAGCTGCGCGACAGCCTTGAGCAAGGCGCCATCCTGATCCGCAATCCAAGCGCGCGCATGGCTTGGTCGGAGGTCGAAGATGACCTGTTGTTGTTCGCCAGCGGCCAGAGCCGCCTGCTGTCGGGTCACCTGCGCCCGCTGCTGAAGCTGATCTGCGCCGCTGACGCCCTGCACATCGAAAACCTGAGCAAGTGGATAGCCGATGAAGAAGGTCTGACGCTGATCTGCCAGCTCATCAAGCAAGGAAGCCTGGGGTTTGCCAATGACGAATAAGATCAGCGTTCGCCTGGCGGACTGGCACAAGGACAACGCCGACATCCACCGTATCCGCAGCGCTGTGTTCGTTGCCGAGCAGCACGTGCCGCCGGAGCTTGAGTTCGACGCCGAAGACCCCACCGCCGTGCACTTCCTGGCAATGGAAGGCGACTATCCCATCGGCACCGCGCGCCTGCTGCCCGACGGTACTATTGGCCGGGTGTCGGTCCTCAAGGACTGGCGCGGCCTGCACGTGGGCGATGCGCTGATGCGCGCGGCCATCAGCGAGGCGCAACATCGCGACCTCAAGCAGCAGATGCTCAGCGCCCAAGTCCATGCCACGCCGTTCTACGAGCGCCTGGGTTTCCGGGTGGTCAGCGAGGAGTTCCTCGAAGCTGGCATCCCGCATGTCGACATGGTGCGCGATTCCCGCGAGGTCATCTGACCGGCTGAATCCGCCGCTCCCCCGCCCGAGACGCGAGGGAGCGGCAGCTGCCCCCCCAGCACGCTAGTGTTTCCCCAGCCCGAGCGGCCCCTGTCAGAAACGCTGACAAAAAAACCTGTACATACATACAGATAAAGCTTGCCTGCACGTCTTCGGTTGCGCATCCTAGTGCGCACCTCAAAGAATGAATCCTCTTCGCGCCATGCGCCTTTTTCTCTGCGAAAAGCCTTCCCAGGCCAAAGACATCGCCAAGGTACTCGGCGCCAACCGCCGAGGTGACGGCTGCTGGCAAGGCCCGGACCTCTGCGTTACCTGGTGCATCGGCCACCTGCTCGAAACCGCCCCGCCCGATAGCTATGACGAGCGCTACAAGCGCTGGACCCTCGAAGACCTGCCGATCATCCCCGATAAATGGAAGATGACCGTCAAGCCCAAGACCGCCAGCCAATACAAGGCGGTCAAGCGTCTGCTGGGTGAGGCGCGAGAACTGGTGATCGCCACCGACGCCGACCGCGAAGGCGAGATGATCGCCCGCGAACTGGTTGAACATTGTCGCTACCGCGGCCCGATCCAGCGCCTGTGGCTCTCGGCCCTGGACGACGCCTCGATCCGCAAGGCCCTTGCCCGCCTGCTACCCGGGCAGGAAACCTTCAACCTTTATCACTCGGCACTGGGCCGCTCGCGCGCCGACTGGCTGATCGGCATGAACATGAGCCGGTTGTTCACCCTGCTGGGCCGCCAATCCGGCTATCAGGGCGTGCTGCCGGTAGGCCGGGTACAAACCCCCACGCTGCGCCTGGTGGTCGACCGCGACCGCAGCATCGCCGACTTCGTGCCGGTGCCGTTCTGGGCCATCGAGGTCCAGTTGCACAGCGCGGGGCACATGTTCTGTGCCCAATGGCACGCACCACAAGACACCTGCGATGACCAAGGCCGCTGCCTGAACCAGGCCCAAGCCCAACAGGCCGCCCAAGACATGCAGAGGGCGGGCAGCGCGCAGGTGAGCCAGGTGGCCACTGAACGTGTACGCGAGGCTGCGCCACTGCCTTTCGACCTTGGCACGCTACAAGAGGTGTGTTCGAAGAAGCTCGGCCTGGGCGCCCAGGAAACCCTCGATATCGCCCAGGCGCTGTACGAGACTCACAAGCTCATCACCTACCCGCGCAGCGACAGCGGCTACCTGCCCTTGAGCCAGCACGGCGAGGCGCCCGGTATTCTCAACGCCTTGCAGCGAGCCGACGCCAGCCTTGCGCCGTTGCAACCTTACCTGCAACCCGAGCGCCGCTCGCGGGCCTGGAACGATCAGAAAGTCAGTGCCCACCACGGCATCATCCCCACCGCCGCCGCCAGCGACCCAGCACGCCTGCCGCCTAAGTACAAGGCGGTGTATACCCTGATCCGCGCGCGCTACCTGGCGCAGTTTCTGCCCAACCACGAGTACGACCGCACCCAGGCCGACTTCGATTGCGCCGGGCATGCCCTGCGCGCGGTAGGCAAGCAGATCGTCGAGCCCGGCTGGCGTCGCGCCCTGCCCGAGGCGCTGACACCGGCCAAAGGCCGCGAAGCCCCCGCGCCTCAGGTCCTGCCTGAGCTACGCCAGGGGCAAGACTGCGCGGTGCACGGATTGCAACTCAAGGACCTGTGGACCCAGCCACCCAAGCCGTTTACCGAAGGTGACCTGATCAAGGCCATGAAAAACGTCGCCAAACTGGTCGACGACCCGCGACTCAAGCAGAAGCTCAAGGAAACCACCGGCATCGGCACCGAAGCCACCCGCGCCAGCATCATTCAAGGCCTGCTCGACCGGGGTTACCTGGTCAAGCAGGGCAAGGCCCTGAGCGCGACCCCAGCGGCTTTCGGCCTGATCGACGCGGTGCCTCGGGCCATCGCCGATCCGGGCACTACCGCGATCTGGGAGCAGGCACTGGACATGGTGCAAAGCGGCGACATGAGTCTTGATGAATTCGTCACCCGGCAATCGGCGTGGATGGGCAAGCTGGTGCAACGCTGCGCCGGCATGCGCCTGACCATCACCGGGCAGGTGTTGGGCAAGGCCGCCGCGCCATGGAAGAAAAAGCGCAAAGCCGCCGCCAAAGGCAAGCCAACGGGCAAACCGAAACAACCCAGGCGCAAGGCCGCCAGTTGAGCTGAATGCTGCGCCAGATCAAATCGTGATAGGCCGCAAACCGACCGCGACTGGCGCAATGAAATTCTTCTGCTAATTTTTCATGAAAATAGGCAGAGCGAATTTCACGAGGCTTCGACATGTCCAAGCAGTATGCCCAACACGTCGCCAGCTACGGCGTCCAGGCGTTACCGGCCGGCCGCAACTTGCTAGCCGCACCCTGGGAGGCGGCGGCCAAGGCCTGGTGCAGGATTCGCGAGCATGTCTGATCCGAGCAAGGACGCACAACTGCTGGCCCGGCTGGTACGCGATCTGCGCAAGCATCGCGGCCTGACCCTGGACGAGCTGGCCGGACGGGTCAACCGCTCGCTGGGTTTTCTGTCGCAGGTCGAGCGCGGCCTGTCGCGCCCCACCGTGGCCGATCTCACCGCCATCAGCGAAGCGCTGCACGTTCCCACCACCTATTTCTATCAGGCGACTACGCCCCACGCCCTCGACTGGGTCACCCGCCCCGGCGAACGACGCACCCTGTACTACGCCGCCGGCGTGACCGACGTACTGGTCTCGCCCACCCTCAATGGCCGCTTCGCCATGCTCGAAAGCCACCTGGCGCCCGGCGCCAGCAGCGGCGAAGGGCATTTGGACGACAGCTCCGAACAGGGTGGTTTCGTACTGGAAGGCGAGTTGACCCTGTGGCGCGAAGGCCATGAGGGCGCCGTCACCCTGCGCGCCAATGACAGTTTCCAGCTACCGCCGCACAGCCAGTTCCGCTATGCCAACCTGACCGACCAGGCGACCCGGGTTCTCTGGGTCTTCCGCTAAGAGCATTGCAATGACACAGACAACGAACGCCACCTTGCTCGACGAAGTCCGCGCCTTTCGCTTGCAGCATCCCGCTGTGCGCTATGTCGACCTGATCAGCCTGGATATCCCCGGGCATTTCTACGGTAAGCGCTACCCCATCGACATGCTCGAGAAAGTCGCCGCTGGCAGCCCCCTGAAACTGCCGCAGAACTGCGTGCTGCTGGGCACCCAGGGCGGGTTGTTTCCGATTGGCGACTACTGCTTCGGCGACGGCGACCCGGACGCCCCACGGCGTCTGGTGCCCGGCACCCTGAAACCGGTGACCTGGGAGCGCGAGCCGCTGGGGCAGATGCTGATCAGCTCCGACGGCACTGCCGCCCCCATTGAGTTCGAGCCCCGCGAGGTCCTGGCCCGGGTACTGCAACGCCTGGAACAACGCGGCATCCGCCCGGTGGTAGCCTTCGAACTGGAGTTCTACCTGTTCGACCGCGCCCTGAAAGACGGCCTGCCGCAGTTCCCCCGCGATCCGTTCAGCCACGACCCGGATGATCAGCCGAACATGCACATCGAGCGCCTGTCGCGCTTCTCGGACGTGCTGCACGACATGGTCACCAGCGCCAACGCCCAGGGGGTGGATGCCAACGTGATCACCGCCGAGCTGGGGCCAGGGCAGTTCGAGATCAACTTCAACCATTGCGACGACGGCCTGCGCGCCGCCGACTGGGCGGCGATGTTCTGCCGCAGCACCCGTGGTGTCGCGCTCAAGCACGGCCTGCGCGCTTCGTTCATGAGCAAACCTTACCTGGACGCCCCCGGCAGCGGCATGCATGTGCACGTCAGCCTGTTCGATGCGCTCGGCAACAACCTGCTGGCCGCCGACCAACAGCGCCCCTTGCGTCACGCCGTGGCCGGCTGCCTGGCACTGCTACCGCACTGCATGCCGATCTTCGCGCCCAACCACAACGCATTTCGCCGCTACGGCGCCATGGTCAACGCCGCCAGCCGCGCCAGCTGGGGTTTCGAGGACCGCGATGCGTGCATCCGCATCCCCGAGTCCGATGCACGCAACCTGCGCATCGAGCACCGCCTGGCCGGCGCCGACGCCAACCCCTATCTGGTGCTGGCGGCGATTCTGTGCGGCATGGAGCACGGCCTCGACGCGGCGCAGGAACCCATCGCGCCGCTCAACCAGGACCGCACCAGCGGCATCGACTTTCCCAAGGACATGCCCGGCGCCGTGGCGGCCATGCGCGGTCATCCGGCAGTCAGCCAGGGGTTGGGCAAGGAGTTCGTGATGGTGTACTGCGAAAACAAGCGCCAGGACCACCTGGCGTTCCTGCATGAAGTCAGTGCACGGGAGTATCGCTGGTTCCTCTAGCCGCAGCGCCGGCCGCTTCTCAGCGCCACCCGCCAGGCACCGGCACTGGCAACCCGCACGCGCCAGGATTACCATGTCTGCCTTCGCGCGCGGCCATTGCCGCCCCCTGCCGTCCTGCCTGCCTGAACCCCATGCCTTTCGAACTCACCGTAGAACCTCTCACCCTGCTGATCCTCGCCTTGGTCGCCTTCGTCGCCGGTTTCATCGATGCCATCGCCGGCGGTGGCGGGCTGTTGACCACCCCCGCCCTGCTCACCGCCGGCATGCCGCCGCATCTGGTACTGGGGACCAACAAGCTCAGTTCCACCTTCGGCTCAGCCACCGCTGGCTTCACCTACTACCGGCGCAAGCTGTTCGATCCAGCGCAGTGGCGCCCGGCGCTGTTCGCCACGCTGGTGGGGGCGCTGCTGGGTGCGGTGATCGCCCACTACATGCCGGCCGAGTGGCTGAACAAGATGCTGCCGGTCATTGTCTTCGCCTGTGGCATCTACTTGCTGTTCGGCGGCACGCCCAAGGCGCCGCTGGACGCCGATGCTCCGATCAAGAAGAAATGGCAGGCGCCGCAAGGCTTCACCCTGGGCTTCTACGACGGCGTCGCCGGCCCAGGCACCGGCGCGTTCTGGACCGTCAGCACACTGCTGCTCTATCCCATCGACCTGGTACGCGCCAGCGGCGTGGCGCGCAGCATGAACTTCGTCAGCAACATCGCGGCGCTGACGGTGTTCATCATTTCCGGGCAGGTCGACTACATCGTTGGCCTGTGCATGGGCCTGTCGGTGATGGTCGGTGCGTTCTTCGGCGCACGCACGGCGATCAGCGGCGGCAGCAAGTTCATCCGCCCGGTGTTCATCACCGTGGTGCTGGCCCTGACCGTACGCCTAGCGTGGCAGCACTGGTTCGGGCAGGCCTAAGCGCCGCGCCACATACAGGTCGATCAGGTAACGGGCGATGGAGCGCCCGGCCGGCAGCGGCGGCAGGTCGTGCACGTTGAACCATTGCGCGTCCTCGATCTCGTCCGGCTGCATCACGATGTCACCGCCAGCGTATTCGGCATGGAAGCCCAGCATCATCGAGTGCGGGAATGGCCAGCACTGGCTGCCAACGTACTGGATGTTCTTCACCTGCACCGCCACCTCTTCGCGCACCTCGCGCACCAGGCAATCCTCGGCCGACTCGCCTGGCTCGGCAAAGCCCGCCAGGGTGCTGTAGACGCCAGTGACAAAACGCGGCGAGCGGGCCAGCAGCACCTCGTCGCCACGGGTGACCAGCACGATCATGCTCGGCGAAATGCGCGGGTAGCTGCGCAGGTCGCAGCGCTGGCAGTGCATGGCCCGCTCCCACTGAATCTGGCTCATCGGCTGGCCGCAACTGCCACAAAACCGGTGCTCGCGGGCCCAGGTGCCGATTTGCGCGGCGTAGCCGAGCACTTTGTAGGTATCGAAATCGCCTTCGAGCATGAAACGCCTCAGCCCTTGCCAGGCACAGCCCGGCACCTCGGCGGCGCTGCGCAGTTCGAGCAGGAACACCGCCTCACCCTCGAAGTGGCCGATACCGTGCTCGCAGAGCACGTCCAGGCCCTGGCGCTTGAGCCAATCGCGGGGGAACAACGCACCGTTGGCGTCGAACAGAAACCCCTCCGGGCTACGGGCCACGGCAAGCCCTCCGGCGATCTGCGGGTCGAGTACTGCGGTTGTCCAGCGTGCTGACATGGTGCTGCCCCTAAAGGACGCCCGCCGCAGCGGTCAGTCGGCGAACGTCGGTTGCTGTTTGCTCATGTGGGCGGCCACGGCCACCCGCAAGTCTTCGGACTGCAACATGGCGGCGTTCCAAGTGGCGATGTACTCCAGGCCATCGTCGATGCGATGGTCGCGCATGTAGCTGAGCATCTGCTTGGTGCCGGCCACGGCGACCGGTGATTTTGCGGCAATTTCGCGGGCAATGGCAAAGACCCCGTCCAGCAGCGCCGCCGAGTCATCGTAAACCCGGTTGACCAGACCGATGCGCAGCGCTTCTTCGGCCTGGACCGTACGGCCGGTGTAAGCCAGCTCGCGCAGAATGCCGTCGCCGATGATACGCGGCAAACGTTGCAGGGTGCCGACATCGGCGGCCATGCCCATGTCGATTTCCTTGATCGAGAACTGCGCGTCGCGCGCGCAGTAACGCATGTCGCAGGCTGAGACCAGGTCGATCGCACCGCCGATGCAATAGCCTTGAATCGCCGCCAGTACCGGCTTGCGGCAGTTGTCCACGGCATTGAACGAGCCTTGCAGGCGCAAGATGGTGCTGCGCAGCAGGCGAGCGTTACGGCCCACGTCCTTGCCCATCTGCCCGGCAAGCGAGGCCAGCATCATCAGGTCGATGCCGGAGGAGAAGTGTTTGCCAGCGCCGCTGATCACCACCGCCCGCACCGCGTCGGTGTCGTCGATCCAACGGAAGATATCGATGATTTCGCTCCAGAACGCGGCGTTCATCGCGTTGATCTTTTCCGGGCGGTTGATCTGAACGTGAGCAATGTTATCGGTCAGTTCCACCTTGAATGCGGTGTATTCGGTCACGGGCGACACTCCTGTGGCGAGAAGGGTTCTTCGGCTGAATGTTAGCGCACCGTCAAGGCCGTACGTCTGCCAAAAACGGGACTGCACCGGTTGCACCGCGACGCCGCTTGCGGCACCGTGCGGCACTGCTGAATCAAAAGGATACATTTTCATGCCCCGCTCCCTGACCGGCGCCCTCGCCCACAGTTTCCTGGGCCAATCCCCGGGTTGGTACAAGACCGTCATCGCCCTGTTCCTGGTGCTCAACCCGCTACTGCTGGCGACCCTCGGACCGGTGGCCACCGGCTGGGTAGTGGTGGTGCAGTTCATCTTTACCTTGGGGATGGCACTCAAGTGCTATCCGCTAATGCCCGGCGGGCTGCTGCTGGTCGAGGCGCTACTGCTGCGCATGACCACCCCCGAGACGCTGTACGAGGAGCTGCAACACAATTTTCCGGTCATCCTGCTGCTGATGTTCATGGTCGCGGGCATTCACTTCATGAAGGAGCTGCTGCTGTTCCTGTTCACCCGCATCCTGCTGGGGGTGCGCAGCAAGGCGCTGCTGGCCCTGCTGTTCTGCGTGCTGTCGGCGTTTCTGTCGGCATTTCTCGACGCCCTGACCGTGACCGCGGTGATCATCGGCGCAGCCGTGGGTTTCTATGCCATCTACCACCGGGTCGCCTCTGGCAACGACCCTCGCGCAGACTCGGCGCTCGACAGCGACCATCAGCTCGGCGCACTGCACCGCGAAGACCTCGAGCAGTTCCGAGCCTTCCTGCGCAGCTTGCTGATGCACGGCGCAGTGGGCACCGCCCTGGGCGGGGTGTGCACCCTGGTGGGCGAGCCACAGAACCTGCTGATCGGCCACGAGATGGGCTGGCACTTTGCCGAGTTTTTCTCGAAGGTCGCGCCCGTGTCGATGCCAGTGCTGGCCGCAGGCCTGGTGACCTGCGTGCTGCTGGAAAAGCTGCGCCTGTTCGGCTATGGCACACTGATGCCTGAACGCGTGCGTCAGGTCTTGAGCGCGTGCGCTGCCGAAGACGATGCCGCACGTACCGCCGCGCAGCGCCTGGCCCTGCTGGTGCAGGGGCTGGCGGCACTGATCCTGATCGTCTGCCTGGGCCTGCACCTGGCCGAGGTGGGGCTGATCGGCCTGCTGGTGATCGTGCTGATCACCGCGTTCACCGGCATCACCGATGAGCACCGCCTGGGCCGCGCCTTCCAGGACGCCATGCCGTTCACCGCGCTGTTGGTGGTGTTCTTCGCGGTGGTCGCGGTGATTCACCAACAGCAGTTGTTCAGCCCCCTGATCGCCTGGGTGCTGGCGCTGCCGGGCGATCAGCAACCGGGCATGCTGTACCTGGCCAACGGCCTGTTGTCGGCGATCAGCGACAACGTGTTCGTCGCGACCATCTACATCACCGAGGTCAAGCAGGCGTTTCTCGACGGCGCCATGAGCCGCGAGCACTTCGAGACCCTGGCGGTGGCCATCAACACCGGCACCAACCTGCCCAGCGTTGCGACACCTAATGGGCAGGCAGCGTTCCTGTTCCTGCTGACCTCGGCGATTGCCCCGCTGGTGCGCTTGTCATACGGGCGCATGGTATGGATGGCACTACCGTACACCGTGGTGATGGGTGGCCTGGGCTGGTGGGCAGTGACCCACTGGCTGTAAGCCCTCCACAGCGGCGCTCGCGGTGCAGTCAGACACCGCGGGTCAGCCCTCCGTCGACCTTGATGTTTTGCCCGGTGATGTAGGCCGCGCCTTCGCTGGCCAGGAAGGCGATGGTCGCGGCGACCTCCTCGCCAGTGCCGTAGCGCTTGAGCGGCACACTGTCGCGGCGTTGCTCGGTGGCTGGCAGGCTGTCGATCCAGCCAGGCAGCACGTTGTTGATGCGCACGTTGTCGGCAGCATACGTGTCAGCGAAGATCTTGCTGAACGCCGCCAGGCCCGAGCGAAACACCGCCGAAGTGGGGAACAGGTCGCTGGGCTCGAAGGCCCAGGCGGTGGAGATATTGATGATCACACCGCCCTTTTGCTGCTGCATGATCGGCGTCACCAGGCGCGCCGGGCGGATCACGTTGAGCAGATAGACCTCCATGCCCGTGTGCCAGTCTGCGTCGCTGATTTCCAGGATCGGCGCACGCGGCCCGTGGCCGGCACTGTTGACCAGCACATCGATCCGGCCCCACCTGGCCATGACCGCCTCCACCAGGCGCTGCAAGTCCTCCACCACCTGGTTGCTGCCGGTCACCCCGATACCGCCGAGCTCGCCGGCCAGCGCTTCGCCTTTGCCCGAAGATGACAGGATACCGACCTTGAAACCCTCCGCTGCCAGACGTCGCGCTGCCGCTGCGCCCATACCACTGCCGCCAGCGGTGATGATTGCCACTTTTTGTACTGACATGCTGCCTCCCGATAAACCGTGTAGGAATGTACCCATCCGAGAGAAGAAACTAGCAGCCGCAGCAAGGGCGAGGGAGCCAGCCGAGCTTTCCTCAGCCAGTAGTTTGACTATCGGCTGCCTGCTGCTTGAGCCAATCCCGGACCACCTGCAACGTGGCGGTCTGCTGCGCCTTGCGTGGCCACACCAGGTAGAACGCCTTGTCCAATTGCAGTTGCAGGGGAAACACCTGCACCAGCCGGCCGGCGTCAAGATCGGCCTTTACGAACGCCAGGCTCGCCAGGGTGATGCCCTGCCCGGCCACGGCTGCCTCTATGGCCAGCGAAGTCTGATTGAAGCGCAGATTGCGGGCAGTAGGCTGCGCATGTCCCGGAAACAGGGCCGCGCTAAACGCCGGCCAGAAGTCATGGGCATCGTGCAACGCGACGAACCCTTGCAGTGCTTCGAAGGTAGCGGGCCGTCCCTTGTCGGCCAGCAGCGTTGGGCTGGCCACCGCAATCACGCGCTGCTGCATCAACGGTTCGGCATTCAGCCCAGCGCCGAAAGGTGGCTCGCCGTAGCGCACCGCCAGGTCAACGGCATCGGTATGAAAGTGGGACAAGCGGTCGGTAGCCAGCAAGCGCAGATCGATGTCCGGGTTGGTGTCGGCGAAATCCCCAAGCCGCGGGATCAGCCATTTCGAGGCAAAGGTAGGCGTGACGCTGACGGTAAGGTGCCCAGGCATCGGGCGCAACCGGCGGGTGGCATCATCGATGATCGCCAGGGCACCGCGCACGCTCGTACTATAGCTACGCCCCGCATCGGTCAGCGCCAGACCACGGGCCAGGCGCTCGAACAGACGGATCTCAAGACTCGCCTCCAGCCCGCGAATCTGCTGAGCCACGGCGGCTTGGGTAACGCCCAGTTCGTCGGCCGCGAGGCGAAAATTCAGGTGCCGTGCCACTACCTCGAACATGCGCAGGGCATTGAGCGAGGGCAGCGAGGAAAAACCTTCGGGCATGGCGATGGAAATACGCTTGGCCAATGATCAGGCGAGGCTACCCCTTGATGGCCCCAGAAGAAAGCCTCAGGCATGCTCGGCAGGCCTCGCAGGCCATCGACTAAGCCGGCAAGCCTTGGCTTGCGCGGGCCAGAAGTGGGTGGCTGAATCACAGGTTATAGGCACGTTCGTTGTGCTCCGCCAGGTCCAACCCCTGCTCTTCATCCTCGCGCGAGGCGCGCAGGCCGATGACCAACTTGATCGCCCCAAGGATCGCCCAGCTCACCACGAAGCAATACACGAAGGTGAACGCCACGCCCTTGAGCTGAACCAGCAACTGAGCCAGCGGCCTCACGCCCTCCACATAGCCACCCAGCGCAGGCGCTGCAAATACGCCAGTGAGCAAGGCGCCGACGATACCGCCAACCCCATGCAAGCCGAACACATCGAGGCTGTCGTCATACCCCAGCGCCTGCTTGAGGCGGGTCACGGCGAAAAAGCACGCGGCCCCAGTCAGCAAACCGATCGCCAGCGCCCCCAAAGGTCCGACGAACGCACATGCCGGGGTGATGCCCACCAGCCCGGCGAGTGCGCCGGATGCCGCGCCCAGCGCGGTGGGTCGGCCAAGCATGACGGTTTCGCTGAGCAGCCAGCCGACGATACCGGCGCAGGCGGCGATCATGGTCGCCAGCATCACCACGCCGGCGCCCTGGTTGGCGGCAAGGCCCGAGCCGACGTTGAAGCCGAACCAGCCCACCCACAACAGCCCCGCCCCCACCAGGGTGAACCCCAGGTTATGCGGCGGCATCGCCACGTGTGGGTAGCCTTTGCGCTTGCCCAGCATCAGCGCCGCCGCCAGGGCCGCGACACCTGAGTTGATGTGCACGGCGGTGCCGCCAGCGAAGTCGAGCACGCCCCAATTGACCATCAACGCCCCCGGCCCGCCCCACACCATATGCGCGATGGGCGCATACACCAGCACGAACCAGGTGCCCATGAACAGCAACGAGGCGCTGAACTTCATGCGCTCGGCAAACCCGCCAGCGATCAGCGCGGGCGTGATGATGGCAAACGTCAGCTGGAACACCGCGAACACCCCTTCGGGAATGCTGCCCACCAGGCTGTCGTGGCCGATGTCGAGCATCAGCGCCTTGTCCAGCCCACCGACGAAACTGTTGAGGGTCAATTGCCCCTCGAACATGCCCGCAGTGCTCACCACCAGGCTGTAGCCGAACAGCACCCAGAGGATACCGATGACCCCGGCCACGGCGAACAGCTGGGTGAACACCGAGAGGAAGTTCTTGACCCGCACCATGCCGCCATAAAACAGTGCCAGGCCCGGAATACACATCATCAGCACGAACATCGCAGCGCAGATCATCCAGGCGGTATTGCCGGTGTCGAGGGTGGCCTCGGCGGCGTGGACCTGGGTGGCGAGCAAGCACGACACAACAGCAAGAAACAGCTTCATGCGGGGCACTCCTGTGTGATCGAGATGAACCTTTGAGGTGGCGTTGCAGCGCTTTGCGAGCGGCCCGGCAATGCCGCGCCTAGCGGGGGTCGCGGCGCCTGGCACGGGCAAGCCCGTTCCTATAGAACTACACATAACTTGTTGATTTAGCAGGGACCTGTGGGAGCGGGTTTACCGGAGTGCCGGACCACCGCGAAACAGGCAACTCGATGTATGGCACCGGCTTGGCCGGTGTTCGCGGCTAAAGCCCCCACAGGGTACGTGGCGCGCTTGCGAAATCAGTTCTCTGCGCGACAGCGCAGCCCTAAGGGCTGGGTGATCTCCCACAGGATCTCGTGTGAATCAAGCACTGCACCGACAGGACTGGCTGCAAAGGGCCGCAAAGCGGCCCGATCAGCGATGCGCTAGTACTGCGCCTGCCCCGGCACCCAAGCCGTCCCTGCCAGCGGCACCCGCGCCATGGCCGCCGCCTCGACGGTCAGCGCGACCAAATCCTCTGGGTCAAGGTTGTGCAGGTGCGACTTGCCGCAGGCGCGCGCCATGGTCTGCGCCTCCAGCACCAGCACGCGCAGGTAGTTGGCCAGGCGCCGGCCAGCCTCTTCGGGGTTCAGGCGCTTGGCCAGCTCTGGGTCCTGAGTCGTGATGCCGGCCGGGTCGCGGCCGTTCTGCCAGTCATCATAGAAGCCTGCGGCCGAGCCGATCTCCTTGAGTTGGGCATCCAGACGCGGGTGGTTGTCACCGAGGGCGATCAGCGCCGCAGTGCCGATGGCCACCGCATCCGCGCCCAGGGCCATGGCCTTGGCCACGTCAGCGCCATTGCGAATCCCGCCGGAGACGATCAGTTGCACCTTGCGGTGCATGCCCATCTCCTGCAGGGCCTGCACGGCCTGCGGGATGGCGGGCAGGATCGGAATGCCGACGTGCTCGATGAACACTTCCTGAGTCGCCGCAGTACCGCCCTGCATGCCGTCGAGCACGATCACATCGGCGCCAGCCTTCACCGCTAGTTTGACGTCGTAATACGGGCGGCTGGCGCCGATCTTCACGTAGATCGGTTTTTCCCAGTCGGTGATCTCGCGCAGCTCGGCGATCTTGATTGCCAGGTCGTCCGGGCCGGTCCAGTCCGGGTGACGGCAGGCGCTGCGCTGGTCGACACCAATCGGCAAGGTGCGCATACCGGCGACACGCTCGGTGACCTTCATGCCCAGCAACATGCCGCCACCGCCAGGCTTGGCGCCCTGGCCGAGGACGATCTCGATGGCGTCGGCCTTGCGCAGGTCGTCGGGGTTCATCCCGTAGCGCGACGGCAGGTACTGGTACACCAGATGCTGCGACTGACCACGCTCCTCCGGGGTCATGCCGCCGTCGCCGGTGGTGGTGCTGGTGCCGGCGATGCTGGCACCACGGCCCAGGGCCTCCTTGGCATTGGCCGACAGCGCGCCGAAGCTCATGCCGGCGATGGTCACCGGGATCTTCAGGTGGATCGGCTTCTTCGCGAAGCGATTGCCCAGCACCACGTCGGTGCCGCACTTTTCACGGTAGCCTTCCAGCGGGTAGCGCGACACGCTGGCGCCGAGCAGCAGCAGGTCGTCGAAATGCGGGACTCGGCGCTTGGTGCCGCCGCCGCGGATGTCGTAGATGCCGGTTTCGGCGGCGCGCTGGATCTCTTGAATGGTCAAGCGATCGAAGGTGGCCGACTCACGCAGTACCGGGGGGAATTTTTCGCTCATGGGGTTGCTCCTGGATCAGTACGCGCTGGCGTTGTCGACTTTGAAGTTGTACAGCTGACGGGCCGAGCCGTAGCGCTTGAAGTCAGCCGCCTTGTGCGCGAGGCCGGCCGTGTTCAGCAGCGCTTGCAGCTCTTGCAGGTGTTCGGCACGCATCTCTTTTTCGATGCAGTCCGAGCCCAGCGACTTGACCGTGCCCTTGACGTAGATACGCACCTCGTACAGCGAGTCGCCCAAGGCATCGCCGGCATCGCCGCACACCACCAGGCGCCCGGCCTGCCCCATGAAGCAGCTCATGTGGCCAATGCTGCCGCCGACCACGATGTCCACGCCCTTCATCGAAATGCCGCAACGCGCGCCCGCATCACCCTCGATCACCAGCAAGCCGCCATGGGCGGTGGCGCCAGCGGCCTGGGAAGCACTGCCCTTGATGCGCACCGAGCCGGACATCATGTTCTCGGCCACGCCCACACCGACATTGCCGTGCACGGTAATGCTGGCCTGCTGGTTCATGCCGGCGCAGTAGTAGCCAGCATGCCCGTCGATATCCACCGACACCGGTGCGTTGATGCCCACCGCCAAGTTGTGCTTGCCGTCGGGGTGGGTCACCTGCCACTCGCTGTCTTGCACGTCGCCGTGCAGGGACTGGTTGAGGACACGCACCGAAGTGCTGGAAAGGTCGATCGTCTTCATAAGATTCTCCAGTGGATTCGGTGGCAGCTCAGGCGCTTTCGCGCTCCCAGACGTACAGGGTGGCCGGAGCCGGTTCCCAGACCTTGGCCTTGTCGATACCCGGCAGACTGGCCAAGGCCTGGTATTCCGAGGCCATGGCCACGTAGTCGTCGGTTTCGGCCAGCACGGCCGGCTTGCAGGCAATCGGGTCGCGGATCACGGCAAAGCCATTGCGGGTGCCGATGGCGAAGGTGAAGAAGCCGTCCAGGTCTTCAAGCGCACCGTCCAGGGCCTGGGCCAGGCTGTCGCCCTGCTGCAGGCGCCAGGTGAGGTAGCCGGCGGCCACTTCGGTGTCGTTGTCAGTCTCGAAGCTGATGCCTTCGCGCTTGAGTTCCTGACGCAGGCGAAAGTGGTTGGACAACGAGCCGTTGTGCACCAGGCACAGGTCGGCACCCGTCGAGAACGGGTGGCTGCCTTCCATGGTCACTGCACTTTCGGTGGCCATGCGGGTATGCCCGATGATGTGGCTGCCTTTCATGCCGGCCAGGCCGAAGCGGCTGGAAATCTCCGACGGCAGGCCCATGCCCTTGAGGATCTCGATGCTCTGCCCAGCGCTCATGATGCGCACCTGCGGGGCGAGTTCGGCCAGTGCCTCGCGGGCAGCGGCCTCGCTGGTGTGCAGCTTGAGCACGGCAGCGCTGGCGTTCTGGAACCAGTCCAGCGAGCACGCCAGGCGGCCTTCGAGCTGGCCCATCAGCTCGGCCCACGGGTAATCGGCATGCGTGGCCTGTAGGGTCAGTTTGACCCAGTCAGCGGCGACCTCGTCACCGTAGATGGCAAAGCCTGCGCTGTCGGGACCACGGTCGGTCATGGCTTGGAGCATGGGTTCGAAGAGCTTGCCGAGCTGGGATTCCAGCTCGGGTTTCTTCAGGTACAGACCTACGATTCCACACATATAAGGGCCTCACTACGTTCGGCAGCAAGCGGTAAGCGGCAAGCTGCATGTTGTCGGTGTTGAACGGGATATTGGTGTTCGCCGCACACTGCCCTGCTCTTGCAGCTTGCGGCTTGAAGCTTGCTGCTCAGAAAAACTCGGTGTACCGCTGGATTTCCCAGTCCGAGACGTGGCGGCTGTACTCCACCCACTCCATGCGCTTGAGCGTGATGAACTCATCGACGATCTCGGCGCCAAGCACCTCGCGGAACAACGGGTCGGCCTCCAGCGCGTCGGCGGCTTCCTTGAGCGACTGCGGCAGGGTCTTGATGCCACGCGCAGCGATTTCTTCGAGGCTCAGGGTGTAGAGGTTCTCGTTGCACATCTCGCCCGGCTCCAACTGGCGATCGATGCCATCCAGGCCGGCTGCGATGATCGCGGCGGTGACCAGGTAGGGGTTGCAGCCGGCATCGGGCAGGCGGAACTCCAGACGCCCATAAGGGATGCGCACCATCGCCGAGCGGTTGTTGGCGCCGTAGGTGACGAACGCCGGCGCCCAGGTCGCGCCGGACAGCGACCGCCCTACCACCAGGCGCTTGTAGGAGTTGACCGTGGGCGCGGCAAAGGCACACAGGGCTGGGCCGTGGGCCAGCAGGCCTGCGGCGAAGTGATAGGCGAGCTTGGACAGGCCCATGCCGCTGCTGTCGGCCGGGTCGTGGAACAGGTTCCTGTTGGTGCTGCTGGCCAGCGACAAGTGGAAGTGCATGCCATTGCCAGCACGCTTGGGATCGGGCTTGGGCATGAACGAGCAGATCATCCCCAGGTCGTTGGCGATCTCGCCGGCAGCCATGCGGAAGAAGGTGAAGCGGTCAGCGGACTCCAGCGCATCGCTGTAGGTGTAGTTGATCTCGAACTGGCCGTTGGCGTCCTCGTGGTCGATCTGATAGATGTCGAAACCGACCGGTTGCAGGGCCTCGGTGAGGCGTTCGAGGAACAGCCGCGAACGCGACAGGCCCTTGTAGTCGTAGCAGGGCTTGTCGAGGTTGTCCGAGGCGTCCACCAGTTGCAGCTTGCCGGCCTCGTCGCGGCGGAACAGGCTGAATTCCGGTTCAAGGCCGGTGTTCAGCGTCCAGCCCTTGTCGGCCAGGCGCTGCACCTGCTGCTGCAACACGTGGCGGCTGTCGTAGGGCCAGGGCTTGCCGCCCACATGGCCAACGCACACCACCCGACCGTAGCCCGGCTGCCACGGCACCGGGATCAGCGTACCGAGATCGCCCCGGGCCATGAAATCCGGCCCATGGGGCTGCATGCCCATGCCGCAGATGGCGAAGCCGGCAAAGCCTGCGCCCTCCTCGGCCACCATCTTCAGGCCCGAGACCGGCACCGACTTGGTCTTCGCCGAACCGTGGATATCGACGAACTGCGCCAGCACGTACTTGATGCCGAACTGGTCGATGATGCGCTGGGTTTCTGCTGGCAACATGGGGTGATCACTCCTGGGTAAGGGCACAGCAAGGTTGGGCCGGTGTTAATTTCCATTAAGGAAACTTACTTTCATCACAGGAATGCAATGGGCTTGCCAACTTTGCGCATCGCACCGCAGGCCTCCCCCCCAGGGGCGCTCTGGCCTAGGTGGGAGCTGGCTTGCATGGCAATAACGTCCAAGAGTTTTTCTGCTGTATTTGTGGGAAACTCCTTTTCACACGAGGAAACCCGCGCACTTTCCCAGTGCGAAAACTATATTCTTGAACTGAAACCGTGCAGGACACCGAATGTCGACCGAGACCGAACCACGTCTACGCCTGGAGCAATACCTGGGCATGCAGATCAAGCGCCAGCGTCAGGCGCAGTCACTCAAGCTCGCCGACGTGGCGCGCATTGCCGGCATCAGCCAGGGCATGCTCAGCAAGATCGAGAACGCCCAGGTGTCCACCAGCCTCGACACCCTGAGCCGCCTGTGCGATGTACTCGGCATGCCGATGGCCAAGCTGTTCAGCCAGTACGACCAGCCCGACGGCAACGCCCTGTTGGTCAAGGCCGGTGAAGGCCTGGAGGTGGTGCGCCGCGGCACCGAGAAAGGCCACACCTACCACCTGCTCAACCACGCCCGAGGCCCGAAGAAGCACTTCGAGGCCTACATGGTGAGCATGGATGACGCCAGCGAGGAATTCCCGACCTTCGCCCACCCCGGCACCGAGTTCCTGCACCTGCTGGAGGGCGAGTTGGTATATCGCCACGGCAACCAGCTGTATCCGATGCAGGCCGGCGACAGCCTGACCTTCGACGGCGAGACGCCGCATGGGCCGGAGAAGCTGGTGCAGGTGCCGATCCGGCTGTTGTCGATCATGAACTACGGCAATGAGTGAACGCGTTCATCAGGTTCCCCCTAACCGCTTGAACGGTCACATTACCCTGTTCAAATGACCCCGCCGGCCACCACCGGGCCTGAGCACGCCGCAACTCAGACGAAAAGCGCCCCGCGCCCTTTCGCAGTGCGGCAAGTGAAGGCACAATGCGTGTCCTTTTTTTGGCCGGCCTGGCCGGGGGCCTTTAAATGATCAAGACGCCGTACTACCTCATCGATAAACAAAAGCTGCTGGGCAACATGGAAAAGATTGCCTATGTGCGCCAGCAGTCCGGGGCCAAGGCCCTGCTCGCCCTCAAGTGCTTCGCCACCTGGTCGGTGTTCGACCTGATGCAGCAGTACATGGACGGCACCACTTCGTCTTCGCTGTTCGAACTCAAGCTTGGCCGTCAGAAATTCGCAGGCGAAACCCATGCCTACAGCGTGGCCTGGGCCGACGATGAAGTCGAAGAGATGCTCGAGAACTGCGACAAGATCATCTTCAACTCCATCGGCCAACTGCAACGCTTCGCCGAGCAGTCCGAGGGCAAAGTGCGCGGCCTGCGCGTTAACCCGCAGGTGAGCAGTTCCGACTACCTGCTGGCCGACCCTGCGCGTCCGTTCAGCCGCCTGGGCGAATGGGACCCTGCAAAGATCGAGCAGGTGATCGAGCAGATCTCCGGCTTCATGTTCCACAACAACTGCGAGAACGGCGACTTCGGCCTGTTCGACAAGATGCTGTCGCACATTGAAGAACGCTTCGGCCACCTGCTGCACAAGGTCCAGTGGGTCAGCCTGGGTGGCGGCATCCACTTCACCGGCGAAGGCTACGATGTCGATGCCTTCTGCGCACGCCTCAAGGGCTTTGCCGAGAAGTACGGCGTGCAGGTGTACCTAGAGCCGGGTGAAGCGGCCATCACTAACAGCGCCTCGCTGGAAGTGACCGTACTCGACACCCTGTACAACGGCAAACACCTGGCCGTGGTCGACAGCTCGATCGAAGCGCACCTGCTCGATCTGCTGATCTACCGCCTGAACGCCAAGATGGCCCCCAACGCTGGCGAGCACACCTACATGGTCTGCGGCAAGTCGTGCCTGGCTGGCGATATCTTCGGTGAGTACCAGTTCGACAAACCGTTGGCCATTGGCGATCGCCTGTCGTTCATCGACACCGCCGGTTACACCATGGTCAAGAAGAACTGGTTCAACGGCCTGAAAATGCCCGCCATCGCGGTCAAGCAGCTCGACGGCAGCGTCGAAGTGGTGCGCGAGTTCGGTTTCGAAGACTACGTTTCCAGCCTGTCCTGACGGACAGGTCTTTTAAGTAAGGAGCAACAGGTAAATTGAAGAAGAACGTTCTTATCATTGGTGCAGGAGGTGTCGCCAAGGTGGTGGCCCACAAGTGCGCACAGCATAACGACGAACTCGGTCGTATTGCCATTGCGTCACGGAACATCTCCAAATGCCAGGCCATCATCGACAGCGTCAAGGCCAAGGGTAGCCTCAAGGTACCCGCCGACATCCAGGCCTTCTCGCTCAATGCCCTCGATGTCGAGGCGACCAAGGCACTGATCCGCGAGACCGAATCGCAGATCGTGATCAACGTCGGGTCCGCCTTCCTCAACATGTCGGTGCTGCGTGCCTGCATCGATACCGGTGTCGCTTATCTCGATACCGCCATCCACGAAGAGCCGGGCAAGATCTGCGAGACCCCGCCGTGGTACGGCAACTACGAGTGGAAACACCTCGAAGAGTGCCAACACAAGAACATTACCGCCATTCTCGGCGTCGGTTTCGACCCGGGTGTGGTGAACAGCTACGCGAAACTCGCGCAGCAACAGTACTTCGACCAGATTGACTCGATCGACATCCTCGACGTCAATGCCGGCTCCCACGGCAAGTACTTCGCCACCAACTTCGACCCGGAAATCAACTTCCGTGAGTTCACCGGGCAAGTGTGGAGCTGGCAGAACAGCCAGTGGACCAGCAACACCATGTTCGAGGTCAAGCGTACCGACGACCTGCCGGTGGTAGGTTCGCAGAACCTCTACCTGACCGGTCACGATGAAGTGCACTCGATCTCGAAAAACCTGAACGTGCCGAACGTGCGTTTCTGGATGAGCTTCGGCGAGCACTACATCAATGTGTTCACCGTACTGAAGAACCTCGGCCTGCTTTCCGAGCAGCCGGTGAAGACTGCCGAAGGTCTGGAAGTGGTCCCGCTGAAAGTGGTCAAGGCCGTGCTGCCCGATCCCGCCTCGCTGGCCCCGGGCTACACCGGCAAGACCTGCATCGGCGACCTGGTCAAGGGCACCAAGGATGGCCAGCCGCGCGAAGTGTTCATCTACAACGTGGCTGACCACGAAGAGGCCTACGCCGAGACCGACAGCCAGGGCATCTCCTACACCGCAGGTGTGCCGCCCGTCGCCGCCGCGCTGCTGGTGGCGCGTGGAGAATGGGACGCTGGGCGCATGGTCAACGTCGAAGAACTGCCGGCCGAGCCGTTCCTCAAGGCGCTGGACGTGATGGGCCTGCCAACCCGCGTCAAGGATGAAAAAGGCGATCGTCCGTGGGACGCTGAAGCCTGAGTCACCGCCGTATGCACAAGGGGCGCCTGAGGGCGCCCCTTGTGTTTTCCAGGCCCGCTCTAGACCCGCGCGTTGGCCCGGGTGCCGAGCTTTAAGTCTCAACCCGCCTGCGCTATCTTCGCCGCGCTGCCATACCGGCCACGCCAAGGAACCGCCGCATGCTCTCCAGCCGTACCCTCACCCTGATGCTGGGTGTCGCTTTCATCCTGCTCGACCAGTGGGTCAAGCTCATCGCCCTGGTGGCCCTGAAAAGCCGCAGCTACGCCTTCGGCAACCAGCAGCTGTGGCTGGACATGACGCTGAGCCTCAACCCTGGTGCGTTCCTCAGCCTGGGCGCGAGCCTATCGCCGGGCCTCAAGCAACTGATCTTCGTGGTCGCCGTGGGTGTGGTGTGCGTGTGGGCCATCGTCTGGGCCCTGCGCCATTGGCAAGCGACTCCGCTCAAGGCCGGCGCGGCCTATTTCATCGCGATGGGCGGGTTGTCCAACCTGATCGACCGGGTCAGCCGTGACGGCCATGTGGTCGATTACCTGGTATTCAACGTCGGGCCCCTGCATACCGGTGTGTTCAACCTGGCCGATATTGCCATCATGGCCGGTGCCGGGGTGCTGCTGTGGACCGGTATGAAGAAGTCCGAGCAGCGCTAAATTGACTGGCGACCAACCTCAGGTCGTTGATCTTCATACGTAACCGGTTTCTCGCTCTGGTATAGGTGGCACTACCCTGATGCCACCAGGGCCGCTGTGCGGCCCCATCGACAACAAGAGAACCCCCATGCCCGCCCCTGCCCCTGGCCGTCTGTTCGTCCTGTTCTGCCTCGCCAGCTTCTTGTTGTCGCTGTCATACGGCTCCACTTTCCTGCTGGCGAAGATGCTCACGCTGCATGGCGGCAGCGAGTCCGACGCTGGCCTGGTGATCTCCAGCGCGATGCTCAGCACCTTCGCCGCCGTGATTTTCTGCGGCCACCTGAGCGACAAGATAGGTGCAGCGCGCAGCATCGCCGCCGCCGCCCTGCTGCTGGCGGTCGCCTGCCTGGGCTTTGCCTGGGCACCGCCCCAAGGCCACGCCCTGCTGCTGTTCGGCCTGTTACTGGGCTTGGGCTGGGGTACGTTCTACACCCTCGGGCCGATTGTGGTGGCGATGACCATCGCGCCCGCTCGGCGCATGCACCACTTCGCCCTGCTGTCGGGCAGCATGATGACCGGCATAGGCAGCGCCCCCCTCAGTGGGCGCAGCTTCGAAGCCCTGGGCCTGCCCGTGGAGACGGCATTTTTCAGCGCAGCAGTGGCTAGCCTTTTAGGTGCGCTGCTGTTCTGGTCGATAGCCCCGGCGCTGGGCCGGGCAGACTCAGGTACGCAGAGCGCCAGCCGCCTGAGCCTGCCTGCCGTGCGGCGGGTGCTGGGCTCAGCGGCCGTGTTCCCAATCATCATGGTCGGCCTCGGAGGCGCGATCTTTGGCGGGCTGTCGAGCTTCCAGACCAGCTACGCAGCGCTCAGGCAGCTGGACTATGCGTTGTTTTTCCTGGGTTTCACCTGCGCGACTATCGGCTGCCGCTTGCTGGTGGCGGGGCTGATCGTCAAACGCGATCCCTATCGCTGCGCCTGCGTGCTGAGCGGGTTGATGGTCATAGCGGTGCTGATGCTCGGCCACAGCGTACACAGCAGCGCGAGCTACCTGCTGGCGGCGGTAGTGCTCGGGGTCGGCTATGGCCTGACCTATTCGGTGATCAACGGCCAGGCCGCCAACCAGGCGCCCGCCGGGCACATGGCCCAGGCGCTGGTGCTGTTCAGCCTGGCGTATTTCGTGGGGGTGTTCGGTTTTCCCTGGCTGGCCGGGCGCGTGATCGTCGAGGCCGGCATGCCGGCGCTGCTGCAACTGATCCTGCTGTTGGCCTTGACCAACTGGGGGATCAGCCTGGCAAGGCTGGGCTGGCGCTGGCTGGCCCGACAGCAGGCTTGTGCACGGTAAGCCGTCAGCACAAACCGCCGCCAGGGTGGAACTCATGATGCCGCCGCCCGCCAGCAGTACATCGACCTTCTTGGTTCAAGCATTGCTGACGACAGGCGCTTGCCATCGGCGCATTCTCGAAATACTGTATGAATATTCAGTATTCCCGGATAACACCCATGCAGCTGATCGCCAAGCTCGGCATCCTTGCCGACGCAGCTAAATACGACGCCTCCTGTGCCAGCAGTGGCGCGCCCAAGCGCAGTTCACGCGGGCGCGATGGGCTAGGCGCTACCGATGGCATGGGCATCTGCCACAGCTACACCCCGGACGGGCGCTGCGTGTCGCTGCTCAAGATTCTGCTGACCAACTTCTGCCTGTACGACTGCCAATATTGCGTCAACCGCCGCTCCAGCAATGTGCCCCGGGCACGCTTTAGCCCCGAGGAAGTGGTGCGTCTGACCCTCGATTTCTACCGACGCAACTGCATCAGCGGGCTGTTCTTGAGTTCAGGCATCATCCGCTCGGCTGACTACACCATGGAACAGTTGATCCGCGTGGCCCGCCTGCTGCGCGAAGAGCATGGTTTCAGAGGCTACATCCACCTCAAGACCATCCCGGATGCCGACCCGCTGCTGATCGAGGAAGCCGGGCGCTTGGCTGACCGGCTGAGCGTGAATATCGAGCTGCCGACCGACGCCAGCCTCAAGCGCCTGGCCCCGGAAAAACAAGCCAGCACCATCCGCCAGGCCATGGGCGTGATTCACCAAGGCCAGCAGGCTGTGGCAAACGAGCCACGGGCACCGCGCTTCACCCCCGCTGGCCAGAGCACCCAGGTGATCGTCGGTGCCGACGCCACCGACGACAGCACCCTGCTGCACAATGCCGAGTCGCTGTACCAGGGCTACGGCCTCAAACGGGTGTACTACTCAGCCTTCAGCCCGATCCCCGACAGCCCCGGCAGCGTACCGTTGGCTGCACCGCCGCTGCTGCGCGAACACCGTCTGTACCAGGCTGATTTCCTGTTGCGCGGCTACGGCTACAAAGCCGGCGAACTGCTCGGCAAAGCCGGCAACCTGGCTCTGGACATCGACCCCAAGCTGGCCTGGGCCTTGGCCAACCGCGAGGTGTTTCCACTGGATGTGAACCGCGCCGAGCCTGCGTTGCTGGCACGCATTCCCGGTATTGGGCTACGCAGTGTGCAACGCCTGGTGGCCCTGCGCCGCGAACGGCGCATCCGCTACGATGACTTGATCCAGCTGCGCTGTGTGCTGGAAAAGGCCCGTCCGTTCATCGTCACCAGTGATTATCGCCCCGCCCAGGCAGAACTTCGCAGCGGCCTGCTGCGTGCACGTCTGCGCGAGCCTCAGGCACCGGTGCAAATGGGGCTGTGGGGATGATCGCACTCGACTGCGCAGACTGCTTCGCCACCTGGCGCGCCCAGGCGCGTACCCTGCTCGGCCACGGCATCGACCCGGCAGAAGTGACCTGGGGCCAGGGACCGATGGACGATCTGCTGGCCGTACCCACGCCACTGCCTGAAGGCCCCGGTCCCTTCCACGCGCGTATACCGGCGGCATTACTGGCCCAGCTAGAACAGGCCGGGCGCTACCGTGGCGAGCAACGCTGGAATGTGTTGTACGAGGTGCTATGGCGTGTCGCCCATGGCGATCGCACGGCCATGCTGGCGGGCGACCGCCTGGGCAGCGAGTTGCAACGGCGGCTCAAGCAGGTGAGCCGCGAAGCGCATCATCTACATGCCTTCGTGCGTTTCGTGCCTCTGGCACCGGAGCTGGCGCAATCGCTGCAACTGGACCTGATCGCCTACCACGAGCCGGCCCACGACATCCTGCAAAGCGCCAGCCAGCATTTTGCCGATCGTCTGGGGCGCCAACGCTGGTTGATCGCGACCCCGCATGACGGCATCCGCTACGACGGGCGCGCCATCGACTATCGCCGCCAGTGCCCCGCCGACTGGCTGGCATGGGCGCGCAACGCCGAAGACCCAGGGGCTGAGCTGTGGCTGACCTACTACCGACACACCTTCAACCCCGCGCGACTCAATCCTGATGCCTTGCGCCAGCACCTGCCTGGACGTTTCTGGCGAAACCTGCCAGAGGGCCCGTTGATTCCGCAACTGGTGGGCCAGGCGCGCCAGGGTAAGCAACGTGACGGACAAGCCCTGGAAGTCGGACGACAACCCGGCAAGCGCATTGCCGGCACGCCAGGGCAGTTAGAAAAACGCTGACATGAAGGCGAATCGCCAAAGCGGCCTCTCGCCCCAAAAACCAATTTGTATACAAACTGTATAAAGCGCTAGACTCCGCGCTTTTTTGCACGCGAAGTCCACCATGGCCAGCATCAACGGGCGTAATGCCACCCTCTGCGGCCTTGCCGCCATCCTGCTCTGGAGCACCGCCTCAGGCCTGATCCGGGGCGTGAGTCAGTATTTCGGAGCCATCGGTGGCGCCGCATTGATCTATACCCTCGGTGCCGCGTTGCTGGTGGCCTTGTTGGGCAAGCCGCGCCTGCGCAAGGCCACGCCGTTTTATCTGGTCACAGGCTCGGCCCTGTTCGTGGCCTACGAGATCTGCCTGTCCCTGGCGCTGGGCTATGCACTGGACAGCACCCAGGCGATCCAACTGGTGGTGGTCAACTACCTGTGGCCAAGCCTGACCGTGCTGCTGGCAATCGTGATGAACCGCCAGGCAGCGCGTTGGTACATCATGCCGGGTACGGCGCTGGCTCTGCTGGGGATTTTCTGGGTGGTCAGTACCGATGGCCTGTCGCTGCACAGCCTGCTGACCAATGTCCGCTCCAACCCGCTGGGCTACAGCTTGGCGGCGGCGTGCGCGGTGACGTTCGCGCTGTACTGCAACATCACCCGACGCTACGCCGACGGGCAAAACCATGTGGTGCTGTTCTTCGTGCTGACTGCCGTGGTGTTGTGGCTCAAGTACGCTTTCAGCCAGGAAGTGCTGCCGGCCCCGCGCCTGGGCGCCAGCCTCGAACTGCTCGGGGCGGGCCTGTCGATTGCCGGCGGCTATGCGCTGTGGAACATCGGCATCCTGCGCGGCAACCTGACACTGCTGGCCACCGCCTCGTACTTCGCCCCGGTATTGTCATCGGCATTCGCGGCGCTGTGGCTAGGGGCGCACCTGACCTTGCAGTTCTGGCAAGGCGCATTGGTGGTGACCCTGGGGTCGCTGCTGTGCTGGCAAGCGACCCGCCAAGTCAAGCCTTGAGCGCCTGCTCGATGATGGCGATGTCGATCTTGCGCATGTTCATCATCGCATCGAAGGCACGCTTGGCGGCGGCGCGGTCGGGGTTGGCCACCGCGTCGATCAATACTCGCGGGCTGATCTGCCAAGACACGCCCCACTTGTCCTTGCACCAGCCGCACACGCTCTCCTGACCGCCATTACCGACAATGGCGTCCCAGTAGCGGTCGGTCTCGGCCTGATCATCAGTGGCGACCTGGAACGAAAATGCCTCGTTATGGATGAAAGCCTTGCCGCCGTTCAGGCCGATGCACGGGATTCCCATCACGGTGAACTGGACCGTGATCACGTCACCGGCCTTGCCCGAGGGGTAGTCGCCGGGAGCGTGGTGCACGGCGATCACCTGACTGTCTGGAAACAGGCCGGCGTAGAAATGGGCCGCCTCTTCGGCATCGTGGTCATACCACAGACATATGCTGTTCTTCGGGGTCATGGGCAATGCTCAACGGCGCTCATAGAGGTTAAATGAGTCTAGCCGCCCTGCCCGGCAACGTGTTGCGCAGCGATCAGCGGCCTGAACGCGACGCGGATTTGACGCACGCCGCGCCAGCGTTCAAGGTCAACGCTTCATGCTGGACTCCAGCCCCACGATATGGAGAGCGACATGCATTTCGACCTGATCCAGAGCCTAAGCCTGGCCGGCAAACCCGATGTGCCCAATGACGACCGTATCGGGTGTGCCGAACGCCATGCGTGGGTCATCGACGGCGCCACCGACCTGGGCGAACCAGGCCTGCTCGGGACGCGCGGCGGTGCGGCCTGGCTGGCCAGTGCGGCCCAGCGCGCCTTCGCTGAAGCAGCCGGCCCCTTGCAGGGTATTTGCGAAAGCGTGTTCGAGCGCTTGGCATGCGACTACCAACGCGACCGCCAGCGCGAGCCATTGGCGCTGTGGGAGTTGCCACGCGCCGCGTTTGCGGCGGTGGCGCTGGAAGACGACGAACTGGTCTGCGCGCACCTGGCAGACTGCGTGGTGCTGCACCGCAGCGCCCAAGGCATCGCGTTCCTCACCCCCGAACCTGACCGCGAGGCGGAACGCGCCGAAGCGGCGTCGCTCGGCCCTGGCACCGGCGCGCATGGCGTGCGCAGCGCCGCCGTACTGGCTGACCGCCGCACCGCACGTGAGCGCCCACGCGCGGTACTCGGGGTAGATCCACAGCTGTCGCGCGACGGCACCTGCTACACCCGCGTCCCGGCAGCGCGCGGCGATGACGTGTTGCTGATGAGCGATGGTTTCGCCGCGCTATTCGACACCTACCAGGCCTGTGACCCTGACGGGTTCATCACGCGCCTGCACAGCCACGGCCTGGCCGACCTGGCGCACACCCTGCGCGGCATCGAGCAGGACGATGCCGCCTGCCTACGCTACCCACGCTTCAAGATGAGTGACGATGCTTCGGCGATCTGGTTGCGGGTGGGCTGAAATCCGATAGCGGTAATGGTTTTCTGCAACAGCGGCGACTGACGCCCCACACAAAAAAAGCGCCTCATCGAGGCGCCAAAGTATCCACCTGTAACCAAAGGAGCACAGAGCTTCTCAAGGTGAATAAGAGCGATCAGAGGATCGACAGCGGGTACTCGACAATCACCCGAACTTCATCCAGGTCCGACTCGAATGCGGTAGCCCGTGTCGTGGCCTGGCGCACACGCAGCGACAAATCCTTGGCAGCGCCAGTCTGCACCACGTACTTGACCTCGATGTCCCGCTCCCAGCGCTTTTGCTCGGTGAGCGGGTCACCATTGCTGTCGCGGCGCATATAGAAAGCGTTGGCGTGGCTGTAGTCGGCGTCGCTGCCGCGACCGTAGCGGGTCATGAACGACAACCCCGGCACGCCGTAGGCAGCCATGTTCAGGTCGTAGCGCAACATCCACGAGCGCTCTTTGGGCGAGTTGAAGTCGCTGTACTGGATGGAGTTGTCGAGGAAGATCGAGTCGGACTGGCGCAGGTAGTCGAAGTCGTCGTCGCCATTGTTGCGTTGGTGGGTCAACGCTACAGTGTGCGCGCCATAGCGCACGCCTAGCTTGGCACTCCAGATGTCGTTGTCGAACTGGCCCAGGCGCTGGCGGCCTTCGTCGCGGGCGTTGTAGAAGTTGAAACCACCGATCAGTGCCAACTCGTCGCTGAGCGGCCAGGTAACGCTGGTGCCGAGGTAGTACTGGTTCCACACATCCTTCAGGCGGCTGCCGAACAGGCTGACGCTGACATGCTCGCTCACGGCGTAGTCGCCGCCGCCATAAGCGACCCACGGCGAATCGACCGCGCCGCCGTAGAACGTCACGAAGTTGTCGCGCAGGTTACTCGACACCGGCTGGCTCATCGCATGCAGGCGCCCGGCCTGCAAGGTCAAGCCGGTCAAGCTGGTGTTTTCCACGGTCACACCGCGAAAGCTTTCCGGCAGCAGGCGCGAGTCACCGGCTGCTACCACAGGGGTGGCTGGGAACACATCGCCCACACGCACCACGGTATCGAACAGGCGCACCTTCGCCGCGCCGCCGACCTTGCTGTATTCGTCGCGGGCCTGGCCATCGCGGCCGACCGGCATCACGTCGAACGAACTACGCCCGCCGTTGCGTCCACCGCCAGTATCGAGCTTGAGCCCAAGCATGGCAAAAGCATCTACCCCCACGCCCACGGTGCCCGGTGTGTAGCCAGACTCCCAGCGCGCGATGATGGCGTGGGCCCAGGCTTCGGAGTAGCCATTGTCGGCAGCCTTGTTGCTATTGAAGCTGGGCGCGGGCCCATCGCGGTGATCGCGGTTGAAGTAGAAGTTGCGGTTGAGCACGTTCAGGCGGCTGCCCTCGATGAAGCCCTCCTGCTGCGCGTCCTCGGCCCACGTGACAGGGCTGGCCAGCGCCACCAGGGCGGCCAGGGAAAGTGTTGGCGTGTGTCTCATCCGGTGCTCCTTCGATACGTTGCGGCAGTTGTTCTTGTAAAGGGCCGCGCCGCTATGGCGTCGCTGACCTGGCCTGCTTGGGGCCGTGGTCGATGCTCGCCGTTGGCGGATAACACCAAGGTGATCGCCCGATTACAATCGCGTCATGCAGACGGATCGGTGCGCACGTTCCCGCACGCCCTGGGCCTTGGTGTGTCTGAGGAAACCTGTGTGCGGGCAGTGTATGGCCCACGCGATGGCTTGATCGCCTTGCAGATCTGTAACCCCGGCGTCATGCCCTTGTTGGTCGCGCCTGGCTAGGGTGGCCTCCGTCATCCATGAGTATTC
Organism: Pseudomonas sp. NY15463; assembly: GCF_048068415.1. NCBI lineage: Bacteria > Pseudomonadati > Pseudomonadota > Gammaproteobacteria > Pseudomonadales > Pseudomonadaceae > Pseudomonas > Pseudomonas sp. NY15463. The sequence continues at coordinate 250,995 of NZ_JBLUQD010000008.1, forward strand.
GGAGGTCCACATGCTACGTCTGAGCTTGAGCGCCACGCTGCTGGCGCTGTCTTTTTCCGCCCAATCCGCAGGTTTTGACGATGCGCGCAGCACGCAGCTACTCGAAGAACACCAGCAGGCCGTGGCGGCCTATGCCGCCAAGCGCGACAAACCCGTGCCGCAGATCGTCGACTACCGCTACGGCATGCCGCTGGACGTCGCCCAGTTGGTGCGCCAGTCCGCCGACCCACGCACCTGCACGGTAGTGCCGCGACTGATGACGTTCGAGGACAGCCAAGGCACCTTGCGCACCGTACGCTATGTGGTGCAATCGCAGTGCCTCAACAACAAGTAGCGCCTTTCAGATCCGCGCCGTGAGCCACGCCGCCAGACGCGCGTAGAGGTCCTCGACCACCGGCACGCCGAAGGCGCGCAAGCCACCATGCACCAGCCCCTCGACCACCAGCAGTTGGCTCTCGCTGCCCGCCTCCTTGAGTGCCGCGTGGTAGGCCACCCCCTGGTCGCGCAGCGGATCGATCTCGGCCATGGCGATGAAAGCCGGGGCCAGCCCGCTGAAATCGTCGGCTTCCAGCGGCATCGCGCAGGGGTCACGGCGCTCGCAGCCGGGAGGAAGATAGCCAGCCAGGCACTGCTCGAACCCGTCGATGCTCATCATCGGCACGCTGGGGTGCTCGTGCATCGACGGCAGATCGGTGCGTGAGCTGAGCACCGGGTACAACAGCGCCTGGCCCAAGGGTTGGCGCTGAGCGTCGCGGCGCAGGGCCATGCACAGGCCGGCAGCCAGGTTGCCGCCAGCACTGTCGCCAACGACCGCAAGGCGCTCAGTGCTCAGGTCAGGGCCAAGTAGCCCCTGGTTCAGCGCCGCCCATACCGTGCGCACATCTTCCAACGGCGCGGGGTAGTGATATTCCGGTGCCAGCCGATAGGCGACTGCGACAATGGCCATGCGCACATGACGGGCCAGGCCGTGAACAAACCAGTCATGGGTGTCCAGTTCACCCAGATCCCAGCCGCCACCGTGCACGTAAAGCAGCGTTGGCCAGCCGCCTTCGGGGGCGGGATCGGCAGGTTGATAGCGGCGCAGACGCAGGTGGTCGAGGGTCAGGTCGGTGCTCTGCCAGCCCGGTGCCAAAGCAGGGGTACAGGCGCGGCACAGAGCCAGAAACGCATCGCGACGGCCTTGCAGGCTGTCGTCGTCAGCATCGAAGGTGGCGCTTAAATCAAGGTAGGCTTGCAGACCTGGGGCCAGGGTATAGGGCATTGTTGGGTTCCATGCAGAAAGGGCAGTTCCGTTGCAGGAGCCCTTGTCTCATCTGCTGGCGCCGCTGGCAAGCGTTAGCGCACCGGCGCGGGTCGCGGCATCAGGCTGCGATAACCCAGCACCAGCACCGCCAACCCCAGCAGCACCAGCAACCCGATCAGCGTCCGGCTGTAGCGCGCGGCCCAGGCCGGCAACCCCACCACCTCGCGGTAGACCTCGATATCGGCGCTGCCGTCAGCATGACGAATGGTGATGCCGCCTTGGCGGATCTGCGAGTAGTCAGCATCGAAATACACCCAGATTGTGCTCGTCCCACCTGGCTCGATGGCCGCAATCTCCAGGGTAGCGGTCGGTGCCTGAATCAATCTGTCATCGCCGGACTCATTGCGGATCTGCACCAGCCCCTTGGCCGGCAGGCGCACCTGCACTGCCGTGACCGGGGCCTGGCGATGGTTGGTCAGCTCGATCAGTAGCCCGGTACGGTGATCCACCAATCCGGCCTCGAACGGCCGCGCGAACAACTGCAGGTAAGGCGCCTGGGCCAGTTCGACCAGCTTGTCGAGCTGCACATGGCCCAGCGCGCTGCCACCGATATCGCTGATGCGCGCCTGCAATCGCTCGTACTTGAGCAACTCGTTGGCCTGACTGATGCGCTCGTTGAACTGGCCTGGGTAGGTCAAATGGGAGTACGTCAAGCGCGCCACGAGGGTGTCGTCCTTGCGCAGGACCGCGTGGAGCGCGGCGGCGCACGCCATCATCACCAGCAGGCCTACCAGTACTTTACCGACCTTTTCCCAGCTCACCGTGAGGGTTCCTTGTTGACCGACCCAATCGCAGGCCAAGGGTGCCAAGAACGGTGGACCGCGGCAAGCCTGAAACTGTCGCGGCAACACGACACAACAGGCTCAGTGCACCTCACAGTCACTTGCCTGGGGAGCGATTCCCCACCCAGCATTGGGTGTGCTGACCCAAGTATGCGGGGTCGAGGAAATCACCGACTCTTGCAACATCTTGAAACAAGCGGCTTTTCGCCCACTGGCCTTTGGCACAGCCGTTGCTCCCCTGCTGTGTGACGAGGCATACGCCACCGGCACGCTGGCCACAGCGGCCAGGCCGCTCAATACGGGGCATACGGTAATGAAAAGACCCGCGGTTTCATCCAGGCACATGTTCAGGTTGGCTTCGCTCGGCGGGCTGTTGTTCGGTCTAGGGCTGGCCGGCGTACAGGCCAGTTCGCTCGACGATGTCACCCCGCCAGCGCCCACCGACCCGTCGGCTTTCAGCGACCCACCATCTGATGCTATCGGCCAGGCGGCGGCGCTGGAGGCCCTTAAAAGCTTGCCCGAGGCCAACGAAGGCGCGCTGGAATTGAGCAACGGTGTATACGGCAGCCGCGCCACGGTAGAGACCGACAACGTGCTACCACCGCTGCAACAGACCTCGCGCCAGTACCCCACCAACGGCAAGCCCAGCCCGCTGTTCGGCGCCGAGCCGTTCACCCAGCAACTGCTGCTGTTCGAAGAGTTCGGCCCGGAGAAACTCGACCCCGCCACCCCACCCGGCGAGCTGGCCTTCCCTCCCCCCGTGCTCGGCCCGGCGCCTGCCCAGGACCCTAACGACGTGGCGCGCAGCAGCCCCAACGGCAACGCCCTGGAAGCTTTCCTCAGACAGCCGGGGCTGACCCCGTTGCCGTCGCAGTATGCCAACGTGCTCGACCGCAACCCGTGGAAGGCGCAGATCGAGCTGTTCCTCAATCGCAACTCGGTCGGCTCACCTGCCGAGGGCCGTCCTCCAGGCAAGGGGTGGTCGCACCAGCGCTGGAATGAGTTCTACCCGCAGGCGACGTTCAAGACCGCCCAGGCCGGGGCGCGCATCAACCAGGGCCTACGTGACCGCAAGCAACTGCACAACTACGCCAAGGGCGAGTTCGGCCCTGGGGGCCTGTACTACCAGACCTCCGACATCCCCACCACCCTGGGCACCACCAAAGGTATCGACACCCGCTTCCACCCCAAGATGCCGCTGCAAAACCACAAGGCGCTGTGGACCTTCGATGGCACCTTCCCGCCCAAGCTGCTGATGGTGCGCTATGGCCAACCGATACTGATGCGTCACTACAATGCCCTGCCCATCGACCCGTCGGCCAACAATGGCTTTGGCTTGCACACCATCAGCACGCATGAGCACAACGGTCATTCCCCGGCCGAAAGCGACGGTTTTGCCAACGCCTACTTTTTCCCAGGGCAGTACTACGACTACCGCTGGCCGATCCAGTTGGCAGGCTACGACACCCTCAACACCCGCGCCCAGGATCCGCGCGCCGCGTTCCCGTGCTCGCCTGGCGAGACGCTGTTCGTCAATGACGCCAACCCAGGCCTGAAAACCTGCGAGAACGGTAGCATCAAGATTCGTGGCGATTGGCGCGAAACCATGAGTACCCACTGGTTCCACGATCACATGCTCGATTTCACCGCGCAGAACGTCTACAAGGGCAACGCGGTGATGATGAACTACTACAGCGCCCTGGACCGAGGCAACGAGGCCCTGCAAGACGGCGTGAACCTGCGTTTGCCCAGCGGCACGGCGATGCCATGGGGCAACCGCGACTACGACGTCAACCTGGTGATCGCCGACAAGGCCTGGGACGCCAATGGCCAACTGTGGTTCAACCCCTTCAACACCGATGGTTTTCTGGGCGATCAGACGCTGGTCAACTGGCAGTACCAACCGCGCCTGAAGGTGCGTGCGCGTAGCTACCGTTTGCGTATCCTCAATGGTTCGGTGTCGCGCTACTACAAGATTGCCCTGGTGCGCGAAGTGGCAGGCAACAGTGGCGAATTCAAAGGGCCGTCCGGCTCGAACGTGTCTTACAACCGCGTACCGTTCCACATGATCGCCAACGACGGCAACCTCATGGAACATGCCGTGCCGTTCGACGGCACGCTGGACCTCAACGGCGATGGCGACCTGCAAGACCACAACGGCATCCTGCCCCTGCAAGGTATCGCCGAGCGCTACGACCTTATCGTCAACTTCGCCAGGAACGGCATCAGCGTCGGGGACAAGCTCTACCTGGTCAACCTGATGGAGCACCAGACTGGCAAAGGTCCGAACCGCGCCATCGCCCTGGCCGATGTCTTGTCGGAGAAGTACAAGGCGGTGATCAAGCAAACCAGCAAAGGGCCGGAATGGGACGGCGGCGACCCTGTGGTGGGCAAGTTCATGCAACTGCTGGTACAGCCTTACAGCGGCACGGACCTGAGCATGGACCCGTCGCAGTACGAACCGGCCAAACCCGGTAAGGCCGCAGGTCGGGTGATGATCCCACTGCCGATCAATCGCGACAGCGCCACGGATCAGGCTAAGATCGCCGCCGCACGCCATCGCGAGTTCATCTTCGGACGCTCTGACGGTACCGACGAGCAACCCTGGACCATCAAGACCGACGGTGGCTTTGGCTACAGCATGGACCCACGCCGCCTCACCGCCGCCGCGCAACTCGCCCAGGAAGCAACCGACGGCGGCTTTAGCGGCGACGGCACGCTGGAAGTCTGGAAAGTCAAGAACGGCGGCAATGGCTGGAGCCACCCGGTACACGTGCACTTCGAGGAAGGAGTGGTACTCAGCCGCGACGGCAAGGCACCGCCAGAATGGGAAAAATGGGCGCGCAAGGACGTTTACCGCATTGGCCCGGAGGCCGAATCCTCACAAGATGTGGAAATGGCCATTCGTTTCCGTGAGTTCGCCGGTACTTATATGGAGCACTGCCACAACACCCAGCATGAAGACAGCTCCATGCTGCTGCGCTGGGATATCGAGCACCCCGGACAGTTCCAGTTGATGCCCACTCCGTTACCGGGCTGGGACGGCGTGCAGTATGTCAACTCGGCGGCGTTGCCGACCTTGCGCAGCGCCGCCCAAGACGACAGCACCGCCAACAAGCCCCCGCTGGCGGTGAACGACAGCGGCGCGACCACCGCTGGCAAGCCACTGGTGCTGAACGTGCTGGCCAACGACACCGATGCAGATGGCGACTTGCCGCTGAGCATCAGCAACCTGACTCAGCCCGACGCCGGCCAGGGCAGCGTGAGCAGCAACGGCACACAGCTTACCTACACGCCACCGGCCAGTGTCGCCCTGGCATTCACGGCCCGTTTCACCTACGCGGCGCTCGACGCGCGCGGCCTGGCCTCGAACGCGCCAGCCAGCGTGAGCGTCGCCGTCTCGCCCGCCCTGGCGATGGACACCCTCCAGGTAAGTAGCGCCACGCTGACCAAGCGCAGCAATAACCGCTGGACGTGGGAACTGGCCGGTACTACCACGGTGGCGGCAGGCAATAGCATCCAGGTGACCAGCAGCACCACCAGCGGCCCGCTGGACCTGGGCCTGGCCACCCTCAGCCCGAGTGGCACAGGCGCGCGCTGGAAACTGTCGGTGACCACCGAGGGCGCAAGCCCAGTGCTGCCCGCCACGGCCAGCGTGCGCTCGGCACTGGGGCAAAGTCTGAGCGTGTCGATGACGCTGAAGTAAGGTCACGGCGCTGAGCAAGCAAGAATCTGCACGGCTTGCTCAGCGCCCTACACCCTGTTCGGAGGATCAAACCATGCCTGGCACCTGGCGCGTGCTGCTCCCGCTGCTGCTGGCCCTGAGCCTGCCGCCGCCGTCGAGCGCGCCCCCCGAGTCCGCAACCCCGTGGGGCGCCGACTACTTCCCCAACCCCACCCTACTCACCCAGGACGGGCAGCAGGTGCGCTTTTTCGACGACCTGATCAAGGACAAGGTGGTGGCCATCAATTTCATCTTCACCGGCTGTGGCGACTCGTGCCCCGTGGAGACCGCCCGCTTGCGCCAGGTGCAAAAGTTGCTGGGCGACCGCGTGGGCAAGGACATCTTCATCTATTCGATCAGCATCGATCCGTACAACGACACCCCGGCCACCCTCAAACGCTATGCACAGAAGTTCGCCATCGCCCCCGGCTGGACCTTGCTTACCGGCGCAGCTGCCGACATCGAACAGTTGCGCCGCAGCCTGGGCCTGTACATCGACGGCTTGGACAACGGCCGCAGCAAGGATCACAACCTCAGCCTGATCATGGGCAACCAGGCCACCGGTCGCTGGATGAAGGCCTCGCCATTCGAGAGCCCGTACATCCTCGCCGACCGCCTGGCCAACAGTCTGCACAACTGGAGACAGCCCGCCGCCAGCGCCAGTAGCGAAGCCCCTGTGATCCGCCCGCCGAGCATCGGCGAGCAGCTGTTCCGCACCCGCTGCTCGTCCTGCCACACGCTAGGCGATGCAACGCCCGGCGCCCCCCACGGCATCGGCCCGGACCTGCTGGGCGTGACCCGCCAGCGCGAACCGGCCTGGCTGATCCGTTGGCTGAAAGAACCCGACAAGATGCTGGCCGAGCAAGACCCATTGGCGACGCTGCTCTACCAGCAGTACAACCAACTGGCAATGCCGAACATGCGCCTGGGGCAAACCGAAGTGCAGGCGCTGCTCGGTTATCTGGAAGAGGAAACCCAACGCCTGCAAACACCGGGCGTGCAGCGTTGAGGCGGCTTACGAAAAGCTGGAGGGCCGCTCATGGGTGAAATCACCGCTGGCCAGCAGCGGCCTGAGGTACACCGCATAGTCATCCCAGGTTTCGAACAACTGCGGGTGTGCCATCAGCGCCTCAGCGTCACCGGTAATATTGAGCAGCATCACCCCCTGCCCCTTGATCACGATCTCTCGCGCCTTATCAGCGAAGCCACTGTGGGTGATGAGGTAACCCAACGCGACCAAGCCGAGCACCGAGCCTTTCTGCGCCGCGCTGGCACTGAGCAACGGCTCTTCAGGGGCGTCGCAGAGCAGCAGGGTCAAGGTATGCAGGTGATGCCGGGCATCATCGACCGACGCGGCGATCTGCCCGCCATGCAGCAGCGCCTGATCGGCCTGGGCATGGGCGATGATGTTCTCGTGGGCGAAATGGTCGTAGGAAGTGAGCAGTACCGTGCCAACGGGAGATGGCTGCTTGGGGAAGTGACGGGCTTCGGTCATGCGCGCATTCCTCGGGGGTCAATGGTGCCATCAGAGCACGATAAAGCCGGTGACGCCAAGCGCGGGGTTTCGACGCAATAGGCGTGCCGCATGCTCGATGCACGCCAGCGATGGCCAGAAGCAGCGCAACCTGTTGATTCCATGGTGTCTTGCGGAGGCAGAGTGATTCCAGCCTTGGGGGAGCTGCCGATGCCGCAGGAAGACGTCTCAGGCTGTTTGCCTGGCTGCATATGGGTAGCGTTTGGCCAGTCACTGCCAGAACGATACCGGACCGGCCAGAACACGCCTGACCGCTTGAAAATGGGAGCCCGCCACACCCAACAACACCTGACACCCAGCCTGACCACACGGTCCTTGTGTCGCCCTTTTGCCCGATGGCTGGGCACTTGGCAGTGCGAGGGTATAGCGAACAGGGGGGAGACTAGAACTGGACGAGAGGCTTTACAACGGACGCTACGGGAAAAGCTGGCCTTTGAGAAAGATACTACGTGAGTATCGGAGATCCCCTTCAAGTCAGGCCAGCTTAGACACCGTGCCGATCGATGCGCAGAGGCATGCCCGGCTATCGCCGATACCAAAACCTTGTAAAGCCCGGATACCCACTGGGCAACCTGCCGTTGTCCGTCGGTGTGACGCTGGTGCTGATCCAAGCCATCGCCCGCCCAAAGCCGCGCGTCTGGAAAATCCCACGGCGCATGCGGTGTGCCACCGGCCTACTGATGCTCATCACCAGCCTGGTCTGTAGCCCACTTACGACAGCCGTCGCGGCACGGAGCATGGCCACCTGCCAGCTGATAGCAAATCGCTAGGTTGGGTATTCCAAAATAAACGTAGCGCCAGCGCGAAACGCCCCTAATCTGTCCATCGATGGATCAACCCTCCCCGGAGCAAATCATGGAAAGATTAGCGTCGTCGCATCCGCTCGCCCGAAAATCCGTCACTGTCGTGCCTGAATCGCGCTTCATGCAGAACTACCGCGTCGCCAGCGCCGTGCATGGCGGCAGCTCGGCGTCTGCTATCAGCAATGCGCGCGGTGATGTGGAACTGTTCACCAGCGGCAGCGATACCCAGGTGTGGAACATTTACCCTGATCCGCAGAGCGCCACGGCCAACAGCGCGACCCTCACCGGCCTCACCGGTGAAGTGATCGCCAGCGGCCTGACGCCGAGCGGCGACATCGCGCTGTTTGCTGCCCAAGGCACCAACCTGCTGTACTGCGTCGAACAGCCGGCTTCGCCCACTCGCTGGTCGTCGGTGAAGATGATCGATGTGCCCTTGCCCTCCAACGCCGTGCGCATTGCGCGCATCACCACAACCCGTGTCGCCGGCAAGCTGTACATCGGTGTGCTGGTCGAGGCAAAGGGTCTCATCGGCACGCTTTACAACTTCAGTTGGGGCGTCTGGGACAGCCGCGCACCCACGTCACTCAACGGCACGACCCTGCAGTTGCAGACACTCAATGCGGTATGGACCGGCAACAGCGTCAGCAATGTGGCCTTCACGGTTTTCGACACGGTGATTCTTGAGTACACCCTCAGTACCCATGAGCTAAACCGTCCAGCCATCGCCGCCAACTTCCGCAGCCTCGATGTAGCGGCGGCTACCGATCAGCTCGGTAACACCCAGGTACTGGCCATTCTTGACGACGGCAATGCCTATAGCCTGGTCGGAGGTGGCAACCGGCCTTACAGTTGGGCGCAGTTGACCACTGCGTCCTCGTTCAAGCAGGTGGCCGTGCTGCCCTCGCGGCCAGCACTGGATATGCTGTTACTCGGTGTCGACAACACGCTTTACCACGCCAGCCAGAATGCCCCGTCGGCGACCGGCTGGGGGCAACCGACGCCGGTCTATCGCGGTGTGCAGACCTTCCAGGCGGCAGTGCAGGACAATGGCCTGGCGGTGTTTGCCATCCAGGCGCAACAGAACACGGTGACCCAACTCACCCGTGAAAGCCTCAGCGGCAACTGGAACATCGCTGCGCTGCAGGTACAGGCGCAGGGCAGTATCGAGGACTTTGCCTCCTACAGCACCGACGTCACGCTGTTCAGCGAGGTAGGGACGCCGCTGGCTGGGACACCCGTAGAGGTCTGGACAGAGGAGCCGTCACGGCTGGCCATCAATGGCGGCGTCTACTACGCCACGCCGCGCCGCCCCGTGCGCCTGCTAACCAACAGTGCCGGGGTGCTGTCGATCGCGCAGCAGGTCAGTGCTTTGGCCGCTCCGGCGATCCTGCTGGCGGTCCCCTCACTGATGTCGCCTGGCGAGCGTATCGAAGTCCGTCAGGATGCCGAAGTGCAGGACCGGCTCAGCGTCACCCATGGGAACGAACTGCTGGAGGCCAAGCTGGCCAGCGGTGCGCCGTTGCTGCGCGATCAGTACCGCACACAGGCGACCGCCGATGCGGTGGCCGAAGCGGTCAACCGTAGCATGAGCCTGGCCAGCCCGGCCTACTTCAAGGGGGCTACGGCGACGCCTTATACCGACCCGCGCCGACCTCGTGCAGGTGTTTCAATGCGCCGCGGCGGCGATGTTGGCGTGCGCTCGCTCGAACTGACGCAAGTACCCGAGCAGCACTGGCACCTGAGTGTGCGCAATGGCCAGGTGCAGTTCAGCGACCTGTCCGCCGACGCGGCTTCCGGGCTGCTGATGGCGTTGAGCAGCAGTTCACTGTCCGCCGGTTGGTTCAGTTGGCTGACCGACATCGGCGACTTCATCGCCGGGGTCGCGCAAGGCCTCATCGAGGTCGTCGATTATGTGGTGACCACTGTCAGCGCGGGCATACGGGCGGCATTTCATTTCATCGTCGACGGCGTAACCTACCTGTTCGAAACCCTGGTGGACACCGTGGAAAAGGCGTTCGACCTGGTCGAGGCCGTGTTCTCGGCGGTGAAGGTGTTCTTCCAGCAACTCTATGAGTGGCTGGCATTTCTCTTCAACTGGGGCGACATGCTGCGAACCCACGACGCCATCGCGCATATCATCAACAGCGGTTTCGACTTCCTGATCGGCGCCACCGGCGGCATCCAGCGCATCATCGACGCAGGTATCGACACCTTGCAGCACCAGTTGCAGCAATGGTTCGCCGAAGCGCGCAACACTATCGCCGGTGACTATAGCCTGGGCGGCTACGAACGATCCAACACCCCGGACGACCCGGACACCTCCAAGGCGGTGGCCAACAACATCGTCTACAACGGCCTGGTCAACAATGCCTCGGCGGCGCATTCGAGCATGGCTGCCACGGCGTTGCTGAGCGCTGCCGACGGGCCGTTGCGCCAGTTCATGGACGAGCTGACGCAACTGGCCGACTTCACCGAGTCGTCCCAGGCCTTCGCCCAGGCGCTGGCCTATCTGCAAGACCTGGGCTCAGCGCCGGACGAGATCTTCCGCAAGCTGCTGGCGGCCTTGATGAGCGTGGTCGAAGGGGTGCTGCAGGCGGTGCTGTCCGGTGTGCAGGCGGTGATCGATGCGCTGCTGAAAACCGTCGCGACACTGATCGCCGGGCTCAAGCAACTGATGAATGCGAAGTGGAACATTCCCTTCGTCAGTGATCTGTACCGGTTTATCACCAACGGCTCGGACCTGACCACGCTGGACTTGATGGCGCTGGTGCTGGCGGTACCCGGCACGATTCTGTTCAAGGTAATGCAGAACGCCGCGCCGTTCCCGGACCAGGCCAGCGTGTCACGCTTCAAGGCGGCGTTCACCGCCGATGTGCTGCTCAGCGCAAGCGGGCTCAAGCCGGCTAGCCGGCAACACGCCAAGCAAAGCGTGCAGGCCGAGCAGGCATGGAGCGGTTGCCTACCGCGCGACCTGGCACTGGTGACCGGAACGCTGGGTTCGGTTGCCTACTTCTTCTACGGCAGCCTCACAGCCCTGGGTGACGCCCTGCCGCCGGAATCCGGGCCACCAGAGATCGTCGCCTATGCCGCGTTGATCCTGGAGACGGCTGCGCAGTTGTGCAGTTGCCCCTGGATCTTCGCCAGCGGCGCACCTGGATGTGCCACCGCCGAGGGTGCCGGCCGCGTTCTGTGGCTCTACACCTGCCTGGGCGTAGTGCTCGACGGGGTGTTCGTGTTGACCGCGCACAAGATGCCGGAAAACCGCGACGACATTGGCGTGATGGCCACCTTCGTGTATGGCCTGGGCCACCTGGCGTTGGCGATTCGGCCTTCGATTGGGCAAAGCGGTGAGGCGGTGGCGTTGAACATCGTGCCATGCCTGCCAGAAGTGTGTAAGCCATTGCGCCTCAAACGCGTAGTGGTCAGTACCGAAGGGTTCTCGTTGCTGGGCCAAGCGGCCCTGGATGCGATCTGTTACACCTCGGCCACGGTCCTCAACATGGTCTCGGTGTCTGCTGCAACTCGACCTTCGCTCGCCGACGCCAGTGCCTTGGGCACCGGCACCCGTTCGTTGTAGTCAAAAAGGAGTTTGGCAATGTTGACAGTCACCAAAAATCCCCCCGTGGTCGGCCACGGCCAGGTTCTGCGCGGGCCTGTCGCACAGGCGTCGAGGCGTGAAGCCTTACTGGCCGGGACCTACGACAAAGGCATCTACCTGCGTCCAAACCTGAGCAATGGGGGCAAGATACCCGCCAGTTCGCCACTGTCGGCCTCGCCCGACATCTGGATCGCCGGTACCCAGCCGGTGAAGGATTTTCGCAATGCGCTGGCCACAAGCAACAGCTACGCCTCGCAGTCCCCCGGCACCATCACCCAAGGCACACCCAACTACATCTACGTGCGCGGGTGCAATGGCGCGCCGGTCAGCACCACCACCAAGGTGCAGCTGTATGGCGTGCCGTGCGCGTCCATCCAGTGGCCCAGCGAGTGGGCCAAGTACGGCATTCCCACCGACCGCGACCACCCGGATGGCACGCCACCGTACTACGACTCATCCATCGTCAACCTGGCGTCGTCAGGCATCGGTGTAGCGGCCGATACTTTTGTCTGGAGCAACCCGCAGCCGCCAAGTGGCGGCAGTGACCACTACTGTTTCATTACCTGGATGAACAACGCCGGCAATCCGTTCCCGGATGTATTCTCGCAGTTGGATATGTCGGCGTTGGTCACCAATAACCTGCAGTTCGGCTGGCGAAACGTGTCGATGCAGTCCGGTCGTTCACCGACCCGGCAGATGAGTTCGCAACTGATCATCCCCGACGACGTGACCGCAGGCAGTCGTGAATATTCGCTGCAGATCACCAACATGGGCTTCCCGGAAACCGGCTGGACCTTGTCGATGAGCTGCAGCCAGACCGACTCCAAGGGCAATCCGATCGCCATCAACAATGTCGCCATGCCTGCGGTGGGCCATTTCGTGGGCGTGCGTTGCACCTTGGCGCCCGGCTATAGCGCATTGCTTACCCTCAATCTGTACAAGAACAACGGGCCCGACTCGCAGCCCGGCGCCGCCATTGATATTACCCCGGCCTATTTCGCCGACGGCTCGACGCTGGAGTTGCAGGAGGCGCTGGACCGCGGGCTGGTGGACTTTGCCTTGTCCCATGCCTTGCACCGGGCCTTTGCCGCCACGGAGGTGGCCAATATCCGTCCGCGCCCTGTGGTGCTGCTGGGCGCTGACGGCTTGCAGATCATCTGATACTCACAGGGAGTGAATGGTCATGAATCAGACAGTCGTGAACCTATTCAGCAGCAGCGAGGCTGCCACTGAAACGCTGTACTTGCGCAACAACCTCGCCTCCACCGGCAGCGTGCCGTTCAAAGGCCCGCTGGGCCTGTGCCCGGATATCATCCAGAGCCCCGAACAGGTGCCGGATGCACAAAATGCGTTCAGCACGGTCAGCAGTTGGGAGCAGGCCTATAACGTGCAACCGCAAGCCGCCGTGCCTAACTACTACTACTTGCGCGGCATGAACGGAGGGAGTGAAACCGACAGCAACGGGTTTTCCCTGTATTACGCGCCGGCGCAGGTGTTGCTGTTGCCCGCGACCTTCCGAGGTCACGCGCTGAGCACCGCAGCGGGTCTGGAAAGCACGCCGGTCAACGCACCTGCCGGGCATATCGGAGTCGGACAGGCGCCCTTCGTCTGGACGCCGCCCTCCCCGCCAGCCGACAGCTACTTCAACCTGATCGCCCAGGTCAACGCCGATACCCAGCCCGACCCACTGCCAGTGGTGCGAGACTGGCTCGACCTGGCCAAGATGATCGGCCAGACCCCGAGCCTGGGTATCCGCACCCAGGCGCTGGTCAGTGGCAAGCAGTGGGTGCGCCGTCAGCAACTGACCGTACCGGCGAGCTTTACCACTTCACCGATCACCATCACCCTGGCGGCCAAGGGCCTGGCCGGCACCCGTGTGTGCCTGCTCTGCGATACGGTCACGCCGTTGCAAGTGCCGGTGTTGCTGGGGCCGCTAACCTTGGGCGCCGATGGTACCCAGACCGGGGCCACGTTCGTGCTGCCTGCGGGGTATTCGGCCAACCTTGCCGTGCAGTTCTGGAACCCGGACAACCAGCCGATCACGGCCGGTTCGAGCCTGTCGGTAACCTTCGGTTATCCAATCAATCCAGGCGCCGAACTGGACCGGGCGATCGCCGAGAACCTCGTCAACCATCACTATCAGGACGCCATGGGTGACACTGCCACGGCCGCCATCAAACCCAAGGCCATGGCCATCGTCAGCCAGATGACCTTTACCTTCGAGGCCTGATCCGGGCTGCGGCGTCCTGGGTCTGGAGGCCCCAGGGCGCCGCGCTCACGGTCAGGATGTATTGGCGAAATGACAGGTTTGTACTGAAGATGGCTGCCTGGAAGAACACCACTGTGCCCTGATGTCGCCAGCACCGAGCCTTCAAGGATGCGAGGGGGTTGCTGGATGCTATTGCGGCCTGAAAGAAGAGAGGTGACTCTCAGAAGAATTTCGCGCCTTACGAGCCTGAGGGAGAGGACAAGCAGACCCATGCGACTCTCATCCGAACCCGCTCGATGGCCATATGGACGTCAGTTCTGATCTCGAAACTCTTTAGCCAGCACTCCAAGCCGAGTCATTACCGCATCTACCTTGGCTTTGTCATGCGCATTAGCGTGGTGTTTCAGAAATACCGCTGAAAATCATTTGCCCAGCGCTCGCGCCGCGCGAGCGACTGAGGCAAGGATGTCCTCGGCTTTCTTGTACCACCGAAATGGCTTCGGGTTCTGGTTGTAGGTTTCCAGGTAGTGCTCAATCGACGCCTCCAGATCTTTAACGCTGACGTGCGCCTGGCGCTTGATCCACTTCTCGCTCAGCGTTGAGAAAAACCGCTCAACCAGATTCAGCCAAGAGGCTGACGTGGGTGTGAAGTGGATGTTGTAGCGCGGTCTCGCCGCAAGCCACGCTCTGACCTTGTCGGTCTTGTGAGTCGCGTAGTTGTCCATGATCAGATGAATTGGCATATCGGCAGGCACTGACACATCGATCTCTCTCAGAAAAGCGAGAAACTCCGTGCTGTGGTGTTGGCGTTTGAGCCTGCCGATTACTTCGCCGGTTGCCACATCCAGGGCAGCAAATAGCGAGGTCGTGCTATGCCGTTTGTAGTCATGTGTGCGGGTTGCAGGGTTACCTGGGGACAGCGGTAAGCCGGGCTGTGTGCGGTTCAACGCTTGAATCTGGCTCTTCTCATCAAAACAAAGCACCAGGGCACGTTCAGGTGGGTTCAAGTAGAGCCCAACGATGTCGTGCACCTTGTCGACAAACAATGGATCAGTGGAGAGCTTGAAGGTCTTTTCCAAGTGCGGCTTGATCCCGAACGCGTGCCAAATACGCATCACGCTCGCAGGCGATAGGCCCGTCTCACGACTCATCCGTCGCGTACTCCAGTGACTGGAATCGTCGGGCTTGCCTTGCAGGACTTGGTTTACCACCTGCTGAACTTGCTCATCGACGATGGTACGTGGTCGGCCAGAGCGTGGTTCATCGTTCAGTCCCAATAGCCCCAACTTAGAGAAACACTGGCGCCACCGCGATACCACATCCTTACTCCTGCCCAAGCGCTGAGCAATGTCATTACCTGATTCGCCTGCTGCACAGGCGAGAATGATCTCCGCGCGCAGGCGAGCATCCTGAGCGCCTTTGCGAAGTTTGATTCGGCGTAGCAGTTCCAACTTTTCAGTTTCGGAAAGGGTAATGACGGTTGCTGGTCGTCTCATGTCGACGCACAATCAGGCACGCCCAAGAGCTTGCCCGCGTATCAGATAACGAAGCAACCAGCCCCGTCATTCGCCACATGCTCGCGAACGGAGCAACTCCTGAAGATGTCGGCAGGATCTTCAACAGCAGTGAGTTCAGAGAAACGCTGCTCCATCCCACGCAAGCTACGGGTAATGGTGGCTACCTGACCTATGCCGATGACAGCGTGTGGGTGGGAATTCCTCCGATTGAGCAACCTCTTACCTCTACCCTGAACGACCAGTCGTACACGATTAACAGTAACGCGTTCGCCGACCGAGCCAATACGCTTGTGCCCCTATCCATGACGGACTGATGGGGTTGGGGCGCTTTGCAGAAGCTAATCCGAACGCAACACAGTTGCTCGGCTATGCAGCACAAGGCCTCAGCTATGCGCTTATGGGGCCAGTGGCAGCACTAAGGGATATGGCTAGCCAAGCCATACTCGGACCGGTGCTGGATGAGGCCCGTGATTACGCCATAGAAAGAATCAGTGGTTTCTACCAGTCTAAAGGCGTGACGGCTGAGAATGCTGGTGTGCTAGCATCTGGTACGCTGTTTGGTGTGGAGGCGGCTGCTGGACGCGTTACATCTGCTGTGGCTGGAGCCAAGCAATACGCAGTGCAGGTTAGCGGTGCAAAAGCGACAGGCCAGATTGTACCTGGCGTAATTAGTCCTACTTATCGAGATCTTCAGGGATTAAATAAAGGATTCCAGGCGCATCACACCTTGCCTCAATATTTGGGGAAGATGCTGGGGCATACGAAAAATGACATGCTGGATCACCCTGCGACTTTAATTACCCAGCACTCTCATACGGGAAAGATGAATCCTGATGCTATGCATAAAGCTATTAGCAAGTATTTGCCTCCAATGGTAGGTGGCAAGCCGGCTAGGTATACTGCTGAGCAAATAAGCTCGGGATTGCAGAAAGCCTATGACGATATAGGACGCCCCGAATTGTTTGACTCAATCAAGCACCTGATTAAATAGGTATGCAAGCATGACTGATAAACAAATATATGAATTGGATGTTAATGATCTTACTTGTTTTGGTGTTTGGTACTTTCCTATGGATGAGTCTGCTGAAGATGAGCTGACAATCCGCCCTCTCCTTGATAAGGAAACTTGTACCGACGCCCAAATAATCGTTCGTGCTAGTTTTGTCGGGAGGGATGGTTCTAGTTACTTAGGCTATCTGTATTGGGATGGTGGCGGGGAAGTGGATTGCTTGAAACCTGTCATTCTTCTTGAAGATGGCTCCTTTGTTACATTCTGGAATGGGGTGGTTGAGCCGTCTTGGGCAGACTACTCTGCAAGAGCTCAAGAGCTCAGGGGCGGACTTCCTTTTTCGTATGTTTCAGAATGTCTTCTCGGGCTGCCTGAAATTTCAGGAATGCTTGAGGGGCTATATTATTTAAATGAGGATAATATTTCCTGGGTAAGTTGATGATGCAAAAGGGGTACCCGCTGTTAAATGGGGTACTCAAGAGAAGCACTTTCCAGATCATAACTCCTACACGCTAGGCCGTAGTATTTTGAGCAGTGACCCATGCAAGCTTGCCGAAAGTGCTGGAACCGGACAGCAGATCGATAATATTCCAGTTGGCATGCCAGGCTCGAAAGAAAGGATAAATTTTGGCGAGTCTATAGGGACACATATAGATGAAGCAGGCGTGGCAACACCTACAGCGAATGGAATAATTCACTATTCTAAGGATGATATCCACATTGTGCCAGCGAGGCCGTGAAGAATGCGCTCTTTTGATGATGTAATCGTGAGTGCCCGCCTGAATATTCAAAGGGCATTGTTAGGTGAGGTTTCAGGGAAGCTTCGCGCTGTTATATTTTCAGTTTCGGGACTGATTTTGAATATTAGATTCTATTTTGACGGAGAAATCGATGATGATGATTTTGAGTCTGCCTCCCGTGTTGAAACTGAGGTGATTGCTGATTACGAGGATGACTGGACGGTTACAGCGAAGTGCTTGCGGCTAGATGCCTCGGAGCCGATAGCTGATCAGGGAGTTTGGGTATTTAAGCGGCGTGAAATTTAAGAGTCATTAGAGAAACTCTGAAGAAGACTTCCTGATTTTGGCAAAATGCCCGGATTCCACTTATTGATCAGTGCCAGTGCCATATTCGCGCGCCCAGATTTGCCCTTGGGCTGCACCTTCTGAGCTTCGACAAACTTGCGACGCGCATGCGCCATGCACGCCAATCGTTCGACACCCGGTTGTAACGCCAACGCGTTGTAGCCGGCGTAATCGTCCGTCATCACATAGCCGCGATAGTTTTCCAGCAAGCGCAGCGGCACATCCTGCGCACGGCTGGAGGTGTAGTCGAACAGCACGACTTTTCGATCCGGTGGCCCACTGGCTTGCACCCACATCCAGGATTGGCTGGTCGGGTCTCGATCCGGTTCTTTAAGGACTTGGACCCGCGTTTCATCGCAATGGATGACCGGACTTTCCAGCAACCGGTCGCGCATCAGATTCAGCAGTGGTTGCAGGTGCTCACCGCACTGAATCACCCAGCGCGCCAAGGTTTGACGCGGAATATCGATACCGTGTCGGCTCAGCACCGTTTCAAAGCGGTGCAGCGGTAAGCCATCGACATACTTGGTCGTCAGCAGCATCGCCAGCACGCTCGGGCTGGCCATGCTCTTCTCGATCAACTGTGCGGGTTTGTCAGCAGTGACCGGAGCGGTTTCACAACCACGGCAACCGTAAACTTTACGGATGTGTTTGATCACCCGGATCTGCATCGGCACGATATCCAGCTGCTCGCTGGTTTCTTCACCGATCAAATGTTTGCGGCAACCGCAGGCACAGGTCTGCTCGTGTTCGGCCAGTTCGTGGATCACTTCGATGCGCGGCAGGTCAGTCGACAATGGTTTGCGCTTGCCGCGACGCAGTGTTGGCGCGACCACTTCTTCGTCGTCATCGTCCGGAGGTATCGACAGGCTTTCCGGCTCATTGAACAACGCGAGTTGCGGCGTGTTGGATTCAACGGTTTGCTCGGATTTGCGACTGAACAGGCGGTCGCGCAGCAGCTTGACCTGCTCTTTGAGATCGACGATCTGGCCCTTATCGACCGTGCGCTCCTTCAATAACTGCGCAAGCATCTGCTTGAGCAGTACGGGTTCATCGGGAAGGTTTTCGGGCATGGAAATCATGCCCCGGATATACCGAATCAGGCGACGAATCGCGGTGTCAAAACCTGATGCGGGCGATTGCGCCAGAGGTCGAAACCGTCGAGTAACCAATTCAGTTCCTGGACAGTGAGGACAATCGCTTCGTCGGTGACGTCAGGTGATGTTTTAAATCGTTCGGATTCCAGGCGCTTGAGCCAAAGACAGAAGCCGTTGCGCTGGTGAGTAGGCCGGAGAAGTTTCACCTCCAGCCTCTCGCAGAACCGTACGTGAGTCTCTCAACTCATACGGCTCCCGTTAAGTCCGCAAACTCAACGTTAGACAAGAACCACGATGACCATCCTCTTTCGCCCACAGGGCGGCTTCGGCTGGTTCAGTTACACCACTTCCCGGGACATGATCGCCCACGCATTGCAGTGCGGGCTTTTTCTTCAGGTGGCTGTGAGCCGCTGCAGATATCAGTTGACTGGAATTAGGCGCTCTCGCTGAGCTGGGGTTAGATCGTCAATTACGCCGACCTTGAGAGTCCCAGCCGCAGCATCAGCCAATGGGTTTCCCATATCAGCAGATGCGAATTCTGGAAGCTTGTACATCGCCCCGGTCAGAGGATCAACGATCAGCATGCCGATCAAACCGCCAATCAGGATGTTGCCCCAATACCAACCGCTCAGACTGGAATCGAGCTCAATAGTCTTATCTGGGTATCCATCCTTTTTGAAGTGCAGCTTGTAGGTCTGGCCGGAAAAATACCCTTTGCCAGACTTCAATGTGACGGTGCTTGGAGTGTTGCCTGAGTGGATCACGGTACCATTTTTATCAGTGATCTCGAAGCTTGCTCCTGGGGGAGCACTTGATACAGCTACTGGGTAGCGAGACTCGCCAACAATACTCGCACACCCTTGAATACCAACGAGCGCGACAACCGCAACCGCCCCAGCCACTTTCCGAAATGTCATCGATACTGCTCCATGCTGCCGTTATTGGCATGGCCGGATATCGGCCGGCTGCAATTGTACTTGGAACAATATCACTTTGACATCACGCGAAAAGGCTTTTAGGGCACCGGATTGCATCCCTAGAAAGGCGTCTGACTCAGGGTGGCTGAAGCTGAAGGTAACAGAGCAACTCGGCGAAGTGATTATCAGGTGTCGAGACGAAATTCTATCGCCGTACCTGATTCACCGTAGGCCCGAACGAAAGAAAAAAAGAGAGGGGGCAGATCACTGGACGAAGGTCGATGAGAGGTTTCTCACTCGAGCGTTCAAGGATCCGAGGGATGCCGCTGGATGCTATCGCGACCTCAAAGAGGAAGAGATGCCAGGGTTTCATGAGGGACGCGCCCTATCCCTGCACCTCTATAAGCGAGCAGGGAAGGACGGCCAGAAAATCGCCGGTCACACCACAGAAGGCATGACCAGAAACTACCAGAAGGGGCACGAAGATGTCGTGTGGTCGGAGGTCGACGCCGACCTCGATATCGGCGAAATCGCCGGATAGTTTTGCGCACATTTTGCGCACGGTCACCCATAAAAAAATCCAGTCACCGCTAAGTGACTGGATTCTTTGGAGTTTTTTGGTCGGGACGGAGTGATTCGAACACTCGACCCCTTGCACCCCATGCAGGTGGTAGACCTGTTCAGAGCTGCCCATTTTTGACCATCAAGCCCAGGCACCACAATGCTTACAGCCATATTTTGCGGGGGCTCTAGAATTTTCTTGTTTCACCATAATCATACTGTTTCAGGACATCTAATGGACCCTATGTGGACCCTACGCTTTGCGACAGGGTATGAGCAGGCTAGACTTGCTGCCTGATCCACGGAGACAGTGATGGCTAGAGAGAAGATTCCTGAGCACACAGAGCGTGCAGCGACATTCTGTAGAAACGCCAAGCCGGAAGAGAAGCAGTACGAGCTGATAGACTCGAAGATCCCTGGTTTGCAGCTTCGAGTCAACCCTAGTGGAAAGAAGTCCTGGGCGTTGAGGTACAGCGTAGGGTCCGGCAAGAATCTTGTGAAAAATCGCTTGCCCCTTGGCCTCTTCCCGGAGGTAACAGTTACTGAGGCAAGGAAAGCTGCCCAGCAGGCAAAATCCGACATCACCAGGGGAGCCGATCCTGTTGGCGAGCGCAAAGCTGAAGCGGAGCGAAAAATCGAGCAGGAAAAGGCCAGAGTGCGCGAAGAAGCCTCCAGAATCACTGTGGCTAAGTATTTTGAGACCTGGATGTTATCTGAAAAGCCTAGTAACCGTAAGGACGAAGGGGCTGATCTCCGCCGCCGCTTCGAAGATGACGTGCTCCCCATCATCGGTCATCTCGAAATGAAAGCTGTTCGACGCCAGCACATTTTGGCGGTAACGGATGCCGTGCTGGCTAGGAAAACTGAGCTGCATGACATGAAGCGCACAGCGAATGTCGTCCTTGCAGAACTCAAGCAGTTTTTCAAGTTCGCAGAAGCGCGAGAAGTCATCGAGCTTAACCCTACTCTGCATGTGGAAAAGTCAGAAGCTGGCGGCACCACAGAGTCAAGAAATCGCACACTTGATGCGTACGAGATCCGAAGGCTCTACAAGATGCTTCATACGTGCAGTCTCAACAGGCCTGCGCAATTGTCATTCCTGATCATGCTTTCTACACTGTGCCGAGTCGGGGAATTCACGATGGCCGATTGGTCTGAAGTCGATTTCGACAAGCGTGAATGGAACGTACCCGGCAGTCACACTAAAAACGGCAAGCCGATCAAGATCAACCTTTCCCTCTTTGCCCTGAATCTGTTTGAAGAGCTTCATACCATCAATGGTCATACGCCCTGGGTGATGCCAAATCTGAGAGAGACCGGTCATCTCGATCTTAAAGCACTCACGAAGCATGCTCACGACCGCCAGCGTCCCGAAGGAGCCAAACCGCTTGTGGGGCGGACTGTTGAAACTCGTTCTTTAGCATCTGGCTCTGAACCTTGGACCCCACACGATCTCCGCCGCTCTGGTGCAACGCTCATGCAGCAGCTTGAGTTCATTCCAGAGGTCTCAGAGAGATGCCTAAACCACACTGAAGACAACAAAGTGAAAGCTGCGTACCACCGGCATTCCTATCAAAAGGAAATGAAGCGCGCTTGGTATGCCCTTGGAGAAGCGCTGGATGTGATTACTGGCTCCAATGGTCAGGCCTTCCTTAAAGATTTTGCGAAAGACGAGGCTGCCGATCCCGATGAACAGGTGGGCATGCTAGAGCTTGTGAAAAAGCACTACAAAAAATCCGACGAACGGTCGCAGCCAGCGTAACCATTAGGCTCCAGCCCGACAACCACATTGACACCCCTGTTTTTTCATGGAGAAACGCAAAAAACAGGGGTTGACAATCATGCACCCTATTGACCCTCAAAGAAGAGATCCATATAATTTCCGGTATATTATATGTCACGGGGAGGACAGCGATGGGTACAGCAGCACAAGAGCGTTTTTTGAGATTCGGCGCAGTAGCAGACATGATCGGCCTTAGCCGCAGCACTATCTGGCGAATGGAGCAAGAGGGTCGGTTTCCTAAGCGCGTCCAGCTTGGCGCCAAGAGCGTCGCATGGCGGCTCAGCGATCTGAATTCATGGATGGCTGCGCGGTAGAGAATCGAGGAGGTCGTATGGCCACTGGATTATGAAAAGGCACCTCGATAGGTGCCTTTTTTATGGTCACAGCGCTTTGAGATCTTTCGTTAGCTGATCGATGGCCTGATCATCATCCGTGATCTTGCTCAAGTACCAGCCTTCGCACAGGGCGTCATACTTTTCCTGGAAGGCATTATCTTTCTCGGCCTTGGGGGCATGTTTCTCATAGAGTGCCACCAGCGGCTCCAGCTTTGCCGGATAGCGAGACGCGAGAACACGAACGCGAGTCGATTGGCAGCCTGCTTTGTGCAAACGATCATCAAGGGATTTTGCCATTTTCATGCCTCCTTCTATCAAAGTCAGTTGCGGACGGATGGAGATGCCGGTGTTCTCAGTGAACTGTCGGAACGCTTCGGATTTGTAGCTATCGGAAAGCTCGACCAACCTATCGTAATGGCGGCTTTGGGCTCTCGGGTAGATCCAGAGATGCCTCATTACCATGGCAAGGGACACGTAGTTAATGTTGAGCACATCGCCCTTGAGCGCAGCGCGTGCCACACCACCCGAACAAGCGGCGCATTGGGCAGCAATCCGCATGTCTAGGTATTTGGGTTGTTCACGCCACTCCTTGGTTTTCCGTGTGAGAGTTTCAATGTCGTCGCTCATGCTGATGAAGCCTAGCTTCACGCCTTCGGCAAACGCGAAGATCTCAACACCGATTTCCATAGTTGCTGCGATTACCGCCCGGCGTTTGATGCCACCGACTGCGGCGCCCAGGTCACTTGTCCAAAACACCCGCTGGTTCAGTGTGCCGGTTTCGTAGAGCTTGAGCATCGCTTCGCCGAATGTAGCCCCGTCTGGGATCAATCCGTCTTTACCGCACAGCTTGTTGATCCATTTGGACCAATCTACGTTCGGCATGAATTTGCTGAGGAAGGCATAGATGGAGTTGGGTTCGCCAGCCTTCTCGGGGTTCGCAGCCTTTACGCTTTGCTCCCAGAACCAGGTCATGAAAGCCAGCGGCAAGCTTTGCTTGGTGCCCCGGTCGGCGGTGATGTGAGCATCGTACAGTCGCTTGGCTGCCTCATAGCTCATCTTGGGGTAAAGCTGTTCGCGATACTCACCGAAACCGACCTCACCATTCATGAGCATCTCGATGACGGTTTTTTCGTCAGTGTGATTGACCATGCGATGGTTGGCAGGCCGGAGCTTGAATTTGCTCTTGAGATTGAGAACTTCATTGAGCTTTCTATACCAGTCCATGGCCATATCGGGATCACCCTTATCGCCTCCAGCTGGAATGCCAAGCTCCTTCATGATGTCCTCAACAGACTTCTCAAGCTCCGCTTGCTCCTCAGGGCTACGCTCACGATGGGTTTCATGCATTTTTGAGCGAAACATCTTGTCGAGAACTACATCAACGGCTGCTGCGAGGCCGCCAATGGCCAGGGCATAACCCAGGGACAGATTGTCAATTTCACTGCTGGGTAGTCGTTTGACTGGAGTAGTGGCCTTGATCTCTTCCCAGGAGCTGACCAGCTCGCTGCCTCCGATGGCGGCGAGGCGTTTAGCGATATCGGGGTTCATGCGACACCACTTTGCTTCGTTTCGGGAAAGCGTGTGCTCACGATTTTATCGATCTGGACCTTGTTCAAACCGTACTTTTTCAGGAGAACTGTCAGCTCAAGCGCATTTGACGGATTTTCGGTCGAAATGGCGGTGACAATTTTCTCCATGCGCGCGGCCTCAACCTCAAACGTTTTGAGCACGGCTTCAAGGTCATGAGCCCGTCGCTCAGCTACATCCTTGAGCTTTTCCTTCTCATCCTTGTCTTTGAAGCCTCTTGATACCCACCCAACGCCAGCGCCTATCGCTGCACCGACTAATACCAGAGCAGCTCCTATCGCCTTGCCTGATCCTGACATGCCTCTATCCATCCAGCGCAGAAGAAGATGGTTGGCATTATAGTGGCGCTATGCCATGGCGGCCATGGGAGAAGCAGATTACTCTTCCTTTTCCCTGCCGAAATGGCACAGCTCATCAATCTCGAAGTCGTCGTCGAAAAGACGATTTTGACGATAGCTATCACGCAGACAAAGCAGGGCGTACTTGAAGCAGCTTGGGCATAGCCTCAAGCTGTACTGCGCACTATCGACTTCGCCCTGGATCTGCCCGGCAATCGCAGGGAACTCGCAGACTTGGCAGCGCTGTTGCTGCCCTTCGTCTGTTGTTGCCAAAACGCTCGGTTCGGACATGATCCCCCCTCCCCCTCATCTCTTTGCTTGGCATTGCCCCAACCAAGTGCTTTTTTCGAATCACCTTCTTTGACGTTCCAGCCGCTGACGTTGCTGATCAACTGGCGGATTGGCGTCCAGGCTTTCCAGATTTCGTATGCGAGCTGCTTATTCTCATCGCTCAAGCATTTTGGGTCTTGCTCGATAAGTATAGAGATTGATTCTGGCATTGCCGTCATGAAATCGATCATTTGCTTGCGAGAAAGATACTCTTTCTTCTTAACTGCTTTTTCTCTTTTGAGAAACGGAAACTCTCTAAAATACTTATCGAGCTTGGCTGTTGCCTCTGGCGTCGAGAACAAGGCCTTGACTTCGTGCTGTTTTTGAATCACCTGATCGTATGAAACAGTGATTAGCCGTTGCTTTTTTTCACCATACTTGACGCGATAAAAGCTTACACTCGTTGCTGCTTCTCTTATCCAGAGCCCGCCTTTTTCTTTGTCCATAATCGCCTTTTCTTCTTTTAATTATTGATAACACTTATTTTCTGCATATTTTTATTATAACATTAAAAATCACTTATATCACATACACAACTATGTGACAGAGTATTTTTAGCATACTTTTAACAGACTTCGGCTAATTTGACCAGCGTGTGTAAGCTGGTGCCTTTGGAACAAATTCCATACACATGCTGACAAGTGTAATGAGCTTGTTTCTGAACTCCTGATGATTACTGGGAAAAGTCGGCATCTGGAGACATGGGGAAGTCAAAACATCACACGCCCTGAGGGCGTAAAAATAATTGCTCTGGACACTAATCCAGACCTGATTATTGATCTCTAGCCTCCAGACCAAACCCCGCTGGCCATTTTCAGCGTAGCTAGTAATCAGATGTGTCACACAACATAACGTGTGATATGTCACGCGCTTAAGCTTATCACCATGTGACCTATCACGTGATTTACATTATTGTCATGTGATAGGTCACATGCAAAAGTGCACACCATTGTGATATATCACACGACACTAAATTATCTCACGTGACATGTCACACGCCACATTGCTCAGCCATGTGATACATCACATGAAAAACAAAACAACCACGTGACATATCACATGGATAATCAAAAAACATGTGATATATCACATCAAACTTACTATTGGCATGTGACA
The DNA here is from genome assembly GCF_048068415.1 of Pseudomonas sp. NY15463. Classification (NCBI taxonomy): domain Bacteria; kingdom Pseudomonadati; phylum Pseudomonadota; class Gammaproteobacteria; order Pseudomonadales; family Pseudomonadaceae; genus Pseudomonas; species Pseudomonas sp. NY15463. The sequence goes on from NZ_JBLUQD010000008.1 coordinate 276,623, forward strand.
TGCCACACACCAAGACATGTGGCAGAAAATATTTTCGAGAACTAATTGCGGAACTAATAATAAGCAATAATTAATGATATACTTATATCATCAGAAGTTATTCTAAGCCAGCAATGTCTATATATATTATCGCTTAGCCGAAATTCTTCGGCACACTCAATAATATAGACGCTGGCTGCTCACAACCCTTCGGGTGTTGCGCGATTAAAAGCAAAGAAGAAACCATAAGAACAATAACAAAGGTGGAATATGAAAAATGACAAAAGGGGTAAGCCAGCCCTACAGCAGTCGGAGAAAAGAATTAATAAAGTCTTGGTAGCATTCAATGCCGATGAGTACGAAAGACTTCTTGGACTCATGGACGCTAAGGGCTTCGACAGCCCTGCTATCTTCCTTCGCAGCTCCGGCCTACGCAGCGAGCTTCCTGCGAAAGTGGTCCTTCATGCAGAAAGAGTAGAGGTGTACAAACTCCTGTCCTCTTCTATAAAAGGGCTCGACCTGGCAATAACTAATGATTTCCATCAGCAGTCAATAAAGCTTGTACGCGAGCACTTGGCGCAGATAGCCAATGCACTCATTGACGTTGAAAATGGCCATGGAGAAAAGCAATGATCTCCAGAAAATTTGCTAACGAGAGCGGCTCATCGAAAACTCGTGTCGAATACGTCTTCGGTAAAGGCCATGAGCATAAATGCGATCAAGTCGAGTTTGTCGGCGGTAACGTCTTAAGTTCAGCGCCCGAGGAACTGATCGAAGAGCTAGACACCCCTTGCTACATACGCAAAGCAGCGACAGGCAAAGATAGTGGCAAGTGTCACACTCATTACATGCTCAGTCTTGCGCCAGGTGAGACACTTCATGTCACTCAATGGCGCAAGATTTTATTCAAGACAATGACCGCCCTCGGCTACACAGAAGACCACAAATTTTTCGGTGAACTGCATAAAAACACGGATCATCAGCACATGCACATTTGCGGAAATCGGATCAGCATGCAGGACTACAAGTTGCTCTCAGAAAGCAATGACTACGAAATACTGATGCAGGTCTGCCGCGAGATAGAGCTGGAATACGGTCTTCATGTCGTTCCTATGCCTCACGAAACTTTTGGTGTGAACCTCAGCCGAGAGGAAGTCGAAGCTTCCCAAAAAACCGGGCAAGTGGCTTGGAAGCACAAGTTGATAGCTCGCGTTGCAACAGCTCTTGAGCGCACTCAAGAAAAAGGCGGGAACATACTCGATTTTATCAAGTTATTAAACAAAGCGGAGATCAGCGTTGAGCTGACAACTGACAAATCAGGAAAACCAACAGGTATAAGCTACAAATTCGAAGGAAAATCAATCTCTGGCCGTGAGCTTAAGCGATCCAGATTCACTTGGCAAAACCTAATTAAACGAGAAAGAATACACTATGACGAATCAATGCTTCAAGAATTACAGAAAAATGTTAGAACAAGAAATGCAGAACCAAAAGAAAAATCTGGACCAAGACCAGCAGGTCACCTAGGGCTTTCGGTCAATCTCCAAGCAGGGCAAAAGGTAAAACCCAGAAATGCATTTGCGATAGTCGTTCACACCGACAGATTCCGCAAAACAGCCATTTCGCGTTTACTAGAGCCTAGCTATTCGAACGGCAACAAGATCTTCTACGTTTTCAACAACAACGAAAAGCTGAAGAGAAACGAAGTACAGATAAAGATAATGAATGAAAATGCAATAAAACTGGCGGAAACAGCTCTAAGACTCATCGCAGCTATACTTTCAATATTTCGTTGCGAAATCGAAATAGAATATTCGCCATCAGAGTCTGAGGGGCCGCTTTACACGCTTGACTGCCATGCTCTGAAGTACAATAAAACCTTAGGGCTATCCCCTGCTTAATCCCGCCGCCTATCAGGCGGCTTCTTAATTATTAAACTATCGCCCTAAATCATCTATACGACCACCAGATGTGATCCACATGCCATCGCCTAGGTAGGTAGGCCCACCACTACCGTCTGAACAGGCATCATATATATCTTGCATTTCACTGCGCTGCGATTTTCTTGCTTTAGAGATCGCCTTCAGCTCTTCAGTACGCTTATCAGAATCACCTACAGCAACAAAGTACCTATCCAGATCTGTTTCGTTCCCGTCAAAACTCTTGCAAAATCGCAATACGCCTTCGAACAGATTAAAAGTAGTATGTGCTAAGCTATGGCGCACAACACGTCCTTCAGACAGAGAAGAATTGCACAAGCCATATGGCCTTAACACCTCATCTGCGACGCCCTCGACAACTTTAATATCAATTCCGTTGCGCCTAACAAATATATAAGCTGTGCGTGTCTCATTTGCTCGTGCAAGCACATTTCTATACATTCGCTGTGAAGCCTTTTGAGGTATCCACCCCATGTCTCGCACAGCAGATACGAAGGCAGTAGGCGTAGCAATTCCTGAGATAATCGGACACCCACGAGGTAGAATAGTTTCGCCGATACTGCTTTCGCTTGCCTCAGAGGCCTTACATTCAACCCTACCTTTGCAGTCCCAATTTAAATACTTTTTCTGCACGACTAACGCATGCCTTAGCTCGCCACTTCCAAGCCTGACTATAACCTGATCATTTGGAGCAAGGTCTGTACGAAAGCACTCAACTGGAAAAATCTTTGTGGCGTCTAAAAATTTAACGAATGCAATTATGTAACTCATTGCCAGCCTTCCTTTGCTTAGTTCCACCTATTTTCGAATTCGTATCCCAACCGCTCTAACATATTACCTAGCTCGCTGGAAACACGCTCATCGAATTCAAGCTTCTCGTCAGTGTACGTGAGCGCAAGATGAAGTGGCTCAACGACAGAATTGCCGTACATATCCTGCACGACTGGCGGTTCTTCTACCCAGATCTCGATCAGAGCATGAGCGTTGTGATCACCTCGCTTCAGCCTCGGCGGTATCGACATCTCACACTTTCGCTTAAGCCCGCCACTCGCATTCCACTTGATCAATGAAACAGCATACGTGCGATAGCTGTTGTCAGCGAGCATCGTCAGCTTATCCAGCGCTGAATCACCTGCCAGCGGCAACCCCGGGAGCAGTCTCTCCAAGGCCTCTGCATCGACAAAAAACTCATCGAGCTTTGGGTTACCAGCAAGCTTTCGGAAGTGATTGAAGCTCTTCCTGCCATTGCTGAGAAGCTTGGGTTCAGCTGCTAACGCCCTATCCAATGTAAATGACATTGACAATAAACTCATTGGGATTCAAAGAGTTATAATCCAAGCCCGGCTCTTTGTCACTATCGAATTGCCAGCATCAGCCACCGCTTCGATGAGCACCTTAAGCTCACTTGGAGTGAACAGAGTGCCGTCTATGTCAAGCTGGTTGCCGGTTACTCCATATTGCGTGACTTTCACCACACTACCCTGACGAACAAACACGTTGTACGAGACACCCGCTTGCGCGATGTCGAGCGGATCGTTCTCAATGACGATGCCAGGATAATCGCTACTCCGACGTGCCCAGCTGATTCTGTACGACGAGCTGCTCCCAACTTCGTTACCAGCAAGCCACCCGTTCAGCATCACTCGACCTGGAACAACTGGCAGCTTGTACCGACCAACCACGCTGATGCTGAAGGTTTCACTAAATTCTTCAGTCATCGCATCGTTATTTGTATAAGTCAGCAGCTTCGCCTGCACAGGCCCTGCGGGGTAGGCATAGCTGCTGGTTACTGGTGACTGACCAACGAACCACACGCGAGCACCAAGGTTGTGGTCAACAGAAACGGTATCGATCAGCCCGCGCTCCAGGCCGCTGATGAACAGGTTGCCATTCTCCAGCAGCTCAACCGAGCGATACCCAAACCACTCAGTCATCGCCAGATTGGCATTGTCGATGTACGCGATGTTCTCACCGCGAAAGATCTGACCTGTAGTCGCGTTCCCCAGCAGATCAAGGCCTTTCCCCACGACCTCAAACCCCTCCCCTGTTTTGGCAACAATGACGCCAGAGACCGAAAAGCCAGTGGTGCCATCCCAGTTAAATTCTTCTTCGCCAGGGATTCTTGTGAGTAGGCGGTAGCCAAGCTCATCACCAGGTCGTTCTGCAACGCAGATGAGATGACCAGGTTGACCGTCATCTTCAAGAAACGCTGGGCATTCCATAAGAAGAGAATTTTCGACGGCGTGCGCAACGCTTGTTGGCCGTTCCCATTCATCACCCGCAGGTGGGGTGTAAATAGTCTCAGTAGTCCCGAACACATCTTGAATGAGGCCGAGCTTGATCGTGCCTTTGTCGAGCGTACCGAGATCAACCGACGTGACACGCATGACCATTCGGCTGACTTCAAGCGGCCCCCAGTTCAGCACGATTGGATCACCGACTTGCACCCTGTGAAGCTTTCGATTGCACTCGACGTTGCAGTTCGTAAGCGGAGATGACAGCGGGATCATCAGGCGCGCAGCGATGCCGTGGGCCACGGTCGCTGTGGTCGCATAGGCCCACAGCGCGCAAGTATGCGTTGGCGGTGCCTAGTGCGGCGTTGATCGACCAATCCACCTTGGCCTGGTCTGGCTGACCGTCGTCGTTGAGTGGGATGTCGTCGCATTCCAAATGCGACTATGAAATCTTCCATAGTGATAGTCATTGCAATATCCTTTTTGCCTTGTCATATTACACTACATATTTATCTCGCATTCACCGTTAAGGAGAACCAAGTGAGCGAAAAAGAAATAGGCAAGGAAGTGCTTGAAGCTGCCATTAAACTGTTTGGCGGTGATTATGTTGAGGCAATTGTGTGGCTCAATAAACCGTGCTTGGCACTTGGAAATATAAAGCCCATTGACGCACCTGCAATCGATGTACTGGCGGTCATAAATAGGCTTAACTATGGTGTTGCACAATAGAGATCACCTACCCCTATCTCTATATGCATCTTCTTGCATTTGAATGTAATCATTTAGCATATCCTCCTCACGCCTAACCAAATCTGAAAAGTAGAAAAAATCCTTCTTAAAACTTTCGAAACTTTTCAGAGCATTCAAATCGCTTCCACTATTTCGAATTCTATCTGCTTGCTTAAGAAAGCCAGGAAGTGGGTTTGAAGTATATTTTGGCGTCCATATTGACTCAAGAAAATCACTCGCTTTTCTTGTATCCTGCTGCCCCTTAACTCTATCCCATACTGTTTTGGAGAATGGATCATTGTATAGGTAATCAGAAAGCTGGATATCTCTTATTGTGTAGCTCACTGTATTCTCATTTGGATTATTTCCAACGATATAGTCCAACGACTCAATCACAGATTCTACGTGTGCGACTGCTGAGTCAGCCAATACTTTCGAAAGCTTATGCTTCTTGACTGGTCTAGCGCTATTTAATGAAGAGACTACCTTGGCATAGTCAAAATTCCACATATCTTTACCGATATGCCTTTTAACAGCATCGGACAGCTCTTGACCAACAATGTAATACGAGGATGTTGTGAGCTTTACAAACAGCTCTGTAGCAATAGAGTGATAGTACCATGCTAGATCCCAGGCAATTGCATCATGAATCACACCTGAATGGTAAAGTTCGTTGCGATATTGATGCAAGATCATTATGGCATCTGCTTCGTCCTGTGTAATGCCTTTTGCGAGCTTGCAGAACTTAACTTTCTTATCAAACCTCTGACCAAGCGCCTCTGCCCTTTGATCCCTGCTATACAAAGGTTCAGCACCAATAAACCCATGCGAGTCTTGCATTATTATATGCTCACAGAAATGATGCGCGAGCAACTCAACGATATTATCTACCAAGATATGTGCAAATCTAGCGTAAGACGGCGAACCAACCTTTAGCTGTTCAATAGCCAGATCCAGTTGATCGATAGACATGAATATACGATTAGACATCTACTCCGCCTCCGGCGAATCTAACCAGGGTGTGAGTTATTTCCTCTAAATTACCACTTACCTGCCCGCTTTCAAACTATTTCTTCTTAAGACGCAGCGGAGGCAAGGGGCTCGTCGTAGTCGAACGCATTCACTGAGCTAGCTACCAGTGAGAACGTGTCTGCCTTGTCGTTTGATAGATAAAGATTGTTGCCGTTTTTCACTAATAAACCAGCACCTGCTATGGCTTTCATGAGGTCCGTAGACTGAGCACTGCCGAAGTTCATGTAGTTGTTTATATAGCTGACGACGTTGAACGTGGTGTCGAATTTCAGGATGTTTCCAGTCGTTTGTGCGTACAAATTTCCGTCACTCGCACACAAGCATGTGAATACGTCTGACGTGCCACCAGCAAACGTCGCTGATGCACCAGAAATCGAGTAAATTCCCCCGACACTGCCGTCTTCAGACATCAGGGCAGCATGGATCTGGCCCTTGAAATTAACGAAGCAACGGCTCTGCGACGCTGGTCACAGACCATCGTTGAAGCTACCAAGGAGCGTGTACGTACCACGTAGGGTGTTGCTCTGCCAGACATCTCCTGTGTCTGTGTAAACGAAGTAATTTGCCTCTTTGGCGATGCCGACGATGCTGCCGCCCAAGCCGAAGAGCTGGTATGTGCCAATAGTCCCGTTCAGCTCGTAGACGTAGAGCGTGCTGTCGCTGAGGTGAACCACGCACCGTCATCTTCGATGAAGTCGGATTTGTTGAACGTGTATGCCCCGGCGTCGGCCTGGAAGCTGTCACCGCCGTCGCGGCTTCGTGGGTAATTGCACTGATTTGACCACCTGTTTGCATTCGACTTGACCAGCCATTTGCATCGGATGTGACCAACGCACGGGTACGTCTTAACCGGCAGGAGTCGACCCATAGCGGCCTGTCGCATGGAGCAGTAATCGACCCAAAGTGGACGACCGTAACCGCCTGCACTCGGCCAAAAGCAGCCACATAGCTTTGATGACCTATGTGGCTGCTCAGCACTGCATTCACTAATGGCCAATTCAGCAATCGGCTACATCTCAACCCTCACCGCTCACTGTGGACGCAGCCAACTCTAGAAGCCATGACTCAATATCTTCACGATCAACGTGCCACACTTGCATGTTATCTTCCGCCATAAACCCTAGGTCACGAAGCACTTCTTTCTCACTCTCTTGAATATCTAACCCAAAACCTTCATGGGCAACGACAAACTGGCCCTGATCGAATCGAACGGATAGTTGCAAGGATACTTCATCTTTTGTGAGCGAAAGGTAGAAACACGGCTCCGCCTCAGAGCCACTGACCTCTGAGTAATACAGCAACTCAAAAGGCTCAAGCCTGACTACATCAGCTTTCAGCTTGTGGTAGAGCGCATAACTGAAAAGCTCGGCATGCATGCCATTCATCTGAGTCTTACTCAGCAGGTAAATTTGGTCAGTTACTTGATCAAATCGGAGGCAGCGAGATCGACAATAAGCCAAAGCCTGTGGCGTCTGGATAAGTGCTTCGACCCATGGATCTATCTCCCTTGCACCCTCAATTAAATTACTTAGTTGCGCCTCGAGATTAGCAGTAGGATCAATGTAATCAAGTAGCTGTTTTAAAAGCTCTCTGCGCGTAAATGCATACTCACCCGCCCCTCTTAACAAACGTTTCCAGCTGGCTGTATCGGTAGATGAATTTACTAATAATGAATAGTTCCTCCCGTTAGGTAGCAAATAATCGCCAACGCAAAGCAAGGCACGCTCCCAAATGAAATCAGGTAACGTCCTCAAGCCTCTGTCGTCAAACATGGTGGACGCTTTGGCGAGGTACTTTTGAAACCTTTCTTGCGCCTCTCGATGCTGTCCGTCGCTCCAGTCTTGAGGTTGAGCCCCAGTCTCAATACCGCAGAAGCTGAGCAGGAACTCTATCTGGCCACGAAAATAAACATGTGCTTCAGCACGATAGATACACTCTGACCAACGAGCGTCCGCCCGTATCAGTTGAGCTTTCAGCCTTTCCTCTTCGATTTGTTGTTTGAAAAAACCGGAAACCGCCGAGTCCGCATCAGCCAAATACCCAAGTATGTCTTTCGAGTCAGGCAGCAGTTCGTGCAGGCTGCTCATGCTTCTCTGGAGATCTTCTGTACGGTTGTACTCAGTGTTCTCTGCGAGATTGAATGCGACTCGCATCCAGTCTTGGAGATGCGCATCCTCATATGTATTTTCATTGACTCGCAAGAATAATACATAAGCGGAAAGCTGAATTATCTCAGTGTACGAAAGTAACTTTCTGGAAATAGCTACTTTCTGGAAAAATGCACGCTCATCGAAAGGATGGTCTTCAGGCAAATGTGCTTTAAACCCTTCATTGCCGCCACTCCAAGCGTCGAGTAGCGCAATGACAGACAGCGTGAAATCCTCATCCAGCCAGTTTCTCGCATGGAAATCATTGTAGCTTGGCACGCGCTCACTCTGCCGCAAGCGCTCTATGTCCTCCAAGTACTGGTGGCTTTCCGGACTCCTGGTGACTAGGGCAACTGCTCGAAATACGCTCATGATAGCGCTGTCGAACTGATTGTTTGATTTGTCACGGGCGGCCCAAAAAAGGTCTGCCCACGCATTATCCATACGCCAGGCAACGTACTCTGCAACAGAGTGTGCTGCCCCTGCAAATTCGTATGAACGGCTCACAAATTGCGATTTCAACTCGCGCTCATAGCGGGCCTTGAAGGTTTCAAATGGCGTAAGCGGCTTTCCGCGCGAGTTCATCTTGATATACAAATCGTCGGAGAGGCCAAAATTCTCTAGATCAAGTAACTGAAAAGTAATAGCCGGTTGACGCTCACTGACCAATCGTTCAAACAGATCAGCGGTAGAGGAGAAACGAACATGGATGGCATCCAGCATGAACAGCGCAGATTGAATAGTGGGATCTAAACGCCAGCTACGGAAATACCAAGGCTGATCGGTAATCAAGGCGCTGAGCGAAGCAACATCCGTTGCGTCCTCACCCGGCAGAAAACTGACGAGAGCATCAAAAAATTCGTTACTGCTGGGGCGCACGCTATAGAAAAAGCGCGACTTACTCCCGACTATGAGCATATCGGAGAACCGTTCCCATTTCCCATCAACCCAAGCCAGATACCAATGCAAAAGAAAGAGCGTAGTTAGTCGTTGCTGACCGTCAAGCGGCAAGAACCGTGTGGTCTCATCTCCCTCTACACTGCCGTAGATGAAGTCAAGATTGAATGGTAACGAGGGATCATCCGCTGGCTTATCCAGAGCCCCCTTGATCGCGTGAAGAAACTCTTGGCGCACCTCTTCTTCCTCTGGGCGGCCTTGCGCATAGTCACGCTGAATTATGGGAATACAAACCCTGCCATGGCGATCCAGCAGTTGCTTGAAATTAATCCGGCTACCCAATGCACTCATTGTCCACGCTCCGTGTTGCCACCGAAGAAATCAGCTAACGTATTTTTCATCACTTCAAGATAACCATTACTGTCCTCTTCGCTCCAGAACATCATGTTGCCGACTTCTGGGCTGTAACACTTTAGAAATACGTTACGGGTACACAAGGGCACAAAAATACCCGCCTGATCCAACTGCAAAATTCTCTGCCGCTTCACGGCAAAAACCGCATTTTTGTAGCTCTTGTTGGTGTATTCATCGAGCAGGGCAAGATTGGAGATGCTGTGATCGGCTGACTCGTCAAGGCTCTCATTGAAATTGACGAGAACTCTGTCATACAGTGGGTCAAAAATATCGTTGCTGGCATCTATCTGAGGCAGCGCCAGAAACGCTCTGATGCCATCTTGAAGCTCCGGCTCAGCGCTACTCGACTCCAGGTAGCTCAGGCAATTGCCCAACCATTTGACTCGCTCATGATGACGCTCAGGTTTATCGCCCGTAATGGAGCGGACATGCTCAATGTTCCAGCTCGCACCTTTAAAACTATCGAACTGAAAACGAAGGTTCGACTGAGTGTTTTGCAGAAGTGTTGCCACATTAAATAACAGTAGAAGTGACTTAATTCTGAGAGATGGGTACTTGAGGGTATCCAGCCTATCGGCTACCTGCTCACGAACTTCCTGACTGCTCAACGGCCAGGTCACACTCGCACTAATTGATTTGGAAAAAATCTCTTGTCGAAGCCGTTTTTGAAATCCGCTTTTAGAGCAGCTATAAGACAACTCACGAATAGTATTAATTGCGATATTTTCACTGACCAGATAACCAATCATGTGAAAAAGCACACGATCCTCATACCACTCCTCAAGCAATAAAAAAGTCTGTTTGATCTTGCGCCATTCAGCCTCAAGACTGACATCTGCCTGCTTCAATCGCGTGCCAAATGCAAAAAATACACCATAAGGATCATGCTTGAACGCTTCAGGAATACCTTCAGCGCTGGCCACCAGTTCGAACAATAAGCCGATGCGGTTCTGCGCACGATCACGGTCATTACTGACGAAGTACCAGAACGCATCCGCCTGGAGTGCTTTCTCCATGTGGTCCCACTCGTAGGCAATCTGAGTTTGCAGATTGAGGTACTCGGCCTGTTCGCCACTGGAGCGTTTTAAGAATAAGGCACGAATCAGCTCGTCATTGGTCAGCGGAATCTTCCCGACGTTAAGCCGGGTAAACACATCTACCGGGTGCTCGGTCTCTGCAATCTCGTACCAAATGACCTTAGCCTTTCCCTGAAACGAAGCTTTGATTTCCTCAAACTCGTCATCCTTATCAGCGAACCAGTCCTCGATGGCATCCATGGCCATTTTCAAATGAAAGAAGTCCACATTCTTATTTGCCAGCTCTACAGTAGGCTCATCAAGAAACTTCAGCAACTCTGGCCTTGTTTCGTATTCGAGACTAAACACCGGTTGCCGGAATCTTTCGGTAAGCCGCTCATTGAAATGGCGTAGGATTAGCATCAGGGTAGTAAGGCGTTGCTGACCATCTACCACCTCATAACCACCCTCTTCGCAGACACGCATCACCAGCGGCTGCAAACAATAAAAGTCCTCAGGCTGAGGATTACGGCGCTTGCTGAATTCCCGGATATCTTCCAACAGTTGCGTCACCTGCAACGGCGTCCAGCGGTACCCGCGTTGGTATGCAGCAATAAAATAGCGCTGAGGTTTTCCTTCTCCATCTAGCCGCAATTCGTTGACAGTCTTTAAGGTGATGGCCTGTTCGGTCATATCAGTGGGGTCCTTCCGGTTGGCAGGTCTTTCTTAGCGATTTAAGATGGCTTTCGAGGCGTGCGAGCCATTAGCCAGCTAACCCTATCCACTTTGGAGGCATCAAGCCAGCATGACTATGCATACAGGTAAAATTTCGGTGCCTATGTACAGGCGCTTAGTGTGAATGCTAAAAACCATGCCCTGAAGCACCGAGAAATATAGAACGGCCAGGGACTACTAGGGTTGAGCATCTCCCCTTGGTCAGAGTCCGCTTTGGGTCGATTCCTGCCGGTCAAGACGTACCCGTGCGCTGGTCACATCGGATGCAAATGGCTGGTCAAGTCGAATGCAAACGCTTGGTCAAGTCAGGTGCAATTTCCCAGCTTCGGACGCTGTAGAGGTTTGATCCAGGTGGAAGCTTCGTCAAATTGAAGTAATTTCCCCTGATCGTCAGCATGCCAGCGACAGTGCTTTGGCACTCCTGGAGCCCTGTATCCAGCGTGATTTCTAGTCCGAAGCCGGTCAGTGCGTTGCCGAGCTGGAGGAAGCTCAAGGCCTCAGCCAGTGCCGGGCGGTCTTCACGAAGATGCTTATGGCCGTTGCATTTCAGAGCGTGCGCGTACTCAACATTGGAGTAATTTTCTCCAATGCCGCCGCCATCCGGTGAATTTACTCGATATGCCGCATCTGGCCGCAGAATAATATCGCCGGATTTTAGTGATCCATCGACACTTATCAGCGAGTTGATATCGGTTATAGTTACAGATTCGCTGGAGCCAGGCTTATGCGCATGCATTTTCATGCCGAGATCGCCGGTCCAAGGCGCTAACTGCGATGGTGTCTTCATAATTTTGTTCTTCCTTGAACTTAATAAACAGCAAAACCTGAGCTGCTAAAACCTACCTGCGAATACCTACCTGCTTTCTTAGCGATATCGCGAAATTCTCTCTAAGCGGGCTCACTCTTCAGCATGCTCAAACCGCACCAAACCACCGTCGTCTGTGGCCTCTGGATCACCTTCATCCGTGACCACAGCATCAGCGGGAACACCATCCTGGTCTAAATACCTACCTGGCGATAGCAACCTGCTCAGCTCGATCAGCATCACCGTACTCCGCAGATCCAGACGAGATTTTCCGCTTCACCTTCCATCAACAGCACGCTGATCCGTTCACCTGGTACGCATGCCAGTAACGCGCCTGCACGGGCATCAAAGGGTGCAGACCAGGCATCGGCTTCATCACCCTCGCGGCTGAACTGACATGAATAATCGACTTGCAGAACAGGTACACCGCGCCGTCTCCGAGCAGATTGTTTGGTGACAAAGGAACACCAGCTTGCAGCTGAATGGGACCAGCGGTGAGCGTGCGGTCAGGCTGGATGGTCTGAAGGGACTCGCCGTGCCGGTCAATGGTTGTCATTACCATTTTCTGCCTCCGGTTTTGCTTTGGACCTGGCTCTCGGCTTCCTCTGCGCAGAAGCGACCACGGCTAATACGGCAGGATCTACAGATGCCGAAGCCAGGCCGTGATCTTGGAAATCAAAAGGTTTAGGCTGGATCTCAATAGTGCCTGTGGCATTGTGTTCCGGGTAGCTGTAGCCGAGACTAAGGAAGTGGATGAACGAGCGGCTGCCAATGTCGGCAAAGACTTTATGGCCAGTTTCTGGATGACGCAGCTCGTGCGTTTGTATGGTTTGGCGTGACATCGAATCCTCCTTGATTCTGTTCCAGAAGCCAGCCACCGCAGAGCGCGGCAGCTGGATCTGGTGGGATTTACTCGAATCAGTGACCGCCCATGCGCACAGCGCGGACGGGATCGATGGTTTTGACGCCCAGGAAGGTTTCAAGAGACCTGTGCGTCGAGCGAGTGCTGCTCTCGTACCAAGTCAGCAGACGCAATGGGATACCGGTGATCGGATCGCTAATAGTCGAGATCGTTGTTCTACCAGTTGATGCTGGGGTCTCAAGAGTACGGAAGGCAGCCATGAAAGCAGCCGGGGTAAACCCAAGATCGACGTTGTGAGTCCCTGCGACTTCAACGGCGGTGCCCGCAATCAGGGGAATCTTCAGTCCGCCAACAACCGGGACCTCTACGTTGCCGGAGGCGTCCGCAGTCACGTCAACAGCAACAGCAACAGCAACAGCAACGGAAACGGAAACGGAAACGGAAACGGAAACGGAAACACTGTATCCACCTACGATGGTGATGATGTCCCCGCGCACGAATGTGGCACCCTCGTCTACACCGGCAACACGCAGAACTGGCGAACCGGCAAGGTTGATCCCAGTAGTGACGATTCCATCCACAGACGAGGCCGTACCAGCGAAGTGGGTTGGTGGTTGAACGTCGGAGTAGATGTCGAAGCCGAATTTGCGTCCGATGAAGCCCTCGTTAACCAAGGTCTGGTCCCCGGACTCGTTGATCCCCAAGATTAATATATATGTCATCCGTGACGATCGGCTCTTCCATGAGGAATTTCCCTTCCTTGGATACACTTATTATAGCATATATTAAGAAAAAATCTCGTATCACCTCGATTTACTTTATATTTCTTATCTTTCGTAATGCCCGTCATTTTCAACTATCTGATTTACCACTTCTTGCCGTAGCTCGGGTGAGCTTGCACAAATTACTGTGTCATATTCCAAAGCATAGTATGCTGCATCCTGATCTGTTTCAGTGTCATAGCCTGTTTTGTCGTGTTCACTGAAAGCCTTCTTAACAAGTTCAACCAGCTTTTCTTCATAGCCATTTAAATAATGACACACAGCTCTATCAATTTCATCTAATCCACCGCATTCATCTACCCAGAACCAAGCCCGCAACACATCATATTTTTGAGTATGGAAGTCGTCTACTCTCACATCAAGAGCTACAGCAGCATCAACTGCATTACCCTGTCTCTCAAGAAAAATTCTATACCCGTCAAATTCATTGCTCATTTTATTTTCCTTTTATTTTATAGGTTAGACTAAAATTTTTAGCTCATGCTTATATTATATAAATCTCATGCACCATATTCAAATATTGAGCCACCGAATTTCGTGAAGAAACGACCGCATTTCCTTTTTGAATAAGAAATCTGGCGTTAGTGAGGAATTCGGCATTAAAACTAAGAGAAGTGGCTTGGCAGGTAAACCCGCTGGTCGGCTTCGGCAACGCCGGTTTCTTTGTCATCAACCGATTCCGGCCTTCCCAACCCCCTCACTTGCTTCTTTGACCACAAACCCATCTCTGGCGCGTTTCAGAGCATCTGCTGATCGGTTGATGACAAACAAACGGCTGAAGCCGTGCTCGCGCTTGCTCGTCTAAACACAATAGAGGCTCGACTTTTTTGATTGCGATGCTACCGTGGAAGGAATATGCCGGAGGATCTCTAATGAGCGCAGAAGAGAAGCCGCATGACAAAATTGAAAGAGATGAGAGCAATAGAGTTGGAGCGGTAATTTCTGGCGGCTTAGCAGCTACGAACCTTGCCATTCTCATTCAGTTACTGCCATCCCTAAGGGAGCCTGACTCGCTATCTAATTTATCTCTTTCATTTGCAGTCATACTGTTTTCAGTATCAATTCCTGTTTTAACTTTTCTGTTCGGTTGCTATGCAGTCATGCCCCGCCCTAGAGATATACTTCCTATACCCAGCAGGATTTTACTTCTTGGATTCTGCTTCATTTCTGTAATCGCGATAGCATTGTCCATAGCAGCATTCCATCCATTTGCCGGTGCGGTATTTATGATAATTTCGGCGGCGGCATTCTACGCTGAAAACCAACTTGAAACAAAGCAGCTAAAGAAGTCTAAGAAAGAACTTACAGTAAAAGACCCGGCCGAGACTAAGACTGGAGAATAGAACATTTCCGCCTTATCACCAAAATGCCATGTAGTCACCATGCTGAGCTTGCAGAAACTCTTTCATCTGTCGTCCTTTTACACAGTGCTGCGAAGTCACCATGGAGACTAACTGTTGCTGGCCATGATTGGAGATTTGGTGGCCAGCATGGTGAGCGATGCCAAGTCACCATGGTGACCAACTGTCACTGGCCATGATCGAAGGCTTGTTGACCAGCCTGATGAGTGATGCAAAGTCACCATGGTGACCAGCTGTCGCTGGCTAAGATCGAAGACATGGTGGTCAGTTTTGCGAGTGATGCCAAGTCACCATGGTGACTTGCTGGCACACCTCAGCTCACTAGCGGCACCTCTTGCTGTAGCCGATCATCATTCGCTGAGATGTCGAAATCAGCACGCAGAATGCCCCGTCTTTTCAGCTCTTTCAGGTAGTCATGATGTTTCAGGTCCCCCATTTGCCTGGCCGTCGATAGAGCATTCAGTTCTTCGACAGTGATCGTCACACCGTAGTCCGTGCAAACAGAGACGTCCTCTTGCAAGTCACTGATTAGGTTGAATTTACCCAAGAACCAGAACGCCTTCTTGAGGGCATCTTGGAGACTCTGGGCAACCTCAGAAATATGAGAGTTGTTATCATTTGCTTGCAAACTACGGCCAGTAGCTGTCTCAGCTGCACCGCGATTTGCGAGCATTTCGTAGCCGTAGATTTGCATCCTGATTTCTATGTCTTGCAGCGATTGCCTGCCGGCGCCGATGGCTGCCCCGGTGTGTTCCACGAATTTGAGGTCGCTGCCGAGGATGGCATGTTCGACGCCGATCTTGATTTCGGCGTCTTGGTCAATGCCAGAGCCGAAGACAATGGGTATCAGCCCCTTTGAGGCAATGCAGGCGGCGCCCCTCCTGAGGGCGGACCAGGATCGTGTCGAAGCCCAAGGCTTCAACCACGCCTCTTGCAGCACCGGCAGACTCACCAAAACTGAACGCCGCGAGCCCGCCATCACCTGGGACGTACCCAACCTTCTCGATGACCGCTTTGCCGCATCGGCCAGCCAGCATTCCTGCCAGTTTCCGCGCATCGACCCAGCCTTCCTTGCCTGTCGCAGTCAATGGCATGTCATAGAGATGAAGCAACGATCCATCTTCGCGTAAAATCGCGATTGCTCTTTTTTGCCCGGATCTATCCCTACAATAACCTATTCCACATTTATATATTATATCACATAATATACAAGAAATCATCAGAAGCGGGTTGTTTGGTGGCAAAAAGAAGCCCCGCCGGGAAAAGGAATTAAACCGGGCGAGGCTAACTGTTTTACTTCGCAGAGTATGAAAGCAATCTCTTGCCTTCACACCTTTATTATAGCACAAATTTTTAGAAAATTGTGCTTAGCGAGTCTTTTCCGTGAATTTCTGTGTATTTTTCCAAGCTACCGATGTTTAACAGGAAGCCCGCAAATTTCTGCATAGATTCAAGATTTTTGTGAGAACCAGTTAGCTTGTCATGTCGGTCTTTATCAATGTAAGAAATGACTTGCAAGAACCCGGATCTGGTCAAGCGATAGACATACCCGCCGTCTTTTTTAGCACGTGCTTTTGACAGCCCGATTGACTTCAGAACGGCGTTCACAGTTGCGTTGATTTCGTTAGCTGTTTTGCATTTTGCTGCTTTGCCTAGAATGCCATAGCCTACAAGGGAATCTCTGCTTTTTACTGCCAGTTCCGCAGCAGCTTTCATTGCTTCGTTAGTCAGAATTTCATCACCATCAACCAAACCCAAAGCTTCCATAAACTTCATGTAAAAGGCTCTGCGTCCTGCAAGTGACCTGTAGTCACGTCCTTTTTCGTTCTCTGCATGATCTGCAAATTCTTTGAACTGTTGGGCGTTCAGGAAGCAGCAGCGGGCATTCATCAGTTGTACGGCACCGCTACCCTCCTTATAGAAGCTTACGTCATCTGGTGTAATCGCAGACACTTGCTTTCCAAGCATTCTCGAAGCCGCCAGGGCATCATTATGGAAGCGCTGTTCTTCGCTTTGGGGCTCTGCAAATTCTTCAAAATCAGCAGTTTCTATGATTTTTTTTGCAGCTTCGAGCGTTGATTTAACAACATATTCTTTTACCGAACGCTTTTCGCTTGAGAATGTAGTGAAAGCAATTTCGTCGTCAGCACCTGGAGCGATTCTGGTGATCTTGTAACCATCTAATTCAAAAGCCAGAGCTAGGTTTGTTCTGATGTTATTTTTCTCTTTAGCGTCATTTTTATAGAATGGGAGCGCTATAGTATCGAAAACATAGTCATCGCTAGCGAAAAACTCATTGATCAGCTCAGCTTTATCCAGTTGAATGCGAGCCTGCTTTGAAACACCCACAACCATTTTCTTGTTTGTACGGTCGCGACGAGTGAATTGCTTCGCGTCATCAATACCGATCACACCAAAAAATAGGCAATAGTGCGTGTCAAAATGCTTTTCTGTGATGCTGATTGAAGACTGCATTGACGGGCTATACACAAGCGTATCGTATTTTTTGATTTCTGCGTTAGGATTTTTAAAAAACGCCATGACTTCTGGATAGCTTCTTGTTTTCTGTGTTACCAGAAGAGATTTTTTGTTTTTTTTAACAATGTAGCTCGCCATAGCCTCAGCTTCTTTTCTGCTGTCGAGACCGATCATCGGCTTAATGCCATTAGCTACATCATCAATGATCAAACGCTGGGCAGTTGAGATCTCTGACAAAACGATTTCGTTCTGTGAGTTGTCTACCCGGCCTTTAGTGAAATTGATTTCTCTACCGGCTAGGCAGAGGAATTTAATTAAAATATCACTTATAAAAGCATCAGCAACGAGAACAAGCCGTGCGTTCTTGATGAGCTTCAGCAGCTCATGGAACAAGCCACGGCGGTCGCCTTTGAAGTCTTTTTGCAGGATGTGAGCGATCACCTGTGAGCCCTCGTCGATGATCAGCACATCACTTTGCTCTGTGTGGAGCTGAAAGCGCTGTTGGTTAGCTGAGTTCACAACGAGTGCCAGACTTTCGAGCTTGTCTTCTTTACCTGCAATTGCTGCATCACTGTACTGGGCACAGATGTCATCGAAAGACCCGGAAATGGACACCCGATGAGTCAGCAGTGTTGTCTTTTTCCCATCGGCTTTTGCAGACTGAATGATCGGACGGATGGTGTGCTGAGTTTTGCCGAAACCAAGTCCCGCTTCGAGAACGTGAATCCCGCCCTGGGCGTAGATTTTCTCTCCATAAGCTATAAGCTCAGCTGTTGCTTCGGAACCTGGGCGAACTGCCTTAAGTTCGCTTATGATGATTTGGTCGTTAATATTGACTTGTTTCAAGCGCTTAAAGTTGATTATGTTGTTATCCAGAACTTTGTCGAGCAGCTCCAGAGCACTGGCTGCATCATAGCCAGCAGCATCAGTAACGATCTGCTGAGCCTGCTCTCTCGATAGAGAGAATGGCACTTCGCGAGCAACAGTCATCACGAATCGCTTGATGTCGATTTCTGCGCCAATTTCAGCTGCCAATTTGTCTAGTTCGTAGCCGGAGTAACCTGCCAGGCTGGATAAGCAGGTGCTCTGTGCCGGGCTTTCTTCATTGAGAAACAGCACACCGGTTTTGCAATCTTTGGCGATGCTGAGGCGAGCTTCATATGTTGCGGCGGTTAGACAGACGATTGCCGTACGGTCTTTATCTTCTGCGTACAGTCTTACTGTATTTGCAAAATTTTCTTCGCTCACCATCGCTATGGTGTAGCCAAGATCAAGCTCACTGGTAGAAATGAAGACGTACTTTGATTTTATTTCATTGAGCTGATGCTCCAGCTTTGTATTTTTGTAGATGATGTTCATTATATAAACCTTTTCTAATAGCCATGCTCTCTGCAAAGCAGTGCTTTCTTGCACACTTATATAATAACACCATTTATCACGATTTAAACATGCAACATGTAAATGATTAAAAATATTTTGCCAATTATATTTACATCGGATCACTTCTTCTATTTATATAGATAACCAAGAGACCTGACCCAGCGACAATCACATTTACATCGGATCAGATATCTGTTTTTATAAATAAACAACTTGAGAAGTGATCTGATGTAAATACTATTGACTTTTAACCGCCTACGGCGAATCTATCCAGCGGTTAGCTTATTGGGCCTCTTCTTCTATCTACCAGAACCCTAACTACTGGTCCCTTTCAGCGAAGCTGGTAAAAAATCTGCGCCCGCATAACTTCTAATATTTTCGTGCTATAATAAAATAATATAGGCGCAGATATGGATATCATTATGAAACAACGAATTATTAAAGAGCGAGCACTAACAAACACCACTATGCTGCTTAGTGAAAAGCAAGCAGCAGAGCATCTGGATAGAGCAGAAGGAACGCTACGAAACTGGCGTACGAAAAAAGGCAGTAACGTCCTTATACCGCACGTGCGCAACAATTCAAAGAGCGTCTTTTATAAACTAGAAGACATCCTGGCAATTGCAGAAAGCAAAAGTATTAAGCGAACTGGGAAACTGCATAAATTCCCACGCATCGACATTTTGTTCAGTGACTCTCCTATTCCTGACCTTGATCCGTCAACGATGCTGACAACCCTTGAGGCCTCCCTGGCTTTCGGTATCTCAAAAGCTTCTCTGCAAATTTGGCGCTCAAAGCGGCAGTTCCTTGCCGTGCTGCCATTCCATTGCGTCTGCCACGACATCCGTTACCTTGCTGCCGACTTGGTTTGCTTCATCCATGAAGGCAGGGCGTATTGGAAAGCTCAGTCCGTTGAGCGGAACCGCCAGTACCGCCCCCGCACCAAGCTGTCGGCCTGACAGCTCCATTGTCATTCCTTGACAATCCGTTTCTCCAAGTTAATATTATGCCGGAAATTAATAGATTTGTCAAGGTGATTTACATGGAAGGAAGCTCGTCAAGGAAAAAATCACAAGGAAGGCCAAAGCTTGATCCGTTAGAAAAACAGCGCCGCCTGGTAGCTCGGCTCTTTGAGAACTGCGGCGACCTTGAGCTTCAGCTGACGGAAGAATCAGGCCATCACATCGCTGATGACACCGAGGCCACCCTGCTCCTGAGCACTTTCAACCAACGCCTCGCGTTTGCACGTGAAGTGGCCACGCTTGAGCAGGCTGGTAGCACAGTAGAAGCCAAAGCTGTGCGCCAGAAGCTGAACCTGTTCCGTCCACAGGGCTTCACTGAAGAAGCCTGGAACGCCCTTCCTGAATCTGACAAGCGACTGGCTCCGGGCAAGCCCAAGATGCCCAAGGAGCTTGAACTCGCTCGCCTGGAGCTAGAGCGTGACACTGAACTAAAGAAGCTACGTGACACAGAATCTGAGTTTGACGCTGAGCCTTCTGACATCGAAGCTCTGCGTGCCATGCACGGCAACAATAACGCCGGTAGGCCAGCCAAGGACATCCTTGGCACTCTAGACAGGCAGATGCACACTGCTTTTTATAAGCGCCGCGATCTAGCCCGTCATGCCGATTCTGAGGATGATCAGACGCCGGCGATGGGTCGTCCGAAGAAGTCTTACGATGAACGCTATGCGTACTTTACTAGCATCATCGACCATTGCCGTGCCCAGATCACCGATGGCGAAAACAAGCTTGATCTCGTGCATCTCCAGCTCCGCTACTTGAAGCGACTTCGCGACCGAGCCACCCGCCTCCGCCTTCAAATCAAAACCGCCCTAGGCCCGGCGTTGATTATGCTCAAAAGGGATCTTGCCGTCGTTGAAGATCAGCTTAAGGTTGAAGCAGATCTTTTCAACGACTATCAAGATAACTATATTACGATGTCGCCCGAGCAGATCGAAGCACGTAAAAAATCTGTAGCAAAGAAAATCAAAGCATTCGACTCAATCGAATTTTCAGCTGATAGCAGCAACTGAATAGAGAAAATCATGAGCAAACTCGCAGAATTCAAAGCACTCGAAGCACAGCTCGCTGAGCAGCTAGCTCAACTGGACGCGCTAAAAAATGATGATGGCCTTAAGAAAGAAATCGAGTTCGAGCAAAAGCTGCGCGCCCTGTTGGGTGAATACAGTTTCTCTCTGCGCGAAGTGAAGCTGATCCTTGATCCGCATGCTCGTCCAGAGCGAGCCGCACCTGCTGCTCGTCAGCCGCGCCGTGAACGCCAGGTTAAGGTGTACCTCAATCCCAACAACGGCGAGCGAATTGAAACCAAGGGTGGTAACCACAAACTGCTCAAAGAGTGGAAATCGCAGTACGGTGCTGAAACCGTTGAGTCTTGGCTCCAGGACTAACGTCTAATAGCTTTTGGGCTTAAGGGGTCGTATCAAAGGGCCAAGCCCAACACGTTGATGCTTATAAGATTCATCGGGAAATAATTTACAATAGGGATCATTGCAATGACTATTCATGACAAGTTTCTTGAAGATGCACTAAAGCAGGAAGGCAAACTAGGCGCCGACATCGTTGGCAAGATCCTAAAACGCATTAGTGGTGTTCTAAGCTATCAGCCAGCAGTAGGCGTATTTGGAAAGACTGGCGCAGGGAAATCGAGCCTGTGCAATGCTGTATTTGGAAAAGATGTTTGTGAAATTAGTGACATTGCAGGATGCACACGAAAGCCACAGGAAGTAATTCTTGAGCTTGGAGGAAAAGGCATAAAGCTGCTCGACGTGCCTGGCGTTGGTGAAAGCAATGATCGAGACAAAGAATATGCTGATCTCTATCGTTCACTACTGCCTGAGCTTGATCTGGTACTGTGGGTAATCAAGGGTGATGATCGGGCATTTTCGTCCGATGAGACTTTTTATAAAAATCTCGTAAGACCTTATGTTGAAAAAGGGCGTCCATTCGTTGTTGTGCTTAATCAGATTGATAAGATTGAACCGTTCAGGGAGTGGGATGAAACTGTCAATCAACCAGGTGCCAAGCAAGCGGCAAACATTGAGCAAAAACGCAAAAACGTAGCCGAAATATTTGGTTTGCCTCTGTCTTGTGTAATTCCTGTTTCGGCAAACGAGCGTTACGGACTTGTTAATTTAGTTGACCGAGTTGTTGAGCTGCTTCCAGCAGACAAAAAAGCAATCGTTTTGGACGCGGTAAAAGCAGACACTCGATCCGAACACTCTAAGTCTGAAGCCAAAGACGGATTCCTTGAAACAGTATTCAATGTTGTTACCGACATTATTCCTATAGCGCCGGTAGCCAAAACCATCGTGAAGGCAATATCCAAGATTATCAGTAAAATTTTCAGCTGGTGGTGATTCTTGGGCATAACCAAATATCGCTTACACCGAGGCGACATCTCAGAGCTTCGCACCAAATACCCGGCATTTGGGAAACTAAATGCCGCGAATGGTATGGGTTGGCATAAGTGGGTTGATAAAACCACAAAGGAGGGATCCTACGACAAGATGATTCTGTTTGTGGGAAAATCGGGTTATGGAAAGTCTACTACTGTTAACGCTCTTTTCGGGAAGAAGCTTCTTGAAACTAGCGAAGTAGCCGCCTGTACCCGAGTATGCCAATGCCTCGAATTTCACGTTGGAAACAATCATTGGCTGTCACTTGGAGATCTGCCGGGTGTAGGGGAAAACATAGAGCGCGATAATGAATACCTTAAATTGTATTCTGAATTTTTTGACTACGCTTCAGTAATAGTACATGTGCTTAGAGCAGACACTCGCGACTATTCGATTGATGAGCACATGACTGCCAAACTAATACATACACCAAGAATGAAAGAAAAGGTGATTTACGCTCTCGGGCAGTGCGACAAAATTGAGCCCCTCAATAGAAAAATAAGCCCTACCCCTAGCTCTGACCAGCTTAAAAATATAAGTTTGAAGCTACGAGAGGTTATGGATAAATTCTTACCAAAAAACCCGGTGGTTCCATACTCAGCAGAGACTGGATGGAACATGTCGTTCTTATCTGATGAGATTGTTCGGGTTGCGCTGCTTGAGTAAAGCAATCTGTTTACCGACAGCCAACCCAACTAAAGCAAGAGTCACGAAGAAGCCCGGCATCACAGAGCTTCAAATACTTGAAGAGAAAAACTATTCTTCGTACGGCCCCAAAAAACGCACGCCATTGAAATGAATCAAATGGGAGGGAGCATCGGCGACCCAAACCTCAGTTTCCCATGCAATCTCGCCGAGATAGCGACTCATGATAGCGCGATTCGGGAATGCTGTAACGTAGACGAGACCTGCTGTAGACCCTTTGAATAACTTAGCCAATTCTGCATGGCGCTTGCCATCTACAGGACCATGGCTTGTGACTGACTCTACCAACAAAAGCCAATTCTTCTGTGTGAAGTGAAGAACAACGTCTGGCATTTTCCCATGAGAGTCAACTTCCACTCCCAAACTCGCGAGTAGCGCCGCATCAAAGTACCCCATTTTGTCACCAGTATCACCAGCATAGACAAGGACGCTATTTGGCGCAAATCGAGGAGCGAAACTTTCAATAATGTCTCGAATTAGCTCGCTATGTTCACCAGGAGTCAATTTGATCTCTTTACCAGGAGCTATCTCAACGGGAATCATGCTTTGCTCACGCTCCTTCGCATACCGAGCAATCAGCGTTTCACGCCCAGCCATGTATTTTGCGAGTGCATCATGCCATTCATCTGTTTCGAAAGTCCTCAGCAAATCAAGCGCAGATGGCTCAATCTGATATACAGATTTCGGGCTATTTATTGCCTTGGTCTCGCCAGGATTGCATACCGCCAAGGCAGCATCACAAAACTGATGGATAGTTTTTCGGCGAACGGTTTCACGACTATTTGGAGCGTATACTTTATCGTAGTGCTCCCGCATCCACCCCATGATCGGTGTGATCCCGAGGAGTGGACTTCCAGCATCCTGCCAGGATTTACCAGGCGTCATATCTAAGAGCGCAAGCAAGCAAAGAGCTGAGCGTTCATTGCGTTGTGCTTTTGGTAGGCCAAGAGATAACAGAATTTGCTTAGCGTCATCGACGTACTGTTTTTTTACACTCACAGGATTTCTTCCATTTTCCTATCTATGGACTCTTGACTGACTTCTTTTTGCTCAAGTGCCCAAGAACCAAGTATGATGAGCGTTTCGCGACCTGGGTACTTCATTAGTTTCAAGTCCGTTGCATTGACCTGCGTGTGCCCATTAAATCGTCGGAACTGCTGATCAACAGCCGTACTGTTCAAGTAGATGGCCAAGCCGTACGCAAGCTCCTTCTGGAGTCCTTTTTTCTTATCGTGAAAGACGTTGAAGTAGTTTTCCAGCCCCACAACCGGGCTGTCACCAATCTCACACGGGGCTAGCACCCTGGCCACGATACGACGTTTCTCTTCTTTCGATGAGAAACGACGCACAAGGCAGTAAAAGCCGTTCGGATAAAGCCACTTCTCCGTTTCGTCGTTACGTAAAATCGCGCTGGGCTTTTTGCGGCTTTCTCCTGGCCATACGATACCCAGACCATTGCTGCTGAAATGGTTGGGGTAAAGCAACGGTACGGTGCCGGACTCCGGAAGCTCCCGCAGCTGAGATCGCATCCTGAACCCAACTACTGGTCCAGTAGAAATCTTCACTCCAACATCCTCAGGAGAGCAGCAGGCTACACTGGAGCGCTCAATCGCGCTCTCTTCGAGAGATGTAGGTACATGAATGAATTGCTCAGGATCTGCCTCAAATACGATACGATTGAAGGCGTGTTCATGACTAGCGATGTCGCTGAAGCTGTCATCAGTCGATGTCGTAATTGTCACATCTCTTTGCTCACCATCACGTTCAAAGCGGATGATGATGTTCTCTTGAAGCACCTCATCATCTTTGAATGCAGTGCTACGAGAGTTGAATAAGTGAATGTGACGAATTGCAGCGCGCTCAAGCACGAACTCTCGGAAAGGCTTGTAATACGGGCCGTTGCAGAAGCTGCGCGGAATGATCGCAACAACCTGGCCACCAGGCGCCATTTGAGCGACAGCAAGCGCCACAAATGCCGAATAGAGATTTACGGTCTCAATACCCACAGTTCGCAGAGCTAAGCGATGAGCAGAACGAGTGTTGATCTTTTTGTACGGCGGATTGAGGATCGCATGCGTGTAGCCCGGCGAGACGAAATCTGGCGTGGCCGTCAGCTCGATGTAGTCGCCCGCAATAACGCTTGAAGTCACACCTGCGTATCCAGCCAGGTGTTCAACCAGATGCCCTCTAAGCTTGTCATCTATCTCATACGCAGTAACTTGGACCTGTTGAAAATCATGCTCACCAGCCTTCCACCGGTCCAAGAATGCGCACGAGAGCGCACCTACACCCGCACCTGCATCGAGCAAGCGGCATGCCTCAGCGATGCTTGGCGGAAACATGTTGGCCATGAATCTCGCCACGCTAGACGGAGTCATGAATTGCCCCAAGGCAGATTTGAGCTTCCTGTCAGTTTTGGGGGCAACCTCACGACGTACGGAATCGACGTGATCTAAGGACATAATGCTGGTCATGCGTAATTGATAGCCGTCGTAAGCCGCATCAGCCTCTGCTCAAGCCCAGTTGTATTCTGAACGTTTCCACAGCAAGCTCCGCGATGAGTAAGTCTATTGGTGTGACCGAAGACGCACCTTGCAATGGTCTCAGCATACGTGAATCGACCATGGGTGTGCAGCAAGCCTCCGCTGCATTGCCGAGATAAATGATCGCTTTCGCTGCGAAACCAAATCAGCGCGGAGGAACCTTCTGGAGCGATGGACCCTATGTGGACCCTAAATATGCTGGACCCTAAATTTTAGGGGCATAAAAAAATCCAAGCACCCGTAAGTGCTTGGATTTCTTGGAGTATTTTGGTCGGGACGGAGTGATTCGAACACTCGACCCCTTGCACCCCATGCAAGTGCGCTACCGGGCTGCGCTACGCCCCGACATCATTCTCGATACCGCTGAGAACGGTGAAGAATCTAACCTAACCTTCTGATTAATGGAAGCTTTTTTTCAAAAATTTCCACTCATCGGCAATCAGGTCACTTCTTCAAGACCACCAGCACATCCTCCAACTCGGTAATCATCTGCCGAATCAGCTGCTTATACTGGCTGGACTCATCCTTGACCTCGTCACTGGAAAGACGCAAACGCGCCCCGCCAATGGTGAAGCCCTGGTCATACAGCAGTGCGCGGATCTGGCGGATCATCAGCACGTCTTGGCGCTGGTAATACCGCCGATTGCCACGGCGCTTCACCGGATTGAGCTGCGGAAATTCCTGCTCCCAGTAACGCAGCACATGCGGCTTTACCGCACAAAGCTCGCTGACTTCACCAATGGTGAAGTAGCGTTTGCCCGGGATGGGGGGCAGCTCGTCGTTATGGCTTGGTTCCAGCATAGGCCTCTACCCGGGCTTTCAGCTTCTGCCCTGGACGAAAGGTGACGACGCGGCGTGCGGTGATCGGGATCTCTTCCCCGGTTTTGGGGTTGCGGCCCGGCCGCTGGCGTTTGTCGCGAAGGTCGAAGTTGCCGAAACCGGACAACTTGACCTGCTCGTTGTCTTCAAGCGCGTGCCGAATTTCTTCGAAAAACAGCTCGACCAGCTCCTTGGCCTCTCGCTTGTTGAGTCCCAGCTCCTCGTACAGCCTTTCGGCCATCTCAGCTTTCGTCAGAGCACCCATACCGTTATTTCCTTAACGTGGTGTTCAACCTTTGTTCGAGCGAGGTGAGGATATTTACCAAGGTCGCATTCACCTCATCGTCATTAAGAGTGCGCGATGGATGCTGCCAGGTCAAGCCGACGGCCAGGCTTTTTCTATCAGGATCAATACCTTTACCCTGGTAGACGTCAAACAGCCTGAGGTCCGTGAGCCATTCGCCTGCATTGTCACGAATGACTTCAAGCACCGAACTGGCCGCCACGTCACGCCCTGCAATCAGCGCGAGGTCGCGACGGGTTTCCGGGAACTTCGACAGTTCGCTGAACTTGGGCAGGCGACCTTCTACGACATCGCCAAGCACCAACTCGAAGACGAACACCGGACGGTCGAGGCCGAGGGTCTTGGCCAGCTCCGGGTGAATGGCGCCGAGGTAGCCGACTTCCTTGCCGTCGCGCTCGATGCGTGCAGTCTGGCCGGGGTGCAGGGCCGGGTGCTTGCCGGCAGCGAAGGTGAAGTCACCCAGCGCACCGGAGTAGCCCAGCAGGGCCTCTACGTCGGCCTTGACGTCGAAGAAGTCGATGCCATCGCGACCGTTGGCCCAACCTTCGGGTTGGCGGCTGCCGGTGACGACGCCAGCGATCATCGGTTGCTGCTTGAGATCACCCAACTGACCGACGAAACGCAGACCGCTTTCGAACAGGCGTACGCGGTCTTGCTGGCGGTTGAGGTTGTGCTGCAGCGCCTTGACCAGGCCCGGCCACAGCGAGGCACGCATGGCGGCCATGTCGCTGGAGATTGGGTTGGCCAGCAGCAGCGGCTCGACGCCAGGGGTGAACAGCTCGAACAGTTTCGGATCGATGAAGCTATAGGTAATGGCTTCCTGATAGCCACGGGCAACCAGCAGGCGACGCAGGTTCGGCAACTCGCCACGGGTCTCCGGGCGGGCCTGCGGGGCCAGGCGAGCCTGCGGGTAGCGGACCGGCAGGTTGTTGTAGCCATACAGGCGGGCCAGCTCTTCGATCAGGTCGACTTCCAGACTGATGTCGAAGCGGTGGCTCGGCACGCTGACGGTCCACGCCCCTGCCCCATTGGCGCTGGTTTTCAGCTCCAAAGCATTGAGCAGTTGTTCGACCTGGGCCGCCTGCATCTGCATGCCAAGCATCTGGGTGATGCGCTCATCACGCAGGGTGATCGGCGCGATGTTCGGCAAGTGCTGCTCGCTCACGGCCTCGACCACAGGGCCGGCTTCACCGCCAACGATTTCCAGCACCAACGCAGTGGCGCGCTCGAGTGCTTCACGGGCCAGTTGCGAGTCGACGCCGCGCTCGTAGCGGTGCGAGGCATCGGTGTGCAGGCCGTAGGAGCGAGCCTTGCCCGCGACGGAAATCGGCTCGAAGAAGGCGCTCTCCAGGAACAGGTCGCGGGTCTTCTCGGTGTTCACACCGCTGTGCTC
Source organism: Pseudomonas sp. NY15463 (assembly GCF_048068415.1). Lineage (NCBI taxonomy): Bacteria > Pseudomonadati > Pseudomonadota > Gammaproteobacteria > Pseudomonadales > Pseudomonadaceae > Pseudomonas > Pseudomonas sp. NY15463. The sequence continues at coordinate 304,596 of NZ_JBLUQD010000008.1, forward strand.
GCCGCCCATGACACCGGCAATCGCCAGGGCACGGGTGTGGTCGGCAATCACCAGGGTGTCGGCGCGCAGGGCGACTTCCTGACCGTCCAGCAGGACGAGCTTTTCGCCCTCCTCGGCCATGCGTACGCGGATACCACCGTTGATTTCGGCCAGGTCGAAGGCGTGCATCGGCTGACCGAGTTCAAGCATCACATAGTTGGTGATGTCGACGGCAGCGTCGATGCTGCGCACGTCGCTGCGGCGCAGGCGCTCGACCATCCACAGCGGGGTTGGCTTGCTCAGGTCGACGTTGCGGATCACGCGGCCCAGATAACGCGGACAGGCCGCTGGGGCACTGACTTCGACCGGGCGCACTTCGTCATGCGCAGCCGGCACGGCTGGCACCACTGGACGCGACACAGGGACGTCGTACAGTGCGCTGACGTCGCGGGCCAGACCTGCGATGGACAGGCAGTCGCCGCGGTTCGGCGTCAGGCCGATCTCGATGCTGGCGTCGTCCAGGCTCAGGTACTGGCGAATGTCCTCGCCCACTGGGGCGTCGGCGGCCAGCTCCAGCAGACCGTCGTTCTCTTCGCTGATCTGCAGCTCGGCTGCCGAGCACAGCATGCCGAACGACTCGACGCCGCGCAGCTTGGCTTTCTTGATCTTGAAGTCGCCTGGCAGCTCGGCGCCGATCATGGCGAACGGGATCTTGATGCCTGGGCGAGCGTTGGGGGCACCGCAAACCACCTGGAAGGTTTCTGCGCCGTTGCTGACCTGGCACACGCGCAGCTTGTCAGCGTCCGGGTGTTGTTCGGTGGCGAGAATCTCGCCGACTACGATGCCGCTGAACTGGCCGGCAGCAGGGGTCACGCTGTCGACTTCAAGGCCAGCCATGGACAGGCGGGCAACCAGTTCATCACGGGAGACTTGCGGGTTTACCCAACCGCGCAGCCACTGTTCACTGAATTTCATGCTGTTCTCCTGAAAGTTGCGTCGATTGGGCCTAGCGGAATTGGGCGAGGAACCGCAGGTCGTTGTCGAAGAACAGACGCAAATCGTTGACGCCATAGCGCAGCATGGCCAGGCGCTCGGCGCCCATGCCGAAGGCGAAGCCCTGGTACTCTTCCGGGTCGATACCGGACATGCGCAACACGTTCGGATGGACCATGCCGCAACCCATCACTTCCAGCCAGCCGGTCTGCTTGCACACGCGGCAACCTTTGCCGGAACACATCACGCACTGGATGTCGACTTCGGCGGAAGGCTCGGTGAAGGGGAAGAACGAGGGGCGGAAGCGCACAGCCAGTTCTTTCTCGAAGAACACCCGCAGGAACTCTTCGATGGTGCCCTTGAGGTCGGCGAAGTTGATACCGCGATCGATCAGCAGGCCTTCGACCTGGTGGAACATCGGCGAGTGGGTGATATCCGAGTCGCAACGGTACACACGGCCTGGACAGACGATGCGGATCGGCGGCTGCGTGGACTCCATGGTGCGCACCTGAACCGGCGAGGTGTGGGTACGCAGCAGCATGTTGGCGTTGAAGTAGAAGGTGTCGTGCATCGCACGGGCCGGGTGGTGGCCAGGGATGTTGAGCGCTTCGAAGTTGTGGTAATCGTCTTCGACCTCTGGGCCCTCGGCGATGCCGTAGCCAATGTGAGTGAAGAACTGCTCGATGCGCTCCAGGGTACGGGTGATCGGGTGCAGCCCGCCGGTGGTCTGGCCACGGCCTGGCAGGGTCACGTCGATGCATTCGGCGGCCAAGCGAGCATTGAGCTCGGCCTCTTCGAAGGCGGCCTTGCGTGCGTTGAGCACCTCGGTGACACGTTCCTTGGCGTCGTTGATCAGCGCGCCGACCTTGGGGCGCTCGTCGGCTGGCAGATTGCCCAGGGTCTTCATCACCTGGGTCAGCTCGCCTTTCTTGCCGAGGAATTGGACCCGGATCTGTTCCAGGGTAGTGATGTCTTCAGCGCGTTCCACGGCCTCGAGGGCTTGGCCAACCAGCGCGTCCAGGTTTTCCATGTACAGACTCCAGATACGAAATAGGGGAAGAGCTTTTGAAGGCTCTTCCCCTATCGATGACGTTTTACATCCGGCGACCGAGGCCGCCGAATGATTGTCGTGGGTACTTAAGCCAGAACGGCTTTAGCTTTCTCGACAATCGCAGCAAACGCCGCTTTTTCGTTCACTGCCAGGTCGGCCAGAACCTTGCGGTCGATTTCGATCGACGCTTTTTTCAGGCCAGCAATCAGACGGCTGTAAGACAGACCGTTGGTGCGGGCACCGGCGTTGATACGAGCGATCCACAGAGCGCGGAACTGACGCTTCTTCTGGCGACGGTCGCGGTAGGCGTATTGGCCTGCCTTGATGACCGCTTGCTTGGCAACGCGGAATACGCGCGAGCGTGCACCGTAGTAGCCTTTAGCCAGTTTCAGAATTTTCTTGTGACGCTTACGAGCGATGACGCCACGCTTTACACGAGCCATGAGTAACTTCCTCTATCTTTGACCGAAATTAACGTACGCGCAGCATGCGCTCGACTTTTGCAACGTCAGACGGGTGCAGCAGGCTGGCACCACGCAGTTGACGCTTACGCTTGGTCGACATTTTGGTCAGGATGTGGCTCTTGAAAGCGTGCTTGTGCTTGAAGCCGGAAGCTGTTTTCAGGAAACGCTTCGCAGCACCGCTCTTGGTTTTCATTTTTGGCATGTTGGAACTCCGCATTCGATAAAATTACACAATAATCATCAGGCCTGCCGTGCCCGGGAGATTACTTCTTCTTTTTGGGGGCGATGACCATCATAAGCTGGCGTCCTTCCATCTTCGGATGCTGCTCAACGGTGCCATATTCGGCGAGGTCGGTTTCGACCCGCTTCAACAGCTCCATGCCCAGCTCCTGGTGGGCCATCTCACGGCCGCGGAATCTCAGAGAGATCTTGGCCTTGTCCCCATCGCTAAGGAAACGTACCAGGTTGCGTAGTTTTACCTGGTAATCCCCTTCTTCCGTCCCTGGACGAAACTTGATTTCTTTGATCTGGATCTGCTTCTGGTTCTTCTTGGCTTCGTTGGCCTGCTTCTTCTTCTCGAAGAGGTGCTTGCCGTAGTCCATCACCTTGCAGACGGGCGGTTGCGCGTCTGCAGAGATTTCCACCAGATCCAGCTTCGCTTCATCAGCGATACGCAGCGCTTCATCAATCGAGACGATGCCAATCTGCTCGCCGTCAGCACCAATTAACCGAACCTCGCGTGCCGAGATATTCTCGTTGATCGGGGCTTTCGGTGCAGTTCGTTTATCGTTTCTCATTTCACGCTTAATAGTCATTACTCCGATTCTAGGCGACCGCGCTTCGCCACTGCGTCAGTGAGCAGCTGGGTGAATTGGGAGACAGGCATGGAGCCGAGGTCTTGGCCTTCACGGGTGCGTACGGCGACGGTCTGCGTTTCGACTTCGCGATCCCCTATAACCAGCAGGTATGGGACCTTGAGCAAAGTATGCTCGCGGATTTTAAAGCCGATCTTCTCATTTCTCAAGTCCGACTTGGCACGGAAACCGCTACCATTCAGGGCTTTTTCCACTTCGAGGGCGAAATCGGCCTGTTTGTCGGTGATGTTCATCACCACAGCCTGGGTCGGCGCCAACCACGCAGGGAACACGCCGGCGTAGTGCTCAATCAGCATGCCGATGAAGCGCTCGAACGAACCGAGGATCGCACGATGCAGCATGACCGGGCGCACACGGCTGTTATCTTCGGCGATGTAGCTGGCGTCCAGACGCTCAGGCAGGTTCGGGTCGTACTGCAGCGTACCACACTGCCAGTTACGGCCCAGGCAGTCGCGCAAGGTGAACTCGATCTTCGGACCGTAGAACGCGCCCTCGCCCGGCTGGTATTCCCACTCCAGGCCCGACTCGTTCAACGCATCGGCCAGGGCGCCTTCGGCGCGGTCCCACAGCTCTTCGGACCCCACGCGCTTGGCCGGACGGGTCGACAGCTTCATAGCGACATCGGTGAAACCGAAGTCCTTGTACACGTCCAGGGTCAGCTTGATGAAATCAGCCGCTTCTTTCTTGACCTGCTCTTCGGTGCAGAAGATGTGCGCATCGTCCTGCACGAAGCCACGCACGCGCATGATGCCGTGCAGCGCGCCGGAGGGCTCGTTGCGGTGGCAAGCACCGAACTCGGCCAGGCGCAGCGGCAGGTCGCGGTACGACTTCAGGCCCTGATTGAACACCTGCACGTGGCACGGGCAGTTCATCGGTTTTACCGCGTAGTCGCGGCTTTCCGAAGCGGTGGTGAACATGTTCTCGGCATAGTTGGTCCAGTGCCCGGAACGCTCCCACAGGATGCGATCGACGACTTGCGGGGTCTTGATTTCCGAGTAGCCGTTCTCGCGCTGAACCTTGCGCATGTACTGCTCGAGCACCTGGTAGACGGTCCAGCCATTGGCATGCCAGAACACCATGCCAGGGGCTTCTTCTTGCAGGTGGAACAGGTCGAGCTGCTTGCCGATCTTGCGGTGGTCGCGCTTTTCGGCTTCTTCGATGCGCTGGATGTAGGCCGCCAGCTGCTTCTTGTCAGCCCAGGCGGTGCCATACACACGTTGCAGCTGCTCATTCTTGGCATCGCCACGCCAGTAGGCGCCAGACAGCTTGGTCAGCTTGAAGGCTTTCAGGAAGCGGGTGTTCGGCACGTGCGGGCCACGGCACATGTCGACGTATTCTTCGTGGTAGTACAGGCCCATGGCCTGCTCGTCAGGCATGTCCTCGACCAGGCGCAGCTTGTAGTCTTCGCCACGCTGGGTGAACACGTCGATGACCTCGGCGCGCGGGGTCATTTTCTTGACGACGTCATAGTCGGTATCGATCAGCTGCTGCATGCGCTTTTCGATGGCCGCCAAATCGTCCGGTGTGAAAGGACGTTCGTAGGCGATGTCGTAATAGAAGCCTTCGTCGATCACCGGCCCGATCACCATCTTGGCGGTCGGGTACAGCTGCTTTACTGCGTGGCCGATCAAATGGGCGCACGAGTGACGAATGATCTCCAGTCCCTCTGCATCTTTGGGGGTGATGATCTGCAGGGTGGCGTCATGATCGATCTTGTCGCAGGCATCGACGAGCTTGCCGTCGACCTTGCCGGCCAGGGTGGCCTTGGCGAGGCCCGCGCCAATGGAGGCGGCGACTTCGGCTACGGATACCGGCTGGTCGAACGTACGTTGACTGCCATCGGGAAGAGTAATAACGGGCATGGCGCCTCCTCTCCTAGTGGTGACCCCTACCAAAGGTCACGTGGGTTGGGATGAGCCAGTACAAGATCCGCCCTGCCTTTCCCGCGGGAAAGCCTGCCTCACAGTGGCAGAGACCTTTCGGCCTGCCAGGAACGAACCAGAGTGACTGGAAAGTAAATAAGAAGTTGCAGCCAGAACGGGCTGCAAGCCGGCCATGCTAGCACGGGCTAGAGCCGCAGGCAGAAATATTTGGAAATTACGTACCCAGGGTGAACTTGTACGGAAATTTTCCTATCAGACTTTGTGAAGCAACCTACTCTAGATGAGACCTTAACCCAAGGAGTGCCTGGTTATGCGACTTCCTTCCCTTCTGGCCGCGTGTGCCACAACGGCCTTGCTGCTGCCGCTGGCCGCCCATGCAGGTAATTTCCCGCCCGGCAAGGAGGCTGCCTACATGGCGCAGTGCACGCAGGTGGCCACTGGCCAAGGCGTGGACGCGGCGACGGCGAAAAAGCACTGCGACTGTGGTGCCCAGACCATCAAGAAAAATTTCACCGACAAGGAGATCGTCGAACTCGATAGCAAGGATGGGGTAGATGCCAAGCTGATGCAGCGTGCCCAAGCCACCGTGCAGGCCGCCTGCAAGCCGAAATAGCTAAAATTTCGAGGCCAATCCAGACATTGTTTGCTCTGGATCAACATCCTGCGAAGGTAAAAGGCGCTAGATGCGCAGAAATGAACTATGATGTTGCCCGTGCTCCTGTAGCCTCGGCAACATTGCACCTCGAAAAAAATCATGTTTCTGGAGATTCACCTCATGTCCAATCGCCAAAACGGCACCGTCAAATGGTTCAATGATGAAAAAGGCTACGGCTTCATCACCCCAGCAGGCGGCGGCGACGACCTGTTCGTTCACTTCAAGGCCATCGAATCCGACGGCTTCAAGAGCCTGAAAGAAGGCCAGACCGTCTCCTTCGTTGCCGAGCGCGGCCAGAAGGGCATGCAGGCTGCACAGGTTCGTCCGGAGTAATTCGGATACCGCTGTAAAAAAACCCGCCACTTGTGGCGGGTTTTTTATTGGCCGCTTGCACCGGTGCGACCCGCTGCAAGCGCAGCCTCCTTTAACCGCAGTTGACGCGGGTCACCACACCCTTGTCGTCGACGTTCAAGTTCACCCGCTCCGAGCGATACTCCAGGGTGATCATGTCAGTCGGCTTGAGGATACGCCCCATCTGTGAACCGCTAGCCTTGCGCGCCTGCTCGAGCAACTCGGGGGTACCTGGCTTGCCGATGGCGAAGTCGGCACCACTGGCGTCGCAGCGGCCATCGTTGCCAGCCGGGGCCGCAGGCGCAGCCTTGTCGCCCGAAGAACCACCGGTGCTGCAACCTGCCAGTACGGCAGCTACCAGCAAGGTGGCCAGGGAAGCGCGGGTACGGAACATGAATCCTCCTGAAATCGATCTGGGCAATGTCCATGCGACAATGCCTGTAGCTCTTTGTTGCAAGGCCGCCGGATTCTGCCTGAACCCAAGACCCGAAGCGAAACACAATCGTGACCGAATTTTGCACCAAACCGCAGGTTACACCTCGCCCCGCGCTTATGCTTAAGTCGCAGGGCCGTTGACATCAAGGCGTGATTTACTGGAACCAATGGAGTGCGCACGGCCTCCTATCGAACGCCAGGACCCGGTATTCGACCTCCCACCCAGGCCCCTCACGAGAGCCCTCCATGAGCAGTCACAGCATCGATGCCGACATCAAGGTCAAATGGGCCGAAGGCCAGAGCGCCTATAGCCCCAGCACCCCAGAAGAGCTATTGCTGATCGCCATCGATCTACTGGTACGCGACCGCGGTAGCGAGGCGGCGCGCAGCTTCATCGATCAGGTGTTCGAGCGCTATGCCCACCACGCAGCTATTGCAGTCGCGCCAAGCGGGCGCTGAGCAGGTCGAAGAACCCCTGCGCATCGCCCTCTTCTATCCAGTGCACGTTGCTCGGCTGCTTGAGTACGCCGTACCAGTCAGCGATGGTCTGACCGAACGTCGGACCCTCACGGCTGTCGATGGCCAGATGCACGTCGCGCCCTTTGAACAGCTCGGGCTTGAGCAGGTAGGCGATCACGCTCGCGTCGTGTACCGGGCCGCCAGGCATACCGTATAACTGCATGTCGTACTGGATGTAGGCATTGAGAATGTCGACCACACGCTTGCTGGCCTGATTATTCACCGCAGCCAACTGCTTGAGGCGCGCCTCGCTGGTGAGCAACTTATGGGTGACGTCCAGTGGCAGGTAGGTGAGCTTAACCCCGCTGGCCAGCACCACTTCGGCCGCGTGTGGGTCGGCGTAGAGGTTGAACTCGGCGGCGGGGGTGATGTTACCGCCATTGAAGTGCGCCCCACCCATCACCACCACCTCCTTGAGGCCTTGGGCGATTTCGGGCTTCTGGATCAAGGCCAAGGCCAGGTTGGTCTGCGGACCAAGCATGGCCAGGGTGATGCTGTGGGGCTCGGCAGCGCCAAGCGTATCCACCAGGTACTGTACGGCATTGCCTTGGGCCAAGGGCGCCTTGGGCTCGTGCACCGGCACGCCGGTCAGGCCTTCTTCACCGTGCACGTTGGCCGCATAGATGGGGGCGCGCACCAGGGGGCGCCCTGCCCCGGCATACACCGGAATATCTTCGCGCCCGCCCCATTCACGGGCCAGACGGGCATTGCGCGAGGTCTTGTCCAGGCGCACATTCCCCGCCACCGTGGTGATCGCACGGATCTTCAGCTCATCCGGCGAAGCCATGGCCAGCAACAGCGCAACCACATCGTCGGCCCCAGGATCAGTGTCGATGATAAGCTCGCGCGGGGCAGCCATCAGGCTGGTGGCAGTCAGTGCCGACATCAGTACAGCTCCTTGCAGTAGGCGTTTGAACATTCAGCTCTCCTTTGCCTATTCCGTTGACCTATCCCTCGTGCCACAAGGGGGAGGCATCTGCGAACAGATGGCCTGCATGGCCTACCTAGAAGGTAACCCCCGCAACCAGGGCGATATTACTGTAAGGCTGACACTCCCCCGTGCGCACCACAGCCCGCGCCTGGCGGCTCAGCACCTTGAACGCCTCATGACCGAGCAGCTCGCGCTTACCCAGCTCGCCCAGTCTGTGCATGCGCTCCACCTCAGCCAGCCCCGGGGGAGCTGCCTGGAACATCTCTTCACCCAGCACATGTCGCTCGACCTGCATTTCGCTCAGCACCACCCGCAGCACGCTGGCAAAGTCCGGGATGCCGGGCGTCAGCGCCAGGTCGATCAGTTCCACCCCCGGCGGCACCGGCAGTCCGGCGTCACCGATCACTAAGATATCGCCATGCCCAAGTCCGGCAATGGTTCGCGACAGGGCTACGTTCAACAAGGCCGTTTTTTTCATGGAGTCATTTCCGCCAGGTAAGGAATCGACGGCTGAGCACCGCTGCGGGTGACGGAAATCGCCGCCGCTCGCTGCCCGAAAACGATTGCGTCGGTAATCGAGAAACCATTGGCCAGGTGCGCCGCGAAACCACCGACGAATGTGTCGCCGGCCGCAGTGGTATCGAGCGGCTGCACGGCCGCGGCCTTGAAGTGTCGCGCGCCTTGCCCATCGACATGCAGTGCGCCCTGGGCGCCCAGAGTGACGATAACCTGCCCCGCGCCGAGTGCACGCAAACGCTCGGCGGCAGCCTGGGCGCTGGCCAGGTCGGTCACGGGCAGCCCGGTCAAGGCCTCGGCTTCACTTTCGTTGGGGATCAGGTAGTCGATCTGCGTGTACCACTCAGGCGGCAGCGGCCCGGTGGCCGGCGCCGGATTGAGAATGACGGTCTTGCCCAGTGCGTGACCACGGGCCAGGGTCCAGGCCACGGTTTCGGCGGGAACCTCCAACTGGCAGACGATCACCTCGGCACCCTGCAGCAGCGCATCGAAACGCTGCACCGACTCAGGCGTCAGCAGGCCGTTGCCGCCCGGAACGATGACGATGGCGTTCTGGCTTGCTGCATCAACCACAATCAGCGCCACACCGCTGGAGACACCGGCGCATACACCCACGCCCTGGCAATCGACACCCTCCACTTGCAGCGCATCGCGCAATTGCTGGCCGTAGGCGTCATCGCCCACGTTGCCGAGCATCGCCACACGGGCGCCCAATCGCGCCACAGCCACCGCCTGATTGGCGCCCTTGCCGCCTGGCGCGGTGAAGAATTGCTCACCAGCCAGGGTTTCGCCACCGCGCGGCAGACGCTGGGCACGCGCCACCAGGTCCATGTTGAGGCTGCCGACCACTACCACCTTGGCATCCATTGGGGTACTTCCTTAACGGTAATCGTTGAACAGATCCGGGCGCGGCCCGGTGGATTCGCGCAGCACCAAGCGCGGCGCGACGATACGTTGCTCGGTCTCGCCGCGGCGTGGCGCAGTGATGCGCGACAGCAACAGAGCCGCGGCGCTCTCGCCAAGCTCCCGAATCGACTGACCGACCGTGGTCAGCGCCGGGTACACGTAGCGACTGAGTTCGATGTCGTCGAAACCGATCACCGACAACTCACCGGGCACGTCAATGTTGCGCTCGGCAGCCGCGCGCAACACACCGAAGCCGATCATGTCGTTGCCGGCAAAGATCGCAGTGGGCCGCTGGCCATCGAGCAGGCGCGCGGCTGCCGCATGCCCGCCCAGGCTGGTGAAATCGCTGTGCAACACACCGTCTGCGGCGATGCTCACCCCCGCCTCGGCCATGGCTCGACGGAAACCGGCAAGACGCAACTGGCTGACGCCAGTGTCCTGCGGGCCGGCAATCGTGGCGATGTCGCGGTGGCCCAACTCCAGCAAGTGGCGGGTGGCAAGGTAGGCGCCTTGCTCGTGGTCGATACGTACCAGATCCGCCTCGACACCTTCCAGCGCGCGGTCGACGATCACCATCGGCGTGCGCACGCAGCGCAGGCTGTCGAGCAAGTCGCGGTCCTCGCCCACCGATGCCACCACCAGGCCGTCGATACGTTTTTCCAGAAGCACCCGCAAGTAACTGCGCTGCTTCTGCGGGTCGTCATCGGAGTTGCATAAAATCACACAGTAGCCATTACGCTCGCAGGCATCCTCGATACCCCGTGCCAGCTCGGCAAAGTACGGGTTGACGCTATTGGGCACCAGCAGGCCGATGGTGGCAGTGCTGCGGGCCTTGAGCGAACGCGCCACGGCGCTGGGCACGTAGTCCAGCTCAGCGATGGCCGCCTCGACTTTCAGGCGCACGTGCTCGCTGACCGGACGGGTCTTGTTCAGTACATGCGACACGGTGGTGTAGGAAATACCCGCCAGCGCCGCGACGTCTTTGATGGTTGCCATGGTTTCAGTTCCGCCGGTTCGCGCGCCGGCTGCGGTAAGTGTCGAGCACCACGGCGATGACGATCACCGCGCCAGTGATGATGCGCTTGGTAGGTTCGGAGGCGCCGATTTGCGCCAGCCCTGCGGCCAGCACCGAAATGATCAGCACACCGAAGAACGTGCTGATGACCGAACCTCGCCCACCCATCAGACTGGTGCCGCCGATCACCACGGCAGCGATCACCTGCAACTCCAGGCCAGCACCGGCATTCGGGTCGGCCGCCTCAAGCCGGGAAATCTGGAACAACGCGGCAAGGCCCGCGAGCACGCCCATCAGGGCGAACACCAGGATCTTGTAGGGGCGCGGATCGATACCGGCCAGGCGCACTGCCTCTTCGTTGGTGCCAATGCCGATCAGGTAACGGCCGAATACCGTACGGGTCAGCACCAGCTGGGCTACCACGATCACCAGCAGGGCGATGATGAACGCTGGCGAGATGCCGAACGCAATCGGGTTGGAGAACCAGGCGAAGGCATCGCCGATGTAGGCGGTGCGCGAGTCGGTGAACTGGTAGGCCAGGCCACGGGCCATTTCCAGCACGCCGAGCGAAACGATGAACGAAGGAATGCGCCAGGCCACGGTAATGCTGCCGGTGACCGTGCCCGCCAACGCCGCCACGGCCATGCCCAGCAGCGCTGCCGGCAGCACGCTCCAGCCCCAGCCGAGGATCGCCACGCTGACCGTGGAGGCGGCCAGCGCCAGCACAGAGCCCACCGACAGGTCGATGCCGCCGATGATCAGCACGAACGTCATGCCCACCGCCAGCACCATCAGGTCGGGGATCTGGTTGGCCAAGGTGCTGAAGGTGGCGTAGGAGAGGAAATGGCTGCTCAGCAACGAGAACAGCACGATCATCGCCAGCAAGGCGCCAGCCAGGCCCAGGTAAGTACCCAGGCCCAGGTAACTGCCGGTACGGCGAACGGGCTTGGCGCCCGAGGTATCGAGAGGGGTGGTTTTCATGCGTCCATCCTGGGAGCTGCATCGTGCAGCAAGGCATCACGTTTCTGATAACCGGCGAAAGCGGCTGCGAGGAGTTGGTCCTGGCTCCAGCGGTCACGGTCGAAGGTGTCGATCAGGCGTCCGGCCGAGAGCACGGCGATGCGGTCGCAAATCAACATCAACTCGCGCAGGTCGCTGGACACCACCACCAAGGCCTTGCCCTGGCGAGCAAGCTCGGCGAGCAAGCCGTAGATGTCGAATTTAGCGCCGACATCGATACCACGGGTAGGTTCGTCGAACAGCAGCACCTGGCAGTCGCGCTCCAGCCAGCGGCCGATCACCACCTTCTGCTGGTTGCCACCGGAAAGCTCACCCACCGCCTGCTCAGGGCCCGCGCTGCGGATGCGCATGGCGCTGATCTGGCGTTCAGCCAGGCTACGTTCGGCGCCGCTGTCCAGCACCCCCGCGTGGGACACGGCAGCGAGGTTGCCCAGGGCGATATTGGCACTGATCGACTGCGTCAGCAGCAAGCCTTCACCTTTACGGTCTTCGGTGATCAGTGCGATGCCGGCCTTGACCGCAGCCTTCGGCGAGTCGACGACCACCGGGCGCGGCGGCTGCCCCAGGGAAACCGTGCCGCTGTCGGCGCGGTCGGCGCCGTAGATCAGGCGCAGCAGCTCAGTGCGCCCGGCACCGATCAGCCCGGAAATACCGAAGATCTCCCCTGCCCTGACCTCGAACGACACGTCGCGCACCTTGTCGCCACGGCTCAGGTGCTCGACCTTGAGCAGCGGCGCCCCGAGATTGCGCTGGCCCAAATCGATGTGCTCGCCGAGCGCACGCCCAACCATCAGGTTGACCAACTGATCGCTGCTGTAGCGCTGGATAGACTCGACGCACACCAGCTTGCCGTCGCGCAGCACGGCGATGCGCTGGGCCACCCGCTGCAACTCTTCGAGCCGGTGGGAAATGTACACGATGGCCACGCCACGCTGGCGCAGGCGCTCGATCTGGGCGAACAGCAGTTCGACCTCGCGCGCGGTGAGCATGGCCGTGGGTTCGTCGAAGATCAGCACGCGGCAGTCGCCGATCAGGTTGCGGGCGATCTCGACCATCTGCTGATGACCAATACCCAATTCGCCCACTGGAGTATCTGGATCGATGGTATCCAGGCCCACCTGGGCCATCGCCGCAATCGCAAGCTGGCGCAAGCGTTTCTGATTGATCCAACCCAGGCGCCCAGGCAGGTTGTCGAGGAACAGGTTCTCGGCCACGGTCAGGGTGGGCAGCAGGTTGAGTTCCTGCATGACCATGCGCACCCCCAGGCCTTCTGCCTCGGTGCGACTGGCCGGTCGATAAGGCTGACCGCGGTAGAGCATATGCCCGCTAGTCGGGATTTCCAGACCACTGATGAGCTTGGACAAAGTGGACTTGCCAGCCCCGTTCTCACCGGTCAGGGCCAATACTTCGCCGCCGCGCAGCTCAAGCGTGACATCACCGAGCACGGGCTGGGCGTAGGTCTTGCCCAGACCGGTGACGGCCAGCACGGTTTGATCGGCTGACACAGACATGGCCACCTCTCTCCTAAAACGAAACACTGCTTGTGGGTTGAACGGACATTCGCAAGCGCGGGCGGCGCAGGTTCAGGCCGCCCCACCTACTACCCGCTTGCGCTGTTACTGCTTGATCAACTCGACCGGCGTCTGGATGACGTTGTCAGCATCCACATCCGGCTTCTCGCCCTTGATCATTTTGAGGGCGGCCTGGATACCGAACACGGCCTGTTGGCTGGCGGCCTGGTCGAGGGTGGCAAGTACGCGGCCATCCTTGAGCATCGGTTTGATGGCGTTGATGTTGTCGTAGCCGACTACTTGCACCTGGCCAGTCTTACCAGCGGCGCGCACGGCCGACACCGCACCCAAGGCCATGCTGTCGTTGCCGGCCAGCAGCGCCTTGAGGTCTGGGTATTCGTTGAGCATCGAAGCGGCGACGGCGTTGCCCTTGTCGATCTCCCAGTTGCCCGACTGCACCGAGACGATCTTCATCTGCGCCGCCTCCATGGCATCCTTGAAGCCGGCAGTACGCTGCTGGGCGTTGGTGGTGGTCGGCACGCCTTCGATGATACCCACCTGATCCCCCGGCTTGAGCTTCTGCTGGGCCAGGTAATCACCCACCAGTCGCGCGCCCTTGCGGTTGTCCGGCCCTACGAACGGCACACTGATGCCTTTGCTCTTGAGCACGTCGGGGTCGAGGCGGTTGTCGATGTTGACCACGGTGATACCGGCGTCCATGGCCTTCTTGACCACCGGGACCAGGGCCTTGGAGTCAGCAGGGGCAATCACCAGGGCCTTGGCACCGGTGGCGATCATTTGCTCGACGATACGGATCTGGTTACCGGTATCGGTCTCGTCCTTGATGCCGTTGGCCACCAGATCGAAGTCGTTGGGGTGTTCTTTCTGATAAGCCTTGGCGCCATCTTCCATGGTGCGGAAGAACTCGTTGGCGAGGGATTTCATGACCAGGGCGACCTTGGGCTTGTCTTCGGCATGCGCAACAGACAATGGCAGGGCGAGCATGAGCGAGGAAAGAACGGCAATGGCCAGCGGACGACCGGGGAAAGGCAGCTTCATGGAATTGACTCCGAATCTTGTGGTTTTTATCGGATGCAAACGTTTGCGGTGACTCACTATGGAAACAGCTCTCGCATTTGTCAAATCCGCATTGCAGCCTTTTCGACACAGGTGTTCGGATTATCCGCAATTTATCCGAAAAACCGAACTGCTTTCCTAATCGCGTTCGGCAAGCCGAACCACGAAAGCGCCCACTACGCCCCGGCCCGCACAACGTTCTTATAAATATCAATAACTTGCACATTTCAGCTGACGAACGGTGGGACTGGTACGAAACCTGCCTCGATACCACTGCGACACAGCAAACATCTCATCTGGAAGAGAGAAGAAGAAATGATCGAAACCACCCTGAAGACCTTCGCCCCGGCCGCCCTGGCCCTGCTGCTGGCCCTGCCCAACGTGGCCAGCGCGAAGGACACCGAGCAACGACAGAAGCTTGCCAACGTGGTCATCCTCGCGACCGGCGGCACCATCGCCGGCGCGGGCGCCAGCGCCGCCAACAGCGCTACCTACCAGGCCGCCAAACTTGGCGTCGACAAACTGATCGCCGGGGTGCCGGAGCTGGCCGACCTTGCCAACGTGCGCGGCGAACAAGTGATGCAGATCGCCTCGGAAAGCTTCAGCAACGACGACTTGCTAAAACTGGCCAAGCGCGTCGCGGAACTGGCCGAAAGCAAGGATGTGGACGGCATCGTCATCACCCACGGCACAGACACCCTGGAAGAGACCGCCTATTTCCTCAACCTGGTTGAGAAAACCGACAAGCCAATCGTGGTGGTCGGCTCGATGCGCCCAGGCACCGCGATGTCCGCCGACGGCATGCTCAACCTGTACAACGCCGTGGCCGTGGCCAGCGACAAGCAATCGCGCGGCAAGGGCGTACTGGTGACGATGAACGACGAGATTCAGTCCGGCCGAGATGTCAGCAAAGCGGTCAACATCAAGACTGAAGCCTTCAAGAGCGCCTGGGGCCCGATGGGCATGGTCGTCGAGGGCAAGTCCTACTGGTTCCGCCTGCCAGCCAAGCGCCACACCACCAACTCGGAGTTCGATATCAAGCAGATCAGCAGCCTGCCGCAGGTCGATATCGCCTACGGCTACGGCAACGTCACCGACACCGCTTACAAAGCGCTCGCCCAAGGCGGTGCCAAAGCCATCATCCACGCCGGTACCGGCAACGGCTCGGTGTCCTCGCGGGTAGTACCGGCCCTACAGGAACTGCGCAAGGACGGCGTGCAAATCATCCGTTCCTCCCACGTCAACCAAGGCGGCTTCGTACTGCGTAACGCCGAACAGCCAGACGACAAGAACGACTGGGTCGTAGCCCATGACCTGAACCCACAGAAAGCGCGGATCCTTGCCATGGTGGCAATGACCAAGACCCAAGACGCCAAAGAGCTGCAGCGGATCTTCTGGGAATACTGATAACAGGACGCTTCGCGGGGCAAGTGCGCCTCTTCGATACCTGTAACCAGGCTCATCGGGAGGCGGGCTTGCCCCGCGATTTCATATTGCGAATTTGCCTACAGTGAAATACTGTATGCACATACAGCAAAAAAGGAGCATCCTGTGGCCAGCACTTGCGCCGAAACACCGGGCAGCTATGAACAGATGGGTCAGCGCATCCAGAAAATCATCAACAGCCCCACCGCTCAACGCAGCCGTGCCGCGCTGATTTTCCGTCTTGAGCACGAATCGCCCGATGACTGGGCCACGCTGCTCGAGGAAATCGCCGAGAACGACAACGTCACCCTCGCCCATCGCGACGATGGCGGCATCCAGATCTTCTGGACAGTGCCGAAGGACGACTGAACTCAGGCCAGGGTGCGCAGGTAGGCGCTGGCTTGCTGGTAGCGCGACAGCCTGGCAAGGTCCGCTGGGCCTGGATGGACGATGCGACCGAGGTCACTGTTGTCGGCCAAGTCAGCCAGCTTCACTTCGCGTGCCAACGGGTCGCCTCCCAGGCGGATCACGAAAGCCTCGTAGCTTTCGCCCTCACGCCGACTCAGCGCCAGCACGGCGGCAAGAATTTTCAGCGGGAAGCCTTCGCGCGCAAGGTCGGAAAGCGTCAGCGGGGTATCTTCCAGCACGTCATGCAGCACAGCGACAATACGCTGCTCCGGCGTACAGACCCGCGCCATCACCCGCAATGGGTGCAGAATATAAGCCGCCCCGCCCTTGTCGACCTGCCCTTCATGTGCCCTGGTAGCCACCGCGATGGCGCGTTCCAGCGTAGCCATGAGGCCTCCCTGATTTCACATCTACCATGCTCAGCATAGTCGCTGAACGTTGCAGCTGTGACAGTGACCGCAGACGCTCTGTTCCGCACCTGCGGCGACAAAGCGCAGCGTATTCAATCGCCCACCGCACCGGCTCAGCGCGTTACGCCATGCTGGATGACGATGGAGTCAGTGCCCAGCTTGGCCATCACCTCAGCCTTGCGGGCATCAGCCTCGGCCTTGCTCGGGAAAGGCCCCATCAGCACCACCGGCTTACCTTCACGGTATTCGACCCAGGAGGGAATACCCTTTTCGATCAGGCGTGCAGTCATGTCGGTGAGCGCCCCCATGTTCGGGCCCTGGATCACTTCGACATCCCAGCCCTGGGGGGCCGGCTGATCGGCCAACGCATCGGCGCGGCGCTGCAGGTCGGCCCCCCCGCAAACCTCGCGGATGCGTAGGTTGTTGCCGGTTTCGTCGATGAGAATTTCGTACTGGCCATCGTGCTTGATCGCCACATAACTGCGGTAGGGCTCGTATTGCCCAGCATCGTCTTTGCCACGCACCTGGCCGCAAATCGAGCCATTGGTGTCGAAGCGCACGTTGGCGAACTTGGCCGTCTTGGGGTTGTTCAGGTGTTCGGCTACCTGCTTGTGCACCCCTTCGACCTCGTTGTTACAGCCCGCCAAGGCCAACACCGCCATTACCACCGCCAGTTTGCGCACGCCTGTACCTCCAGATTCGAAGGCTCGGATTCTAGCATGGGCAAGCGGGGGATTCTGAGGGGGTGCGGCAACGCTGCAACGGTATGTGTAACCAGCGATGAATCGGTACGGTAAAGCGCAATGCAAAAAGGACGACCCTTGCGGATCGCCCCTTCTGATGTTTGGTAGGCACAATTGGACTCGAACCAACGACCCCCACCATGTCAAGGTGGTGCTCTAACCAACTGAGCTATGTGCCTGTCGTGTGGGGCGCATATTAGTGCTGCTTTCATACGCTGTAAAGGTTTTTTTTCAAAAAAATCAAAACCTTTGGGAAAACATCGCAGCGTTGCCGCACCGCTGTCGCGGGGCTCCGTGGCAGAAGCCCCTTGCGCGTTTGCTTAGCCCTGCGCCGCCCTGCCCCGCGCCGCGTGCAGCTTCTTGTAGCTTTCCACCAGGCGCAGGTGGCGATCGAGGCCCTCTAGCTGCATGCTAGTCGGGGTCAACCCATAGAACCGCACGCTGCCCTCCACCGATCCGAGCACCGCATCCATCCGCTCGTTGCCAAACATCCGTCGGAAGTTGGTCTCGTAATCGGCCATCTCCAACTCGTCATCCAGCACCACTTCGAGCACCGCGTTCAGCGCCTGGTAGAACAGCCCTCGCTCGAGCGTGTTGTCATTGAACTGCAGGAACATCTCCACCAGCTCCTTGGCATCGTCGAAACGCTGCAACACCAGATGAATCAGCAGCTTGAGCTCAAGGATAGTCAACTGCCCCCATACGGTGTTGTCGTCGAACTCAACGCCGATCAGCGTGGTGATGGTCGTGTAGTCATCCACCTCGGCGTTGTCCAGGCGCTTGAGCAGCAGCTTGAGCGAACGGTTGTCGAGCTTATGCAGGTTGAGGATGTCGGAACGGAAACCCAAGGCGCGGTTGGTGTTATCCCAGATCAGGTCTTCCACCGGGTAGATCTCCGAATAACCCGGCACCAGGATACGGCAGGCGGTCGCGCCAAGGTCATCGTACACGGCCATGTACACCTCCTTGCCCATCCCTTCGAGGATGCCGAACAGTGTCTGCGCCTCCTGCACGTTGGAGTCCTGGCCTTGGCCCGAAAAGTCCCACTCGACGAACTCGAAGTCAGCCTTGGCGCTGAAGAAACGCCACGACACCACGCCACTGGAATCGATGAAGTGCTCGACGAAGTTATTCGGCTCGGTCAGGGCATGGCTTTCGAAGGTCGGCTGCGGCAGATCGTTCAGACCCTCGAAGCTGCGCCCCTGGAGCAACTCGGTGAGACTGCGCTCCAACGCCACTTCGAAGCTTGGATGGGCGCCGAACGAGGCGAACACACCACCGGTGCGCGGGTTCATGAGAGTGACGCACATCACCGGGAACTCCCCGCCCAGGGAGGCGTCCTTGACCAGCACCGGGAAGCCCTGCTCCTCCAGCCCCTGAATGCCGGCGACGATACCAGGGTACTTGGCAAGGACCTCTTGCGGCACATCCGGCAGGCACAACTCGCCTTCGAGGATCTCGCGCTTGACCGCCCGCTCGAAGATCTCCGACAGGCACTGTACCTGCGCCTCAGCCAGGGTGTTACCGGCGCTCATGCCGTTGCTCAGGTACAGGTTCTCGATCAGGTTGGACGGGAAGTACACCGTCTGGCCATCGGACTGGCGCACGAAGGGCAGCGAGCAGATGCCGCGTTCTTTATTGCCCGAGTTGGTGTCGTACAGGTGCGAGCCACGCAGCTCACCGTCAGGATTGAAGATCGCCAGGCAGTGTTCATCGAGGATCTCCACCGGCAGCGCATCGCGCGGCCCAGGCTTGAACCACTGCTCGTTGGGGTAATGCACGAACGCCGCGTTGGCGATGTCCTCGCCCCAGAACTGGTCGTTGTAGAAGAAGTTGCAGTTCAGCCGCTCGATGAACTCGCCCAGCGCCGAGGCCAGCGCCGCCTCCTTGGTGGCGCCCTTGCCGTTGGTGAAGCACATCGGCGACTGCGCGTCACGCAGATGCAGCGACCACACGTTAGGCACGATGTTGCGCCACGAAGCGATCTCGATCTTCATCCCCAGATTGGCCAGCAACGCCGACAGGTTGGCGATGGTCTGCTCCAGCGGCAGGTCCTTGCCAGGAATGTAGGTGCTGCTGTCGGACACCGGCATCAGCAGCGCCTGGGCATCGGCGTCGAGGTTGTCGACCTGCTCGATGACGAACTCAGGACCGGTCTGCACCACCTTCTTTACCGTACAACGGTCGATGGAACGCAGGATGCCCTGGCGGTCCTTCTCGGAAATGTCCTCGGGCAGCTCGACCTGGATCTTGAAGATCTGCTTGTAGCGGTTCTCCGGGTCGACGATGTTGTTCTGCGACAGGCGAATGTTCTCGGTCGGGATGTCGCGGGTCTGGCAGTACAGCTTGACGAAGTACGCCGCACACAGCGCCGAGGACGCCAGGAAATAGTCGAACGGCCCCGGCGCCGAGCCGTCGCCCTTATAGCGAATCGGCTGATCGGCGATCACCGTGAAGTCGTCGAACTTGGCTTCCAGACGGAGGTTGTCGAGAAAATTGACCTTGATTTCCATGGGCGGGCATACCAGAAAGCGGGCGAAAAATGGCGGGTATTATCCGGGATTTTTGGCGCAAAGTGTTGATGGGCGTGCAGCCTGCTCAGCGCCCCTGACAGGCGGAGTACGCGACACGCCTCAGCCCCCTACTTCGCCTCGCGCACCACCTGCGCCAACCGCCGCAGCCCTTCCTCCAGCAACGCCGGCGGCACATGGCTGAAATTCAGGCGCAAGTACCCCAGGTGTTGATCCGGCTCGGGAAAGAACGCCTCGCCCGGCATGAACGCGACGTCCACCGCCAACGCCGCTGGCAGCAGGGTGCGGGTATCGAGCGGCCGCTTTAAGGTCAGCCAGAAGAACAGCCCACCCTCAGGGACCTGCCAGTCGGCCAAATCGGCGAAATGCGTTTGCAGTGCCGCCTGGAACGCATCGCGGCGGCTGCGGTAGTAATCACGCAGGCCGGCCAGGTGCT
The DNA here is from genome assembly GCF_048068415.1 of Pseudomonas sp. NY15463. NCBI lineage: Bacteria > Pseudomonadati > Pseudomonadota > Gammaproteobacteria > Pseudomonadales > Pseudomonadaceae > Pseudomonas > Pseudomonas sp. NY15463. The sequence goes on from NZ_JBLUQD010000008.1 coordinate 324,730, forward strand.
GCTGGTGCTTCTCGCTGCCCAGCCATTGCAGCAACTGCCACTGGCCGATGCGGTTGGTGTGCAGGTCGGCCGCCTGCTTGAGCCGCAACAGGTACGGGAACAGGTCGGGACTGGCGATCAGGTAGCCCACCCGCAAGCCCGGCAGCAGGGTTTTCGAGGCCGTGCCGGTGTAGATCCAGCTGGCCTTGCGCAGGCGCCCGGTGATTGGCGTGGCGTCGGCGCCGTCGAAGCTCAGCTCGCGGTAGGGCTCGTCCTCGATCAAGGTCACGCCGAACTCGTCCAGCAGCGCCGCCACGGCATCGCGCTTGGCTTGGCTGTAGCGCAGGCCAGACGGGTTCTGGAAGGTCGGGATCAGGTAGACGAATGCCGGGCGCTGTTGTTCGAGGCGTTGGCGCATGGCCGCCAGATCCGGGCCGTCGGCCTGCATCGGCAAGGCAAGGCAGTCGGCGCCGAACAGTTGAAAGTTCTGCAAAGCCGCCAGGTAGGTCGGCGCCTCCAGCAAGACTGGCGTGCCAGTGTCCAGGTACAGCTTGGCCGCTAGGTCCAGGGCCTGTTGCGAGCCGCTGAGCACCAACACCTGGCTGGCCTGGCAGTCGATCCCCAACGCCCGCGCTTCGGCCGCCAGGGCTTCGCGCAGGGCCGGCTCGCCCTCGCTCATGCCGTATTGGCCTATGCCCACCGGCATCTGCTCCCAAGTCACCTTCGGCAGCATCGACTCGGCCGGCAGGCCGCCAGCGAAAGACATCACCCCTGGGCGCTGCGCCGCAGCAAGGATTTCACGGATCAGGGAACTCTTCAGGCGCGTGACACGTTCGGAGAAAGCCATGGGGATCACCAGTAGCGAAGCGTGGAAGAAATACGTCAAACTGATTGACCGAACTTACGATGTCGCCCACGGATAAGTCAATATGATTGACCTTAAAAACCCCGCCTGCCAACAGCAAGCCATGGAAGCGTTCTTCTTCGGTTACCAGGCCTTCACCGCCAAGCCCGATGAAATGCTCGAACGCCGCGGCCTGAGCCGGGTGCACCAGCGCATCCTGTTTTTCATCGCGCGTTATCCGGGCCTGAGCGTGAAAGCGCTGCTGGCGCAGCTGGGCGTGAGCAAGCAGGCGCTGAACATCCCGTTGCGTCAGCTGATGGAGATGCGCCTGGTAGACAGCCAGGCGTCAGCGCAAGACAAGCGCATGCGCTTGTTGCAACTGAGCGAGGAAGGCGAGCGCCTGGAACAGGCACTGCGTCGCGAGCAGGTGAAATTGCTCGAGCGGGTGTTCGCCGAGGCCGGCGAAGCGGCGGTGGGAGGCTGGCTGGCGGTCAATCAGGCGCTGGGAAACAGCGCCCTGTAGGAGATCACCCAGCCCTTTGGGCTGCGCTGTCGCGCAGAGAATTGAAATTACAAGCGCGCCACGTACCCTGTGGGAGCGGGTTTACCCGCGAAGCAGGCGACTCGGTGTATGGCACCGGCTTCGCCGGTGTTCGCGGGTAAACCCGCTCCCACAGGTCTCTGCTAAATCAACAAGTTATGTGTAGTTCTATAGGAGCGGCGGGTTTGCGCAGCGGCGCACGATCAAGCCTCGGTATTGACCACGCTACCAGCGCTGCTGCCACCGCTCTCGGTCAGCGCCGTGAGCAGTTGCGCAGTGGCGGCCTGGATCTGCCCATTGAGCGTGGCGATGCTCGCCTGCTTGGCGGTGACCAGGGCCAACTTGGCGCTGTCGTCGGTCTTCTGCGCCATCAACTGGGCCAACTGCCGTTGTTCATCGGCCAGTTGCTTTTGCAGCTGCTTGATCATCTGGCGCAGCTGTTTGATGTGCGGCGCTTCGGTGTCGCTGTCGCTACTGCTAGCGCGGTCAGCCTTGCCCGCCCCCGCAACAGACGACTCAGTGGCCAGCTTGGTTCCGTCCACCTGCAACGACGTCTGCGTGCCAGGTGTCTCCTGCGCTGGGGTGCTGGCCGGCTGGTTCGCAGCCGGGTTGCTGATGCTGATGCCGGTGATGCCCACCATGTCCCTGATCCTCTGAAAAAGGTCCCTTACGTGACCGTTGCATCGGCCGCGACGGGCATTTCTTGAGTCCGCCCTGACGATAAATTTGCCCGCCCGTCACTCGTCCACCTGATACCCGAGCCCTGCCCCGGTGCCGCCCGCGCGCCGCCAGGCCGATCCGATCAGCCCTGCAACGAGATGGCAATGACCAAGACCCGTTCCCGCAAAGCCCTGTACATCGGCCTGCCCCTGGCCCTGATGGTCGCCCTGGTAAGCGCCGCTGGCTACTTCTACTGGCAACGCCAGAATGCCGGCTACCCGCACAAGATCATCGAACAGGCCACGGCGCTGCACGAGCACATGTTGTCGTTCGACAGCCACGTGACCGTGCCCCTGGACCTGGGCAGCGCCGGGAATGAACTGGACAAGGACGGCCCTGGCCAGTTCGACCTGGTCAAGGCCGGCCGTGGCCGCCTGTCCGGGGCCGCACTGACGGTATTCGGCTGGCCGGAGATCTGGAACGGCGCCAACGCCCCGCATCGTCCTACCCCAGGCTTCGTCGACGCGGCGCGCCAGGAGCAGGAGGTGCGCTACAGGATCATCTCCGGCATGGTCCGCGACTTCCCCAACCAGGTCGGCATCGCCTACACCCCCGAGGACTTCCGCCGCCTCAACGGCGAAGGCAAGTTCGCCGTTTTCATCAGCATGCTCAACGCCTACCCGCTGGGCCACGACCTCTCGCAGCTCGACCTGTGGGCTGCGCGCGGCATGCGCATGTTCGGTTTCAGCTACACCGGCAACAACGACTGGGCCGACTCCTCGCGCCCGCTGCCGTTCTTCAACGACACCGCCGATGCGCTGGGCGGGCTGTCTGCGCTGGGCGAACAGGCGGTCAAGCGCCTCAACGACCTGGGCGTGATCATCGACGTGTCGCAGATGTCCACCCTGGCCCTGGAAGACGTTGCCCGCCTGTCGCGCGCGCCAATCGTCGCCTCGCACTCCGCTCCACGGGCACTGGTGGACATCCCGCGCAACCTCTCGGACAAAGAAATGCAGCTGATCAAGGACAGCGGCGGTGTCATCCAAGTGGTGGGCTTCGGCCAGTACCTCAAGCCGCTGAGCAAACCGGTCCTGGACAAGCTCGATGCCCTGCGCGCGCGCTTCGACCTGCAACCCTTGCAGGGCCTGGCCAACGCCCTGATGCCGGGCGATGCGGTGATCGCCATCTGGCCCGAGCAGCGCTTCGGCGAATACGCAAGCTCGCTGTACGGCATTCTCGAAGAAGAACCCAAGGCCACCCTCAAGCACTACGTCGATGCCATCGACTACACGGTGAAGAAGGTCGGTATCGATCACGTCGGCATCAGCTCCGACTTCAACGACGGCGGCGGCCTGGATGGCTGGAAGGACGTGAGCGAAATCCGCAACGTCACCGCCGAGCTGCTGACCCGCGGCTACAGCGAGACGGACATCGCGAAACTCTGGGCGGGCAACTTCCTGCGCGCCTGGGAACAGGTACAAAAATCCGCACGCCCCGTCGCCACTCGCTGAGCACATCTGAATGAGCAACCGCCGTACCTTCCTGAAACAGGCCAGCGTGCTGGCCGCAGGGCTGCCACTGCTGGCCCGGGCGCAAGACCCAGTCATCCCCAAGCCGCTTGCCGGCACCGATAAATGGCGCAACCTGCGCGCCCTGTTCCCGCTCGACCCGAACATCGCACATTTCGCCAATTTCCTGGTCACCGCCCACCCGCGCCCGGTACAAGCCGCCATCGACCGCCACCGTGCCGACCTGGACCGTAACCCCGCCGCGCTGATGGACTGGGAGAGCCAGTACGAATGGCAGCGTGAAGACGAAGTCCGCGAGTGGGCCGCCCGCTACCTGGAGGTGGGCCCGCGCCAGATCGCCCTCACCGGCAGCACCACCGAAGGCCTGGCAATGATCTTCGGCGGCCTCAAGGTAGGCCCCGGCCAGGAGATCCTGGTTACCGAGCACGAGCACTACTCCACGCACAAGACACTGGCCTTGCGTACCCAGCGCCAAGGCACCGCAGTGCGCAAGATCCGCTTGTTCGACGACCCGTGGACGGTGTCCAGCGACCAGGTACTGAGCACGATCGACAAGGCGATCAAACCCCACACCCGCGTACTGGGCATGACCTGGGTGCATTCGGGCAGCGGCGTCAAGCTGCCGGTCGGCGAAATCGGCGAGCTGGTCCGCCGACACAACCACAACCGCAGCGAAGCCGAGCGCATCCTCTATGTGATCGATGGGGTACATGGTTTCGGTGTGGAGAACGCACGCTTCGCCGACTTCAACTGCGACTACTTCATCGCCGGCACCCACAAGTGGATGTTCGGACCACGCGGCACCGGGATCATCTGCGCCGCATCCACCGGCATGACCCACCTCACCCCGACCATCGCCACGTTCTCCCGCGATGAAGACTTCGCCACCATCATGACCCCCGGCGGCTACCACGCCTTCGAGCACCGCTGGGCCGCTGGCGAAGCCTTCAAGCTGCACCTGGAGCTGGGCAAGGCTGATGTGCAAAAGCGCATCCACCAGCTCAATAGCCTGCTCAAGGAGCGCCTGGCCGAGCACCGTCAGATCCAGCTAGTCACGCCGCGCAGCGAACAGTATTCGGCCGGCTTCACCTTCTTGCGGATCAAGGACCGCGACCCTGACACCGTCGCCGCCTACCTCACCGCCAACAAGGTGATGTGCGACGCGGTCTACCGCGACGTCGGCCCAGTCATCCGCCTGGCCCCGAGCCTGCTCAACGACGAGCAGCAGATCGACCGCGCCATGACCCTGATCACCCAACAACTCTGAACAAGGCCCCCTCAATGCGCATACCTGTCTACCGCCTCACCCTGGCCGCCGTGCTCGCCACCTGTAGCCTGCCGGCGCTGGCCGCGCAAGTGTCCGACACGCCCGGCACGGTGTTCCGTGACTGCACCAGCGCCTGCCCGGAGATGGTCGTGCTGCCAGCCGGCACTTTCAGCATGGGCACCCCGCCCGATGAGATGGGCCGCCAGGACGACGAAGGCCCACAGCATCCGGTGACCTTCGACAAGCCCTTCGCCATCAGCCGCTTCCAGATCACCGCCGGGGAATGGGCGGCCTATCAGAAAGAGGCCGGCGTGGTCATTGCCGACGGCGACGACCGCCCTGGCCGGCGCTGCACCAACAGCAAGCCCAGCTACACGCAAGGCCCACGCCAGCCTGCGGTGTGCATGAGCTACCACGACGCCGAGCAATACGCTGCGTGGCTGTCGAAAAAGACCGGCCAGCCCTACAGCCTAGTCAGCGAGGCCCAGCGTGAATATGCAGCCCGTGGCGGCAGCACGGGCTTGTTCCCGTTCGAGCCCGACGCCAACTTCGAAATCAGCAAGCACGCCAACGTCTACGGCCCCAAGGATGGCTACAGCTACAGCTCCCCAGTGGGCAGCTTCCCGGCCAACGCCTTCGGCGTGTACGACATGCACGGCAATGTCTACGAATGGGTCGCCGACTGCTATCACGACAGCTACCACGGCGCGCCCACCGATGGCAGCGCCTGGACAGAAGCCGGTTGCGAGCGGGTCAGCATCCGCGGCAACGACTGGGGCGAGGCACCGATCTTTTCGCGCTCGGGCAACCGCAACAATGCCTATGCCAACAATCGCGGCGACTGGCTCGGTTTTCGCGTAGCCAGGGCGCTCTGAGCCGCCGTACGGCGGTAAATTCTCCCCCACCCGGCTCGTTCCTATCGGTGTACTTGCAGAGGACCCGGGGCGCCCCTGACGGCGCCCCTACCCACCATCCAAGGAACCGCAACCATGAGCCAGACCGCTTCTTCCGAAAACATCCACGACCTCATCGGCGTCGGCTTCGGCCCTTCCAACCTGGCCCTGGCCATCGCCCTGGAAGAGCTTGCCGAAACCAACGGCCACGCCCTCGACGCGCTGTTCATCGACAAGCAGACCGACTACCGCTGGCACGGCAACACCCTGGCCACCCAGAGCGAGCTACAGATCTCCTTCCTCAAGGACCTGGTATCACTGCGCAACCCCACCAGCCCCTACAGCTTCGTCAACTACCTGCACCAGAAGCAGCGCCTGGCCGACTTCATCAACCTGGGCACCTTCTACCCCTGCCGCCTGGAGTACAACGACTACCTGCGCTGGGCCGCCGACCATTTCGCCACCCAGGCGGTGTACGGCGAGGAAGTACTGCGTATCGAGCCAGAGCTGCGCGACGGCAAGGTCGACCATCTGTGTATCGTCTCGCGTGACCAGCAAGGCCGTGAATTCAGCCGCAAGGCACGTTCGGTGGTAGTCGGCAGCGGCGGCACGCCAAAGATCCCCGAGGCCTTCCGTGCGCTCAAGGACGATCCCCGCGTATTCCACCACTCGCAGTACCTAAGCGGCCTGCAGAAGCTGCCGTGCAACCAAGGCAAGCCGATGCGCATCGCCATCGTCGGCTCCGGCCAGAGCGCCGCCGAAGCCTTCATCGACCTCAACGACAGCTTCCCGTCGGTCAAGGTCGACATGATCCTGCGCGCCTCGGCCCTCAAGCCCGCCGACGACAGCCCGTTCGTCAACGAGATCTTCGCCCCCGAATACACCGACCTGGTGTTCAACCAGCCCCACGCCGAGCGCGAGAAGCTGGTCGCCGAATACCACAACACCAACTACTCGGTGGTCGACGTCGACCTGATCGAGCGCATCTACGGCATCCTCTACCGCCAGAAGGTCGCCCATCAGTACCGCCATCACGTGCTGTGCCGCCGCAACATCGAGAACGTGGTGAACACCGCCGAAGGCATCGAACTGACCCTGCGTGACCTGGCCACCGGTGTGCAGCAGACCCACCGCTACGACGCGGTGATCCTCGCCACCGGCTACGAGCGCCGCTCGCACCGCGAACTGCTGGCACCGCTGCAACAGCATCTGCGGGACTTCGAGGTCGAACGCGACTACCGCGCCATGGCCAGCCCCGAGCTTGCCGCTGGCGTCTACCTGCAAGGCTTCTGCGAAGCGTCCCATGGTTTGTCCGACACGCTGCTGTCGGTGCTGCCTGCACGCGCGCTGGAAATCGGTCAGTCGCTGTACCAACACCTGGGCAAGCACGCCAGCAACGCACCAGCCGCCCTGCGCGCCACCAGCGTCTGAAAACGGGAAACCTTCGATGAGCAATCAACCGCGTGGGGCCATGCGCGAGCTGCTGGCCCTGCTCCGGCCCTTCTGGGCAATCGTCGTCGTCTCGGTCGTGCTCGGGATGCTCGGTGGCCTGAGTGTCACTGCACTGCTGGCCCTGACCAACAACGCGCTGCACGCCGAAGGCGGGCTTACCCAGGGCATTGTCTGGCTGTTTGCCGGTCTCTGTCTGCTGGCCCTGGCCAGCAGCATCTGCTCGGACATCGGTACCAACTTCGTGGGCCAGCACATCATCGCCAGGCTGCGCAGGGAACTGGGCGAGAAGGTACTGTCGGCACCGATCGAACAGATTGAGCGCTATCGCAGTCACCGCCTGATCCCGGTACTGACCCACGATGTCGATACCATCAGCGACTTTGCCTTTGCCTTTGCGCCACTGGCAATCTCGCTGGCAGTGACCCTGGGCTGCCTGGGCTACCTGGCTATGCTGTCCTGGCCGATGTTCCTGATCATGCTGGTGGCCATCGCGGTAGGCACGGTGGTTCAGTACCTTGCACGCGGCAAAGGCATCAAGGGTTTCTTTGCCGCTCGTGATGCCGAGGACGAACTGCAAAAGCACTATCACGCGATTGCCGAGGGTGCCAAGGAATTGCGCATCAACCGGCCACGCCGCCAGCGGATGTTCAACGCACGTATCGAACGCACCGCCAACCGGATCTGCGCCACGCAGATCAGCTCGATCAATACCTTCGTCATGGCCAAGAGCTTCGGCTCGATGTTGTTCTTCGTGGTCATCGGGCTAGTCCTGGCCTTGCAGTCTTGGTGGCCGAGCAATGACCGCAGCGTCATGAGCGGGTTCGTCCTGGTGCTGCTCTACATGAAAGGTCCGCTCGAACACCTGGTCGGCACCCTGCCCATCGTCAGCCGTGCCCAGATCGCCTTTCGGCGTATCGCCGAACTCTCGGAGCAGTTTTCTTCGCCGGAACCGCACCTGCTGCTCAACGATAGCGGCAAGGCTGCCACCACCCTGCACAGCCTGGAGCTGCGCAATGTCAGCTATAGCTTTCCGGCCGTCGGCGACCAACCTCCGTTCCGCCTGGGGCCGGTCAGCCTGCGTATCGAACAGGGTGACATCACCTTCATCGTCGGTGAGAACGGCTGCGGCAAGACCACACTGATCAAGCTGCTACTGGGCCTGTATCCACCGCAGGAAGGGGAGATCCTGCTGGATGGCCAATTGGTGAGCGCGACCAACCGCGACGATTACCGACAGATCTTCACCACCGTGTTCGCCGACTACTACCTGTTCGACGATCTCGTACAGGGTGATCAGCAGATTCCCGAAGACGCCAATCAGTATCTGCAACGCCTGGAGATCGCGCACAAAGTCAGGGTCGAGGATGGCAGCTTCACCACCACCGACCTCTCCACCGGCCAGCGCAAACGTCTGGCCTTGGTCAACGCCTGGATCGAGGAACGCCCGGTACTGGTGTTCGATGAATGGGCCGCCGATCAGGACCCGACCTTCCGCCGCATTTTCTACACCGAACTGCTGCCCGACCTTAAGCGACAGGGCAAGACCATCATCGTCATCTCCCACGACGACCGTTACTTCGACCTCGCTGATCAATTGATACGCATGCACGCCGGCCAAGTGGCCAGCGACCGCACGCTGGCCTGAGTCAGCCCGCACGCCCTGTAAAAACTTTCCGGTTTTCTACAGGTCGTGCGTTCTAGTTTCAGGAACAATTCTCAATTACAAAAGCCACGCACACTTACGGATCTTCATCGAATGGGCAAGTCTCACAACACTTCCGGCGCCAAACGCCACCTGCTCAACCGCCACAAGACGCTTCTCGCATTGGGTGTTGCCCTTGCGTTGGGCTGCGCCCAGGCGCACGCCGAAGTGGTTGACCTGGATATCCCGGCCCAGCCGCTGTCCAGCGCACTCAACGACCTCGGTCGCCAAGCCAACCTGCAGATACTGTACAGCCCGGAGATCGTGCGCGGCCTGAGTTCGGTGAGCATCCACGGTCGTCTCGACAGCCTCGAGGCACTGCGCCGGTTGGTCCAGGGCACCGGCATCACCTACCAGGTGAACGGCAACGTGGTCACCCTGAACAACCGCATCGATGCCAACAATCATGCGATCAATCTCGACTCCACAGCAGTGACCGCCTTTCAGCTCGGCGAGATGACCGAGAACACCGGTTCCTACACCACCGGCGCAGTGACAGCCGGCGGCAAGACGCCTCAAGCCCTGCGCGACATCGCCCAGTCGGTCTCGGTGGTCAGCAGTCAGCGAATCCAGGACCAAGGCTTGCACAATGTCTCGCAAGTGCTCAACCAGGCCACCGGTATCACGCTGGTCGGCGGCAACGACAACGACGTGGCAATCTACTCGCGGGGCTTCAAGATCACCAACGTGACCACCGACGGTGGTGCACCGAACATGCGTGAAGAGTCGTACCAGTCCTTGCCGGACATGATCCAGTACGACCACATCGAAATCCTGCGTGGCGCCGATGGCCTCAATTCAGGCACCGGTGAACCTGGGGGCACCATCAACCTGGTGCGCAAGCGCGCCCTGGACCATACCCAGGTCAAGCTGGCCACCTCGGCCGGCAGCTGGGACAACTATCGTCAGGAAATCGACGTCACCGGGCCACTGGGTTTCGATGGCCGCCTGCGTGGACGCTTCGGCGCAGCCTATGAAGACCGCGGCTATTTCTACGACGGTGCCGACAGTCAGAAGCAGGCATTCTTCGGCGTGCTCGAGGCCGACTTCACCCCAGACACCACGGTCTCTGTCGGCGGCAGCTACGAGAAGCGCGACATGGACGGCTACTGGGACAATGGCCTGGTCCGCGCAAGCACCGGCGACGACCTGGGCCTGTCGCGCGACAAGTCGCTGGCAGCGGACTGGTCCTCGGCAAATTCCGAGAGCATGGAAGGCTTCATCAAGGTCGAGCACAGCCTCAACGAGCACTGGAAAGCCGATGCCAGCTACACCTACAGCAAGTACGACGCCCACCATGACCTGGGGCAGGTCACCACGGCCCTGAACCCGGTGACCAACAGCGGCACCAACTTCACGCGTACCGTGCGCGAGTTCCAGAACGAGCAGAACACCGTGGCAGCCAACCTGCACGGTACGTTCGAGGCGTTCGGTCGCGAACACGAGCTGCTGATCGGCGCCGACCACGAGAACATCCACAAGTACTACGCCGACTTCAGCCGCAACTCGCCAAGCGTGCCAGTCGATGTGTACAACGACGACATCGGCTCGCTCCCCAAGCCGGTCAAGCCGACCATGTACTACGAGTACCCGGTCTGGGACACCAAGAAGACCGGAGGCTACGTAACCCTCAAGGCACGCCTGGCCGACCCGCTCAAGCTCATCGTCGGTGCCCGCTACAACGATTACCAGGATACCCAGGTCAGCGTCGTACCGGACTTCGGCTCCACCTTCGGCCTAGGCGGCAAGAACAGCGGGGTCATCACGCCCTACGGCGGTCTGATCTACGACCTCGATGACAACTGGTCGGTCTACACCAGCTACGCCGAGATCTATAAACCGCAGACCAACTACCTGACGGCCGGTGAAACCCAGCTCAAGCCAATCGAAGGCAAGACCTACGAATTTGGGGTCAAGAGTGCGTTCTACGACGGTCGCCTGAATTTCTCCAGTGCCGTCTACTACACCAAGCGTGAGAACGAAGCGGTCCTGGTCGAGTATGCCGACACCGCTACCAACAACTGCTGCTATGTCGCCGGCGGCGAGGTGGTCAGCCGCGGCTGGGACACCGAGATCAGCGGCGAGTTGGCCGAGGGCTGGCAGGTGTCGGCAGGCTATACCTACAACATCAACAAGCAGCGCACCGCCGCTGACGCCAGCAACACCGGCCTGCCACTGAGCAGCCAGACGCCCAAGCACCTGTTCAAGTTCTTCACCACCTACCAGTTGCCAGGTGAGCTGGAGCGCTGGAAAGTCGGCCTCGGCGCCAACATCCAAAGCCGCAACGCGGTCAACGGCACGGTCCGTACCCGACTGTCCGACGGCACCTTGAGCCCTGGCACTTCGCCCTACTCCTACGTCCAACCAGGCTATGCGGTGTGGAACAGCCTGATCGAGTACCGCATCAACGAGAACTGGACCGCCGCCCTCAACGGCAACAACCTGTTCGACAAAAAGTACTACCAGACCATCGGCAGCAGCGTACGTGGCAACTGGTACGGTGAGCCGCGCAACTACATGCTGAGCCTGCGCGCCACCTTCTGATTGCAAAGCCCGTATGAACAACGCCCGATGCAGGCAACTGCATCGGGCGTTGTTCATTGAGCGACCGGTTCAGCGCTGCAAGCGCTGGCGAATCAGACCGGCAAGCGTTTCATGCACCTGTTCCACTGCCGGTACCACGCTGCGCATACGCAACAAGTCATGGGTCAGGTCTGGGTATTCCAGCAACTGGACATCGACGCCTTGTGCCTGCAACTTGCGGGCATATGCCAGGCCTTCATCGAGCAACGGATCGAAACCTGCAACCACGACCACTGCCGGGGCCACCCCCCTCAAGTCATCCGCGAGCAACGGCGAGAAGCGCCAGTCCAGGCGATCCTGCGCGGTACGCGCATAATGCTGGTAGAACCATTCCAGGGTGTCGCTTTCCAGCAGGTAGCCCTCGGCGAACAACTCCATAGACGCACTGCGTTGCGAAGCGTCGGTCATCGGATAGCACAGCACTTGCAGGCAGGGGGTGATCGGCGCGGCCTCACCCGCATGCGCAGCCTCGATGGCCAGCACGGTGGCCAGGCTCGCACCGACGCTGTCCCCGGCCAGTACCACCCGCTCAAGATCGATACCCAATGGCACGGCTTGCTCACGCAGCCAATGCAGGGTGTCGGTGCAGTCATGCAGGGCGGTAGGAAACTTGTGCTCCGGTGCCAGGCGGTAACCCACCGACAATACCGGGAAGCCACTGCGCTGGCACAGCTCACGGCACACGCCATCGTGGGAATCGAGACTACCCACCACGTAGCCGCCGCCATGCAGGTAGCACACCAAGCCTTGAGGCCCCGCACTCGCCCCGTGTGGTCGGTACAGACGCAACGCAATCGCTGCACCATCGCGGCCACGGGCTTCGAGCGCCTGGACGTCAACGGCCTCAGGCGCAGGCCAGCGCAACTGGTGGGTAGTCAGTTCGAATGCCGCTCGGGCCTGCTGTGCGGTCATGGTCGCAAAAGTCGCCTGCGAACCTGCCTGGCGCTCTTCGGCCAGGTCGAGAAAGGCACCGATATCGGGATGCAAAGTCATGAAGAGTTTCCTGGAAAAAAGAAGCGGGCACCGTCTCCGGCGCCCGCAGGCAAGGTTCAGGCCGTCACGGCCTGATCAAGGCAGTGCTCGATCAGCGCCAACAGCTCACACCTGAAGGCGTCCATCAGCGCTTGCACGGTAGCGGCACGATAGCGTCGGCTACTGTAGAAACAGCGCAGCGAAAGCTGACCGTCGAACACCTGGCCAGTGATCTCCAGCCAGTTGCCCAACTGGGCCTGGGGGCTGTAGCAAGCACCTGGGCTTTCGTCGGCGGGCACCAGCAACGCCTGCTCGTCGAAGCTCTGGTCGAACTGCCCCAGGTAGTTGAACGTCACCCGTGCCTGGGCCAGCCCGGCAAGGCGCTCACGCAGCTGTCGGTCGCCCATGTGGCGCAGCAGGCCGTAACCCAGGCCTTTGCTTGGAACCGCCTGCAATTGCTGCTGAATGGCTCGGATCGACGGCGCGAAGTCCTCATCCAAGCCCGGGCTCAGACGCAACGGGAACATGCTGGTGAACCAACCCAGGGTACGGCTCAGGTCGAGCGCCTCGAACAAGTCCTCACGGCCGTGACCTTCGAACTGCACCAAGACCGACTCCGCTTCGCTCCAGCGGCACAGCACCCGGCTCAAGGCCGTGAGCAACACATCGTTGATCTGGGTCTGATACACCGCTGGCACCTGCTTGAGCAGCCGAGTCGTGTCACGCTCCGACAGCTTCAGCTGGGCGCTGGTCTCGAACTGCACCTGGTTCTTGCCACGCGGGTTATCGCAAGGCAGCTCCTGACCTGGCTGGTCCAATTGGCCAAGCCAGTAGCCCAGTTCCTCCTCCGCCAGTCGCTGAACCTCCCCCTGTAGCCCTTCGGCCCAGGCGCGGAAACTGCTGGTACGGATCGGCAGGTTCACCTCGCGCCCCTCCAGGCACGCCTGGTAGGCCTCTTGCAAGTCCTGCAGGAGGATTCGCCACGACACACCATCGATAACCAGGTGATGAATCGCGATCATCAAGCGGCTCTCACCCCCGTCGAGCCTGGCATTGACCACCCGAATCACCGGGCCGTCGATAATGCTCAGGCTGCGCTGGGCACTGTTGACCAAGGCATTCAACGCATCGGCGTCACTGACCTCGCGGTGCCAGATCCACTCGCAACTGCCGGCCAGGGTGTCGTAATACTGGTACCAGCGTCCGTTCTCCTGGCGAAAGCGCAACCGCAGGCTGTCGTGGTGCCGTACGACGTGCAGCAGGGCCTGCTCGAGGGCCTGGCCATCAATCGGGCCACGCGCACGTAACATCAAGGCCTGGTTGAAGTGATGCGGCTCGCGCATGGGCTGCTCGAAGAACCACTCCTGGATCGGAATCAGGTTGAACAGCCCCTCGCTGGCCTGATGGGTGAGGTCTTCTTGTGGGCTTCGGCGCGCCGTACCTTGGTCGAACAACGCTTCGATGGTCTGGTGGCGCATCAGGTCGCGCAGTTTCAAGTCCATCTCCAGGTGCGGATGGTTACGCACCTGGGAGATCACCTGAAGACTCAGGATCGAATCGCCCCCCAGTTCGAAGAAGTTGTCGGTAATCCCCACCTGCTCGACTTGCAGGACCTGCTGCCAAATCTGCGCCAGCCACTGCTCACGCTCGTTGCGCGGCGCAACATGGCTTTGCGCCTCGAACTGCGGTTCAGGCAACGCACGTCGGTCGAGCTTGCCGTTGGGCGTGAGCGGGAAGCGCGACAGGCACAGGATCTGCGCCGGCACCATGTAATCGGGCAGCGACTGGCGCAGGGCCGCCTTCAACAGGCCTCCCTGCTCATCCCCTTGCGGGCCGACCACGTAACCGATCAGTTGCTTGCCCGACGGACTTTCGCGAGCGATCACCAAGGCATCGGTGACGCCGGGCTGCTGGCGCAGGCGCGCCTCGATCTCGCCCAACTCGATGCGGAAACCGCGCACCTTCACCTGATGGTCGATCCGCCCCACATAATCGACGAGCCCATCGGGGCGCAGGCGTACCAAGTCCCCGGTGCGGTACAAACGCTCACCCGCAGCGCCGAACGGATTGGGCACAAAGCGCTCGGCACTGGCATCCGGCCGGCGATGATAGCCACGCGCAAGCCCCTGCCCGCCGATGTACAGCTCACCGGCAAAGCCCGCTGGCAGCGGCCGCAGGTCATCGTCGAGGATGTACAGCGAGCGTTGTCCTACTGCTCGTCCGATCGGCGCATAAGCGGCGCCACAACGCTCCTCGCCGGCCGCCTTCCACAGCATGGGCGTGACTACCGTTTCGGTGGGGCCATAGCCATTGGTGAAATAGCGCGGCCTGAGCGCGGCCTTGACCTGCTCGAACGTCTGCTCAGGCACGGCATCTCCGCCAAAGCAGTAGATCCTCACCGGCGGTGCCAGCTCGGCGCTGCTCTGCACGAACTCGGCCAGTTGCTTGAGATACGCCGGTGGGAAGCACGCGATGCTAATCCCGTGGCGGTGCAAGGCCGCACAGGTCTGCTCAGGTGTCCACAGCTCGTTGTCGCGCAGCACCAGAGTGCCTCCGGCGAACAACGTGCTGAGCCAACGCTCATGGGCACCGTCGAAGGCAAACGACATGAAATGCAGCTCGCGGGTGTCGGCGTCCATCTCATACAGCCGAGCGATGGCCTGACAATGCGCACTGATCGGCCCATGCGCCACCGCGACGCCCTTGGGCCGGCCGGTCGAGCCAGAGGTGTAGATCAGGTATGCCAGGGAATCGGCACATACCCGGCTGGGCGGTGCCTGCCGGTCATGCAGGCTGGCGTCGAACTGGTCGACCTCCATCACTGCCAGCGCCGGCGGCAGGTCAAAGCGCGCACGCAGCGGCTGCTCGGTCAGCAGCAGCACCATCGCCGAATCCTCGATCATGTACGCCAGACGCTCCGGCGGGTAGTCGATATCCAGCGGCACATAGGCCGCACCGCTCTTGAGTACCGCCAGCAGCGCCACCAGCAGGTCCGCAGAGCGCTGCATGGCAACCCCGACCACACACTCAGGCCCGACCCCTTGGGCGATCAGGGCATGGGCCAGCTGGTTGGCGCGGCTATCGAGCGTGGCGTAGTCCATCACCACATCGGCACACTGTACGGCGATGGCCTTGGGTTGCTGCACGGCATGCCGTGCAATCAGCTGGGGCAGTGTCAGGGCCTGGTACGCGTCCGCTGGGGCTGCACTCCATTGGCTCAGGGCGCGATGCTGGGCCTCGTCCAGACGCGGCAAGTTGCCCAGCGGCATGTGCGGCGAGGCCTCCACTAACGCATCGAGGGTCTGTTCCATGCAGCGCCGGATCCCTTCGACCGCCTCATGACTGAAGCTACTGCGCAGGTACATGTACTCGATGCTTAGGCGCTCGCCCAGGTTGACAGCCAAGTCCATCGGGAAGTTGGTCAGGCCTTGGCTGGCACTGTTGCCAAAGGTCAGGCCAGTATCGATGTCCTCGTTCAGGCGCTGGTCGATAGGGTAGTTCTCGAACACGATGATGCTGTCGAACAAGCCCTGGGCACCCAGCCCCGACCACCGCTGCACATCGGCCAGCGGCGCCTGGGAATAGTCACGAATGTCCAGGTTGTAGGCCTGCAACGCACGCAGCCAGTCGGCCAGTGGTTGTTCGGGCTCCAGCGTCTGGATCACCGGCAAGGTATTGATGAACAGACCCAGCATACTGTCGGCACCCGGCAGGCTTTCAGGGCGGCCTGCCACGGTCGCGCCGAACGCCAGGGTGCGCTGGCCAGTGTAACGTTGCAGCACCAGCAGCCACGCCGCTTGTACCAAGGTGTTGAGGGTAATGCGCAGGCGCCGGCAATGCTGTTGCAGGCGCACGGTCTGCGCTGGATCCCAGGAGGAATACAAAGCCTGGTGGCCCGGCAGCGGCTCTGCATGCTGAGGGTGCACCGCCTGCGCGAGCAGCGTCGGCTCTTCCAACGGCCGCAGGCGCTCGCGCCAGAACTGCTCCAGCGCAGTTCGGTCCTGGCTTACCAGCCAGGCGATGAAGTCACGGTAGTTGCCCACCTGCGCAGGCACCTCGATGCCGGCGTAGTGCTGTAGCACCTCGGCAAACAACCGCGAGCTGCTCCAGCCATCCATGAGTATGTGATGGCTCGTCCAGATCATCTGGTAGCGGTCGTCATCCAAGCGCACCAGCAACAACCGGTGCAGCGGCGCAATGGCAAGCTCGAAGCTGCGCTCACGCTCGCGGCGGTTGAGTTCGGCGATACGCTGCTCGTCGACCGCGGTGTGGCGCCAGTCAAGCTCGCGAATGTCCAGTTCCACCTGGCGGTGCACCACCTGCAGCGGCCTGGCCAGGCCGGCCTGCCAATGGAAGCTGCTGCGCTGGATGGCATGGCGCTCGGTGACGAAGGTCCAGGCAGCACGCAGGCGCCCCACGTCCAGACCGCCGATCGACAGGCTGGACTGGTTGATGTACAGCTCACTGTCATCGTCGTTGACACTGTGGAACAGCATGCCTTCCTGCATCGGCGAGAGCGGGTAGATGTCCTCGATGTCGACCGCTGGCACCGGCAGGCGATCCAGCTCGGCCTGAGTCAGTGCAGCCAACGGGAAGTCCGACGGCGTCACCCCCTGATTGTGCGGATCCAGGCAGTGCTCGATGATCTGCTGCAACGCGTGCAGGTAGTCCTGCGCCAGCGTATCCAGGTCATGCGCATGCCCCTCGCCAACCAGTTGCCAGTGCAATTGCAAGTGCCCATCGCTGACCACGCTGGACAGGTGCAAGCCAGGCAACGTGGCCATGCTGCCCGCCCCGTGCTGCTCCCAGGCACCGGGCGCCGGGCGCTGGGGATCATGCCTGAATGCCAGTTGCGGCCAAGCCTCGGCGCCCCCCTGCGCCAGAGCAAAGGCAGCGCCGTGCAACGGCACTCCGCGCAGGCACTCTTTCACCGATTTGATCGCGCAGGCCAGGTCGCTCTCGACCACCAGGCGCAACGGGAACGGGTTGGCAAAGCGGCCAATGGCATGCTGCACGTCGCAGCCCAGTGTCGCTCGCGCCGGGGTGAGCGCAACGCGCACTGCCGGTGCCAGCGTAGTACGGCCCACCACACGCACCAGCGCGGTCAACAGCAGCTCGGCCGGTGTGGTGCGATAGGCGGTCGGCGCGAGTTCCAGCAGTTGCCAACTGTGCGTGCTGGACAGGCTGTCCTGGCGCACGTAATACCCATGGCCTGCGCCATGAAGCGGCAGGCGATCAACCGCTGCCAACTGCTGGTCACGCCAGAAGTCCGCTTGATCGCCGGCCTGCTCCTGTAGACGCGCAAGCCAGTACTGCCAGGTATGGCTGCGCGGTGGCAGCTCGCGCTGCTCGCACAGCGCCTGGAGTTCTTCGCGCAGAACATGCCAGGCATCGGCGTCGAAGACCTCGCCTGCCGCCACCAGCAGCAACGGGCGCCGGCCCTCTACGACAGCCCCCAGTGCGCCACGCAGCAATACCCCCTGGGTCGGCTCAAGGCTGTCCGCCAGGGCTTGGCGCACTTGCAGTTGCGGTTCAGCGTCGATCAGCAATGCGACGTCTTTCCAGCGCTCATCCAGGGCATCAAGATCAAGGTACTTGCCCTGCAGGCCCTCGACAGCGACCTCCACGCTCAGGCGCAGGCTGTCGTGCCGTGCCACCAGGGTACGCAGCGCCTGCTGCAAGGTCTGCGCATCAAGCGCCGCAGGCACCGAAAGCTCGCACCATTGGGCAGCCAGCTCGCCACTCAACGGCATGCAGGCCAACGTTCCAGCGGCGGCTGTCTGCTGTGCCTGCGCCAGCTCGGCCACCGTAACCACCTGCGCCAAGGCTTCGATGGTCTGGTGCTCGAACAGCGCCTTGGGGGTGAACAGGATGCCAGCCTGGCGGGCACGGCTGACCACCTGGATAGACACAATGGAGTCGCCGCCCACTTCGAAGAAGTTGTCAGTTACCCCTACCCGTTCGAGCGTCAACACGTCTTGCCAGATCTGCGCCAGACGCTCTTGCAGCGCAGTCTGCGGCGCCACATAGGCCTGCTGTGACAAGCTCGCATCCACCGTTGGCAGCGCCTTGCGATCAAGCTTGCCATTCGGGCTCAGCGGCAAGCGGGCGAGCAGCATGAGGAACGCTGGCACCATGTAATCCGGTAGCGTATCGCGCAAATAGGCGCGGACGCTGTCGCGCAGTGCAGCCGCTTTTGCCTCATCGGCCAGGACCACATCGGCGCGGCTTGGCACCAGGTACGCGACCAGTTGGTGACCGGCGCCACCTTGCTGCGCGACCACCACCGCATCATGGACCTGTGCGTGCTCGACCAGACGCGCCTCGATCTCCCCCAGTTCGATGCGGAAACCGCGTATCTTCACCTGATGGTCGATGCGCCCGACATAGTCGATCAGCCCTTCGGCGCGATAGCGCGCCAGGTCGCCCGTACGGTACAGGCGAGCGCCTGGAGCACCGAACGGGTCCGGCAGGAAACGTTCGGCGGTCAGTCCGGGACGACCGTGGTATCCGCGTGCCAGTAGCTCGCCACCAATGACCAATTCGCCCATCACCCCCATAGGCGCCGGCTGGCCGCTGTCTTCGAGCAAATAGATGCTGCGCCCCGGTAGCACCCGACCAATCGGCAGGGTCAGCGGCATCGGCAGATGCCCACTGATGTAGTCACTGCAATCGAGGGTCGTTGCAGTCACCGTCGCTTCGGTGGGACCGTAGGTATTGAGCAGGCGCACGTGTCCAAGTCCCGCTGCCTGCCACGCGCTAAGGCCCTCGACCGGCATGGCCTCGCCACCGCCGTGCACCTGTCGCAGGCGCCCATAGTCGCGCGGCCCGTGGGCGGCGAAGTCCTTGGCCAACATGTTCCAGTAAGCGGTGGTCAGGTCGGCTACGCTGATCTGCTTGTCGATCAGTTCGCGATAGAAGGTCTCGCTGTCCCAGATCTCATTGCCGCGCAGGACGACCGACGCACCGCAGATCAACGCCGGGTACAGTTGCTCGACGAAACCATCGAAGTTGAACGTCGAGAACTGCAAGGCGCGGTCGTTGCCATCCAGGGCAAAGAAGTCCAAGGCGACGTGGGCATGCCGCGCCAAGGCCAGGTGACTGATACCAACCCCCTTGGGGCGCCCGGTAGAGCCGGAGGTGAACATCACATACGCCAGGTTGCCAGTCTCGACCCGGTGGGTCAGATTGTCCGATGACTGCCCCGCCCAGGACTCTGGCTGGTCCAGATACAGACGCGGCAGCGTATCGGGAACGGCCAGGCGCTGCATGAGGTGGGTATGGCTGAGCAACAGCGTGATGCCGCTGTCCTCGATCATGCACAGCAAACGATCTGCCGGGTAGTTCGGATCCAACGGTACATAGCCACCGCCTGCCTTGAGCACGGCCAGAAGGCCGACGATCATGTCCAGACCGCGGTCAGCGGCGATACCGACCAATACGTCAGGTCCGACCCCCAGGGCCACCAACTGCCTGGCCAGGCGGTTGGCCTGCTGGTTGAGCATCGTGTAAGTCAGGCTGCTGGTCTGGAACATCAGCGCCGTCGCCTCTGGCGTGCGCGCGACCTGGGCCTCGAACTGCACATGCACCGGCGCGTCGTCAGGGCAATCCAGTGGCGCAATGGCCCAGTCATCCAGTTGCTGGCGCTCGGCCGCATCCAGCCATGCCAGCTCGCTCAGCGCCTGGCCGGCGTCGGACTGCATGGCCAACAGAAGGTTGCCCAAGCGCCCCGCCAGGGTTTCTATCGTCGCCTCGGTGAACGCGGCGCGGGCGTAGCTGAAATGCAGACTGAGCGTCGCAGCGTGGGTAACCGACAGTGTCAGCGGGTAATTGGTCTGCTCGTGGTTGCCGATGCCGAAGAACTGCAACCCTTCAGGGGCCTGCGCTTGCAGCGCATCAGCCACCGGATAGTTCTCGAACACCAGCAAGGTGTCGAACAACGACTGTGCCCCCTGCCCTGCCCAGCGTTGCACATCGAACAAAGGCGTGTGCTCATACTCGCGCAGTGCCAGGTTCTGCGCCTGCACGCGCTGTAGCAAGGCCTGCACGCTTTCATGCGGCAGTGGTGCTGCGACCACCGGCAAGGTGTTGATGAACAAGCCCACCTGCTGTTCGGCACCGCGCAGCTCGGCCGGCCGACCGGCCACCGTTGCACCAAACACCACCGCTTGCTGCCCGGTATGACGTTGCAACAGCAAGAGCCAGGCGGCCTGCACCAGGGTATTGAGCGTCACTTTCTGGCGCCGGGCAAATTCGACGAGGGCGGTGGTCTGTAAGTTATCCAGACGCATGCCGAAGCCACCATGCCCCTGATTATTGGCATCCGCCGCACGCAAGTTGGCCAGCGCTTGTACCAAGCGGGTCGGTTCCTCGACGATCTTCAGTTGCCCACGCCAGAACGCTTGGGCCTGATCACTGTCCTGGCGTTGCAACCAGGCGATGTAGTCACGGAAGTACCCTTGCCGGGCTGGCAAAACCTGGCCGTTGTAACGCTGCAACACCTCGCCCATCAGTTGCGAATGGCTCCAGCCATCCATGAGGATATGGTGGTGGGTGTGGATCAGGTGGTGACGATCGTCTGCCACCTGCACCAGCACCACCCGCAGCAACGGCGCTGCGCCCAGGTCAAAACCTTGGGCAAGCTCAGCACGCGCCAAGCTCGCCAAAGCGCTCTCAAGATCGTCCCGACCGCGCCAGTCGTGCAGCACGAACGGTATGCTCAAACGCCGCTGCACAACCTGCAACGGCTCATTCAGGTCGCCGTCCCAGACGAAACTACTGCGCAATACCTCCTGAGCGTCCAAGGTGGCCTGCCAGGCGGCGCGGAATCGCTCTGCGTCGAGGCCATCGACATCCAGGCGCATCTGGTTCAGGTAGTCGCCGGCACTGGCTTCGTAGAGCGTGTGGAACAACATGCCACGTTGCATCGGCGCCAGTGGATAGAGGTCTTCAACCTGCTCGGGCGCGATCGCAAGACGGTCCAGTTGAGCCTGGGTCACACGTGCCAGAGGGAAGTCCGACGGTGTCAGCCCACGATGCTGCGGCTCGATGCAATGGGCGATCAGTGCACGCAGTTCGTCAGCGTAGTCGTCGGCCAGGGCCTGTAGGGTCTGTACATCGAACTGCTCGGTACTGAACGTCCAGCCCAGGCTCAGCTCGCCGCCATACACGTGGCCATTGATCGTCAGCCAGTTGCCCAGCGGCGCGTCGGCGCTTTGCTCTGCG